>JAKLGH010000001.1 GCA_022710775.1 Patescibacteria group bacterium
CTCGAACCAGAGGAGCAGGCGTCGGAACAGGATCTCACACAAGACCCGTTGGAACATTTGTACCCGGTGGAGCACGCTTTAGAACTACCCCACACGTAGCAGCCGCTTGAGCCTTTGACGCAGGTTTGATAGGACGTAGTTCCGGAGCATTTCTTGGAACCGGAAGAACACGCGTCCGAGCATGACCTTACGCAGCTTCCGTTGGAGCACTTGTACCCGGTGGAGCAGTTTGAGACCGAGCTCCACACATAGCAGCCTGAGCTTCCCTTAACGCAGGTCTGGTACCCCGAACCTGAACAGCGCCTCGAACCAGAGGAGCAGGCGTCGGAACAGGATCTCACACAAGACCCGTTGGAACATTTGTACCCGGTGGAGCACGCATAAACACCCGACCATTCACGGCAATAATCAGAATCGTAATTTCCGCAGACTTGGTATCCCGAACCGGAACACCGTTTCTGGCCGGACGTACAGGCATCGGAACAGGAAGTCTGGGCCGAAACCGAGGCCGGTCCTATCAAAACGAAATAGGCCACGGCCATAGCTGTAAGTAAAAATAAAAGCGTGAAAAGCTTTTTAAAACGGATGGTTTTAATGCTCATGATTAAAATAATGGATAATTAAAATTTATTATATATTATTAGCCTGTATTTGTCAAGTATTAAAACCTTTCATATTCGCTTAGATTCCACATTATAGGCAACGCATTATTCCGTCAATGATTTTACGCAAAAAAAGATGCCGTTCTTCGGCATCCTAAGCTTCGCTTGCGTAGTAACTGACCGCATCGGAATCGGGTTCTCCACTATCGAAGTACGCTACGTTTTCTACGCCTGTTTCTTCATTTGGCTCATAGACAACGTGAAGCGTAGCTATTTCTGTGTACTGCGGGGACAGTTCTGGATGCAAAATCACAACTGCGAACTGGCTCCATTCGGATGTTGGCGGGGCTTCTGCATCTAGAATCGCCGCCAGATAGGTACCAGAGGCCGTATTCACGATTACAAGCGGTCCTCGCCAGCCGTTGGACTTCATCCAACTCGAGATTCCGTAAGCACGAGCGCCTGGATCATTAATTCCCGCAATCCCCGTAGCAGTGTTCCAGCGAGTCAAAAAGACATTTAGCTGCGCTATGGTATAAGCGGATCCGTTGCCTTCGACCCAAGTATAACTGCCGACTGCTGATGCCCACATGGCTCGGCAGATTGGGTCAGTGACATTCAACGGCAGATACATTGCCGCTTCAAGATCTTCTGATCTTACTCCGGGTTGCGTTCCATGGTAAATGGCTACCCCGATTTTCGGGGGCATTCTCTCATCGGACAAAGCTGCCGTATTGGCTATGCTAAAAAATAGCATTGCAATAGCCACTATACTAAATACTTTCATTTTATCCACCTGCCTTTGTATTGTTTTTGTAATTATGACTGATTATAGTGATTTTGTCAAGAGCAATAATCTGTTGAGGTCAAACCTCAACAAGTTTAACAAGTTCTATTCAGCTTAAAAACATCCAGAGTCCCGGTCTCTGGGGATTATCCCAGAGACCGGGACTCTGGAAACGGCTTTTGTGTGAAAGATATAGAATTATATCGTAACTTCTTCGACGTTGTATGCCTAATTTGGTTAAAATAAATGAGCGTAGGTCATACGCTCATGGTTTCGCCTCCTTTCTGGAGGTGGAATTTTCTTCGGCTACCAGCGTGATAATCTGGCTGGTGTCCATTCTAACGACCTTGTCTCCGAGGATATAGGTCACATTATCCTTCGTGACCTCCCTTTCCTCGGGTTCATGACGTGACGTTCCATTGTCCTTCAACAGGACTTGTGTAACTACCCGCCTATGGGTTGTTACGTTTTCTTCCTGTTTCAGGATTTTGATCTGTCCCTCTCCGCCCAGAGCCTTGATGGCAACCTCGGTAGCATTGGAGGGGTCGATCGTCCCGGTCTCATTGGCCGGAATTAATACCTTTTTTTCAACAATGATGGTCTTCGGACCATCTTTTAGTTGGTCGTATATCAGTGCGCCGGCTATCATCAGGCAGGCGGCAATGAGGAGGACCAATGCTATCGCTTTAGCGCTAACCTCCTCCTTCTTTTTCTCTTCTGTCACTATATTCACCCCTTAGATATTAATATTATTATACACTTATTAAAAATAATGTCAATAGTTGAAATTACCCTTTATGTTTCTGTTGAGGTCAAACCTCAACAAGTTTTGTTCGGGAATTTCTGTTGAGGTTTGACCTCAACAAGTTTTGGGGCACAAAGAAAGGGGCGCATTTGTGCGCCTTTAAATGATGCGGTTAATTACGTAAGCCGCTATTTCGTTGCAGTAGCTTAGCCCCAGCCAAATGCTGACTGCAACAGTTATTATCGCTGTGTGATCGATGAATTCCCTCATTCTTGTATTTGTCAAACAAAAAGAGGCCGCTTTCAGGCCCTTTTTGCGTAGATATTCGTAATTAAAGCCGCCTATTCCATAAGTGTGGTTTTGACAACGATACGCTTATAATCCTTGCCGGGCGGCCAGCAGCTGATCAAAAATAAGGTGTTTTCATCAAGGTTTGAAGCGGGTAATTCTTCACCCGGCAAGATAATGACAGTTTTTTTAACCGTATAATTAAAAACCTTGCCATTATAAGTCAGAGCAACGTTATCTCCAACCGCCAGCTCATTGATGCGCGAAAATACCCAATCGTATTTTATCTTGGGCCATCCGGGCGGCGCGCTATGGCCCAAAAGCATTATTTCCCCGTTTTGGCCGGGTTTGACCGAATCCGGATACATTACAACCCCTGAATCCAAATATTTATGAATAATGGCATTATCAGCGGTGTCGGAAACTACGATCGGCGCTTTGATGCCCAGTTTGGCTATCGAAATATCAAAAGATCGCGGATTTATAATAACCGGATCTTGCCCGGCTACCACCTTATCGGTTTCGACAGGTTCGTTATCGTCTAAATTGTCATTTTCCTGTTCTTTAACTTCTTCTCCGGACTTTTCCGGCTGAACATTTACTGACGTTACGGGAACTTTAACCGCCGGCTGTTTGTCCGCGGGCTTTAAGTCGCCTAAATACTGGCCGGCAACTTTATAGTTAAAAAGCCAAGAAATGTTCTGCCAGTTAAAGGCAATGTAAAGAATGGCGAAAATAATGATAAACGGCTTCCAAAGGCTTTCCACCGTTTCCGGTATCAGATTTTTTCCTAATTTGGCTTCCATAATCGCAATTAATGTTAATCGAATTTATATTTTTCATAGGAATTTCGCCTTCCGGGGTGCGAACCCCGGGCGGCGACCAAAGGATGGTTCCTTTGGAATCCTCATTTCTCCCCGCTTTTTGCGGGCAGGAAGCCTAAGGCTTCATTTTGTTCCCAGGAATTGCCCGGGGCCTACAAATTAATAAATACTGAGAGTATGGGGAATGATATCAAGCAACACTCCTTTGTCTAGGGCAACAAAGATCAAGAGCAGCACCACAAAAGCCGCCGCTTTGATGAAAAGATCCTTATGTTGAAAGTCAAAATTGAGAAACAAATTGGCGGAAAGCAGCAAGATTATGAAAATGATCGCCGAATAAATAATATATTCAAGGAAATCGTAGTAATCTTTTGCAACAAAAGACATTAAATTGAATTTTAGGCCTTCGCGCGAATCTTGCGTGCCCAGGACTTGTTCGTAGGAAGGAACCGATGCTTTGGGCTCTCCGGATTCGGGATATTTTTTTTGCAATTCCGATGCGAGGTTGGGTTTCTCTTGATTCACGGCCGGATTTACGGTTTTTGCTCCCAAAACCTGCTGTTTTGACCCGAACAGCTGGACAACGATAGTGGTATTCGCTCCCTGGAAGTTTCCGGTAACGACGGCGATGCCGACCTCTTTATACTTATTGTTAAGAATATTCGCTTTGTGGCTCGGCGAATCGATCCAGGCATCGTTAACCTCACTTGAATCAAGGAAGCCGATTGCCAGATTTTCGCCCGCATAACGGTAGTTGTAGCCGGAAAGCTTAAACCAGTACCAAGGGCTGACGCCGGCCGGGCTAAAATGCGAGAAATATCCCCTATTCAACATATCCTGGGCTTTAAGATAGGCAGCCCGATCCAAAACCGGGTTTTCGGTCAAAGCCGGCAATCCCAGTTTGGCCCGTTCCTCATTCGTTAGCTGAACCAGCGCTGTTTTGGTTATGTCGGCAAAATATGAAGATTTTGGAAAATAGACCAAAAACGAAGCCGCAAATACCTTCAAAACGAGAACAGCGATGAGGAAAAACATCAGGAAAGGGCCGGCAAAAATACCCGCGCGCTGGCCGTTTTCCTTGCAGGGAAACAAAAAAATCTTGGTTTTTTTAGCCGCCGCAGCGGCAAGTTCTAGTAACATAATAAGCTTATTATACCAGTTATTCATAAAATGTCAAGCCCATTCATAGCTTACGGCAAATAGGAGGATTAATAGCAATAGCAGGCAGTTTCGCCGATATCATTACCGTGATAATCGCATGAATCGGAGGGATCTTGTTTATATTTGAAACCGGTGCAGGTTTCATTGGCCGCGGCTTTCGGTTTGCAGATACCGCATGAATCGTCGGGCACTTCCTTGTATTGGTTTAGGAACATTAAAGAGCCGAAATACGGATGATGCATCGCGCAGAAGTATTCATATTTATCAAAGGCGGCGGCCCAACGATGATTGTTCCGGCTATAGGCGATAAAGCCGTAATAAGCTTTGCAATTATTGATTGCCTTGTTGGCGCTAACTTCCATCGAAACGGCGGCGACGCCGGCGTTATTGCATTTTGCCGCATTGCTTGGCATGCCCATGTCATCGTGAACTTCGTAAACGCAGGCATTTTTTGAAGGATCGGTCATTCCCACGCCGACGCAAAGCTTTCCGGCTTTCTTACAGATCTCGTCGCAGTTAAACCCGCCCTTAAGGCCTTGGCCGAATGATGGGCTATCCAAATTAACCGTCCCCCAAGCGATATCAAGAGTTTTTCCGCCCGTCAAATGCAGATCGGCCGGAGTTGCCCGCACAATCGTAAACGGTTTATCGCCGATCTTCCCGTCGGCGTATTCCGCCATCATGTTAGCGCAGCAGTAATCGGTAACGTAGAAATTATCCTTTCCCGTATAGTCGCTGGCAGGATCGTAAAGATCAGTTCGGTAGATTGCTTTGGTGTATTCTTGGTCGCCGAAGACATTGACGCATTCGATCTTTTTGGTGCTGGGGATGCAGACATACTTGCCTTTTTTGCATTCGCTGTCGTCAATCTTTCCGTTATTATTCTCATCTAAATAGCAACCCATTCCAATCTTGTCCTTGTCTTTCGTACATTGGTTCTCGACTATTTTTGGCAGCTTGCAAGTATCGGCATCGCAGCGGCCGATAAGGTCTTGGCATTCCACGGTTGTTTTCCTGGTCCGATTCCGGCAATGGTCGACAGTTTCTTTGGGGTCGCATTCTTCGTTAATTTCCGGCTGGACATCCCCGTCCCCGCAACCCATTTTAGCTTCCAAATTACAATTTTTGTCGCAGCGAGAAATGATATCTTCGCAGTCTTTCTTGGTTCCGCCCATGCGCGCCTGGCAGGTAGCGACCGTCATGTTGAAATCGCATTTTTCGCCAATTTGCCATATGGAATCACCGCATTCGGGATTTGTTTCCTCGTGCCATCCGCAGGTTGCTTTTACCTTCCACCAGCCGTCTTTTAATCCCGACCACTCGGTCACTCCCACAACCATAAAGAAAGTGTTGATAAAAAGCCACCCGGCCAGCATGATCAAATAACCCTTGAAGACATTGGTTGCTATATTTTTTCCAATTTCGTAGTATCCGGGATTAGACCCGGAAACAAGGTACATGAAACCGGCAATAGCCAGCGCTACCGCTGCAAAGGCGGTCGCGGCTTCAAATAGCATAAAATCCATCGTTTGCCGCAGCAAAACGAAAAACCAGCAGATGTTGCAATCGGTCTGGCCGGGACCGCCGCAGGGCACTATGCCGGCGGCTTGGGCTTGAAACAGCGGAATGAAAGATAATACCGCCAGAATAGCAACGGTACCGAAAAAAAGAATTTTTTTACCAATATATTTCATTGTTTTGGTCATTTCTTTAACGGGTCGGTACCGCCCATTGTTTCATTGAGATCGGGCTTACCGTCAAAATCAGTATCGGCTTCGGCCGGGTTGGTTCCAAGGTTCTTTTCCCGGATGTCGGATAGGCCGTCCATATCAAAATCCAGATCACCCTGGCCAATCGGATTCGACAAATCAGCTATTTCATCGGCATCGTTGATTCCGTCTCCATCGCTGTCTTTTTTAAAACGGTCGCACCCGTAAAAGATCTCGTCGATGTCGTTTAGGCCGTCGTTATCGGTATCGTACAGATCTTGGCCTTTTTTAAGAGGATCGAATCCATTGTTCCATTCTTCGCCGTCGCTTAGCCCGTCGCCGTCGGTGTCGCTGTTGTCCGGACGGGTGCCGATCTTTTTTTCGATTTCGTCCTCAAGGCCGTCGCGATCCTGGTCATTCGCAACAGGATCCTTGCCACTGGCAACGGCCTCGCCATCATTAGTGCCGTCATTATCGGTATCGGGCTTGGAACAGGAAGATCGATAATCGTTGATTTCTTCGTTATCATTCAAGCCGTCGCGGTCGGTATCGACTGCCAGCGGATTGCAATGGTTTGCCATTTCGGCGCTGTCGGGCAAAGTGTCGCCGTCCGTATCTTTTTTTGAAGGATCGGTCCCAAACCAAAGCTCCTGGTAGTCGAAAATGCCATCGGCATCATAATCAAAATTAGAATCTTCGACCATTGCCTTGCATGCCTGGCGGCCACCCTCGAATTCGATCTTTGCGCAGTCCTCGACGGTTTTGGCGGAGCGATAGGCCAGGTTGGCGTCAAAAGACCGCTGAAATTCTTTTTCTCCCGTGCTTCCGGTGAGCTTGATCCCGTTTTTTGAAGCATATAAAATGCAAAGCTTCCCGTATTCCAGGGTTTTTATCTTGGCGCAGTAGTCAATCGGCAGGGATGTTTCCCCGTTATTTCCGACATTCGTGGCTTTGACGCGGTCAACGCATTCTTGGGTTTCGTAAACATCCTCGTCGCCGTCATCGCATAAATCGGGGTTATTGCTGTTTATCGCGATGTCCTGAATGCAGCGCGAACGTTCGGACGCGTTAACCAGCTTTTGGCAATAGCGTCCATCCATTCGCGTCCGCGCGAGCCTAAAAAGGCAATCGGAGCGGAATGCCATATCATCGAATTCGAGACAGTCCTTGATGTTTTTTGTCGTATATAGGATTTCCGAGAGGCGCGTCCGGTCATAGCATGTTTTTCTCTTTTTTCGATCACTTATCGACGCGCAATCTCCGGGAACGTCGGGTTCTCCTTCGATCAGCTCATTGGCGTTAGCAGCGGGTCCATTGGCGGTATCTTTTGGTTTAGGCCAAAAATGAGGTATCAGCACGATCAACAGAAGAACAAGCGAAAACGCTATCAGTAAAATTCCTTTAATATATATTTTTTTGGTTTCTTCCATTTTAAAATTTTCGCCTAATCAAAATTATATTCTTAAAATATGCCGCCGATCGGTGTTTTAACCTTGTTTCGTCTTTTGAACGGAAAAATTGTCTAAAAAATACCTAAGGTCTAATGAGAAAATTAGGCCATTATTTTCAAACACCCGCTTTGCATTGGGTTCTAATCAGCAGAATAATGCCCCTTATTCCTATATTATACGTATATTGTTTTGAAAACTCAATTCATTAGGTTATAATATCTTAATGGGATTTTAATATTTTTGATTTTGTAAGTTTACAAAACAAAGAACCTATGAAAGCTTTCGAATACAATTTTAATCCGCAGACGTCCGGTTATTTTTTTGACAGTTTTTCGTTTGAGCCAGAAAGCGGCCATGAGAAATCGCTGGGCAGCCTTTATATGGTCGGTATTTTAAGCAATGCCCAGCAAAATGACGAGTTTTTCCTTTCCAATCTTGCCAAGAAAATAAGGGAAAACCATTACCAGTCCAAAAGCAAGGACCTAGAAACTGCTTTGAATGAAAGTTTACAGCTGGCCAACCAGCATCTTGAAGCTTTGGTGAAAAGCGATTGCGCCGGCTGGATCAATAACCTTGGTTTTGCGGTAATAGGCATTAAAAACCGGTCAATCAATTTCACAAAGACCGGCCCGGTCAGGATTTTGCTGCTTAGGCAAGGCGGCGTCATTGATCTTGAGGAAGGAATCGATTTTCCGGAAATGGAAACATGCCCATTGAGGGTTTTTGGCAATTTGGCGATCGGTAAGCTTGAAGAAGGCGATGCGATAATGGCCGCCACGAACGGAATTGCGGATTTTTTAACGAAGCAGAAAATGGACGTCGATATAGCGGGGCTGGTCGCGCCTGAAAACGCGGAACAGAAATTAGACGAAAAAAAATTAGAAAATCTGTTTTCTTCGCACCGGACCGAACTTGGCCAGGTGCCCGGTTCTTGCCTGATAGTGAGTTTAAGGAAAAACGAAGCGCCGGAAGCCGCAGCCGGATTTTTACCGGCCGCGAATTTAAAGAAGATGGCGCTTCGAGACGCGTTTAAGCCGACTTCTTTATCATCTCCCGTAAATACTCCTAAGCTTTCTCTGCCATCCGTCCCGCGCCTGCCGTTATTGAAAGCGGGAGCCATAATTCTGGTTATCGCCGCCATCGCCGCCGGCGGATACCTTTACCTTCTTAACGAGAATCAAAAGAAAACGCGCGCAACCAGCGATGCTTTTTACGCCATTGAGAATAAGGTAGCTCAAGCTAAAGGCTACCAAGATGGCGGCCAAGCCGTTGAAGCAAGCAATCTTTTGCAGGCCAGCCTGCAGGAATTGTCGGTTCTTGAAAGCCAAGCTTCATTGACCCCCGAACTCAAAGAACAGGTCCAAGAGCTTAAAGCGCAGATCGGCGATAATATGGACAGCTTGAATAAAGTGGAAGAAACGGCCGCAATCGAACCGCTTTTCGATCTAAAGGATAGCGGGATCGATCCCCAAAAGCTTTTGCGCTTCAACGGAGAATTTTATTTTTTTGATCCCAAGGTGCAAAACATCTATTATTTGGATAAAAACAATTCGGCAAAATCCGTTGCCGGCCAGGTGAACTTTGATTCCGCGGCGGCCGGGGCAGAATCCCTTCTTTTTTTCGCCAAACCGAATCTTTTCTCCTATTACTCGAAAGGAGAGTTCTCTAAAGTAATTACCCTTAAAGACCCTTACGCCGGATATGCTTATGAAGATTTTTATACCTATGCCCAAAATCTTTACCTTATCGATAAGAACAGCGGAAAGATCGTTAAATATCCGCATCTTGGCGGGGATTCCTGGGCTTTGCCGCAAGTCTGGCTGAATGCCGATCCGTCAAAACTGGCGATGTTTGCGTCGATGGCCTTTGATAAAAGCGCCTGGATTCTTAATAAGGATGGTTCTGTTGATAAATATTATTTGGGAAAGCTGGAAACTACGTTTAAAGCCAACTATTTTCCCGCTCCCGGACAGCCTGCTAAGATAGTAACTTCATTAGATAATCCCAATCTGTATATATTGGATAAAAATCCGCCGCGAATCGTTGTTATGGACAAGAACGGAACACTGCTAAGACAGGTTAAAAGCAGCCAGTTTAACGACATCCGCGATATCGCAGTTTCCGATGACGGTAAAAATATCTGGATTCTTAACGGAACAGCGCTTTACAGGGTGGGCGCGGATTAATCCGTCCTGGATTCTTTTGCTCAGCTGATGATGCGCGGGGGGAATACGGTAACCTTAAACAAAAACGCAGGACTGCCATCCTGCGTTTTTTATTATCGTTCTTCTATGTTGCCGCGCTGTTGCCCTGTTTAAAACTTGAACAATGATGCCAGGTAGTCAGCTATCGATTGGAATAATCCTTTCTTCGGGTTTTCAGTAGTAACAGTAATGCCCGGCTTTTCTCCGTTAGCTTCTACATCGCCTTCCGGGGTGATAGTGATCTCGGGCGTAACTTCTTTGGGAGATGCGGGCTCGATTATTGCATTTTCAGACGGCTGCTCTGCTTGATCGGATGCTTGGTTTGCAACGTCCTCCGGTTGTTGGGCTTTTTCCGCCGGTTCAGTCTTCACTTCGGCAGGCGCTTCTTTGTTTTGGCTTGCACCTTGGGATCCGGCCTTCTGGGCCATCAGCTTTTCCGTAAGAGCGTTTATCTCCTTTTTAATTTCGGCTATTCTCTCATTAGCGTCAACTGTGGTGGCCGGAGTTTTAGCGGCAACGGTGTTAGGATGGGCGGCCACATAAGCTTGAACCTTCTGTGCCAGGATTTCTTTTTCCTTGGCGATGCGCTGGACTTCGGCGGCGATCTCGGCCAGCGTCATTTTTTTAACCGGCGCTTCGGCTTGTTTTGCTTGAATTTTCGCGGTAAGCTCGGCTATCGTTTTTTGAAGGGTATCTATCTTGGCTTTCAATTGGGCTGTTTTTGCCTGTTCATCCGCTGCTTGCGTTGAAGTGCTAGCGTCCGCGTAGGCTTTCGGTGCCGAAGCTCCCAAAAAACCGAACGCTAGCATTATTGCCGATAATACGATAATTGCTTTATTTCGCTTCATAATATTTTATCTGCTTCCTCCCTTTTTTAAATTAACGATGATGGTTGATCCGGCAGTTTATCAGTCGACCGCGCATATTGGCGCTAAACCTAGCCGGATCGTTTCATGATCATCCTTTCGAATTGTCATCTGGCTGGTCTTCTTGCGGCTTAACGGTGTCTAAGGGTTGTTTAACTTGGCTGGAATCATCGCTTTTTGCCTCTATTTTCTTTTTCTTCAATTCTTTTTTGATGGATTTAACCTCTTCGATAACGATCAGCAGAAGCGGAATGGCAACAATGAAGAAAAAACCGATTGGTTTTCGCACAGCCGAAACCGCGTATCCTACGTAAGGTAAAGTGAGAAAAACTTTGCCGTGCACCGATTTTTCCGCAATTTCTTTGGCGTCGATTGATTCATTAGCATCGCCTTTGGTGATGAAATATGTCTGGCCGTTAACAACTTTAACCTCCTTTATCCGATGCGTAACCGGTATTTTATCCTTGCCGATCGCGCCGTATGTAACAACATCGCCGATCTTATATGAATCCGCCGGCTTAATCGCTACAATACTGCCGGTTTTAATCGCAGGCTCCATAGAACCCGACAGGACGGTTAACACGATATAATTCCCTTTAGCGGGAATTAAAGAAACCAAAAAAAATGCCGCGAACGAAAAGATCAATGATAAAAATGCATAATACAAAATATGAAAAACCGCAGAGATTTTCATAAGAGTTCGATCTGTCTATCCAAAAAACAGAAACAGCGGCTTTCAGCCATTAAATTTATCGTTGCGGGATGGGACTCATCCTCTTTAAGTACTAATACCAAAGTCCGATTATTTTGTAAATGCTTTTTTACGTGATACCGGAAAAATCCGCAAGGCTATTATTTTATTAATTTGTAGACCCCGGGACAAGCCCTTGGAACAAATTAATGAGGAGTCCAGAGGAAACATCCTCTGGTCGCCTCCCGGGGCTCTGCCCCGGGGTAGTTAATTATTGTTCTTCAATGGCCGCATTGCCCAAAAATTTCTTTAAACCTTTATCGAATATTATGTTGCGGACAAAGGCTTCATAAGCAATTATCTCGGTTGGGAGATTGCTGATTGCCAAAAATTGCTTACGTTCGGTGATCGAAAAATTCCTTGATCCCAGGTTTTCTTTAATGCTGTTAAAAGGGCTTTTTAAAATTTGGCCGAATGAAGCATCGAAATTGCCAAGAACCGTCCTGTTAGGCAGCAACTCCAGAGGATTAAGAACCTGGATATACGTATCAACATATTGCAAATAGCGCACTCCGTTTATTAGCCGTGCTTGGTAGGACCCTTGGAAAACCTTGCCTGATTCGCTGTATTTAACATTGAAATAAGCGGTATAGCCATTGCCCAATTTTTTGATAAAGGCCGATATTCCTCCGGGGATAATCTCTCTCAACAGCAAATGGTAATGGTTTGGCATCAACGCGTAGCTGACTATTTCAGCCAGCGGCTCCTGCTTGGGCCAATACTCCGGCCAACGAAAAAAATTGGGGCTGTTGAGGTTTGACCTCAACAGATTTCTCGGCGAGTATAGCTGGCGCAAAAGGTTTAGCGATGACCGGCTATCGTTAAAGAATCGTAATATTGTGAGCATTCGCCACCGATCTTTGTCATCCAAAAAAATCGGCATTTTCCGATTGCCGCAATTATACACATGAACAAAATCTCCAACGTTAAAAGGCTCTTTCCTCATAGGACAATAGGACACAATTAATACGCCAATCTACCCCAAAACCCTGTTGAGGTCAAACCTCAACAGAAATTGGTCAAACCTCAACAGAAATTGCCTCACAAAACTTGTTGAGGTTTGACCTCAACAAGTTTTGGCTTCAACAAGTAGGGTTATACTAAAGCCGCCTTCTTTGAGGAGAATTGGCGCTAATTTGCGTTGTATTGAAACAATGCGGTTTAAATGGTCATTCTTCCCTTTTGAACCATTAATATGTCCTATGAGCAAATAAATGGCTTTAACGGGCATTTCTATAACAAAAGCGCGCAGAGCTTGCCGCGCGCTTTCTTTGGAACGTTTTTCCTCTTAAATATATCGGCTAATCGGCGCTGTCGAACTCTTCGGCTGCGCCCAACACAATGATCTGTACGGCCGACATTGTTTTTTCCGTCGAGTTAACATCGATGACCCCGCGAGCTTTAACGATATCCCCCACTTCGATATCGGCGAGCGTTGCGGCAACATCGTTCTTGACAATCTTTGCGTTTGCGGCGGGCGTTACGATGTAATCACCCGTATTTTTTCCGTTATTTACCGTAACCGTGATAGATGTGCCCGAAGCGGCTGAAACGGTGCCGGTAACCGCCAAATTAAAAGACCCGGCAATGCCGATCCTGGCTGCCTCTATTTCACCGCTGGCATTAAGCGGACCAACGGCAATAACGGCAATGCCGTTTACCAAATCGGCCTTTGCGGCGGTTTCTCCGCGTTTCTTGATTACGGTCGCGGCACTCACATTTACTTTAATCGTTCCCTGCGTCAATCCCTTTTTCTGAAGGGTGATAGTAGTGATGTCGGAGGCGGCGCCGTCGACGGCTATGATAACGCCGGCGATATGCTTGATGCCTTTAACGCGCTTATCGCCCTCGGCAACCACAGGTTTTTTGTCGTTGATAATGATGTTAGTTGCTTCAATAATGTTGTTGGCTAAAGCGCCTTTTACTCCGATATTCTGCCCAACCTCCAAATCGGCCGTTGTTGCCGCTTCTCCATTCATGAGAGTAATTTTGGTGGCCGTGCTGATTTTAACGGTAAGAGGCGCGGCGCTATTTGCGCCGATCGTTAACGTGAGGCTGGATTTATCGGCCGCAATGTCGGAAATCTCGCCCTTTACCCCCTTGTCGGCTTTTCCCAGGCGGCTGATCAACGATTGAATCTGGTTTCTAAGCGAGTCAGCCGTTTCTTTCAGGCTGGCCATAAGGCCGGCGGAGACGGATGCCGATTCGCAATCCTTGCATTTTTGAGCGCCAGCCACAAAGGCCGGTGCGGCAGAGGCTAAAATTACAGAACATAGAATATAAGCAATAATTTTTTTATCCATGCTTTTTATTTATAAAATGATCAATATTTAAAAGCCGTTGCAGCGATATATGCCGACCATTAATAAAATCGCCGATATTATGAGGCTTGATTATATTATTATAATACGATTGCCGCGAACAGCAAACAAACGAAAGCAGCTTGACAAACTAGCTTAAAATTACGTTAAATAACAACAAAAACTTGTTGAGGTCAAACCTCAACAAGTTTTTGTGAGGAAATTGCTGTTGAGGTTTGACCTCAACAAGTAGCGGGTGGATAAAATAAAGCCGCGGTTTTTCTGCCGGCGGCTTAAATATTGTTGCCTAAATTTGTGATAAAGCTCGTTCTCTGGCGATAAGGCTGTTATCGCGTTTCGCCTTGATGTTGGACATGATCTCGGTCATCAGATCGATAACTTCATTGTCTCCGGCATTTTTTGTGTCAACTTCGAAGTTGACAATGATATCGCCGATCTTTGGAACTTCACCGAACCTGACCGAGCCTTCAATTTTGGTGTTATCAAGGAGAACGCAATGTATCCAGTCGACAGCCAGCGAGATACCGCTGTCATCAATTGTTAAGGCTGAAAACGCTTGATTTTCTGACCTATTTATTTCGTGGAGACTCAAGATCTCAAGATTTTCCTTTTTTGAAAATTCCCGGGCTTTTTTCAAAACCAGTATATCGCCTGCATCCATCAAAATTCACCATCAACATTATATAATGTTTGCTTAATATCGTCAAGGGAAATTTAGCTGTTGAGGTCAAACCTCAACAAGTATTTATGAGGCAAATTCTGTTGAGGTTTGACCTCAACAGATTTGGGGGAAGAAAAAGCCCCCTTATACAGGGGGGCTTTTGGGGTTAGAAGATGGAGAGGAAGGCTTTTAGCAGGGCTAGGAGGCTAAAACCTGATGAGGAGTGGGGAGAAACGCCTTTTGGCGGGGCGGAATAAACGGGTATTTGCTTTACCGCGGCCGGGGCGTAGAGTTTTACGTCTTTGTCGGGGAGCGAGTAGGATTCGGCGGAGGGATATTGCGACGGGTCAAGATCGCCGCCTACTCCGGTGGATACGGTCATAGCGCCTTCAACCATCTTTAGCCTCATAAAATCGGAAACGGAATTAGAGAGATCATGGATCTGCTGTTTAAGCAGGGCGAGATTAGCGGCGATTTCGTCGAGGGACCACTGCTCGGTAGAAGCGCCGGCCACTTGGGGCGCGACACCGCTGCCGGATCCGCCGCCGGACGTGTAGCTGGAACGCTTATGGGTGCTGGTTTTATGGGTTGTGGTGGCGTTATCGTCATCATCGCCGGAGTCATCATCACCAGTATCGTCATCAGCCGTGTCATCATCTGCATCGTCACCAGAGTCATCGCCGGAGTCATCATCCCCTGTGCTGTCATCGTCGCCCGTATCGTCGTCATCGGCCGTGTCATCACCAGTGTCATCGCCGGTATCGTCATCGCCAGTGTCGTCAGACTGGTCGCAGACATCGCCGAAGCCATCGTTGTCAGTGTCGGATTGGCCGGCATTGGCGTTAGCGGGGCAATTGTCGCAGACATCGCCGATTCCGTCGCCGTCGGCATCAACCTGATCGGCATTGGCAACGTTAGGACAGTTGTCGGCGGGGTCAAGAATGCCGTCATTGTCGGTATCGATGCCGGAATCGTCATCATCGCCAGTGTCATCATCTCCGGTGTCATCGCCGGAATCATCATCCCCTGTACTGTCATCATCTCCGGTGTCGTCATCGCCAGTTGAATCATCGTCGCCGGTCGAGTCGTCATCGCCGGTGTCGTCACCGGTATCGAGACAATCGGCGCTTTCCACAGCTTGAGATGTGTCGGCGCAATAATCGAAATCTGTGGTTTGGCTGCGGGTTTGGTTCATCCAGCCCGAAGGTTCGGCGCAACCGGCATTGGTCCAACCGGTATAAGCGCAGGCGCAAGAGGCGTCGGCTTCGTTTACCGGCGAGGTGTAATGGCAATAATGGTAGTTGCCGCCGTAGGTTACGCTGGCTTGGCCGTCGGAGCTGCAGGTGCGGCCGGTCTCAATTTTTTGGCAAGCGCACCCAGAGTCCGGGACTCTGTCAGTTCGGTCGGCGCCGCAGTAGGAGAAATTGTAGTAAATATAATGGTCGCGGTAGCCGTCGGCAGAGCAATCAGCGGAGGGATTGTCGGTTTCCACGCAATTGCAAGCCGGGTCATCTAGGTCGCGGGTTTCGGTATTGGATTTGCCGTACTGGTCGGTGCAAGTCCGGGTTTGGTGCCTGATGCCGTCGGCGGAGCAAGAGCCGGACCAGTCGCCGCAATTATAATTGGAATCGCAGGAATTATCGGAAATCTGGGCGGAATAGTTTGCGGGGCAATAGGTGAAATTATATTCGTAATTTGCCGTAGCTATGCCGTCGCCGGTGCATGCGCGGGATTTTTCAGCCGCGGCGCAGGCGCAAGAGGGTTCAGGGTAAGTGGTTGTGCCGCCGGTCAAACCGCAATGGGCGTAGTTCCAGGTATAATCTTTCGAAGCCGTGCCGTCAGCGGTGCAAACAGGCGAACCATAAACTTTTTGGCAGGCAGGACTGTTGTAAAATACGCAGGAAACGATATCGAGATCGTCAACGTCGATTCCGGTTATGGTTTGGCTTGCCAAGTCAAAAGCGCCGTTTGAGCCGCTGGAGCCTGTACAGGACGCGGCAGCCAATTTATAATCGGAAGCAGCCGAATTTTCGGCTACGCTGAACGGGCCGTCTTCATCGTCAACGTCAACCGAAGGCGCGTTGCCCTCATCATTAGTCGTTATATCGGTTGAAAAACCGGTTGCTGTAATATTAAAATTCCAATTGGCAACCACATCGCCGGCCGTGGTTTGATCGCCGGTGGTAGCGGGATCGCCGTCGGTATCAATGACCTTGCGGATATTAATGGTACCGCCGCAAAGCGCGGTGCTTAAATCGGCCAATACACTGCCCAGGGTGGAAATATCACCCATATATACGTCGGCATCGTTAATATCGGAAATGGTTGATACAACCTTAGGGCCGGAAATAAGCTTTAGATTTTCCAGATTAAGGCCGCCCGCGGTTCCATGGCTGTCAACGCCGATGACCAGAACGCGGCTGTCGGTCTTAATAGCATTGGCGGCGACAATCGCATCAAAAAGATGGCTCATTGGGCCAGAACTTTCGGTAGGATTTCCATCAGTAATTAAAATCACAAGATCGTTATTTCCAGCCATGGTATCAGCGGTTTTAAGGGCAGCTTCCCAATTGGTACTACCACTCCTTGAGATACCATTTATGTAACTAGTAATTTGGGCTAAATCTGCGGTAGGGGCAAGGGATTGGACAACAGAAGTATCAAATTCAATGACGCCAACTTTTGACGGAGTAGCTGGAATTAATTTTTCAACCAAGGTATTGGAATAGTCTTTAACTAATTGGATATCTGCAGGGCTTAGGCTGTTTGAACTGTCAAGCAGGAGTATAATGTTTGAGCCGCATGTATTTGTCATAGCGGGGTTCTGTGCCGGAACAACACCAGGGATATATTTAATCGTAACCGATATTTCAGATACAACGGCTGGCGAGGACCCTGAAGTTTTCTCTACACCAAAATACATAGAATTAACACTATCAATAGTCCAGGTGTTACCATTGAATGGGTTGGTAGCCAACGGCAAAGTCAAGTTAGCAAAATCGGCAGAGTCGAGATTATATTCTATATTATTCGAATAATAATTGCCGCTGCCCGGTCCTTTTTCAAGAAAAAGCTTCACGGTTGCTGAATTCATTATCGAAGTTGTAGCACGCACCGACAAATCAACCGATTGGATCACGGAATTGGAAGCTATATCAAGGGCGGAAATGGAAAAACTTTGCTTTTTATTGTCCAGCGATTTAATGAAAGTCGAATTATTGCCATCGGATACCAGAGATACTTTATCTGAGCCAATCCAACCGTCATAATTGCCTATGCCCGCGGGGTTAAGAAGGACAGTAGCTGTTTCCGCCAAAACCGGCGAATAAAAAACCATGTTTTGTAAACAGACGGCAACTACCAAAACAACCGCCAACAATCTTTTAGAAAAAAGGGTGGACAAAATCGCCTTTTTAAAAAGATGCCGTTTCGGATATCGGTTAATATGCGCTTTTTTTTGCCTAGCCATTTTTTTATATTTACAAATTTTCCCTCTAGAGAAGCGAGTCTTTCTCGGAACGATTAGCCAGTTTTTTGAAAAACTTTTTGCTGGCTAGCGCGATAAGCGCCAACACCATCAAAAAGCCCACGGTAAAGGAAACAGTATGCGTGTTTATCGACTTAATCACGGCAGCTAAAACAACGTCTTTTTCAGAAATGATTGTAAAAGGAATGACCGCCTTTCCTACAACGGAGTCTTTCGCTAAAACTTCTATCGAGGCCACATAGGTGCCAACTTTTCCATCCATGGACCGCCATTGAATAGGGTCAAGAGCGATAGTTGTGCCGGGATGAATAGCTTCCTTGGCGTCGGGAAAGGGATAGATAACATCAAAAACAGGATTACCGTCAGAAACAATGTTGAAGTGAACATTAGGCTTAATACTAACATTGCTTTCATTGCGAACATTAATATTAACGGTAAAATTCTCGGACGACGAGTATGTGTATTTTGAAGGAATGATCGAAACTGAAGCTGCAATATTTTCCTGATCAGTCACAGTGATTGTTACTGCGCGGCTGATTATTTGCCCAACGCTGACATTAACAGCGTCCTTATTGCTAGAATCAAGGGATTGGGGCACGGATTTAATATTAATAAACCCGGTATAAGTTCCATTGGGAATATCAGCTGGAATCTTAAAAATGGCAACGGCTTGCATTCGACCATTGGCAGCCAAGGTAAATTCGCTAGTTAACGGAGTGCTTTTATCAGCCGTGGTATAAAAAGAGGTAAATTCGGCTGTTTTGCCGCCGGCAGACACGAGAAATTGCTCCTTGATATTATCAGAGTTGACAAAATATAAATCAACAGCCACCTCTTCGCCGCGCATCGCATTGTCAATCACGATGGGCGCGGTAATTTGCCCGACCGCAAAAACCGGCGAATTAACAATTAGCAAAGAAAATAATACAGATAAAAACACAGAAACCGTCAAGCATTTAGAAAGTTTAAATATTTTCATATTTTTAGGAAGTTCAGTGTTATGCTAAACTTTCTCGGTTTTTTTGTCAAGGGCTATTATTATATGAAATAGCCAGGGAAATCGCGTAGTAACAAAAAAAGGCGCATACGCGCCCTTTTTTGCAAATTGGCTTGCACTAAATACTTTTATGTTCCGCAAGTCAAATGAGGAGCCTGGGTACCTTTCAACCACATTGTGCCGGTGTAAGGGCCAGTGCCTTCAAACTTATCAACCAAGACGCCAAAATCGATTTCGTCATCAGTTGACAAATCGATGGTCTTGTCAAGCAAATGATAATCGCAATCAACAGGATCGCCAGCGACGCCGTATTTCTTGAACGGGTCGTAAGGAGCGTAAACACCATCGGTATTAATCTTGGCCTTGTAATGGACATTCCAAGATGTGGAAGTAGGCGTCAAATCACGATCGCCCATTTGCATATCGTCCTGGGCAACATTGATTGCCAAGCGAGTGTTGCCGACATTCCTGATCGTCGGTCTACCGTCACCAAGCACGAAATCTTCATTGCCGGGAGCAACCACCCAATTATTCAAGGTAACCGCACCGTAAGCAACGTTGGAAAAATCGGTCTGGAACGCAGTTCCGGGATTGTAGGTGAAATAATTCACTAACGCATCGCTGGTAGCATTGGTTTTGCTCTGCGCCCAAACGTCAACCTTATATTCGCCGGAAGGATCTTCGTAGGAAAGATTCTTGTCGCAGCAATATACATACGCAACATCCTTTTTGATCCAACCATCGTTGGAACAAATTGTATCAAAGGTTTCGCCGTTCGCAAACGTGGGAAGCGTGCCGGTATTTTGGTTGCGAACTTTGTTGCAGAATAAATCCAAAGATGCATTTTTGTTCGCAAGGTGGTCATCGCCAGCAATCTTTATCATTGTGCACTCCGAACCAACCCTAGTGCTGCAACCCTGGCGGTCAGCGGGATGGTTAGGTCCAAGGGCAATATCAGGATAATAAACATCACCATAAACGGCGTTGATATCAGTTAAGGACTGATCGTAAATCACGCCGCAGATGGAAATAACTTTGTTAACATTATGTTGCATTGACGGATCAAATTGAGCGTTTGCAATAGCCGGATAATCATCCTTGGCAAGCCCGGAAGTACCTAAAGCAGCCGACCACGGACCGTTCATTTCCCATTTGGCTTTCACGATGGGCGCAACGCCGCCGGTGCCTTTGGTCAAGCCGGTGCCAACCGTGCCAGAACCGATAACTACGGTTTGAGCTGTAGCAATAGCCGGACCAGCGGTCATAACGGCCAAAGCTACGAGCAAACAGATAGAAATAACTTTCTTCATATTTTTTTCGTTTTTTTCGGATTTTAGGAGAATCCGCAACCTTTTTATTTCTACCCGCCCGATCTTTTGCACTCTAATGATTTGTCGATAATCTGATAAGACATCAGCCGCGACAGCATACAGTGCAAAATCCCGGACGGGTCCCGGTCGACCACCTCCCGCAATCATTAATCATTGATCCTTAACCGTTAATCCTTGATCATTAATCATTAACAGCAAGGGATTGAATTTTGATTGGCGGGCCTTCTTTATTAAATTTCGGCGGCATGGCTTCGACGGCCTGTTTCGACGGCTTTCAATAAAGTGCGGGTCGCGGCTTTCCTCCCGGGAAACGCGATCCAAACTTTATTGGGTGAACATTGAACGATGAACCTTGAACTTTGAACGATGAACATTGACGATGAACATTGACGATGAACCTTGAACTTTGAACTTTGAACCTTGAACGATGAACCTTGAACTTTGAACTTTGAACGATGAACATTGAACTTTGAACATTGAACGATGAACATTGAACGATGAACATTGAACTTTTATTATTGTTTTGCTAAGAAATTTGTAAAACCTTTTAATCGTTTCGCGAGACTGGCAGCGGCTTCCAGAACTTTACCTTGATGGGCCTTGCTGATCAAATTTTCGTCGAGCGCGCAATCCAGGCCGGCGACTACCTCGTCTAATGAGCAATGAGCCCGGTTGATATAAACGCGGCGTTCTTTATCGGTGCTTTTATTGGCGCTTTCGGCGATATTAAGTATTATCGAGAGCGATGCCCTTCTAAGCTGATCGGTTAACCCAAACCTTTCTTCTTTTGGGAACAAATTCGCGGTTTCATAAATTATGGACCTGAATTTTAACGCATCTTTATAAATATCCCAATTCCTGAATTTAAATCCAAGATCATCAATCATAGTTCAAGGTTTATTTTTTTGTTCATCAGCCATAGTTCATAGTTTAATGTTTATTGTTGTCTGTTCATCAGCCATAGTTCATAGTTTAATGTTCATTGTTTATTGTTCACTCATTGGAGCATTGGTAATGATCGGTTCCGGTGGCGCTTAGCGTAAGCGTACCGCTGTATTCGCTGGTCAGGGCGTCGGGGTACTTAAAGACCGTTACGCCCAGCTCCACCGCTTCGCTGGTCGAAAGATCGATCTCTCCGGGCAAGGCGGCTGACTCATTTGGCCAATAATACGTCCAGGGATTGTTACCCACGGCGTAGCGCGCGTGATAACGGATATTATAGCGGCCATCGGTTTTGCCCAGACCCATATCGTTTTGCTCGATCGAAACCCGGACGCGGGTATTGCCAAGGTTGCGGATATAAGCGGCGCCCAAGGTTTGCTTGCCGTCTTTACCATAATATTGCGCCGTTTTATCCAGATTGGCCGCAACCGTACCGTAATTTACGCTGTTAAAATCAGCCTGGACCGCGGTAATGGGCAGGTATTCGACATTGCTTAACAGCAGGTTGGAAAAGATCCCGGCGCTGTTCTGGGCAATGACGGAAGCGCGGTAAATGCCGGAAATATCATCGTAAGCCAGGGATTGGCCGCAGCAATACACAGCAGCTGTTTGCTTTTCCAATTCGGCGCAAACCGCGTCGTAATTATAGCGTTCGCCTTCGGTTCCGGTGTCGCCAAAAACCGGCAAACTGGCATTATCGTTTTTAATCTTTTGGCAAAATAATTCCAAGCCATTTGAAGCTTCCAAGGGTTTCATTTGGCAGATCGGCGAAACGGCCTGGCCGCAGCCTTGGCGCTTTTTTGCGTCGTTGGGGGCGAAAGCCGAGTTGCCGGGATATGAAAACTGGCTGTAAACTCCGAAGCTGTCATTTGGACCGGCACCGGGCCGCACCGCGCCGCAGATCTGAAAATCCGCGGAAACATCCAAGGCTCCGCTGGGCAAAAACTGGGCCAAAGGATCGGCTGAAGCGTCGGTTCCGTTATTCAGCATGGCCCAAGCCGCCATTACCGTGGGATTTGGGTTTAAAATGTCCGCTTCGCCGCTCGGGGCGGCGCCAGAAGGCGCGCCGTTGGATGAGCCGGCAGGTTCTAGGGCTGGCTGGGTTTCCCCTGCCGGGGTTATACCCGGATCGCTGACCGGATCGGTAGACTGGATTTTGCCGGTTTCCTCGGTTGAAGCGGCTGTGCCGTCATCGGTGGTGGTGGCTTCCTCAATAGAATCAGCCACCGGATCGGTGGAAGTGGCATTTTCTTCCTGGTTTTCCGCAACTAAAACCACCGGGCCAAGAATTCCCGCTAACAAAACCGCCGCCAGTAATAACGCGATAGGTCTTTGCATTTGGTTTTACGATTCCTTACAAAACCGCTGTGCGCCGCGCGTTCTTAACGCCGCGCTTATCGCCATCAGACCCGCTATGAGAAGGCTTGCAATATAGGAAGCCTTTTCGCAAAGGGCCGAAGAATGAACTTTGAACGATGAACGTTGAACGTTAACTAATGAACCTTGAACGTTGAACTTTGAACGATGAACGTTGAACGTTAACTAATGAACCTTGAACGATGAACCTTGAACGTTGAACGTTGAACTTTGAACGTTAACTAATGAACCTTGAACGTTGAACTTTGAACGATGAACCTTGAACGTTGAACTTTGAACGTTAACATTTGGACTTTTTAAAAAAATGGAGTCCAAGTCCAACTTCCCCAATGTGAAAGACGGATTTGCACTCCATTATAATTTGACGCTTGATGGCAGAATAGTTCGTATTCAATTTCACGCGTCCATTTGCCCTCTCCGCAAATGGATTTTAATCATTTAAAACCCTGACTGTATTCTGATAGTATACGTTTCCCGAGCCGTGTCAAGCTTTTGACTGAAAAATTCTAGCAGTAAAGCGGACGCGCGGTCAATAGAGGTTATCCACAGGTTATCAACAGTGAATTATAACAATGACAGTAGGCCATTTTGTCAATTTGACATGGGACAAAATTTAATCGCTAATCGTTAACTTTTAATCCTTAATCATTGATTGTTAACCTTTAACCATTGATTGTTAACATTTAATCATTGATCCTTGATCGTTAACCTTTAACCATTGATGATTAACAATTAATCCTTTAACGACGAGTGCGGGTATTTGGCGAGGATTGGCCTCAAAAAGACCGGAGGCCTAACCTCTCAAATTCCCAATACCGAATTCATACTTTCCCAATATTCAACAACCCCGGCCTGAAGGCCGGGGCTTGCGACCCGGTTAAGTCAAGGAAAAGCGATTTTTTTTACCTGGTTTTTTAGAAAATCTTTAATTTCCTCGAAATCAATTTGGCCGCCGCTCTTAAAATTTATCGGCTCCATTACCAGATCATCAAAAAAAACCAGGCTTTTTAAAACCAGATTTTCATCCAGCCCGGGAAGTTTTTTTGATAACGCGGACAAAATATCCTTAAGGGGCGTCATTTTCAAAATGTAATACAGGTCAATATAATCTTTGTTGGTTCCCCGGCCGGTAATGGCCGATAGCTTCATACAGGCAATATCTTCAATCGAAGCTATATTTAGATAAGGCTCGCTGATCAAGCTATTAACCAATTCATACGGATAAAAGAAAAAGCTTAATTTAAGGCTATCATCGATAAAAACAGTAAGCGTTCCGGCTTCTTCCTGGGCTTTGATAATTTTATGGCCGGCAAATGCTTTCGCGGTTTGCTCGAAAACCGCCGAAGTATTAATTTCGGTTTGGGAAAAAAAATCAAAGTCAACGCTATCGCGATGGCCTATCTGCAAAGCAAGGCCGGTGCCGCCGGCCAGGTAGAATTGATCCTTGAATACATTTAAAAGCGGAAGGATGGCGCTTCTTTTTTCATCTAAAATTTCGTAATGCATAAGCGATTATTTAGCGAGCCGCCTTTTAGAAATTTCCTGTTTATTTATTTCGAGCAAAAAACTCCAATAATTCAATGATTTCGGGCTTAATTCGCCGGAGCCATGCCGGATAATGGTTTTTGTTATTACATCGCGCGGATAATATCGCAACAGCCAATCGGAAGCCAGCCGATCGCCCAGGTTTAAAACGTTAAGGATTATTCTTTCCCTGTTTTCTTTAAGGTCAATTTGGGTTAGGTCGCTGGACCAAAGATATTTTGCCACGCCCGGAGGCAGGTGTTCGTTCATAGGCCTATTATAGCACAATTTAGGCTTAAATTGAACCTGCCGATTCTTATTGGATGGGTGTTGAGGTGGCGTTTTCTTCGTTTGATTGCTGGGGGATGATGGCCGGCGGGCCGGTGATGGCTTCAACAGCCTGGCCGGGGTTGCCGCTTCCGGGCGCGGCAAACGGCACAATCTCGATGGCCCGGCCCGGATCGAGCAGCACGCTATCCCCTGTTGTCTCCGTGCTGGTGGCGTTGCGGATAATATCAATAGCCTCAACGATATCTTGCGGAGGCATCGGCGCAATATCCGAGGGCGGCAGGGCGGCATCGGATATTGCTTGCGGAGCGGCAGAGGCGCGGCCGGAGTTTGAGGCTTCCTCTTCGGCCGCGATTTGGTTCATTAAGTCTTCCATTGACATCATGGGCGGGCAAAAATCACGCTCGCTGACCGCTTCGCCGACAAACGCCGCGTTGTTCCTTCCATAAGCAACCACTTTGATCCGGGCCGTATGCGTAACATAAGCGGTATCGTAGGGAAGCATCCACAGATACGAGCCGGTATTGGGCAAGGGGGCCGGATTGATCTTAGGCAGCCAGTGGCGGCCGCTGTCGTTTGAATAATAAATATCGATGAGCAAATCGCTGTCCGGACCATAGGGATTATGGGCCGTCCAGCGGATATTGTACTGGCAGTTAGCATTCATCGCATCGGGCTTACGTTCAGTGCACCATTTGCTGCAAGCCTGATCGCGAGGGCACTGTGGCGCCACCACATACCAATGCTGTCCGCCATCGGGATAAATGACATCGACATCGGGCGTATTGCGGACTACCCGGATGTGGCTAGGAAGGTTTTCGATATGACTAAAGCCTGTTCCGTATAGCTGGCGCGCCCGGAAAATAATATCGAAATAGCAATCGGAATCGTATATCACGCTGGCCATATTATCCACCCGAGCCGAGAATGACCATTCCGCGGTCGAGGAGGCGTATTCCCCGGCATCATAGGCAAAATCAACCAACGGACCGCTATAAACTACCGAATTTCCAAGCGAGGCATCAAGCAACAAGTTATCACAGACATCAAGCGTAGTTGTGGCCGCCTGGATTCCGACATCATACTGAAAATCAATAGTTCCGGCGGCAATAATGCGGATAGCGCGTTCAGATACGCCAACTTGCGCATTAATTTCCGGGAATTCGGCAGGTGAAACAAGAGAAAAGTCAATCATACCAATCCGGAACGTATTGCTATCACTAGACCTGGTTCGGGAAAAATACGCCCAAACCGGTGCCGGAATCATAAGACTGGGAAGAACAATCAGAATAATCAAAAAACCACTGATCAGAGACCGCAGCAATTTTCCGAATTCAAAATACCTATGATTCTTAAAAACGTTGATCATACCTTGTGATCTTCACGGTTTTTAACCGCGTGCAGCTGGCAGAAAATTTTTTGGAATTCATTATAAATGACCAGGCTCGCCGGTATAAAAACAATAGCCGTAAAAACAATCGGCTTTTTTGCCCACCCCAGCAAGAAGCCCACCCAAGGAAGCGTAAAAATAACTTGGCCGATTATTTCGTTTGGTTTAACTGGATCAGAATCCTCAAATTCGTTCCCATCTCCCTTAACAATATAAACCGTTTCGTAATTATCCTGTTCAATCCTGGTAATCCGATGCGTTACCGAGACCATTTTATCCTCAACAGTCGAAAAAGAAATGATATCCCCAACTTTGTATTCTGATCGAGGGCTGACCACTACAACACCTCCTGTTTTGATAGCAGGCTCCATGGAGCCTGACATAACGGAAAAAAATTTAATATTTCCGGGAACCGGCAAAATAGTAATAGCTAAAAAAAACGCAACTGAAACCAATAGGACAACGCATAACTTTTTTAATATATTGATAATTCTTTTCAAATTTAACATATTCATCAACTAAATATTTCTATCTGGAAAATAAATCTTTTAGCAGCCGCCCCAGCGGCTGAGGCGGCCAAAAAAGACTTAAACTACCAATTAACACCACCGGCTATTCCGGGATCATTCGCTTGATGAATAGTGACACTGGCAATAGCTTCAATTGAAGCGTCTTGAAGAGTATCTGGCGCGTCGCCATCAAGCTGTACCATTAATTCTGTCTCGTGAACATCATCCTGGTTCCAAACAACCTCATCACCACCGCTATAATCACGATAATAGATTGTTATTGTTGAAAGGCCGAACAGGGTCGGGGCAAGATTAGGCATGGCAACACCGTCAACTGTAATATCTCCTGGTGCTAAACGCTGAATATACCCTTGAGCGATGCCATCAGCTTCCGAGAGGCCCGCATCTTCCAAGATTCTCTTGGCCCAATACGCTTGCCTGTCTAAAGCAGTTCCATCTAGCTTGGCATTCGTTATTATCATTTCTTTGGCAATATTGTCTGTCGTGGCATCACCGATGCCCGAATACGACATCTCAACTTTCACTTTTCCGGGAATCGGTTTTCCGTTCTTTACCTGTAAAGTAAACGGTCCAACTTCCAAGCCGGGATACATATCGTTGTGAGTAGCAAAAACAACGTTTTCGGTTGTGAATTGATCGTCTCCGTTTGCCAGCAATAAGTCTATCCTTGTCATCGAAAAGGTATTGCCAGTGCTCGTTCTTGTTCTCGCCCAATAAGCATATGTAATGCCGCCCGCGATTGTTGCAACAACAAGAATCGTGGCAATGCTTGCTAAAATTTTTTGATTCATTTTTTTGTTAATCAATTATGTGTTTTTTAATCTTTATACATTTCAACTTACGGTGCCCCGGCGATTAAAGGATGCCAGCACCGGCGGACACATTTAAGCCTGGATCTTGGCGGGCCGGCTCGACCGTATAGGCCGGGCAATAAAAAAACGGCCCGGCGCCGCGTAATTAAAAAACCAAAAAACATTTGAAAACCACTAGTAATCAATACCCGGCCTACGCGCGGACTTGTACGCCCGCGCATTCGGTGGAACACCTCAAACATTTTACTGTTTTCGGCCATTTAGTGTTTAAAACGAAAATTTAAAAAATACCGTACTTTTAATTTTAGGCCGTTGAACCGGCGGGTCAAATTAAAAGATATGCACACTTGGGGATAACCGTCCTAGGCCATAACAACGAACTCCAATTTTTAAAAAAACAAAACCCCAAAAGAATGGGGCAAGTTTTGCCGGGTCTATTAATTTAACCTCCCAGAAGTATTTTTCCCATAATGATGGTTGATGCTGATCGCGCGATGTCGAACGGCGGGCCGGATTTCCCGGCCCGCCATACGTTTAAAGGGTGGATGCCGGCTTGTTGCCAGGCATTGATGAGTTGGCAAATTGGACATTCTTAGAACCGCTAAGCCGGATAACGCCGGCGGCCTTGCGGCGGTCGTATTCGTATCCAACGACCGTGGCGGCCAGCAAAGCGATGAACGGCCACCAAGGCAGGCAGCGCTGAGCGAAATACGCCCAGACAGCCAGGCCGACCGGCAGAAGGCTGGAATAGATCCAGGCGCGGCCCGAAGCGTTAAAGAATTTCTTTTGCGTTTGGTCGATCGTTTCTTTAGCTTCGTTGAACCGCGAACGGCTTTTATACATGGGGTAGGCGGCAAAAACCAGGAACAGCCACCAAGGGACATAGGGCGAGCAGGCCTGCCAGCCGGTCAGGCCGGCTATTCCCCCAAGCATATCCCAAAGGCTCCCGGCCATCAAAGGCGACAAAGCTTTAGTGGAACCGTTTTGTTCTGCCTGGCCGGTTAACGGATCCATGGCATCATCGCTTCCCTGCTCGGTTTCAAGACCAAGGACGTTGCCGCTGTTTGAACTGCTTGACAGGAGGCCCGCTACACCCGCGCCGCTGGCGCCGGACGCGTTGTTTTGCGGACACGCCGTCACAAACCAGTAGCCTTCGCTAATGCTGGGAGCGGGGGCCGAGGCGCGGCTGACAACGCGATAGTAATAGGTTTGGCACTCTTTTAAACCGCTTAACCCGACGGTGTGGCTGGCAACCAAATCGCGGCCAGCTTCTCCGGGGTAAATGGCCATATAGCCATACGCGGGCAAATCGTCGAGATCCAACGAAGTATCGCCGCCGGCCGGAGAAATAATCACCTGGCTGGTGGCATCTAAATTGGTGTCCCATTTGATCGAAACGGCGGACGCGGTGATATCTTCGGCCCGGACATTGGTAATGAGCAAGCCCGGAACACCGCCGCTGATAAACCCGGATGTGCGGCGCCTTACCGGGCCGCTGTCATCGGAATCGTCATCGCCGGTCGAGTCATCATCGGAGTCATCATCGCTGTCGTCGTCAGAGTCGTCATCCGGAGCGGCATCGTCATTAGCGTCATCATCCGGGGCAACATCATCATCGGCGTCGTCGGAATCGTCATCGCTGTCGTCGTCAGCGTCGTCAGAATCGTCGGAATCGTCAGAGTCATCATCGCCGCCAAGGTCGTCGCTGGCGTTAACGGCCAAATCGAAACCGACGGTCTTGCCCTGGTAGGCATTACCGGCCAGGCGGTCGAACTCTAGCGTAAAGTCGTATGATTCAGCGGCATAAGCACCCAGCGTTGAAAGAAGGACATGGCCTCCGTTAAAGAAATTGGACAGCGAATCATTATAAAGCGTATCGCTACCTCTTTTAATCGTAAGCCGCATGGCATCGCCCAATCCGCCTGAATTTGATACATTATCCGCCCAGACCGTAATGTTCTTTGGGGAAACATCGAGGTTGCGCGCCCTGACCCATGAAGCGTCGCTGTCGCCGGGCATATAGCCGGTAAAGTTAAACATGGGCCCGGAACCGTTTTCGAAAACGATCTCGACTCCGGACACTTCGGTGGCCGATGCCGAAGCGGCTAAAGCCAAACCGGCCAAGCAGCAAACCGCGGACATTAGCAGCGACCCGATGGGAAATAATTTACTCATGGTAATGTGTTTCATTTCGTTTTACGTCAAATTTCTCCTTTCGGGTCATCGACGGCAATTTCTTGCGTCGAGGTCGCGGTTCCGTTCGACTGGGAAACCGGCAAACCATTACTTTGGCCGCTATCGGAAAGCGGGTTATCGTTAAGCGTCAATGAATTGGTTGTGGCCGGATTGGCGGTAATTCCGGAATCGGTCTGGCTGGTTGATGTGCCGGTCAATTGCTCTTCGGTGGCGATCAAATCAATGACCGGAGCGGTCGAGGTGCCGTTATCGATCTCAATTTCGGGAATGACTGATACGGCGCCGTCATCAGTGGTGGTGGCATTATCATCAACGGGAATGGTGGATGTGGCATCGGTTGTTGTAGCGCTGCTGCCGCCGTCGCCTCCGGGCACGTAGTCAAGGATTTCTTCATCGCTGGAAGGCGGAGGAGGAATAATATCGTCACTGTCGGGTTCAAAAATCGCGCGGCTGCGGGTTAAGCCCGTTACCATGAAGTTATCGGTGTTCCTGACAACCGCTTTAATCCAAACATAGCCGAAGAAATGGAATGGGCCAGAAATCGTTAAATTGTACTTTCCGCTATAGGCCAAGCCGGCCGCGATAGGAATCACCGAATCGGTCGAATCGTAAGCATTGTTGCCGTTGGTGTCCATTATGTAGTACAGATCAACCAGCAAATTGCTGTCGGGGCCGCTGGGGTTGGACGCCGTCCAGGAGATCGCGTATGTCCGGCCGTAAATATACATGCCGGTGGTGCCGACCGACGTAATAGTAATCGTGGGCATCGCGTAGTCTTTCCAATCGGCTACGGTATCGGTATCGGTTCCGCTGGGATAGCGCCCCAAAGCATGGCCTTGGCCGGCATCAACGACGCCCGGATTCCAGACATTGGCGTTATACAACGGCCAAGCCGGATCAGGAGTGCCGTAATTCATTTGGTCGGTAATATGGCCGTCGGGATCTTTTAGGATGACCATTCCGTTATCGTTATTTAGGGCGATGGTCAGCGCGCCTTCGACAAACTGGTCGATCTTAATAACCCCGGCCGGAATCGTCCAATAGCCCCAAGTGGCGCTTTTCGGCGAAACCAGGGCAAAGCCTTCGGCCGGTATCCAGGAATCGTTCTTAACCGTTTCGCAGGCCGACTGGTTGCAAATTTTCCAATTCTTCAAATTGACGGCCTCATCGTTCGGGTTATAAATCTCAATCCATTCATTGTTGGGATCGGTACCCTTGCCGCAGGCCACATCGTAATAGATCTTATTGACGATCATGGGGATGTTCGCGCCGCAATCGCCCCGGGTGATCAAATTCGCTATTGTTTGCCCGTCGGTAAACCCACCGCCGGACAAATTCATTTGCCAGCTGGCATAGGCAAAATCGAAACTGCAGGTGCTGTTATCCGGCGCGTTGGCCGCCCACTCGGCCTCAAACGTCCATTCATGGGTGGTGCCCGGACCGATCTCGGAAAAGACCTGATCGTTGCATTCAAAACCTACCAGGTTGCCGGAGCAGACCGGGACACCGTCGAGGCTGGCTTGCAAAGTCAAATATGGACATAGGCCCCCGGTGACATTGGCGGTTTTGAGCTTATAGCGGAAAGGGTTGCCTAAATTTGTAATGGTTATTTTTCTGCTCGGCTTTGCCTCGCATTGGCCCTGCGGGGTGAAATCGGACGCCGACGAGAGATTGAAATGAAGATTTCCCATGGCGAACAAATTATTCGCGAGACCTTCAATATCGCTGAAATTAGCTTTGGTCGCAACGATACCTAAACTGCCAATTCCCACCGTTATGAGAAAAGCTAATGCCAAGTATATCTTGTTGCTAGTTCTCGAAATCACGCCGCAATTGGTATTTTGGATTATTACCGTGTTCATTCCTTGAATAGTCTTTAAGCTTATTAAGCTACTTAGGCCTTTTAAGCGGATAATTCTTACTCTTCTTACTCTTCTTACTCTTCTTACTCTTCTTACTCTTCTTACTTACTGTCTGGCTCCTACGGTGCTATTCTTGCAAGGTGCTATTACTGACAGAGCTATTGTTGTTAGGCTTTTGACATAGCTTTTCCGAAGCCCGATACCCTCCACGGCTCATCGCCGCGAAGGGCTTCCGGCTCCCGAAAAATCCGGGATCAGAAATTGCGACTATTGGCAGGTAGGACCGCCGTCGCCATTAGGATTGTTCATTGATTGAATGACAGCAAATTCAACGTCCAAGTTCAAGCTGTCTCCCTGGGCTTCGTTGCCGATGGCAAGACCATCGCAATCGTATCCGCCGGCGGAGTTTACAACCCAGTTACCGGCGCACCAAGAAACGCCCACGCAATAAGTTGTGTCCGGATCCAGAGGGACATAATCGCCGCATCCGGTCGGGCCGCAGCCTTTGCTAAGCTTAATTACTTCACAAGAACTAATAGCTTCATTGGTCTTGAAAATATGCTCTCCGGCATCGAGCTGGTTATTGCAGGCATGGACTCCTCCGCCATCGTACGTGTCTTGCCAGACAAGATAATGAAGGTTGTTGGCCAATTCGCCTTCGCCGTTTCCGGGAGTGCCGCAAGTGGTATCAACCTTGCCTTCAGGCTCGTTGCAGCCATTTTCAAGATTTTGTACCGCGTCAATTTTCATCCAAGCCCAGGCTGGATTGTCGTCAACGTGCAAGCTGATGGTGTTTTCACCCCAAGAACCGGGCTTGATATCATCGAAATTGAAAAACTTGTGCACTCCGGCTTCCAGATCGGTCAAAGCCCATGTGCTGTTCGCATCCGGACAATTACCAGAGCCGTAATGACATTGACTGTCAATTTTGAGGTCGATATTTCCGGCCGTGAAAGTGTTTCCCGTGGATTCTTCAGTGTCGCTAAAATACGCAATTGTTCCACCAGCCATCACCGCGGTTGCGGCCGCGATAACAGCCAGGCTCATTACTATTTTTTTGTTCATATTTACAATTATATTTTTATTTTCTATTTTTAACCTTTTAGGTTCAGATCGACCTTTGGCGTTATCGCGTCAACTGTTCTGCTTTTTCCAATTTTGGGTAACAAAAAACTCAACCGCTGGCCTTCTAGAAGAAGGATATTGGTTGAATTTTTGTGATCTTTGGCTTGGCTATTTTGCAGAAAAAAGGCACAGTATATTATCTCCTTTCCCCCCGCAGAGATATTTACCGCGAATCACTATTCACAGCCTAGCAGAACCGCATATCCGCCGTCAATATTGACAACAAAATATTTGATGTCGTGCAAAAATTTCAAAAAAAATAATTACGATCTTTGCCCAGACCGGCGATATTTTTGCGCTACTCGTTTAAATTGCTGTTGAGGTCAAACCTCAACAGGGTTTAAGCTTGAATATTTGTTGAGGTTTGACCTCAACAGGTTGGTGTCCTATGGTTTAAAACAAAAACGGCTTTTAGGCCGTTTGGGAACAAGTACTGTTATGGCACCGGATTAGGGAGGAAATGAATTAATAACCCGGCGCCATAACAATATTTGTTAGGTCATCTATGAAAAGGTGTTCAGTGTCCTTAGGACATTGCGAATATAATGGTTATATCATCGGACACGTCCAAAGTCAAGCCAGAAATTAACTATTCCTAAAACCTTGCCTTAATTGAGCGATAGCGCTATTTGACTTAAATGGCCTTTTCTTTTATGACAAAGCCAGCACCTTTAAACCATTAACTTACCAGATAGGAATGGAGGGTTGATAAATGAATCCGAAACCAAACAACCATAAAGCCGGAAGATCGGAGCCAACCGTGCAGCTGATGGTTAACGACTACGACATGCTGCGCCTGGCGGGAAAATTACTGACGCTGACAAACAGCGTGTTCGCAAAAAGAAATACGCCGGAATTTAACAGCAAGGAAAATAAATATATTCAAGGTTTGCTGTTAACTCTGAACGATTGGTGGCTTAGCGAAACCCGAGACGGAAGCCGCGTACCCGGAAGTACCAGCGCCCACGTCTTGGGCTCGGCGGCGGCCTACAGCATGATACTGGCCAAGCGGTTGAAAACCCAAGCAGATCGCGCAAATGCTGACGATATCAAAAGCATGCGCCAAGCCGTCATTACTGCCTACGATATAACGGTGATGCTAAGGTGCTTGACCGATAACGCGCAAGGCATCAATATGCGACCCGCCGTAAACCGCTACTTTGACGGAGTTACGGCTGTCTTAGCTGGCGAGGAGGCAGATTTAGCCGAATATGAAAAGGATATTCCAAAGCTCTACAAATATCCGTCTATCGCGCGGGTATTCACAATGACCACGGATATCGGAGGCGGAGGAGACCTTCGTTACTATTATCAGCGAAGGCCCGATGGAAGCGAGCAAGTTTACGCCGGATCCGATGAAGCCGGAAAACTTTTTATCAGAGCGATGAATAAAGCCAAGCAAAAGAGAGGTAAATAAGCGGCCTATGAGCCAAACAAAGGGTAGCAATACCCTTTTTTCGTTAACAGCCCCGCTGACGTGTTGAGGTCAAACCTCAACAGGAAGTTCCCGAACAAAATCTGTTGAGGTTTGACCTCAACAGATCTTTAGGCTTGACTAAAAACGGTTTTTCTGTTATGGTACGAGCAGTTCTTCCCATGGTTTTTTTGGAAGCATCGTTTGAGGTGGAAGTATGGCAGATAATTCAGCGGAAGCAGGCAAAAAGATGATCGAACCTACCGTCAGACTGGAAATTACGGCAGAACAGGTGTTGTTGTTCGCGGGCAAGTCAATGAATTTGTTTGCAACATTGTTCGGAAAGCAATTCGAATACTCAAGTAAGCTGGCAAACGCCAAGTCGCAGTTGCTTTGGGTCAATAATTGGTTGCGAAACGCCACTCGCGGCGGATCGGTGGTGCCCCAAGAGACAAACGTCTGGAAGCTGGGAGCGACTTTGGGACATTGCATGATTCTGCACATAATGACCCAGGAGCTTGCAAATAAGGTGAGCGAGGCGGATAAACAATGTCTGGAACGCGCCGTCATGAATGCCCGGGGCATGATAAATATGCTCAACCGCTGGGTCGAGGAGTCGGACGGTATAAGCGAGAATCGCAAACTACGGCGCTTTTATCATGGATTCGCCGTAGCGCTTGTCAGGGGAAACGTATCGATGACCGATTACATCGATCTGTTGCCAAATATGCCGGGCAGTCCGATATTGGTTCAGGTTTTGTCGATGACACTGGGTTCCCCCAACGAGTTCATATATTGCGAAAGCGACTTTGGCGGAGACCGGCTTTACGCCGGAAAAAACCAGGCCGGAAAATGGTTGGCGCAAATGCTCACGAACGTAAAAAGCGGAAAGGCGAACGCCGAGAACACTTCGGCATAAAGGGAATTATCATCCCTTTTTTTAATACATTTTCCGCTGACTTGAGACAAGCAACAAAAAAAGCCCGGTTGGGCTTTTTTTGAGCAATGCTGGTGCGGAATGACGTTTTATTTCAATTCCACTTTCGCGCCGGCGGCTTCGAATTTTTTCTTCATTTCCTCGGCCTCTTCCTTTTTGGCGTTCTCCTTTACCACCTGGGGGGCGGCAGCCGAAGCGTCAACGAGGTCTTTGGATTCTTTTAAACCCTTCTGGGTAATGTCGCGGACAACCTTGATCACTTCGATCTTCTTGTCTCCGGGAGCGGCAAGCACAACCGTGAAGGATGTTTTCTCTTCCGCGGCGGGAGCGGCGGCTCCGGCGGCGGCGCCAGCCACCATAACGGGAGCGGCGGCGGATACGCCGAACTTCTGCTCAAGGATCTTAACCAGCTCGGCCAAGTCCAAAACTGACATTTCTTCGATCTTTTTCACGAGGTCGGCGAATTTTGCCGGAACCTCGACTTTTTCTGCGTCTGCCATTTTTTTATTGTATGCGCCCGGTTTTATAGGGATAAACCCTTCGGCCGGACGTACGGTTAATATTTATTCAGCTTTCTTGATCTGCGATAAGGCGCGCACCAAACCCGTGATATTGGCCTGCAAAACGTAGGCAAAATTGCGGGCCGGGCTGGACATACTGCCAACCATATTGGCCAGCAATTGCTGGCGGCTGGGAAGCATTGCCAGCGCCTGAACCTCGGATAAACCGATTTCCTTGTTTTCCAGATAACCGCCAAGGATCTTAATAAACTTGTTGGTCCTGGAAAACTCGTAAACCACCCGGGCCGGAGACACCTCGTCGGAGTAACCCATTACGAGAGCTATCTCCCCCTGCATCTTTTTGGGATCGGCGGCAATTTTCTTATCCTTGAAAACGATAGTCATCAAGGTTTTTTTGGCCACTTTGAGCTCGGCTCCGTTTTCGCGAAGCTTTTTCTTGAGCTCGACCATGTCTTTTACTTTAAGGCCGGTAAAATCGGCAAAAACCATCGCTTTCTGTTTGGCGACTTTTTCGCCCAGCGATTTCACTATTTCTTTTTTCTTATCTTTTGATATCGCCATGTGGGTAAACTTGTAACAAAAAAATCCGCTTCCGCAGATTCAGACCAAGATCGGCGATACGAGAAGCAAAATACCGAACGCGTTCGATGCTTTGCCTAACAGGCTGCCATCCTCGGCAGGATTTAGCGGGTTTTTACGCCCTTACCTGCTGTCTGCGGATGGTTAGATATTAACAAACAACCAGTTCATTGTCAAATCCCTATTGCTCAACGCAAAGCAAACGGAGCGAAGAATTGCAGCTTTTGCCAATCAAACCGGTCGCGCCTTCGTTGGAAACAACCGAGCTGTACGCTCCGACGTAGTTGGCCGGTATGCTTTTGCCCTGGCTGTTGTAGCACCGTTCCAAACCCGCAAAATCGGGCACGTTGCCCGTATAGATCTTATCTTTGCTTTGCGACCAGTTCTGGCAAGTCGTCGAATAGGAATAACTGTCTTCGGAATTCATGATGGTCAAACAATCTTTTTTGGCGTTGGGAGTGAGCCGTCCGACCCATACCCTCCCGAAATTCTTGATAAATTCTGGATCGAGCTTGATCTTCGCCGTTTCCGCGGACAAAGTGAACTTTTCGATCAGTTTCTCGGTATTTTCAGCCAGCAGACGGTGGCAGGTAGTGCCTTCGACCAATGACGATGAACCCGAAGCGAGCACATACACGCTCGGATCTTTAAGCCGTTCCTTGGCGGAAACCGAATCGTTGCCCAAAAAGGCGATAAAATTGCCCTGATAGCCCAGCTTCTCCGCTTCTTTGGCACACTTTTTGTCGGCGCCCTCAAATCCGTCAAGGTTGCCGTTATAGTTGTTAGCGGTAATAAAAACCTTTCGGATATTTTCGTAGTTGCTGGCGATAAACGGGTATTCCGCTTCTACCGACAACGCCTCGCAAGAAACGTATTTCGAGCTGAGAATTTCGATTTTTTTGTTCGAATACGCCACCAGATTGCCATCTTTCCAAGGATACTCGAAAACCACAATCCGGAAATCGTTGCCGCCGCGCTGGTAAACAAAAGTTTTCCAATCATAAATCCCCTGTTTTCCCGGCAGGTTCCGCGCAATCCATTGGACCCCGGACGGAGAATACAATATAATACCCACCTTATCAACCTTGCCGGCAGCCCATTTTATCGTATAGGAATCCCCGGCTTTTAAAACCACCGGATCCTTGCCTTCAACGATGGTTAATGACCGCTTGGTGATCAAAAAGGTTGCCGCAAGAACGATCGCGAGAATCAATACAATCATTCCCGCCACAATCAGCACGGCATATCTTTTGAATACCGACTGCCCTTCGTTTGATTCGTCGTTTTCCATTTTTGGATTGCCGGGACTTTGCCCGAAATTTATTTCCGCCCTTTGGCGGAATTATTGCGACATATTTAAGCTACCGTTTTATTTCTTCCTTTATGGCAGGGGGCGCCGGAGGTAAATTCTTGGACATATCAACCGGAAGGTTATCCTCGGATATCCGGTCTTCGGGGTAAAAAATTCCCCTCGAGCCGCGCCAATCGCCGATTATAGCGACAGAAAAATAAACAATAAGCAAACCGAATCCGATCACTCCAGCCAGCGACAAAGAGGCCAGCAAGTCCCTCATTTTTGCGCCATCCAGGGTTTGATCGGCTCCGCTATCGGAATCGCGGTCAGCGCCCAATTTAAGCTGAACAACGATAGATACGAAGAACAGCGCGACAGAAAGGTAAAAAGTAACCGGTATTGAAAGCAATATGTTTAGGAATGACATCGGCGTAAGCGCTAAAATTCAAGCTCGTTCACTTTTTCAAAATTTTGGGACGATACTACGATTATTTTATCATCACTGACGACATAAAAGAAATCCCCAAGATATAAAGCGCGCTTAACCGCATTGCCAGCCAAAGCCTTTTTTAATTCCAATTTGCCGTTTTTATACGAGAAGAAGTATCCGCCTTTGGAACCGGGCATGAAAAAAAGCTTGTTTGCGCGGTCCAGCAAGAAAGCATGGTGATTGCCTTCAACCTCGGTCCAGTAATCATCGAGGTTGTATTTGGCCAGTTCCCGCGGCTTTGACGGCAAGGAAACGTCGAATAACGACACCTTGACCTTCCAGTTTTCTTTTCCAATGCCCAAAACCAAATTTTTATCAAGCGGATGCAGATAAGCCGAGTATCCCGGAATCTGCAATTCCCCCTTCAGCTCCGGTTTTTTCGGATCGGACAAGTCAATGACAAAAAACGGATCAGTCTGCTTGAACGTGACCAAATAACCAAGTTCGTTGACAAAGCGCGCGGAGTAAATCCGTTCGTCCAATCCCAAGTCTTGGAGCGAACCAAGCAAGGCCAAGCCGCCGTCTAAAACATAAACATCGTTGGCGCTTTCACCCATAGATCCAAACATGCTCCAGCCGCCTCCGACCGTTGTGGCTATGCGCAAATTGCCAAGGTATTCGTCAAGCGCAAACTGATTCAAGGGGGAACCGGGGACGCTTCCCGAAGCAACAATTTGCAGATCTTGGACATTTAATTTAACGATTCCCGTACGCTCCAATTCGCGCGAGCGCAACTTGGAAAAATCGGCCAGCCGGTTGGCCAGCTCGTTATCGAATTTTACCCGGTCATCGGCCGACAAGGTTGCCCGATAATTGGACATGACAGTTGTTACTTCGGTAAGCTTGGCAGCCGCGCTGATATCATAGGAAGCCAGCCGCCCGATCCTTTCGACGAGATAGGTCGGCACCAGGCCGGCTGCCTTGTCCGAAAGGAAATCGTGATAGAACTTGATGTAATCTCCGGCATATCCCCAAGTTACGTAAATTCCTGACTGGGACATGTATAATAGGGAGGATCCGGAAGATCCGACAAAAGAGAGGCTTTTTTCGATAGTGCCCGAAACCGCGTCAACGATAACCGCGGTATAGATGACGTCGGCGCTGAAATCCGGATCCGGGTGGTAAATATCGCCGCACTGCACGATCATTGGCGAATCGCCGGCCGCGAAAGGCCGCACCGGGCAGGGATGATAGGCATCGATAACAGTCTTGGAAACAAGGTAAATCTTTGATCCGTACAAGCGCGAGCCGACCAGCTGGTTATTATCCTCAAGCTTGATCGTCCAAACTTCTGACGGTTTCTTCGGATCGGTTATGTCGTATCCGTAAATTTGGCTGCTGGAAAAAACGGCTAACCGGTTCTTTGCGATCAAAAGCTCGCCGCCAGCCTGGATCGATCCGCTTTTGGCCAGCTTATCCGGCGGAAAAGCGTCAAAAACGGCAGTTTCGCCCTTGGGCTGGACGGGAACGCCGACACCGCCCTTTTGCGGAGCGGAAATTACATCATCATAGCGCGTCCAATAGTACGACATCGGCTGGGAATAAAAAATCGTTTTGCCGTCGGTTTTAACAATATCGGGCTCATCGATGCCGGCAACCTGCACATTTGTTTGCGAAACGCGGCCCGCGGCCTCGCCAGCGCCAAAACCGTCGTCAACCGAGGTTTTTCTTTCCGCGGCGGGAACCGCTATTCCCATTGCCGCAATATCGTTCGCGGCGCCGCCGGTGCCAAATCCGCCCGATTTCGTTTGCGTAAGCTGGACTTCGGCCAGGAATTTTTTAAAATCGTCCTCGGATGAAAATTTAGAAATGCCTTTTATCGATATAACCGAGGTTTTATCGCCGGTGGGCTGGTTGCCGACTGCGTTATTGACAACATTGGTAAAAGGGAGGGAAATTTGATCATTTACCGAGGAGATCTGGATTATAAGAAAAAAAGCGACCGTTATGGCAAAAGCCGCTAAAAAACCAAGCGCGAATTTCTGGTTGATCTGGCCAGAAATTTTCGGGTTGGGAGCATTAGTATCGGAAGTATTGGTTTCGGGCATGGATATAGTATTTTACTGGTTTTATTTTACTTTTTACCCTATCCTATACTTTAATTTTATTTTAAATACGTCCGCTTTGCAACCACATGATCCTGGAAGTTGCGCGAGAAAATCGTCCGGCCGTCGTAGGCCGTAAGATAAAAGAAATAATCGGTTTTTTCCGGATAAATAGCAGCCATTATACTTTCCAGCCCGGGATTGCAAATCGGGCCCTTGGGCAGTCCGCGGTAAACGTAAGTGTTATAGGGAGAATCAATTTTGGTATCGGCAATCGTAAAACGGGTGGTATGCTTGTCGGTTATATAAGCCAGGGTCGCATCTATCTGCAAGGGCATGTCTGCTTTCAGCCGATTAGCCATTATACCGGCAACTTTCCGCTTGTCGGATTGGCTGCGCACCTCTTTTTCGATCAACGATGCCATTGTAACAATTTCGTAAACCGATTTTTTCTGTTCTTTTATCGCGTCTAGAACGTCAGGCGTAATTTTAGCCTCGAAATTTTTCAGCATCCGGCGCGCCACGCTGTCATGATCATCTTCGGCCGTAAACCGATAAGTGTCCGGATAAAGATATCCTTCCAGCGACGCATCGTCGGGAGCATCTTGCAAAAAAGCGAAACGATTCTTAAAATCTTTAACCCGGTAGTATGAAAGCACAATCTTTTTTCCACACCTGGAACCGCAGACCTTTGGATCGTTGAAGCGGGCATTCAGCGATGCTTCGATCTGGCTGATATCGAAGCCTTCGAAGATAGTAACTCCGATCTTGATCGTATCGCCGCTGCGAAGCTTGGCCACAATATCGGAAAAACCCATTGAAGCGCTTAGCGCGTAATCACCGGCCTGCAAGGAACCGCTTACCCCTTTAAAAAAAACATATGCCCGAAACAGCAGTTCATTGGAAATCAATCCCTGGGTTTTCAAATCGCGGGCGATATTTTTAAGGCTGGCGCCGGGTTCGATATTGAAAACCACAAAATTGCCTAACGGGTCCTGAACCGCCGGAAGCAAACCATCGGCAGCGTTTGCCATTAAGGGAAAAGCGTTAACCGCGAAAGCAAATGCCAGATAGAGGGCAACAATAAACGATAATATCTTTTTAGCCATTTTTCGTCTCGTTTTGGATCAATCAGTTGCTCTGAGCGAGGAACAATGATAACCCCGGATAATGAAATTATACTTTAAAACGCAAGATTCGCCAAAATTCCAACGAAATAAGTTACAGAGTCCCGGTCTCTGGAAGCTGGTCCAGAGTCCCGGTCTCTGTTTGACAATTGTTGGTTTAATGATATTATTCCGCCAGAGGCTTTAGAATGACGGACGATGCAAAAAAGGATTGCCCGCTCGCGTGCGGGTATGAAGCACTAAGAAAAACCAAATTCTGGTGGGCTTATAAAGGTAAGGACATTGCGCTTACGATTTGGCTGATTTTCGCGATACCGCTCTTAGCGGTTTTACTCTGGGGTGAAAAATCGGGCTGGCTGAATGTAAACGGATGGTGGAACGCACCAGTAATAGCTCTATTCATCATCGGAATCGTGGGGGCTGTAATGGATGTTGTTATTACCGCTATTGTGGCCGCGGAGTACTTTAAAAGAATATCGAAGAAGAAAAATGGTTTTATGCAAAAATTACCGCTCGACGAAGTTATCAAGTTTACCTTTGTCGCCGGTTCCCCGGTTTACGCGGTCTGGTTTGGAGCCGCGCGGCATAGCGGCGAGCTTGCTAAAATTTCTGAAGATGCATTGCTGGTCGTAGCGATTGTCGAGCTTTTCGCCATCGCCGGCTGTATTTATGACGCCAATTGGCTGTTCGGCGACTATGTCAGGCACATCTGGGCAAACCAAGATAAAAACGCGATCGGCAGCGTGAAACGCTCGATCATCCGCCTTATCGGCCACGGATACATTGCGGCCGGGAAATGCGACCTTGTCAAAAGATCAACCAGATAAAAGCAAAAGAATTTAACCTAAAGCATATCGGCAAACGCCGATTTTTTTTACGCCCGCCTATTCGTATTTGCGCAAAGCTTCGATCGGGCGCAGTTTGGCCGCCCGGCGCGCCGGAAGGATCCCGGCGGCGCAGCCAACGATAAAGGAAAAAGTAAGTCCGAACAAAATAATCCACGGAGAGAATGAAGCGCGAAAATAAAACATGGGGTGCACCTGGCCATAGAGCTCGACAGACCATGCGGCAAGCAATCCCAAAGCTGTTCCGGCAAATCCGCCGACCAAGCCGATAATACCCGCTTCAAAAAGAAAAATGCTTAAAATAGCGGAGTTTGGAGCTCCAACCGCTTTCATAATTCCGATCTCGCGGGTTCGCTCGCGAACCGCCGTATACATGGTATTGGTAATGCCGATGCCGCCGACGATTATGGCAATGCTGGCAAAGGCCAGCACGGCTAGCTCAATCACTCCCAGCACGTCTCCGGCGATTCCCTTGATTTTTTCGGCTGTTATAACGGCGTAATTCAAGTCGTCGCTTCCAAATTGCTTCTTTTGGGATCTTTTCAGGCTGTCTTTGATCTTCTCGGCCACAACGTTCGGATTCGCGCCTTCGGCAACGGTCACCATTGCCATTCGGGCGGTGCCCCTTTTTTCGCCGGTGATATCGTAGAACAGCTCGATATCCATAAAGATCGCTGCGTCATCGTCTTTAGCCCCCAAGGAATTCAAAATTCCGGTTACAATTAATTTTTTTCCTTTAATGTTGAACTCATCGCCTATTTTAACCTTTTCGTCGAAAACATCTTCTCTAAACCGGCTCCCCACGACAATCTCTTTTTTGCCTGTCTTTGGCCATTCTCCTTCCGCCAGGCTCCAGCCCTGCATCAGGCGCAAGGCATCCAGCCCGGTTTCGATCGGCAAGCCTTCTATAGCCAAGGATTTGTTATAATCCTTGAAGCGGACGTTAACCCCGCGGTAATCGAACGGCACTACCGTATCGACCCCATCGGATTTCTCAATCATCGTCAGATCCCCTTTTTCCAGCTTGTCGCCGCCATACATCATGCTCGCCATCGGGTTAGACTCGTCGCCGGGCATCACGATTATCATATTGCCGCCCAGCGACATCAGTTGCTTCTCAACGGTCATTTTTATTCCCTCGGACAGGGACAATAGGCTCATGATGAGAAAAACGCCCATAATGATGCCAAAGATGGTAAGCCAGGAACGCAAAGAGCGCATTTTGAGATTTCTCACCGCCATTTTGAAATATTCCTTGGTATTTTCAAACATTGGTTTGATCGGCAGCCAGCGAACGCCGGCGGAGCTCCGGCATATTCTGAAAGTTAAATCAGTTTTCGGCCAAACGCGCTTACCTCGTCGACAATTTGTCCGTCTTTGATGAAAATCCGCTGGCGCCCGTAAGCGCCGATATTCGGATCGTGGGTAACAATCATCAGCGTCTTGCCGTTTTTGTTTTGAAAATTGATGAGGATCTCCATGATCTTCTTTCCGTTGATAGAATCCAGATTTCCGGTGGGTTCGTCGGCGATCACCATTTCCGGATCATTGACGAAAGCGCGCGCGATGGCAACCCTCTGGCGTTCTCCGATCGAAAGTTCCGACAACTGATGGTCAACCCGCGCCTCCAAGCCGACAAGCGCCAGCAGTTCTTTTGAACGCATTTCGCGCCTGGCCTTAGATACCCCCTGAAAAATCATCGGAATTTCCACGTTCTCCCAGGCTTTCAAATAAGCCAAAAGATGGAACTCCTGAAACACAAAACCGATTGAGCGTCCCCGCAAAACTGAAAGCTCGCTTTCGGCAAGCTTCGTAACGTCTTTCCCCTTTAAATAAACTGTTCCTTTCGTAGGAACATCAAGCAAACCGATAAGGTTTAAGAGAGTGGATTTTCCCGAACCCGACGGACCCATTAACGTAATCAAGGATCCGGGCATTATTTCCAAATTTACGCCGCGAAGGGATTGGACTTCGGCTTTTCCCAGCCGGTAAATTTTCCAGACATTCTCCAATTTGATGATCGGTTGGGCGCCCTGATCCATAGATTAGGGAATGATTACCTGATCTCCGGCTTTGAGCCCCGATACGATCTCCGCCTCGGTTTTTGATCTGACCCCGATCGTTACCGGAATTTCCTTCACATTGCCGTTTTCCAGTATCTGCACGAAGAAAGAGTTTTGTTGTTCGCGCAACGCGTTTTCCGGTATTTTAACCACTCCAACCCCCAAAATAGTTATAATCTCGACATCAACGCTCATTCCGGGTTTCAAACCTTCGGGGGCGCCGTCGAAAACGATCTTAACCGGATAGTAAACTACGCCGCTCACCAGCTTATCGGCCGGTTCGATAAACGCCACCTTGCCCGAAAAAGTTTTATCGGGATAGGCCGTAAGAACAATCCTGACAGGATCATTAAGCTTTAATTTCACTATGTCTTCTTCGTAAATATCAACTTCTATCTGGAAAGGATCGGATGGCAGAACGACAAGCACCGGATCAGACGGTACCGGCTGGGCCAGCTCGCCGACGCGCTTATTGACAGCAATAACCTCTCCGTTAACCGGGCTGGCCAACACGGTATCGCCCACCTGATTTTTAAGAAGTTCGTACTCGGCGGCGCTTTGGGCTACCTGCGTTTTCAGCAAAGCCACATCCTCAAAACGGGGCGGAGCAATAAGACTGGCATATTCATCTTGCGCTGACTGCAACTGGCTGTTGGCCGCATTTAAAGCCGCGGAAGCCGTATTAACGCTGTATTCGCCGGATAGCGTTTGATTAGCGATGGCCTGGCTGGCCGCGGTTAGATCGGCGGCGGCGGCAATAATATAATCGCGGTGGTTATTAAGGGATGTTTTGTCGGTTTCCGCTACGGTATCGCGCCAAGACGGCTTTTCACAGATCTCGCGGATCCGCAACAAAGACCCGGATATTTCACCGATCTCGGATGCTGCCGATTTAAGCGCGCTTTCAATCGCTGGCCGATCGCCCGCCATTGCCGAATCAACGCTGGCTTTAATATTGCCGGTTTTGCGCCTAATCAGATCAGAATTTTCGTAAACGGTTATACCATCAGTGCTTTGGGGCGTGAAATAAGTGCGCTGCAGCAAGCTTGAAAAGTTTTGCGCGTTGAACGCAACCTGGTAAACATCGGATAAAACATCAAGGGCGTCATCATAAGCATTGGCCAACCGCTCGTCGGCTGTTTTTTTTACGTCGGTTAGGTTTTGGCCGGCATTAGCTGACGCGATCGTCGCGCTGGCCACCCGGGATTCAGCGATCTTCAACTCTTGGGCGCTCGCTCCGTTTAAAAGACGGTCAAGTTTGATTTGGGACAGATTTAAACCGGCTTGGGCCTGGGCAAGTTTTAATTTAAGATCGCCGGCATCAAGTTCGGCCAGCGCATCGCCAGGCGCTACGGTTTGCCCAACGGCAACATTTATTTTTTCAATGCGCCCGCTGTTTTTAAAATTCAGATTGATCGCTTCGCCCTTCTTAACGGTGCCGGTTTCCGATATCTCCTGGACAATATCGCCAACGAGCACATCAGCCGTATTGTAAACAACCGAAACGGGCTGGAACTTTCTGTATACAAAAAAAACCACTACTATTAACAAGAAAATGGCTGTAAAAAGAGTCGTTTTTTTAAATTTCATAGCTTTGTCCCAACACAGATATTACGCATCAATGCGGCATGGTTGCCGTATAAAATTTCTAGATGATTTTGATAGGACGGCTATTTGATCCGGAATAGGACTTGGTGCCAATCGTTATAACAGGATATACCCTGATAAGCCAAACCGCCCAGCATCCCGATCACGAATTGATCGGAAACAAAAGCCAGATTGTAATGAATGGCAACCGGTATAACGGTAAGGCACAAGACCCAGTGATGCAAATGAAGCCGGTATTTACCTAAATCAAAGATCAAGGAACGGACATAGCCTTCCATGCCGGTTTCCTTGCCGGCGAGAAAGAGCGCTCCGATATATCCGAGAAGAGCCCCTATATATATTTCAAATGAAACGATTGCCAACGGAACTGCATACAAAAGCTTACGTTTGGAAATTTTCATAAAGGATAGCGCGGCCGTGAGTGAATGGCTGCGAAGTCTTGTTGAATATTTAAGAATTTAGTTTGCTATGCTGCGTCGATCAGCGGGGACGCCAGGATTCGAACCTGGAACAAAAATTTTGGAGATTTCCATGATGCCATTTCACCACGTCCCCCTTGGCTGGCCCGAGCGAAACCTCCATTAGTATATTATACAAGATAGGGATTTTCTTGCCAACACCAAGATATTCACAGCCTTTTATTTTGAGCTTAAGAGCTTTTTGGCCCTTAAGCCGCGCTTAACAAGCTGCTTAATCAAGCTGTGCTTATTTCTTTAGTTCCTTATGTTTAACGCGTTTGCGGCACTTTTTGCAAAATTTGACCAAATCCAATTTGCCCTCCATAGTTTTTGACTTATGGGTGTTGTAATTTATTTCTTTGCAGGCAGTGCATTGCAATTTTACGTATGGTTTCTTTTTTGCGGCCATATTTTTTTAAACTCGAAGCACGAAGCACGAATATTCGAAACAATTCTCAAATTATCAAATGACTTAATGTCCAAAAAATTAGTTTTGAGCATTCGAACTTTTTAACATTTGAATTTGTTTCGGATTCCGAACATTCGAACATTCGGATTTTGCTTGTCGTGAGCCCGAGAGAGGAGTTGAACCTCCGACCTACTCCTTACCATGGAGTTGCTCTGCCTCTGAGCTACCCGGGCGCATTCACTGAATAATTTTCAATTTTAATTCAATAAATGATCAATGCGGCAATTTTCAAATAAAACGCATGTTTGCCCGTTTTATAGAAACATTGAAAATTAATTGAAAATTGATTATTGCCAATTGACAATTACGAAGCGAACTCGTGTCGGCTGGGAGGGATGGATTCGGACTTACTCACCATTCCCCTAGTGCTTAAACAAACTTCATCTTCTACTGCTCGCCCTGAGTGAGCGAAGCGATCGAAGGGTGGGCTGGGAGGGATGGATTCGGACTTACTCACCATTCCCCTAGTGCTTAGACAAACTTCATCTTCTACTGCTCGCCCTGAGTGAGCGAAGCGATCGAAGGGTGGGCTGGGAGGGATGGATTCGGACTTACTCACCATTCCCCTAGTGCTTAGACAAACTTCATCTTCTACTGCTCGCCCTGAGTGAGCGAAGCGATCGAAGGGTGGGCTGGGAGGGATTTGCACCCCCGAAGGCGTGAAGCCACCGCGTTTACAGCGCGGTCCATTTGGCTACTTTGGTACCAACCCGCTGAGAATAGTTAATGAGTGCTTAGTTTATAAGTTTATGAAATAACAACAAAATCCGCTCATCGCACATAGGCGCGCAGCGCCAGTTTCGCCATTAATCGCTATTCTCTTTTTTAAACAAATTAAGTATACAGTGTTTCGCAAAAAAAACAAGGCATCATTAACTGAAAGCGTTAGGCTAAGCGTTTGGCGCTGCCTATAAATCGGCCATGTTTTCTACGCCACTCGTTCACCTTTTTAGGGTCGCCCGACAGCAATTCCGGCGGCACTTTCCAGTTAACGCCTTTTTGGGGCGAAAAAACGGCGGGGCGGGTATATTGCGCGCTTTCAAAAAAACCGTCTTTTGAACTTCGATCAGCCAAAAAACCGGGTTTCCCGATAACTCCCGGAATAAGACGCGAGACCGTTTCAATAATCGCCATCGCCGCCACTTCGCCCCCCATTAGGTCGAAATCTCCGATAGAAATCTCCAAATCGGACATTTTTTTGGCAACCCGCTCATCCACTCCTTCGTAGCGGCCGCAAACGAATACCAGCTTCTTTTCGCGTGCCAATTTAGCGGCCATCTTTTGATCGAATTTTTTTCCGCGGGGGCTTAAAAGAATCACCTTTGTTCGAGCGGAAGGCTTGAATTTTGAACCAGTTTTTTTTAAGCCAGCGGTAATCTTTAACGCTCTGAAAATCACGTCCGGCTTCATAACCATGCCAAAACCGCCTCCATAGGGGCTGTCATCAACGCTCCGGTGCCGGTCTAGCGCGAAATCCCGAAGATTTGAAACATTGATTTTCACCAGCTTCATTTCCTGGGCCCTTTTCAGGAGGGATTCGGAGGCGTAAGCGGCAAAAATCTCCGGAAATATCGTCAGTATCTCGAACGTAATCATAATTTTCTATACAATCATTTTATCATTTAAACCGCCGTCTTAAAAAAGCGGGAAAAAAACAAAGGGTCTTACCCTTTGATTATGCTTTCGGATCGTGCCAGTGCAGGTAATCGGAAATTCCGATTCCGACGAATGAGCCGAATACCGCGGACAGCGGCGTTGCCGGCTCTTTCAGGCATAGCGCGAGTATGAACAGCAGGGCCAATGTGCCGGATAACTGCAGCCTTGCCGGTTTTCTCGCGCTCGTGCGCAAGAGAAACAGGTAAATCACGCTATTCAATACCAGCCCGATAAAGGCGCCGTAAATTATCATTACCATCGTTTCGACAACCATCTTAGCACCTGCAATACTTTAACATATTGGCACTATTTGTCAAACTAAAAACCCCTTCCGGGGTTTTCAGTTTTATATCGCGAACTAAATTTTTAAATCGTCGAGGTCTTCTGAGACCGGCTGCTTCGCTTCTTCACGAACCTTTCTTCCGCCCTCTGGTTCTTCGATCTTGAGATTCACTCTGGCGTGGTTCTTGAGGCCGATGATCCGGACCAGATTCCTGATCGCCCTGGCGGTGCTACCGCTTCTTCCGATGATCTGACCCATATCTTCAGGGTTGACCTTCAGAGAAAGCAGGACGCCCATTTCATCAACCGATCGATTAACCCTGACATCGTCAGGATGGTCAACCAACGCTTTGATGATGAATTCAAGGAAATCCTGGTCAACAGTTTTTTTGTCCATGTTCTGTATAGCCTTATCCGTATTTTAAATCATTCTAGTAGCCCGACCTTTTCAGCCGATCCCTATCAGAAACCGGGAGAAGCCGAATCGCTACCTTGTAAAAATTATAGCTCTTGGCTCTGATTTGTCAATCAAAAAACGTTAATCAACTCCCTGCTAGGCTTTGGCTGGGGCATCGGGTGCTTTTGCCGCCGCCGCTTCTTCTTTCTTTTTGGGCTGTTTATGGACAGCGATCTTTTTTTCGGAAATGATTTTCTCGGAAACCAGCAAATTATGGATGCTGGCGGACGGCTGCGCTCCTTGAGAAAGCCAATATTTGATTCTATCTTTGTTCAACTTGCTTTCCTTCCTGGCGCGGTTTAGCGAACCCACTTCCTCGCAAAAACTTCCGGCCGCGGCGGATTTCCTTTTATCAACGACAACGATCCTGAAGGTCGGTTGATTCGTTTTTCCGATGCGATGTAATCTAATTACCAACATATTTTTTTATCCTTTTTATTCTTTTTATTCTTTTTTCTTTTTTTGCTTTTAATTTCCTCTAAATTCTTACGCTACCATCCCTTGGTTTCCAGGGCTATCCGCGCCGTTTCCTCTTCGGCTTCCTGCTTGGACGTTCCTCCGCCTTTGGCAATAAGCTCCGGTCCGATATAGACGCCGACCAAGAATTGCTTGTTATGATCGGGCCCCTTTTCTTCCAGCACCCGATAGGTCGGCGTTATTTTCATTTTTTCCTGGGCGACTTCCTGAAAGCGCGATTTTGAATCTTTGTAAAGCTTTTTCTCGATAATCTCGGGTAATTCGCGGATCAAACTTTCATAGATGAACTGCCGGCAAGCTTCATATCCGGAATCCAGATATAAGCTTCCGATAAATGCTTCATAGGTGTTCGCCAGGATATACTGCCTTGATTTGCCTTCTTCTTTCGACTCGCCCTTCGACAGAAGAAGAAAATCGCTGAATCCTAGTTTATAAGCCACAGAGGAAATCATTTTCGTGTTAACCAGCGCCGCTCTCCAGCTGGTAAGCTCCCCTTCAGGCTTGCCCGGATACTTACGGTAAAGATATTCAGTGGCTACCAATTCCAGAACCGCATCCCCTAAAAATTCCAGCCGTTCGTTATTGCCCAGGCCGATCTGCGGATTTTCGTTCAGATATGAGCGGTGGATAAAAGCCTGCGTCAACAGATTTTTATCTTTAAAAGCGATCTTCAGCTTCTGTTCCAGCGCCGTAAAGTCTTTGGACGCATTTTTTTCATTATTATTCATTGGTCTGTTTTTCCGGCTCTTGCGACTCCGCCTCGTTATCGGCCTCACCGGCCGTTTCGGCGTCGGGCGGCTCGCTTTTCGATATTTCCTTATAAATCGTGCCCAATACACCGTTAATGAACTTTCCACTGCTGTCGCCTCCAAAATTTTTTCCCAGTTCTATCGCTTCATTGATTGCTACCTTGGGAGGGACGGCTTTCCGGTCTTCGTAAAGCAATTCATAAAGACCGATGCGCAAAATATTGCGGTCAACGATGCTGATCTGCTCGATCGGCCACTGCGGCGCCGCCTTCGAGATAATCTTATCCAGCCCTTCGATCTTGCTCAAAACCCCCTCCGTAAGCTCGGCCGCAAAGCCTTTTTCCTCCAATCCGGGCCCAAACTCCTGCAGATTGCGTTCCAGAATCTGCTTTAAATCTCCGAGTTTGCCGGCAAAATCCCATTCAAAAAGGGATTGCATCACTATTGATCTTGTTAAGTGCCTAGAGGCCATAGAGCTTGTATATTTTGATATTCGGCCCTTTGGCCGCAAGCGCGCGAATGGATTATTTCTTTTCCTCGGCTGTATCTTTTGCCGCGGGCTTTGCGCCCTCTTTTTCGTAATCCTTGATTTCCTTTTCTTTCCTTTTTCTTTCTTTACGGTCGAGCTTTTCCATTACATTAATCACTTCCCGGCCCTTGTAATAGCCGCAAGAAACGCAAACTCGGTGCGGCAAAACCGCTTTGCCGCATTTGGGACAAACGGATAACGACGGACTGTTCAAATATAAATGCATCCGGCGCTGGTTCCGGCTTGATTTTGTATGTCTTTTTTTCGGTACGCCACCCATGGGATTATCTATAACCGATCGCGCGCAAGCTGGAAGGCAAACGGCGCGATTCAGATGTGTTTAATCTTTTTCCTTCATCCTGACCTAGTTCAATCGGAAAGAAAAAGAGTATTGGATTCAATACTTGACCTATCATAACAGATAATTAAAAAAATTCAAGGGCTCTAGAGCCTGGCTGCCGCGCCTTACCGCCCGCGATGCTATTCCGCGGGGGTGGAATCCGAAACCTGGAACACGCCGCTGAAAACTCCGATATCATCTTGCGGAGCGTCGGAATAGAAAGTATATGTTTCGGATTTGTCGGGGAAACTTCCGGCGGCAACTACCCTGAAATTCCCGGCTTCCACGATTCCGCTGTTCAAACCGAGGGCGTCTATCACGAACGAATGAGGATTTACTCCGGTATTCCTTATAACAACGGTAATATCTTCGTTGGCGGAAAACTGAAAAGCGTTGTTGGCAAAGCCATTATCGGTTACTTCGATATCGACGCTCCTGGGCGTTTTTGCGGCTGGTTGTTCTGCCTTGGCGGCCATGGAGCAGTCCGGGCATCTCGGGCAGGCGCTTTGCATATCGTCAAGCCTGATATTTAAATACAATAGGATGCCAAGAGTCCAGATAATCGTGAATGTGAGACAAAAATTTAAAATGAAGCTTAATAATAAATACAAACTGATTTTTTTTTCTTCCATGTTTTAGTTGTTTATTAATTAGTTTACTCTAGCCGACCTCGCAAAATTGCCGCAATTTTCCTGGAACGCAACGATGTCAACCAGCATTCGTTATAATTTCCAGACGGCAACTTTGAACCATATGAAATGTTAAATCTTTAACCGGTTAGTTAATTATAACCGATAGCCGGAACGGACGCAAAATAGACGTTAAGCTTAATCAGCGATTAGGCTCGGTTTGAAGCAAACGGGAAGCCGAACATGTATATCCATCGGAGTCTGTAACCGATAAAGTGATATTTTTTATTCCAACTTCTTTAAAATACGCGCGAATCCCCTGATCGTACGATATGGCGGGATTGCCGTCCTCCAACGACCATAACCAGCGGACTTTGGTGGAAGATCCGTAAACTTCGGATTCGTCGATAAATTCCACGGGATCGCCGACAATAGGATTTTTAGGCGTCCAGATAAAACCGACCTTCGGATAGGGATGAAGAGGCGTATCAAAAGGTATCCCCTCCGACCATTCAGAGCTTAAACCAGCTTCATTCCAAGCCTTAACGCGCCAATAGTACCGTTTTCCCCATGATAGCTTTCCCCCGGGCGTTGCATAATTGAGGCTTGAAGAATCAATTTTGCCGGAATCATGGACCAAAGAAGAAAAGTAGGAACGGTTGCTGATCTGAACCTGGTAGGCAGACTGGTTCCGGCCGGCCGGATCAAGCCATTTCCAGTAAAGAATGGCCGCTGCCCCGGATGACGAGCAATAATCGGATTGCACGGCATTGGTTGCCAAAACTTCGGGAATATCCCGGCTTGGCTCATCGCTAATTCCGATCTTTCCCTTTTGATAGGCAATAAGCCAGCGGAAACGGCTTATTCCCGAAGCTTCGGCTACGTTGCCGCCGTATCGGATGTAGAAGCGGACCGGGCCGGCCAACGCCAAATTTTTTGGCAGCACGAAAGTTTGGCTGAATTCAACGCTGTAATCACCGGAATTCAAACTTCCGATAGAATCGCCAATTTTAAGCTCTCCGAGTTTGATTACGTTTCTAGCCGGATATTCAATAATACCAAATGCCTCAGCTGGCGGAACAGATCCGCAATCCGAGGGAACCGGACATACCGCGGGCTTAATATCGCAAGAAGCTGCCGGCTGCCCCAAACAGTCGAATTGAGCTATGTCGGAATCGGGGGCGACAAAGAATGAAATACTGGCACATTTGCCCGAGCTGACCACGCTGCCCGGCAGCCAGATCCGCCCGTCGAACAATATCCGGTCGCCTGGAGCAAAAACGGCATCGGGAACCGGCTTGTTGATCGTCGCCGACAATTCGGGAGTCGAACAGCGCGGAGCCGACGGCGCAGCCAAAGCCGAGCCCGCCAAAAACGAAGGGAAAACTGCGGCAAACAACAGTAATTTAGCGATGATATTCATTTTGGCGATTTAAAACGCTTATTCCGCTTTTCGATTTCATCAAATTCGTCCAACAAAGCTCCTAACGAACCGCTATTCACAGCGGATTTATTCGCGAATTTCTTTTTAGAGCGAAGCTTTTTCTTTGCTTTCAAGTAAGGAGCGATAACTTTAAAGCCGTAAACAACAGCGCCAATCAGAACAAAACCCGAAAATACCGCGATATACAGAGAAAACCGGGTAAAGAACAACGGCCAGAAACCAGGCAATACCGGTTCCGGGATCTTTACTTGGCCTTCAGAAGAATTTGCTTCTTGCTCTTTGGCCAAAAATTCATAATTATCGACCGGATGCCCGCCGATGCTTAATATCAGCGACGCTTTGGGATTATCAGCCTCCTTGGTTATCGGGATCCGCAACAACGCTTCGCGGTCGGACATTTTGACGGCCTTAACCGCCTCACCAGCTATCGCGCCATCGCCAGCCAGTATTTTAGCCGCCACGCTTAACTCCTTGTCGGCCCCGATAATCCAATCCACGGCAGAAAACCCGACCCGAAGACTCGCGATCGATCCGGCCGGATAAGTATCTTTATCCAATGACGCATAATGGATTTGCGCGTTTCCCTGCGGTTCTTTTACGATCCAGGCGTATTCCAAACTATTGGAAACAATATCCCCGGATCCTTTATTGACCATTCTAACCACGGTACGGTAGAAACCCGGTTCCGCAAAAACCGGCAATCTGTAGGCAATAGTTTTGCGGCTGGCCGCATCCAGTTCCAGGGGCAGTTCCGATTCGCGGCACGACTCACTCCCTTTTTTGCAAGTTTGGTATCGTATGACCTTGGAAATCATTTCGCCCTGTCTTAAGTCCGGCGGCGAGGTCATAGTAAACCGAACTTCCGGGCTTCCGCCGGGCGAAAGGATGCCGGGATTTTTCGAAGACGGATCGGCCAGGTAATCGAGCGTAAAAAAAGCTCCCGCGGCATCCGAATAAATGATTTTGTCCGTCCAGGCTAAAACGGTTCCCAGGGAATTTGCGACCTTGACCCTGAGCGTGAGGCCTCCATCACCCATCTGAATCCGGCTGGGCAGCTTGTAGGGCAGCCAATACTCGAATTTAAACGATCTTCTTTCTCCGGCCGCCAATGCGAACGGTACGCCGGTGCGGGAATCAAGGATCTTTTTTGCGCCGGGAGGGCCATAACTAAGTTCGTAGCCGAGCGTCAAGTCGCTGGCGGGAGCGGCCTCGTAATTCCAGAGCGCAATCGAACCAGCTATTTTTCCTCCGGGCGGAACTTGGACCCGGTCCAGAACGCAATCGGTAAAATAAATCCGGGGAAGCTCGAAACCAAAAACAGCCCCTGCCGGCCATAACAACAGGGCTAAAAAACACGCCAGCGATCTTAAAACTAGTTTGGCCGTTGATTGCCTAAAGAGCATCGGCTTAAAAGCAAGGTGAAAACTTCTCAAGTTACTATTGCTATTTTAGATACGCTTATTAGTGAAATTATCCCATAATCGGGCAACCGGAGCAAATGTTTTTCTGTGCACAGGCAGGATACCCAGAGATTCCAAAGCTGCAAGATGCCGCCGGGTTCCATAACCTTTATGGGCCGAAAACCCGTATCCCGGATATTCAGCCTCATAAGAATCCATCAGCCGGTCGCGGCTCACCTTGGCAATGATGCTAGCCGCCGAAATCGAGAAAATCAGCCGATCACCGGAAATGAACGAAGTTTGAGGGAGGGCGGTCCGAATCGAAAAATTACCATCGATAGCCAGGCAGGCCTTTTTGAGACAGAATGGCGGAAAGCGTCCAAGCGCGCGACTGGCCAGATCATCAACCGCTTTTCGCATCGCCGATTTGGTGGCCTCCAGGATGTTCATTTCATCGATCGCCTCGCTTGATTCGCTGGCAACACCCCACAAAACATCATTGCGGGCAGTAAGATGGGCGAATAACTCCTCTCGGAGGCGGCTGCCAACCTGCTTTGAATCACGAATTTTATTTTTCAGCAACTCAAAAACCGGATCGCTCGCGTTCGGATCCGTAAAACAGACTGCGGCAGCGTAAACCGGACCGGCCAGCGGACCGCGGCCCGCCTCATCGATACCGACCACAAAACAGCCGCTGTTTTTCAGGGCCGTTCTTTCGTATTCTAAACGGTTTTCCGCCAATTGTTGATGCGATAGGCGCGCAATCCCGCAATTTTTATTTTTCATATTAATCGGCCGCTAAACGCTCATAGCAACAAGGAATACCGGAAAAGGCCTGTTAATAATCCGGCTGCAAAACATACAAGCATTGCAACATCGATGGCCCGGAGCTTTTATTCGGATCAAACAGCAATATTCTTTTCCTTTTTTATATATTATACTATAATTAATTAATCTATTTTTAAATCAGATTATTAAAGCATTGTGCCAGTAAAGCTATCTTATTTGAAAAATCCGGTTTTAAACGTTAAATCAGATTCAGATACATATTGAACGCTTAGGCAATGCCGCGGAATATATCACTTTCAATGCGGCCATTAGAAAACCGTGAGACATTGCGCTTATGTTTCATTTAGATACTACGCATTAATATGGAAGACAGAATTCTCAATAAAGCAGACGTAGACAACGAAATAGAAACTGCGATAATGGAACGCCGCGAGGCTAATTTTACCGGAAAGCGCCTAGAATGCCTGGCTCTGGCGGAAAAAAATATCGATGTCGGAATCAATCTCCAGGATAGCGTTGTGTACGGCAATGTTTTTTTGGCAGACACGGTTATCAACGGAAACATAGATCTATCGGGCGCAACAGTTGCCGGATCCTTGTTTTACGGGCGCGGAAAATTGATGGGAAACCTATCTATGCGCAAGGCGAAGATTTCACAGACCATCAATCTGGTCGGCATTAATATTACCGGCTCGGTATACGGACAAAACGCCCGGATCAGCGGATTCATCAGCCTTACGAAAGCCGTTATTCTGGGCGACATTGATTGTTCAAAGATCGAGGTTCGCGATTTCACTAAGGATGATTTGACCATCAAAGGCGATATTTATCTGAAAAGCGCCCAGGTAAATGGCTATTTCAGCATGGAAGACGCGGTAATTTGGGGCATGGTCAACTTTGAAAACGCTTTGGTTAGAAAAAGCCTGAATTTAAAAAACGCGATCGTGAAAGAAAATATCTTTTTGAAAAAATCAATAATCAAGGAGGGATGCGATCTTACCGGAATCGCTCCGGAAAAAGTGATCCGCTGAAAAATCGAAGCAGGCGGAAATTCAAACAATTTTTATCGACAAAAGAACAGCCGGCCACGGCCGGTTTTTATGACCGAACCAATATGCAATTCACCCATCTCCACGTCCACTCGCACTACAGCCTGCTTGACGGTCTGGCCCAGATAGACCCGCTTTTGGATAAAGTAAAGGCTCTGGGAATGAAATCGGTGGCCATCACCGACCACGGCAATATGTACGCCGCCGTTGAATTTTACAACAAGGCTAAAAAACGCGGGATCAAACCCATCATTGGCTGCGAAGTTTATGTCGCACTCGACCGGCGCGAGCAAAAAAGGCCCGGAATCGACGATATGCGCTACCATTTGGTGCTGTTGGCTAAAAACCAGACCGGATACAGAAATCTGGTAAAATTGGTAACCAAATCGCACTTAGAGGGTTTTTATTATAAGCCGCGGGTCGACGAAGACCTGCTTAGCCGCTACGGGGAAGGGCTTATCGGGATGTCGGCGTGCATCCAGGGAAAAATACCCCGGCTGATCCTATCAAAAAAAACGGATGAAGCGCTTGAAACAGCGCTGCGTTACCAGGATTATTTTGGCAAGGGAAACTTTTTTTTAGAGCTGCAACACCATAAGCATATAAGCGAGCAGGATACGGTGAACGCCGGCCTGGTTGAAATCGCAAAAAAAACCGGGATCGGGCTGGTCGCTACCAATGATTGCCATTACCTTGATGCCAGCGACGCTGAAGCCCAGGACATTTTAATGCTTATCAACACCGGAGCCGATATTAACGATCCCGGAAGGCTGACGATGAAAAACGAGGACTTTTCGATGAAAAGCCCTAAACAGATGGCGGAGGAATTCAAAGACTTTCCCGAAGCCATAGCCAACACCCAGAAAATTTCTGAAGCCTGCGTTTTTGAATTTGAACTGAAAAAAACCAAATTGCCGAAATTCGATCCGCCCGAAGGCAAAACGACCGAGCAATACCTGCGAGACCTCTGTCTTGCCGGAATTGAGAAGCGCTACGGTAAAGAACCGCTAAAGGAAATCATCGACCGATTCGAATACGAGTTCTCCTCGATCAAGCAGCTGGGTTTTGTCGAATATTTTCTGATTGTGCAGGATTTCGTGAACTGGGCCAAGAATAACCGGATCGTGGTCGGACCGGGCCGCGGCTCCGCAGCCGGATCGCTGGTATCCTATTTGCTCAATATAACCGAGCTTGATCCGCTGAAGTACGGCCTCATCTTCGAACGTTTCTTAAATCCCGGCCGGATGCAGGTTTCCCTGCCTGATATCGATATGGATTTTGCGGATCGCAGGCGGCCCGAAGTGATCGCATACGTAGGCCAGAAATACGGAACCGACCACGTCGCGCAGATAATTACTTTCGGAACAATGGCCGCGCGCGCGGTAGTGCGCGATGTCGGACGCGTGTTGCAATATCCGTATAGCTATTGCGATCAACTGGCCAAAATGATACCGGCCGGAATGGATCTTAAAGAAGCTTTGGAAAAGAACGACGAACTGCGAAACTTCGTTTTAAGCGACGATAAAGCGGGCCGTCTGATGGAATTCGCCAAAAAGCTCGAAGGTTGCGCGCGCCACGCTTCAACCCATGCCTGCGGAGTCGTCATTTCGCCCTTGCCTTTGGACGAGATCGTACCGGTGCAGCATCCCACGGCCGATGACAGCGGTTTGGTATCCCAGTACGAATGGCATGCAATCGTCGATATGGGCTTTTTGAAAATGGATTTTTTGGGATTGAAGAACTTAACCATCATTGAAGACACCCTCTCGCGGATCTATGTCGTCCATAAAACAAATATTGATTTAAAAACAATCCCGATGGATGACCGCGCGACTTACGAACTAATGAAGCGCGGCGATACCGTGGGCGTCTTCCAGCTGGAAAGCGCGGGGATGCAAAGATATTTAAAACAGCTTAAGCCGACCCAGTTCGAAGATATTATTGCCATGGTCGCGCTTTACCGCCCGGGCCCGATGCAGTTTATCCCCGAATTCATCGAAGGCAAGAACGGTTTGAAAGTTCCGGTTTATCTGCACCCTAAACTTGAATCGATCCTCGGACCCACATACGGAATTATTCTGTATCAGGAGCAGACAATGAAAATCGCCCAGGAATTAGCCGGATTTTCGATGGCCGAAGCCGATACCCTCCGAATGGCTATCGGAAAAAAGATTAAAGACTTGATGGCGTCATCGAAATCTAAATTCGTCGAAGGCTGCCAGCAAAACGGCATTGCTAAAAAAGTCGCTCTAGAAATCTGGAGCTGGATCGAGCCCTCGGCTGATTATTCCTTCAATAAGGCGCACGCAGCTTGTTACGCCATGGTCGCATACCAGACAGCTTATCTTAAAGCCCATTATCCGGTGGAATTCATGGCCGCGCTCATCACTTCGGAGAAAAACGACGTCGAACGCGTCGGCTATCTGATCGGGGAATGCAAAACCATGGGAATTGAAGTCCTGCCGCCCGACGTCAATGAAAGCTATCGCGGTTTCACGGTAATCCCAAACGTCAATAAGATCAGGTTCGGCCTTTCCGCCATTAAGAACGTTGGTGAAAACCTGGTCGAGGATATCGTCAATGTCAGGAAAGCTGGCGGGCCGTTTACCGGCATTTTCGATTTTATGGAGAGAATTAATCCTAAAACCGTAAACAAAAAATCGCTTGAGGCCCTCATTAAATCCGGTACGTTCGACCTTATGGGCGAACGCAACACTCTGCTGGTAAACATCGACCGGCTGCTTGAGATCGGCCGTGAGATCCAAAAAAATAAATTAAACGGCCAGATCGGCCTGTTTGGCGGCGGGAATAATCCGGCGGCAGCCAAATCGCCCGTTCAAATGGAAAAAGCGCGGGAAGCGTCTAAAGCTGAAAAGCTGATTTGGGAAAAAGAACTGCTCGGGCTCTTCGTAACAAGCCATCCGCTGGAGGAATACCGGAGCGCTATGGAAAAAAAATGCATGGAAATAACGCGAGTCAAAGACAGCCAGGCAGCCCGCCTGGTCAAGATCGGAGGCGTTATTACCGTGGTTAAAAAAATTGTCACTAAATCCGGCAAACCCATGCTTTTTATGAGCGTCGAAGATCTTACCGATAAGATCGAGATCGTAGTTTTCAATTCAATCTTGGAAAAGAACATGATCGCGCTCCAGGTCAACAAAGTGGTTTTTGTTTACGGCCGCGTGGACAACCGGGACGGCGAGATCAAAATCGTAGCCGATAAAGTTGAGGAAGTTATCGAAGTTTCAGCCGGTTTTGGCCGCGATATTTTGTGATTTTTAAACGGGGCAAAAAGAAAGCCGCTCGCTGTTGAGCGGTTTTATTGCGCCTGATCGTTCGCGCCAATTCATCGGCGATCGAAGGCAACGCCTTTTCGAATTGCTGATAATACAACGCCAGCTGGCATTTACCTTCGGTAACCCGGACCATCTCTTCATCAATACATACCAGATTTATCATCAGCGGGCTTAACATAATCCGGTGAATGGTTTGTTCGTGGCGCGGCACAACCGGATTTTCGTCGTTGTATCGGAGAACGGCGATCATGTTTTGCCCGCGCTGGCGCACGGAAATTCTTCGGAATTGGGTTACCGCATTGCTTAAATTCATCCACTTTTTAACCAGGCTTTTGTCGTTGATCAGCCGGGAATTAGGAACGGTTTCAAAAAATCCAATCCTAGCGCTTAGTTTATCCCCTAATCTTGCTATCTTTTCAATACCCAACTATTAACCCTCCAAATTAATTAGATAATCCGTAGATCAAAAAACATGCTGGCTACTGTAAAATATATAGTAATCTGGCTTTTGTCAAGGTTGGCAACCAAGGTTTTTTACGTTATGCTGACTCAATAGACGCAGACTTAAATCTATGAAAAAAACGGAAAATTCCAGCGCACAAGATATTAACGTTGCCCGCCATTCCATGGCCCATATTCTGGCTTACGCGGTCTCAGAACTTTACCCGGGAGTAAAACTTGGCATGGGGCCGGCCGTCGAGAACGGTTTTTACTATGATTTCGACTTTACTCCGATTAATGCATCCATTACGCCCGAAAACCTTTCAAAGATCGAAAAAAGGATGCGGGAGACTTTAAAGCAACGCCTTGATTTCGAAAAAACGGACATATCCATCGCGGAAGCCAAAGAGCTGTTCAAAGATCAACCGTTCAAATTCGAGCTGGTGGAGGACTTGGAAAAACAAGGAAGCGATAAAGTTACCATTTATAAAACCGGGAAATTTACTGATCTGTGCTCCGGGCCTCATGTCGCAACCACGCGAGATCTGGCTATCGATGGTTTTAAATTGCAACGTCTTGCCGGCGCTTACTGGAAAGGATCGGAGCATAATCCCATGTTGACGAGGATATATGGCGTCGCGTTCAAAACGGCAGCCGAATTGGCTGATTTTCTGGTTAAAGAAAAGGAAGCTCAGAACCGCGACCACCGGATTCTTGGAAAAAGATTGGATTTGTTCCATATCGATGAAGAAGTCGGGCTTGGCTTGGTACTTTGGCATCCTAAAGGAGCTCTTGTGTGGCGCCTGATCGAAGATTTTTGGTATCAAAAACATTTGGAAAAAGGCTATGAACTCGTACGCTCCCCGCATATAGGGAACCGGACTCTTTGGGAGCGATCGGGCCACTGGGGATTTTTTTCCGAAAACATGTACCCGCCGCTGGAAGTCGGCCAATCTCTTGATGAATTAAAGAAAAAAAAGTCCGTTGCCAACTCGGAGCAGTACTTATTGAAACCGATGAACTGCCCGTTTCATGTCCGCATTTATAACAACAGCCCGCATTCCTACCGTGAACTGCCGTTGCGCTGGGCGGAAACCGGCACGGTCTACCGATACGAAAAAAAAGGCGAGTTATCCGGCCTTACACGCGTGAGAGGTTTTACGCAGGATGACGCCCATATAATTTGCCGGAAAGACCAGGTAGAAAAAGAACTCAAAAATGTCGTCGATTTTATTCTTTACATGTATAAAGCATTTGGTTTCGGCATCGATTCGGTTAATGTTTATCTTTCTTTGCGCGATCCGGCCAACAAAGAACATAACGCTGGCGACGATGCAGGATGGGAATTCACGGAATCGGTCTTAAGAAAAATCGCAATTGAGAAAAAGCTGAAATTCAAGGAGGATGTCGGAGAAGCCGCATTTTATGGGCCAAAACTTGACTTTAAGATTAAAGATGCCTTGGGGCGCGAATGGCAGTGTTCAACCCTGCAATTTGATTTCAACTTGCCGGATCGTTTTGACATGACGTTCATTAACTCAAATGGAGATAAAGAACGACCTTATATGCTTCACCGGGCGCTATTCGGATCTTTCGAGCGGTTCATCGGCCTGCTTATCGAGCACTATGCCGGAAACCTGCCGTTGTGGCTCGCGCCGGTCCAGGTCGCGGTCCTGCCGGTGGGAAAAAACCACCAGAAATACGCCAAGGAACTGATAAAGTCCCTTACAGAACGCGGCATCCGCACGCTGCTGATGGACGAAAACGACAGCGTGGGCAAAAAGATCCGCGAGGGCGAAACGCAAAAAATCCCCTATCTGCTGATTGTTGGAGACAAGGAGGCCAAATCTAAAACCGTCAGTGTCCGCCGCTCCGGAAAAGGCGATGCCGGTATTGTCAAATTCAAAAAATTCCTCGAGGATATCGAGCTTAAGATCGAAAAGAAAAAAAAGTGATTTTTTTTGCAAAAAAATAGCCTCTTTACATCAAACCTGCTTTTTCTTGCGGGTTTTTTGTTAATGTGGCGATGCTTTTATTGGAATAATTTTCTTTATTTGCTAGAATAACTTCAGTTTTTTAGGCTTTGCGGAAAAATGCAATATTATATCATCACATACGGTTGTCAGATGAACCATTCCGATTCCGAAAGAATCGCCGATCATCTGGAGGCTAAAGGGATTCCCATGGCTGAAAGCCTCGAAAAAGCGGATATGATAATCGTGAATATGTGTTCGGTGCGCCAAGCTTCTGTGGATCGCGTTTTTGGTTTATCCGACCGCTTCCGCGCTTTAAGAACGGCTAAACCCGGCCTGATAACCGTTCTTACCGGCTGCATAGTTAAAACGGATAAAAAAAAATTCGATAAAATTTTTGACCGCGTTGTCGAAATTAATTCCTTCGCTGACTGGCTGGATTCGCTAGCAGGCGTGGTTAATTCAGAAACGAAGCCAGAAGCGAAAAGAAATACTAAAATAAGCGTGGGAATACCCATAACAACTGGCTGCGACAATTTCTGTGCCTATTGCGTCGTCCCTTATACCCGCGGTCCTCTGATTTCGCGCGACTGGAGAATAATTCTTGAGGAAGTGGAAAAAAGGGTAGAAAAAGGCGCTAAAGAGATCTGGCTGCTGGGCCAGAATGTCAACAATTATCATTTTGACGGTGTTGATTTCGCGCAACTAATCGAAAAAGCCAACGCCATTCCCGGTGATTTCTGGATCCGTTTTACATCGCCCCATCCCAAGGATTTCAACGACGCGGCCGTAAAAGCAGTCGCTTCCTGCGTGAAAGTAACGCCGTATTTCAACCTTGCGGTCCAATCCGGAGACGACACGATTCTGAAAGCCATGGCTCGCCCTTATACCGCCAAACAGTATATTGAGCTGGTTGACAAGATCCGCCAGGCCTTCCGCGAATGCCGAACCGGCATCGAATCGACGGTTGCCCTTTCAACCGACGTTATCGTCGGATTCCCGGGCGAAACCGAAGATCAATTTCTTAACACCGCTGCCTTGTTTAAAAAGATCGGCTTTGATATGGCCTATATCGCGCGCTACTCGCCCCGCTCGGGTACGGCTGCCGCAAAATTATCCGACGATGTCTCTGAATCGGATAAGGAACACCGTTTTCTCGAACTTACGAAAATTCTGTTTGCGACATCCCAAAGAAATAACGAAAAATATGTTGGAACTGTTCTGCCAGTCCTGGTTAACAAAGTTTTTGAAAAAGAGGGCCGGTGGGCAAGCGGTAAAACGCGAAGCTATAAAACAGTTAAGTTCAGGCTGGATAAAGGAATTGAATGCGCAGCCGGGGACATCGTGAACGTTAGGATCACAGAAGCCTTACCTTTGGGATTGGGCGCCAAACTCCCATGAAACAGTCAGTTTTGAAAAAATTGATCGTAATCGTCGGGCCAACGGCATCAGGCAAATCAGATCTGGCGGTTCGACTAGCGCAAAAATTCAACGGGGAAGTTGTCTCCGCCGATTCGCGCCAAGTTTACCGAGGAATGGATATCGGATCCGGCAAGATCACGCGGCTGGAACAGCGCGGCGTTAAGCATCACTTGCTCGATGTAGCCGATCCGAAGCGATCTTTTAGCGTTGCCCGCTACCAAAAGATGGCTCAAATTGCCATCAACCAAATCAGACAAAACGGAAAAATACCCATCATTTGCGGCGGAACAGGTTTTTACATCAAATCAGTCGCGGAAATGACGTCGATACCTACCGTACCCCCGGACCCGATACTGCGGAAAAAGCTTGAGAAAAATAACTCCGCCCGGCTTTATAAAATGCTGGAAATTAAAGACAAGGATTCGGCCCAACGAATTGGCCATTATAACACCAGGCGGCTAATCAGGGCGCTGGAAATCGTATTAAAAACAAAAAAACCCGTCCCCAAAACAGCCTCTGTTCCTTTGCCTTATCCGGTCCTAACGATCGGATTATCGGTTGATCGGGAGAAATTAAGCCGGCTTATCGCAAAACGCCTAAACAAGCGCCTGCGCCGGGGAATGATTGCCGAAGTTAAAAAACTCCGCGCTAGCGGCTTATCTTGGAAAAGGTTGGAAAATTTTGGCTTGGAATACCGATATGCCGCCCTTTTTTTGCAAAAAAAAATAACCTTAAGCGAGATGAAATCAAAAATCCAAATCGAGTCGCAGCGTTACGCCAAGCGGCAGCTTACCTGGTTTAGAAAAGACCATTCTGTCAAGTGGATCAAACATCCCAGTGAAGCTAACAAACTCGCCGCAAGCTATCTTAGGGCAAAATAAACCGCCACACCCCAGGATCCGGGCATTCGGGCCGAATAATCATCCGGGCTTATAAAATATCCGTTATGTTCAAATCTCGTCTAATTTCTTTTTCAGAATCTCGCGCGCTATCTGGGGATTCGCTTTTCCGCGCGACTTAGACAAGATTTGGCCCACCAGAAATTGAAACGCATTTTCCTTGCCTTTCTTAAAATCTTCGGCCGCTTTGGGATTATTTTTAATAACTCCGGCAACCAGCGCCTCGATCTCAACGCCGTCGGATATTTGCGCTAACCCTTTATCCGCGATGATATTGGAAGGATCCGCGCCAGTTTCCATCATAACCTGCAAAACAATTTTGGCGATCTTTGACGATATTTCGCCCTTGTAAATCATTTTTATGAATTCCGCGAAATTTTCCGGGCTGGTTTTGAATTGGCCTTGACTGAAATTCTGGTTCTTAAGCAAACCCAATACGTCCGTTACCAGATAGTTGGAAGTTAGCTTGCATAATTTAACAAATTCTTCCGCTAAAACATCTTCTTTCATATCTTGTTCTTTCACCCAGTTGGCAAGTTCAGAAATCGTTTTTTCAAAATATGACCCTAAATCACGATTTTTAACGTAGATATCAACCGTTTTGCCGTCTAATGAAAACTCCGAGGCGAATCTGCTTCTTTTGGCCGCCGGTAACTCGCCTATTTCGGACCTGGTTTTTCTTATCTCTTCATCGCTTACTCGGTAGGGAGCCAGATCAGGCTCTGGGAAATAGCGGTAATCGAAGGCTTCTTCTTTCTCCCGCTGGGAGAAAGTTTCCAGCTTCGCTTCGTTCCAACCCCTGGTCTCCTGGATAACCTTTGCGCCACTCTCGATCACTTTGCGCTGTCTTTCGATTTCATAGGCGACAGAACCTTCAACCGCTCTTAGCGAGTTCAGGTTTTTAATTTCTACCTTGGTACCCAATTTTCCGTCATCAGGGCCGACAATCGACAAGCTGATATTGACCTCAACCCGCATTTTGCCTTTATCCATGTCCGCATCCGAAACGCCCAAATACCGCAGGATCAACTGAAGCTCTTCGGCAAACCGCCGAGCTTCAACAGCCGACGCGATATCGGGCTCGGTTACCAATTCCATCAGCGGGACACCGGACCGGTTAAAATCTACCAGCGAGTGGTCTTCGCCGTCGGGATGCAACAATTTAGCCGTATCCTCCTCCAAATGTACGCGCGTCACGCGAATGGTTTTGGGCGCTCCAGTCCCGTCCTCAATCTCAATCTTTCCGCCCAGGCAAAACGGCAGGTCATATTGCGATATCTGATATCCTTTGGGAAGATCGGGATAAAAATAGTTTTTCCGGTCGAATTTACACTCTTTTAATATTTCAGATCCGATGGCTAAACCGGTCTTCATTACCAGTTTGATGGCTTCTTGGTTGGCTACGGGCAAAGTACCCGGATGACCCATGCAAACCGGGCAAACATTCACATTCGGTTTAACCTCCCCATTGCCGTTTGGGCACGAGCAAAACATTTTTGACCCGGTGTTCAATTCGCAATGGATTTCAAGCCCGATTGTCGGTTTGTATTGGTCGCTGGACATAATATTGTTTGATATTTATTGCTTTAAAACAGGTAAGCTGTGGAATATGCAGAAAATAAGAAGACAAGGCAAGAGGTTGAGCACAAGGCCCGATCTAACAATATCGAATTTATATTTTTCTATCGGTATTTCGCCTCCCTGGGTACGAACCCCCGGCGGTGACCGAAGGAAATCCCGAAGCATTGAGGGGCGGCCAGAGGATGCTTCCTCCCCCGCATGATGCGGAGCGGAGTACCTAAGTCCTCCTCCTTTCTTCCCGCTTTTTTGCGGGAAGGAAACTGTAAGTTTCCTTTTGTTCCTAGGACTTGCCCAGGGTCTGCAAATTAATAAAATTAAAGAATTAAAAGATTATTTCTTCTTTAATTTCAGCTTCTTGCCGACGATTTCCGGCCCGCTTGATGTTCCAATTATATCGGCGCCCGCTTTAATCGCTTCACGCGCATCTTTGGCCGTTTTGATGTTTCCGGAGGCTTTCATCAACAATCCCGGAGCCGCCTTTTGCATAATCTTTAAATGGAAATGTTTTTCCTTTAACTCTCGGTGCTCCAGCGGATCTTTGGCTGTTGCTGTTTTGACGCAGATCGCTCCGGCCTTTTTTACGATCGCTGAAACTTTCGCGATTTCCTCGTCGGTAAGGTATCCGGAACCAATAATGACTTTGGTCGGCATAATCGCGCAGATCTCCGATAAATCATTGTAAATATCTTCCCATAGCTCGTGTTTGATGTTTGGAATTGACGCAACCACATCCAATTCATCGGCTCCGTCTTCCTGGGCGGTTTTACAGGCCTGCACGCGAAGCGTGTGAACGCTGTCTCCGATGGGATCGTCTATTAAACAAATTACTTTTGCATTTGAATCGCGAAGCTCCATTTTTGCCGTTCTTACCCACTGGGGATTCACGCAGATGCCCCTAAAACCGTAATCCCTTACCTCCGCGCTGGCCTTTTTAATATCCTTTAACGTTACTTTAGGGCCGATTTTTGTCTGATCGATTGTTGCGGCTAGACTGATTTTCTTTTTAGAGCTTTTTTTTGTTGCCATATTTTTGTAAGTGTTCTAATTAATCTTTTTTTTGTTAGACGGAATAGGATTGGGTAAGATAATCCCGAGGGCCGGATCTAAAGTTTCCAGCCATCGATTTTTTTTCCGGCAATAATTTTTTCGACTTCCTCAAATATCTCCGGAACGGGCCTGTCCCCGTTGATTACCCTGATATCGGCCTCGGATTTAAACCTCTCCACTAGCCTAAGGTAATTTTCCCATACTTTTTGCAATTTTCCAACTTTTTCGAACAGTTCCACGGAAAACCTTTCTTTAGCCATGCGTTTCATGCAAATATCGGGATCGGACTTTAGAATAATCGTTAAGTCTGGCAGTAAAAAATTATCGTTGGCCTTAATCAGCCAGTCAAGGTCGCAATCGAGCGCACCGTAGGCAAACGATGAAAAAAAATACCGGTCGCAAACCACGTTAATCCTTTTTTTCAGCGCCGGAAATATTTCTTTTTCCAAATGGTATGCCCGATCGGCGGCGAATAACAGCTGCAAGCAATCCGGAGAACTTTTCCAGTCATTGGCCAAAAAGCTCCTGATCAGCCCGCCAATCAGATATTGAGTCGGTTCAAAGGTTTTATGCGACTTAATGGAGTTTTTATTCATTTTCTTAGCCAAAAGCCCGGCTTGCGTGGACTTGCCGGATCCGTCTAAGCCTTCAAAAACGATAAATTTTCCCTCGTATCGATTTTTAATCATATTCCGATAGAACGATTTAGTTTAATAAACTTCCCCGGGTAAAGCCCCGGGGTATTCCTACCGCTCTGCCTGCGCTTCGCGGATAGGAAAAGTATGTTTTTCCTTCGCTATCCTCGCATTAAGCGAGGCCCAGGCAAACCGCTTGGGGCTGGCATTCATCCTGCGCGGCAAAGCCGGCGGGGTATTCTGCCAGATTAATAAAATATATAATATTCTGGCCAATAATAAAAAACGCCGTACGATATTACGCCATTCCTTATTTGTCCATCATCGAATGAAGCAATCACTTTAGGCTCATTATCCGGCTTTTCGATATCCGTGCTAGATAAAACCATATTTAGTTTTTTTAGCATCACTTGGCCGCCTTGATCTGCCAAATCAATGGCGATCTTTTCGGCGCATTGGTTCTTTTCGCCTCATAAAAAAGGAAAAACGATCATTCGATCGTTATTCCCATATTTTTGGCCGTACCCGCAATAATCTTCATCGCGGCATCGATATCGGTTGTATTCAAATCCGGCATTTTCCGCTCCGCAATCTTTCTGAGCTGGTCTTTGGAAATCTTCGCTACCTTAATTTTGTTCGGCTCCTTTGAACCCGTGTCAATCCCGGCGGCTTTTTTGAGCAATTCCGAGGCCGGCGGCTGCTTTAGAACAAACGTATACGTACGGTCCTCAAAGACAGTTACTTCAACGGGGATCTTGAATCCCATCATATCTTTCGTCGCTTCGTTGAATTTTTTGCCAAAGTCGCCGATATTGATACCCTGCTGCGCTAAAGTCGGTCCGACCGGCGGCGCCGGCGAAAACTTTCCGGCCTGAATTTGAACTTTTACTATTCCTTTGATTTTTTTTGCCATGATAGTCTGATCTCTTTCGAGAATTGTTTACATCTTTTTGATCTGGAGTGAATCCAATTCAACTGGAGTGTCGCGTCCGAACATGCTCACCAGCACCTTTACTTTGCCGCGCTCTTTGTCAATCTCGGAAACTTTACCGTCGAAATCCTTGAACGGCCCATCGGTAATCTTAACCATTTCCCCGATATTAACCTCGATGGTATATTCAGGCTCATCCAGCTCCATTCTTTTTTTCAAGCTGTTGATCTCGTCGGGCGACACCGGGATAGGCGTGGTTCCCGCTCCCACAAAACCCGTTACGTTAGGCGTATTCCTAACTACGTACCAAGAATCGTCGGTAACGACCATCTCCACCAGGATGTATCCTGGATAAATCTTTTCCTCAATCACCTTCCTCTTGCCTTCCTTAATCTTGATCTTTTTTTCCTTTGGCACGATTACGTTAAAAATCTTGTCTTCCATCCCGAGAGATTCGATCCTTTGTTTGAGATTTTTAGCCACAGCCTCCTCGTAACCCGAATACGTGTGGATGACGTACCAATTTTTCTCCGGTAATATTTGTTGTTTTGGCATAAGTGGTCAAATGATATTAATCCGGAAAACCGGATAAAAAAGGTCGCGCAGCTGCCAAGCTTTGCCGGATAACCGCGCAAATCGCCCCCGCAGCAGGCAAAGGCCGGATAAAGTTTTTGAGGCTTGCTTTCTAAATTTATTTTTTAAGAATAAACTCGTTCAAAAGGCTGGAAAAACCAAAATCCAACACTCCAAAATAAAAAGCCATAAATAAAACAACTCCTACTACAAGCAGCGTGTAATTGATTATTTCCTGGCGGGTAAGCCAATTCACCTTTTTCATTTCCAGCCTCACTTCTTTAAGGAAGGTCGTGGTATTTTCTATGATTTTCATCTTTCGATTTCACAGCTTTGTGGCGGAGCCGCTTTAATTAAATATGTCCCTTTGTTAAAAGAACCCAAAGGGCCTGCTAAAAATATATCAAAATTTAGGCATTATGTCAAATTCGGCCATTGATCGATCCTGACATTCCTAGTGTTAGATATCCAGGTTTTTTACGTGTTTGGCGTACGTTTGGATGAACTTTTTCCGTGGAAGCACCTCGTCTCCCATGAGCATATCGAAAACCTTATCGGCTTCCAGGGCATCGGCCGCGGTTACTTGCAGCAGCAACCGGTTTTGCGGGTTCATCGTCGTCTCCCAAAGTTCTTCCGCGTTCATCTCGCCCAAGCCTTTATAACGCTGGATATTCAAATTGGGCTTGTTAAATTCCTTTGCGACTTTGATTCTTTCTTCCTCGGTATAAGCGTAGCGTATCTCCTTGCCGGCCTGAATCTTATATAAAGGCGGCTGGGCAATGTATAAATATCCTTTTTCTATAATCGGTTTAAAATGGCGGTAAAACAAAGTCAGAAGCAATGTGCGGATATGATTTCCATCGCTATCGGCATCAGCCATGATGATAATGTGGTGATAACGCAATTTTTCAAGATTGAAGTCCTCCGCCACGGCCGTACCCATGGCAATAATAAGCTGCTTGATTTCCTTAGAATCCAACATCTTATCGAGCCTGGCTCGTTCCACATTCAGGATCTTTCCGCGCAGAGGCAGAATTGCTTGAAAACGGCGGTTGCGGGCTTGCTTACCAGAACCGCCGGCCGACTCGCCTTCCACGAGGTAAATCTCGGAATCTTCAGGACTCCGCGACGTGCAATCCGCCAATTTTCCCGGCAATGACAAGCCGTCAAGTATACCCTTCCTCAAAACCGTGTCGCGTGCCGCTCTCGCCGCCTTCCTGGCCTTATGGGACAAGATGCATTTTTCCACTATCACCCGGGCATCGCTGGGATTCCTTTCCAGAAAATCCGCCATAGCGTCGGCGACAACCGCTTCCACCGCGCTCTTAGCTTCAGGATTGCCTAGCTTGCCTTTAGTCTGGCCTTCAAACTGCGGTTCATGGATTTTAATTGAAACAACCGAGGTCAACCCTTCGCGAATATCTTCACCCGTCAGATTATCGTCGGTGTTTTTCAGGAAATTATTCTTCCTAACGTAATCGTTAAAAACGCGCGTAATGGCCGAACGGAATCCGGTAAGATGTGTTCCGCCCTCCATCGTTATGATATTATTGGCAAAGCTTTGCTCAAAACATTCAAATTCGTCAGTATAACGGAAGGCCGCCTCAACCACGATATCGTTCTTTTCGCCGGAACAGTAAAAAATATTCGGATGAATTGAATTGCGGCCGCGCGTAAGATATTTTATATACGAGTAAAGGCCCCCCTCGAAATAAAAAGAATAGGTCTGCCTGGGTTCCTCCACTTCGTTGGAAATATTTATCCGAATACCTTTAGTCAAATAAGCCTGCTGGCGCAAATGTCCAATAATCCGCTTGGTATCGTATTTAATTTCATGGAAAATCTCGGGATCGGCTTCAAAAATCACTTTCGTACCCAGCTTATTGCATTTGTCAACTTTCTTAACAGCCGCCTGCGGCTTGCCTTTTTTGTATTCCTGCACATACATCCCGCCGTCTCGGCAAACCTCCGCGCGCATCCAGGTCGACAAAGCGCAAACAACCGAAACTCCCACGCCGTGCAATCCGCCGCTCACTTGATAAGCCTTGCCGCCAAACTTGGCGCCGGCATGCAAAGTAGTCATTACGGTCTCAAGCGCGGATTTTTTAGTCTGGGAATGAATGTCAACCGGTATGCCGCGTCCGTCATCGGCAACGCTGATCCTATTTTGCGGCAAAATTCCGATATCAATAATTTTGCAATGCCCGCCCATTGCTTCATCAAGCGAGTTGTCGACGCATTCCCAGATCAAATGATGCAAACCGTCAACGCCGGTTGACCCGATATACATACCCGGCCGTTTGCGAACCGGATCCAGGCCTTCCAGGACATAAATATCCTTAGCCCCGTATGAGGTTTCTTTTTTTTGGGTTTTTTCTTTTTCGTTAGCCATGGTGTTGATTAAGCTTGGCCAAAGCGATTCTGCTCTGTCCAATCGATTGAGCGGTACTGGATTTTACCTTTTGCGCGTCAAAAAGTTTAAAAAATAGAATTTATATTTTGCATTGGTATTTCGCCTCCCGGGGTACGAACCCCCGGCGGTGACCGAAGGAAATCCCGAAGCATTGAGGGGCGACCAGAGGATGTTTCCTCCGGACTCCTCATTTCTGCGCGCTTTTTGCGGGCAGGAAGCCTAAGGCTTCATTTTGTTCCCAAGACTTGCCCGGGGTTTATAAATTAATCAAAACCTAAACCAAGAAAAACATAATTAATATGTTTTCTTGAACGCACCGCTGTCCAAGATCTGTAAAAATCCTCTTTGATTGATTTTAGCTCAAAATCAAAAACAAGTAAATATCGAATTTATATTTTTCTATCGGTATTTCGCCTCCCGGGGTACGAACCCCCGGCGGTGACCGAAGGAAATCCCGAAGCATTGAGGGGCGACCAGAGGATGTTTCCTCCGGACTCCTCATTTCTGCGCGCTTTTTGCGGGCAGGAAGCCTAAGGCTTCATTTTGTTCCCAGGACTTGCCCGGGGTCTACAAATTAATTAAATATGCCGGCCAAGCGACTCTGCCAAGTTAAAAATGCTTGTGCCAGGTCTTGTCAGAAGGCTTGAAAACAAAAAAACGCCACTTGCGCCAATTATTACTAATGCTTATGAGCCGACGGAGGGATTTGAACCCACGACCTACTGTTTACAAAACAGTTGCTCTGCCACTGAGCTACGTCGGCGGCAACCGCGCCGAAACGTTATTGCGCTTTTTTCCGCCTGTTCTTCTTTTGCCTGGCCGGTTCGGATTTGATCTGGGCTACTTTTTCCACAACGATATTGGTCCGCCTGGCTGCTGCCGTTGTGCGCCTTTTTACAATCTCTTTATTCTTGATCAGGTTTTTGATATCGCTCCAGTAATTATCATTAACCGCGGCTTCTTGTTTTTCTTTTGCCTGAACTCGTAATTTTTCAAGGTATGCGCTTGTTTTATTTTCCAGCCTGATCATCATAACCCGTACTTTCGAAAGTAATTTTTGCAGAAAGGTCGTATAAGAAAAATCCTTGAACCATTTTTTAAACAAAGGAGCCTGTTTTATCCGGAGTACGACCCAATGCCTTGCTTGGCCCGCCACGCCAATTTTGTTCTCCGAGATCTGCGGCTGGCGTTCAATTTGCTCCAAAGCCGGCATTTTCCTTGCCGCTATCGCCGCGATCGAGATTGTACATCCAAAAAAAATAATGGCCAATATCAAATCGATCATGTAAAGTTGTTTTCCTAAACTTCGAATCTTTCTACCGCGCCTAAAACTATGTTTTCACCCAATTTTGCGATAGTTGCTTCAATGAGATCTTTAACCGTTTTGGATGAGTCTTTGATCCATGGTTGGACCAGCCTTGAATCCGCATCAGATTGAACGGCTGCGAATTGCAGGCACAATTCGTGAGAAAGATTTTTAAAGTCATCCGATTTTGCCACAAAATCCGATTCGCAATTCAGCCGAATCATGACTCCGATCTTTTTATTAGGGTGTATGTAGCTGTCAATGATTCCTTGCTGGGCGTTCCGTCCGCCTTTTCTTGCGGCAACGTCTTTGCCCCATTTCTTTAGAGTTTCCTTAGCAAGCGCCATATCGCCTCCGCCGGCTTCAAGAGCTTTTTTACATTCCGAAACCGATATTCCGGTCTCTTCGCGCAATTGCTTGATTTGTTCAATAGTAACCATGGTTTGATGGATTATTTACTCCCGGTAGCCTTTTTTGTGGAAATAACCGCCTTTTGATTAAACTGCGGCTTTAGGTTTGGAGGCAGCCACAACCTCCTTAAGCTTGTCAAGAATATATTTAACCGATGATACCGAATCGTCATTGGCGATAATCGGATAATCCGCTGTTTCAGGATCAATGTTCACATCGGCAATCCCGATAACCTTAACGTTGTTCATCTTGGCCTCTTTTACAGCCAATTTATCCTTTTTCATATCAACTACGAAGATGGCATCAGGCATTTTATCTAAATCCTTGATACCTCCAAGTTTCTTGGCAAGATCTTTGATCTGCTTGCCTATTTCGGCCTGCTCTTTTTTTGTGTATTTATCGAATTCTCCGGCCGCCTTTTTTCTTTCCAATTCCTTGAAATAATCCAGCCGTTTCTTGATGATCTTAAAATTGGTGAATGTCCCGCCCAACCATCTTTCATTCACATAGGGCAAGTTCATTTCCAATGCCGCGTCTTGAACCATTTTCTTGAACTGGGTTTTGGTACCAACCAAGATAATTGATTTGCCTTCCGATACCAGGCTTTCAACGTATTTTAAAGCCGCTTCGAACTTATCCTGGGTTTTTTCCAGATCGATTAAATAAATGGTGTTCCTCACGCCAAACAAATAAGGCTTCATCTTGGGATGAATTTTCGCCTTCTTGTGGCCAAACTGCAATCCGGCTTTGGTCATTTCTTCAACATTAAGATTGAAGGTATTATTATCTTCTTTGTTCATAATTCAATATTCTATCATAGCTCATTTTATTTTTCAATACCAGTAAAGTTGCGCAAAAAACGAAGCGGCTGCCGATTTGCTTGCATTCCGCGGCAAAAAAAGATATAATAATTCAATTAAGAATGAAACTGGCGTCAAATGCCGGTCAATTTATAATTGAGATATGAAAAAAGATATTCATCCAAAGTACTTCCCGAACGCGCAAGTAAAGTGCGCCTGCGGCACTACCTATACGGTAGGATCGACCAAGGAATACATGGAAATCGAAATTTGTTCCAGCTGCCATCCTTTTTATACCGGAAAATCGAAAGTAATCGATACAATGGGCCGCGTGGACAAGTTCAATAAAAAAATGGCAAAAAAAGAGCAGATGGCATCAAAGAAAAAAGCTGTATAAGGCGGATTTTGATTTAATTATTGAGCCAGCCAGCGCCAAATATGCCAGATACAGATTCTCAAAGCTTTACAAAACCCGATTATTACGAATCGGCTAAAGCGGAATACGATAAATTAATAGGACAACTCGGCGACCCCGAGCTCATTTCAAATTGGGAAAAATTCGAAGAACTGAGCAAAAAAAAGGCATATTTGGAAAAGCTGTTGGAAAAAGCCCAGGAATTGCATGAGGTCGAACAAGCAATCAAGGAAAACCTCTCGATCATATCCACCGAAGAAGAACCTGAACTGACTTCCTTGGCCCAAGCGGAAGCCGAACAACTGAAAATTCGCAAATCCTGCCTGGCAAAAGAATTGGATGAAATGATCGGCAACGAAAAAAAACCCAAAGGACCCAAGGCTGTGGTTATTGAAGTCCGGGCCGGCACCGGCGGCGAAGAAGCTGCTCTGTTCGCTGCCGACCTTTTCCGCATGTATTCGCGATTCGCCCAGAATATGGAATGGACGCAAAAGATTTTGGATTCCAACCAGACGGAAATCGGCGGTATCAAAGAAATCATCTTTGAATTGCGCGGCAATGAGGTATGGAATTACCTGAAATACGAGGCTGGCGTGCATCGAATCCAACGTATTCCGCTCACGGAAAAAAGCGGCCGAATCCATACTTCAACGGCCACGGTTGCCGTATTGCCCAAACCCGACGCCGCCGAATTCAAGATTAAAAATGAAGATATTAAGGTTGACTTTTTCTGCTCATCCGGGCCGGGCGGCCAATACGTTAATAAACGCGAAAGCGCGGTACGGCTCACTCATAAACCAACCGGTTTGGTTGTTTCATCTCAAACCGAACGAAACCAGTTATCCAACCGGGAAAATGCCATGGCGATTTTAGTTTACCGCATCCAGGAACTCAAGCGCAAAGAGGAAGAGGAAAAGTACGGCGGAGAACGCAAAACCCAGATCGGCGGGGCCAAGCGCAGCGAAAAAATCCGAACCTACAACATACCCCAAGACCGGATCACGGATCACCGAATTAAAAAAAGCTGGTACAATATCGATGATGTCATGAACGGCGCATTGAAACCCATCAGCGAAGAATTGATGGAAACCTTGCCAGACGAATAAACCGCACCATGCGCTGCCAATAATATAGTTCTAATTGCGTGCTTTCTTGACCGTATTGCTATCTTAAACGCCCCAGCTGAAATTAAACAAAAAAAGGCCACAAGCCTTTTTTTTGGTTGATGCGTTTATAATTTTACTGCCCCTCGATGGCCGCGATGTCGTCAGCGTACCCGGCGGCGATGGCGCACACGTTGTCGCCGTAGAAGCGGTATTTGGTATTCACAGATCCGGCAAAATAGATCATGGCCGACCGCCATTCGCCATTGTAGGTTTGTGAAGCAGCGCCATAATCCGATACATAGAGACCGGCAGCCATAAAAGCATCGCGAATATTCCAAGGATCGGCCGGATGACCGGTTATCGCCTTAACCCGGTCGCGATAACCTACCCAAGTCGCCGGAATAAACTGAGCCGGACCCATAGCGCCTCCCCAGCCAAAGCTCATGGGACAGGAAACCTGCGTCGCGTAAGGGTCGCGTCCTACTTCGGCGGTTATAGATAAGAACGGCTGAACGTCGCGGTTAGGATTCATCACTTTCGCCAGCGAAGCGCCGGTCCTTATGTTTATGCCCGCCCCCGTTGCGCTGTTCTTTAAGTAGCACTGGCCGACATTTTTCCCGATATTCGACTCCTGAGTCAGAATAGCCAGCAAAAAGGCCGGTCGGACGCCGACAGTCGCGCCTACCGTTTTGGCAATGGCATAAGCCTCGGCAAAGTTAGGCGCTTTGGTATTGCCTAATCCGGCCATCTCAAAAATACGGCTTTTGATCTGGGCAACTTTCGCGGCGGTCGCCTTTTTGTCACTGAGAGATTTTTGGTACTGCGCCTCGGTCATTCTTAAAGTCTGCTCCTGCTCTTTTTTAGTCGTTTCATGCTCCTGCTTTTCCAACAGCTGGACTTGCACCTGCTTTTCCAGATCTCCTTTCTCATCCTGAAGGCCTAATTTCTGGTCCTCTAAATAGGCTTTCATGTTTTTAATCTCGTTCAGCAAATCATCGGAACTCTTGTTTAAGTTTTCCAAATAAACGATATTGTCAAAAAAGTCGGATAGCTCGTCCTCAGCCAAAACTAATTCGGCCAGCGATTTCTTGTCTTCTTCGTCAACGGTTCTCAATATCGCGGCTAAATTGATTTGCGCTTGCGCGATTCGCTCGCTCGTATCCTGAACAGATTTCTCCGTATCGTTAATCTGGAGCTTAAGATCGGAGATTACGGCGTTGCTCTGCTTGATCTTCACCGACAGATTCTCGGCTCTTTTTTTAAGGTAGGCAATCTGGCTTTGGAGCGTTTTCTTCTGGGCCGAAGTCTTTTGAATATCAAGCTCGTCTAAAGCAAGCTGCGCTTCGTATTTTCTCAATAGGATCTCGCAAGCCTCGCGTGTCGCGCAATTTTCTTCGCTGGCCGGCAAATTCAAAGTGCTTTGCCCGATAACCGGCGCCGTTATAGAAAAAATCAAAAAAATCGCGGGTAACCAGAAAAATGCTTTTTTTGAAACGAAGCTCATAGTCGGTCTATAATTTACCGCCGCATTTGCGGCTATGTGAATTTACTTTTTACTAATAAGGTTAATCCGAAATGAAAAGATAATCTATTTTTTTTCCTCTGATTCAAGTTCTTCTTCCTTCTTTTCCTTTTCGATCTTTTCAACCTCATCAACTTTCTCTTCGATCGGCTTTTCAAGCTCTTCTTCCACCTTTTCAACCGGAATAACCAAAGCTATAATTTCTTCCGGATTTTTGACGGCTTTGACGCCCTCCGGCAACACCAGATCTTTTACCAAAATCACTTTTTCGAAGTCGGTAAGAACATCGATATTCACGTTAATCTGGCTCGGCAAGCGCTGGGGCATTCCCTTAACCGTAATTTCGGAGATATTTTTAACCAAGGTACCTCCGCTTTCCTTTACCGCCTTTGATTCTCCTTCGAAAACCAGCTCGACTTCGGCCTCGATCTCCTTCGTTAGATCGGGCTGGTATAGATCAACGTGCATCAACTTTTCCGTGACGCCATTCCGGTCGATGTCACTGATCAAAACCATATATTTCTCCTTGGAACCTTCAATCTCAAGACTGACCAACGAACTCTGCCCGGCCATAGAGAGAATTTTTTCTATTTCCTTTCGGTCAACCGACAAATTCAGGTTTTTTAGACCAGGTCCGTACAACACGGCAGGAACGATTCCAACTTCCCTTAATTCCTCCACTTTTTTTCCGCTTTCTGTTCTGATTTTTGATGTTAATTTAAGCATATTTTTTCTTATACCATGAAGTACAAACCAAATCAACCCATGGAGCCGGCCCACATCAGTAAATAACCTTGCCAAAAAACTTTATTCAACCTCAAAAGAATTGGAATAAAAAACTTTATCTTCTTTAAAAGAGTCTCCGATCTTACAATCAACGCAAGCGCCGATATTTATTCGGTTAATCCCGGTTTCGACTTCGTCGAGCGTGATCTTAAATTTTTTAGTCTCGCTTTTCCCGAGGCAAATATCGACAACATCAGTATCCGAGCAGCTATCGTATTCGTAAGATTTCCATTCAGTTTCCCTTTTCTCAACCCGATATGGATAACAGGATGAAAAACATACCGTGCGGCCATAATTATTCTTAATGCTTACCACCTGGGTATCTCCGGGAGCGTATATTTTTTTATCGGTTCTTATTTCAACGCTCCCGGATTTTCCCAAAAAAACAGCCAAACCAAGGACGGATATCAGCGCGGCACCTATTAAGATATGAATATAGATGTTTTTCATTGAAGAAACGCTATTTCTCCCTGATAGTAAATTTCTTTTCCAAGCTCTTTAACGTATCCATCACGCCGGTATACTCCAGTTCGCTCATCGGAAGCATCGCCGGCCCGGAGAAACCTTGCCTTCTGATCCATTCGGCTTTTTGCGAGACATTATTACGGACGTAATCCCAATAAGGATGGTCGAACGCGTCGGCCGGTTCGGTCAGCTTGCCGTTTTGGACGCAGAAAGCCATGCAGGAAATAATCGGCGGCCCATCAAAATAAGAAATGCATGAATTTCTCTTTACCGGCATCATTGGACCGTTATGAGAACCTCTCATAAAACCCGCCACATAATGTCCGATCGTGTAAGGAGACAATATCTCTCCTGTCGCCGGAAAATCCTTTTGAGTGCGGACCAGCATGACCGGATCGTCTTTACCGACGTATTTTCCCGCCACATTGTGCAATCGCGTGGTTGAAGCAGCGACAACCTGCTCTCCGGATGCCCGCGACCAAACCGATTCCACGATATACTTCCCATTGTCTCTAAGCAAAACGGCAATATCGTATATCTCCTCGGGTGATTGCAGCTCGATCACTTTATCCTTGCCGGTATGCTCAACATCCATGATCACGAATTTATAACCCTTTTTCACAGCCGGAGACAATAACAACCCGGCGTTGTGCATCGGATCGCAAAATCCCAGGTATAGCGGCAGGTTGAACGCACCCGGCTCGGTTTTATCGGCACAAAACATCAAAAAAGACTCAGCTCCCCGTTCCTCGATATCCATCTCAGCTACCTGGGGCCCCATGCCTTTGATATTTCCCGAGAAAGCGTCAACCAGCAAATCCTGGCCGGCTCCGTATAATCCCTGTTTTTTAGCCATGTCCGCGCCGGCGTATAAGGCATCGTAACACAATTTATGAATATCCTTGTTTCCGGCGCCTTTTTTGTGAGTCAGTAATATTGCTATATCGTCTCCGGTAAATTCCACAAAACTATCGATAAACAGTGTTTTTCCGAATTTTTTTACGTGCCCCTCCACCGCATCGAATACCTTCTGGCTTGGCTTAATATGGCCGCCAATTGATCCGATATCTGCTTTAATTATACTTAAGGTTACTTTCATTATTGTACGCTCGCCGCTACAAATGGCGCGTTTTCCGCCCCATAAATCACGGCGACGCTGTTAATTTATTTGCCGTATATGTTTATTTTATAAATTATTTTCCAACTTCGCAAGCTTCATGATCGTTTTAATCACAGAATCGGGATTCAACGACATGGACTCAATCCCCTCATCCATGATGAATTGGGCAAAATCAGCATAATCGCTGGGCGCTTGTCCGCAAATACCGCAGTATTTTCCCCGCGCCTTGCATTTGGCGATGACGGCCCTAATCAGCGATTTCACCGCTTCATTACGCTCATCTCCGATCTTGGCAATTAGCGAAGAATCGCGGTCCAGTCCAAGCGTTAGCTGCGTCAGATCGTTAGATCCTATCGACATACCGTCGAAAATATCCAAAAATTGATCGGCGAGAACGACATTGGACGGAATTTCGCACATCACCATCACTTTAAGATCATCTGCTCCCTGCATGAGGCCATTTTCCTTCATCACCGCCAAAACTTTCCGCCCCTCTTCCACGGTCCGGCAAAAAGGGATCATAGTCCAGATATTGCGCAAACCGAATTCCTCGCGAACTTTCCGTATCGCTGAGCACTCCATGGCAAAGGCCGGAGCAAACTCCGGATCGTAATATCGCGACGCGCCGCGCCATCCGATCATCGGATTCGATTCGTTCGGTTCGTAAGCTTCACCGCCCAATAATGATCTGTATTCGTTGGTCTTAAAATCGGAGAATCTGACAATCACCGGTTTGGGCCAGAAAGCCGCGCCAATCTGCGCCACTCCTTGGGCAAGCTTTGAAACAAAAAATTCCTTTTTGTCTTTGTATCCGACCGTGATCTCGTCGATCTTTTTCTTCAAAACCGGATCTTTTAACTCGTCAAAATGGTATAACGCAAGCGGATGAACCTTCACTTTATCCGCGAAGATAAATTCCACGCGCGCCAACCCGACTCCGTCGTTCGGCAAAAAAGAAGATTTGAAAGCGCCATCAGGCGTACCGACATTCAGCATGATCTTTACCGGAAGCTTCGGCATTTTCAAAAGGTCGTAGCGTTTAACCTCGTAATCAATCTTTCCCGAAAAAACCCGGCCATTGAGGCCCTGGGTGCAGTCAACCGTAATTTCCTGGCCGGTCTTTAAAGATCTGGTTCCGTTTTTAGAACCGACGATACAAGGAATACCCAGCTCCCGCGAAATGATGGCGGCATGGCAGGTTTTCGACCCTTCGTCAGTAATAATGGCGGCCGCCAGGCGCATGATCGGCGTCCAATCAGGATCGGTCATCTTGGTCACGAGAATCTCTCCTTGCTTAAATTCTCTGATCCGCGAAACATCGAGAATTACTCTGGCTTTTCCCTGTCCTATCTTATTGCCAACCGATATGCCCGTAATCACAGGATCCTCTACGCTCCTGATATTGTATTCTTCATAAATCTGTCCGATATTGGTGGAATAGATCGTCTCCGGCCGCGCCTGCACGATAAAAAGTTCTCCGGTCTTGCCGTCTTTTGCCCACTCGATGTCCTGCGGCGCGCCATAATGCTCTTCGATCAAAGCCGCCCAATTAGCCAATTGCAGCACTTCATCATCGGTAATCGAGTATTCCAGCTGGTCTTTTTTAGCTACCGGAACTTCTTTTAGGCCGTTTCCGGCGCCGTAAACATATTTTTTGTCCTTACGGCCAAGATTCCTGATTATTATCGGCCGCTTCCCTTCTTTTAAGGTAGGTTTAAACACATAAAACTGGTCGCTGGTAATTCGGCCCTTAACGATCAGCTCTCCGATCCCGTAGATTGATGAAATCGAAACAACATTGCGGAATCCGGTCTCGGTATCGATTGTAAACATTATGCCCGAAGACGCCAGATCCGACCGCACCATTTTCATCACTCCTACCGACAAAGCCACTTTCATATGGTTAAAACCTTTTTCTTCGCGATAAACTATCGCCCGTTCCAAAAACAAAGAAGAAACGCATTTCTTTACCGCCGCCAAAACTCCCGCCGGCCCGGTCACATTAAGGTATGTTTCGTGCTGGCCGGCGAACGATGCGTCCGCCAGGTCCTCGGCCGTCGCCGATGACCTGACCGCCACATCCACGTTTTTCGTGCCGTAAGCATTGGAGAGCGCGGCGTAGCTATCCAAAATGGCCGTTCTTAAATCGGCGGGAAATTTCCCCCCCATAACCAGATCTCGGGCTTTACGCGAAACCGACTTAAGCGAATTAAGATTTTTGTGGTCCAGTTTGGAAAAAACCTGTTCCAATTTATCAATAAGGCCGTTGTGTTCCAGGTAATACCAGTAGGCATCGGATGTAAAAATGAATCCATTCGGCACTTTGACGCCGCGCGGGGTCAGTTGGGAATACATCTCCCCCAGCGACCCGTTCTTTCCGCCAACCAGAGGAATATCTTTTTTCGTCACCTGGTCAAACCAAACAATATTTTGTTTTTGCTCCATATTTTATTGAATTAACATTACGCATAACAACCAATTTCGCCTGCGAAAAAATATTTTTTATAGAGTATCGGGAATTACTAACGCAAGCCATTTTAATTATCTAATTATTACTGCCGCTGGATTATGCCGCGTCGATTAGCGTACTTAAGAGCTAGGCCGGCAAGAAAAGCATCGGCGCCGCGATCAGCGGTTCCTTTGCTAAGAAATCATGACTTTTGCTCCGGCCCTGAACCCTGGACCGTATCCTGGATCTGCTGAACGCTTTCGGGGTTGGCCAGGGTTGATAAATCGCCCATTTCCTCTTTGGAAAGGGTCTTCCGTAAAAGCCGCCTCATAATTTTTCCCGATCTCGTTTTAGGCAGATCCTTAACGATAAAAACTTCTTTGGGAGAAGCGATCGGGCCGATTTCCTCTCGAATTATCCTGATTACATCAGCCTTAAGCTGGTCGGCCGGAATATCGGATTTAGATACTACGAATACTACCGGAACCTCGCCCTTTATATCGTCAGCCACTCCAACTATGGCGCACTCGGCTACGCTTAAATTTTTAGCCAAAGCGCTTTCCATCTCGCCTGTCGTCAATCGGTGGCCTGCTACTTTTATCTGATCATCCGCCCGGCCCACCACCCTGATCAAGCCGTTTTTGTCCTTATAGCCCAGATCGCCCGAAAAATACATTTTGTTGTTGTAAGCGCTCCAATAAGTATCCAAATATTTCTTTTCGTTATTGTAAATTCCCCGCAAAAGGCTGGGCGTGAAAGGCGGCAATAAAACCAGGTTGCCTTCTTTGCCCGCCTTGCATTCCTTACCGTCATCGTCAACAATCCTCACCCTAACGCCGGGAAAAGGCAATCCGGTAAACGCCGGCTTAAACGGGCCGAGCCCGGCCAGGGAGGTAACAATGATCCCGCCGGTTTCCGTTTGCCACCAGGTATCAAGCAACGGGCACTTTCCTTTTCCGATTTCATTAAAATACCACAACCAGGCTTTTTCGCTGATCGGCTCGCCGACGGAAGCGATGACTTGAAGAGTATTTAAGCGGTACGGTTTCAATGAATCCGTTCCGGTTTTCATAAACATTCTGATTACCGTCGGCGCCGTGTAAAAGGTAGTAACCCCGTATTTATCAATAACCTGAGCCCATCTGTCCGTATTCGGCCAATCGGGCAGGCCCTCGAAAATAAGAAAAGTCGCGCCGTTCAGAAGCGGCCCGTAGCAGGAGTACGTATGGCCGGTCACCCAGCCGATATCGGCGGTCGACCAAAAAATATCTTCATCATTGATATCGAAAATCCATTTATCGGTAGCGTAAGCCTGCACCATATAGCCGCCGCAAACATGAACACACCCCTTGGGCTTGCCGGTCGAACCGCTGGTATACAAAATAAACAGCGGATCCTCCGAATCCATCGGTTGCGCACCGATAGAATCTGCCTCATCTTTGGTAACATCGTGGTACCAAAAATCGCGCCCTTCGTTCCACGGCACTTGGTTTCCCGCTCTTTTGACCACGATAACTTTTTTGACAGCGGTACCGTCCAAGCCGTCATCAGCTCCTTTTTTCAGTTCGATAACCTTGCCCCGCCGGTAATAACCATCTGCCGTGATCAGCAGTTTCGCTTGCGAGTCCTGTAGCCTCACTTGCAGAGCGTTGGAGGAAAATGCGGAAAAAACCACCGAATGCACCGCTCCAATCCGGGCGCAAGCCAACATCGAAACCACCACTTCAGGAATCATCGGAAGATAAATCCCGACCCGATCGCCCTTTTTTACGCCCATCTTTTTTAGCGCCCCGGCCAAACGCGACACATCGCGATAAAGATCGTAATAAGTAAGGATTCTTTTAGGCTCGGCCGGATTCTCCGGCTCCCAAATCAAAGCTACTTTGTTTTTGCGGAGCTTCAAATGCCGATCCAGGCAATTGATGGTAATATTCGATTTTGCGCCGGCAAACCAGGAAAAATGGGGAGGAGTTCCAACGTATACTTTACGCCATTTTTTAATCCAATCCAGCTCCAATGCCAGAGTAGCCCACATTTTTTGGGGATTGGCTTCCGCTTGCTTATAAATCGCGCGGCTTTTCAGCCAAGCTCTTTTCTTTACCTCTGTTGACGGATAAAAAAGATCGCCTGATTTTTTCATGATTGGTCTGGTTTCGTTTTTTAAATCGCTAATTGAGTCGCGGCCGCCAAGTCGACAGCGGCGCTTGAAGAACAATTTAAAACTTGGCCTCCTAAATTTTCTTTCCAACCAGCTCGGCAAAGTCGGATAAGCGCGTGGCATATCCCCATTCGTTGTCATACCAAGAAACAATCTTAACCAAATTTCCGCTGGCCATGGTCAGCGCCGCATCAACTACCGACGAATAAACGCAGCCGATGAAATCGGTCGAGACCAGCGGATCTTTCTCAAAGCCAAGAATCCCTTTTAAAGGGCCTTTGGCCGAAGCGGCCTCAAGAGCGGCGTTTACGCCAGCAACATCAACATCTTTATTTAAAACGCAGACCAGATCAACCACCGAAACGGTGGGAGTAGGCACCCTTAGCGCGATACCGTCAAGCTTGCCTAAAAGATCGGGAATCACTTTGCCGATCGTTTTAGCCGCTCCGGTCGTTGTCGGAATGATGTTTAAAGCGGCAGCGCGCGTTCTTCTCAAATCCTTATGGGCAAAATCCAAAATGCGTTGGTCATTAGTGTAAGCGTGAACCGTGGTCATAAAACCGCGCTGAATGCCCCAATTATCGTGTAAAACCTTAGTGATCGGCGCCAGGCAGTTGGTCGTGCAGGAACCCATATCGACAACGTCGTACTTGGAAAGATCCAAATCTTTGTCGTTTACGCCCAAAATATAAGAAGGCACCTTGTCAGCGTCTTTGGAAGGCGCTGAAATCACTACCTTCCTCGCTCCGGCATCGAGATGCTTTTTAGCGTCGTCGTATTTGGTAAACTTGCCCGTGCATTCCAGTACGATATCAACTTTCAGATCCTTCCAAGGCAGCTTGGTCGGATCGATCTCCGCAAAAACCGCAATCTCTTTAGAACCTTTTTTATCCGATATATTCAGTTTTCCTCCGTCAATCGATATGTCTTTTTTATATCCTCCATAAACCGAGTCATGCTTCAAAAGGTGGCAGAGAACTTTGGGATCCGTAAGATCGTTAACCGCCACGATCTGAACATTCGGATGGTTGTCAACGATATTCCTGAGCACAATACGTCCGATCCGGCCAAGGCCGTTAATTGCGATTTTTACCATATGTTAATATGCGTTTGTTTCCCGCCAATCGGGCTCCAAGCCGCAGAACTTGGAAATTAATATTTGTCTTTAATGTGCCGGCCAGCCGGAAACGCCAACTGGCGGCTGTCTAACTTATGCGCCCGCTTGAACAGCGGGCGCATGCTTCAAAAAATCAGGCGATTTTTAAAATCTTGTCGATCTTTTCTTTGTCAAAACCGATTATGATCGAACCATCGATATCGAGCACCGGAACTCCGATTTGATCTGATTTTTTTACCATATCGTCACGTTCCTGCTCGTTGGACGATACGTCAATATCGGTAAATTCAACACCCTTATCTCTCAGATACTGCTTAAGCGTTGAACAATAAGGACAATACGGAGTAGAATATAGTTTGACCATAAGTATGATTTGTTGGAATCTACCCTCCGCAAGCTCCGCTCGATGCTCCGCTGGAAGAGGAATCGGAACCAAACCCGGACGAAGGACTCTCGTTGGAAAGCTCGGTAGCGCATTCGGCCGGTTCGCTATTGAATGCCGCGCAAATAGTTTTTTTAAACTGCTCCGGAGTCCTGGGGCTTACTTCAACTTTCGTATCGTTAATAACTACTGTCGGGGAACCTTCAACGCCATATTGGACGTTCAATTCGGTATGGACGTCGAATTTCGGGAATTGGCCGCTCAACCATGATGCCTTGTCATTGTAGTTAGCGGTAACTTTAAATTGGGTATCCGATTCGGAAACGCACTTTCCCAGCACGGATTCATCGATCCGGGCTTCAGCAAGGCATTTCTGGAAATTTGCCGTGCAATCGCCGGATTTGCAATCATTATACGCCGTATCAGCCACGAAACAGGCTAAATAGGCCGAATATTTTTCCTTCTGATCCTTTTGAATGCAATATTGCCTTAAATTTTCATCGATCTCCGCTTTTCCATGCATAGCGTAATTTACGAAATAAACGCCCATATCGGTTTTATCCTTAAGCAAATCGTAGGCCGGTAAAAACATCTTTTCCGCAGACAAACCGAAAGGGCAATACGACATTACGAATAGTTTTACGCTGGGCTTATCGCTTTTTTCAACCTGAACCGGTTCGCTTGCCTCCGGCTCGCCATTGGTCTCCTCCATTTTTACCCCTTGGACAAAAAGCATTTTGCCGTTCTTTGTAACGTAAGATTCATATTCCTGGTCGTCTACTTTTAATTTAAAAGTGTAAAGGCCATTCTCTTCCTTGACGCTGACTAAAGTCGCGGTTGACCCTTCCGACAGCAAATTTTTGTTCGCGAACTCTATCGCTTTCTCTCCCGCTTCCTGGGGCGACAGATCCTTTTCTTTCGCCACAATTTTTAGATCAAGTACGCTGCCGGAAAGAACGCTTTTGTTGTCCGCGGCAGTATCCTCGGAACCATCATTCTTTACCAACTGGTAGTTGCTGAAAAAATATATTCCTCCCGCTAATAAAACCAACAAAATCACTCCCCCTACATACAGTTTTTTCTTCGTTATTTTTATTTTATTCATGGTAATGATTCGGCTCGTTTTCCCGGATTTACGCTCCGCTGAAAATTGCAGATCGCTTTAATGCTTCAAATGCGAAAAAACGGCGGCCAATGGTATTTTATCGAATGTTTGTGGTTTAAACCAGATAAAAGGTTAATGCCAGCCATTCAATATATGAATGAAATATATCACGATTCTTTTTTTGTGTAAACTTTGAGAGCCGAATTCAGCTCTCTTATCATGTTCTCCAAATCAAGACCGTAAGCCCCGCTAACCTGGCCGAGCGTCAAAGTATCTATTTCGAACTTGGCCATAGGACACGATAAACAAGGAAAATCGTACTTACGCAAAACATCCTCGACCAAAGGATACTCCAGAATTTCGGCCAGTTTCGTATTTTCAGTTATTGCCGATAATGGATTTATTGAGGATTTTTTTGGCCTATCTGTTTTTTTTCTTTGTTTAGGCATGGCTTTTTGACTTATACAATCTTACAGCTAAATATGCTGCCAGGCAACCCAGCAATGCCGTAGCCAATTGCGTATAGCTTATCACCGAAGAAACACCGCGGCTTATGGCAGGATCGGCGAAAAAACCCAGATAGAAAAAACCGGCCAAGCTTAAAAAAGCGTATTTGGCGGAACTGGAAGCGATCGCAGCCGTTATAAAACCGCGATTCCTGAAAAAATCAAAAACTTCAATAAAAATGGCATTGGCTATGACAATAACCGGAATAAGGGGAGCCAATATGAGAGGCAATGTTCCATTGATAGCCGCGATCGTACTCGGCAGCAGCGCCACTCCTAAGGCCGGTTTTTTCCCCAGCGTGATTAAAGCGACGACCAGGCAGGCGTTTACAATGGTTCCGGTCAGCAATTGAACCCGAAGCAGCGGCGCCAGGACTGCAGCTAAGGTCAACACTGCCATGCCGGCCGCCACATTAATCCGTGATAAGACTGCAAATTTTTGTTGTATCATCGTTTTTTTTATTCAATATTTACCGGCCGCAGCCGCCATCAAGCATTTTTAATCTTTTTGCCGGATCGTAGCAATCCGGCTTTTTTGCTTTTGTTTATAACGCGTATGCAATATATGATGGATCTTTTTCTGGTCTTTAGCAAAAAAATCGTCATAGATCTTTAATACCTGCGGATTTTCGTGGGCAACCCGGACCTCCTTTTCGCAATCGATCTGATATAAAGCCTGCGCCCTTTTTTTACGGATCTCGTCGCTGACGGGCAGCGGCTGGCCGCCGCCGCCGATGCATCCGCCGGGACAAGCCATGATTTCAATATAATCGTACGCTTTGGGATCCTCCGCCAATTCATCCAAGATCAATTTGGCATTTTCCATGCCATTGGCAACCGCAGCTTTGAGCGTCAAATCGCCTATTTTAACCTGGGCTTTCTTAAAACCAACAATTCCCCGAACGCTTGTGCAAGCAAGATCAGCCATATTTTTACCGGTAAGCCGCCAGTAGGCGGTCCGGATAGCCGATTCCATCACTCCTCCGGTGGCACCGTAGATCACGCCTGCTCCGGTATGGACGCCAAGCGGATCGTCGGCAGATTCAGCTTTAAGACTCTTCAGGTCTATTTTATTCAGCCGGAACAGCCGCCCAAGCTCGCGGGTAGTGAGAACCGTATCGATGGGTTTTAAACCGTTTATCCTGGCCTCGGGTTTTTCAATTTCGTATTTCTTGGCCGTGCAAGGCATGATGGAAACAACCACGATATTCCTTGGATCGATCTTTTCTTTTTGAGCCCAGTAGGTTTTTATCAGGCTGCCCAGCATGTTTTGAGGCGACTTAACGCTGGTCAGGTTCGGAATCAGGTCGGGCCGGTAAAATTCGACATACTTGACCCAGGCGGGACAACAAGATGTGAACATCGGGAGAATCTTTTTTTGGCTGATGCGGTCCACCAGTTCTTCGGCTTCTTCGATCGTCGTAAAATCTGCGGCGGTTGACACATCGAATACCTTGTTGAATCCCAGTTTTTTAAGCCCGGCCACCAGCTGCCCGGTAACAACCGAACCGTAGGGCATTCCGGCCGCTTCGCCGATACTTGCCCTGATGGAAGGCGCGAACTGGACAACCATCACCTTTTTTTTATCGGCCAGCAGATTCCGGATCTCTTCGAATTCCCCAACCGCCTCGATTGCTCCAACCGGACAGTGGACAATGCATTGGCCGCAATAGATACAATCTTTTTTAGGATCGTATGACGGCTCGATCACGGTCCGGAAACCCTTGTTTTTCAATTCCAGAAAATTGGCCTGTTGCCGTGAACAAATTTCAACGCAATTGCGGCAATCGATACATTTGGAGCGGTCAAATTCGATCGGCCCGAATTTATAAGTAGCGAATTTCTTTTTACGGTCGGAAAACCGGTCTATTTTGGCTTTAAACTGGGTAACATATTTCAAAAGACGGCATTCGGCGAGCCAAACGCAATCGGCGCATTCCTCACGATGCTGCGACATTATCAATTCCAGATTGGTTTTGCGCAAAGCCCTTAACCGGTCGTTGTCGGTTATAATCTGCATCCCCTGCCGGATTTTAGTCGCGCACGCGGGAACCACTCCTTTTTCTCCAACAATCTCCACTACGCAAATGCGGCAGTTGGCGCGGACCGCCAAATCGGGATGATGGCAAAGGGCGGGAATTTCAATATTGGCCGCTGCCGCGGCCTCGAGTATGCTTTTTCCTGCCTGCGCTTTGACGGATCGTCCGTCAATCATGATCTCTATTTGTTCTGATTCCATAGTTTATTTATCAGGCTCTCAAAAGAATTTGCAACACCTCTTCCGAACGGGCAAAAACTAGTCTCCTTGAGAACAGCGATTATTGCCTTGGCGCTTTCCGCGTCAAACGCGCCATCTTTTAGCATTTCGTCAAGGCGGTATACTCCTTCGCGGCATGGAACGCATTTGCCGCAATTTTCGTTAATGAAAAATCGCGACCATTTTTTCATCAATCCGCATAAATTGGTCTTCTTCTTATCGAATACCGCGATGGAACCGGCTCCGCACAGCGGCTGGTTCAATTCTGATTCAAGCAGTATCTGGCCCGACGCGCCGCCGCCTGCCTGGACAAAAAATTCAAAGGCGGGAAGATTTCCGGTCTCCCTGAGAATTTTCACAATCGGATAATCTTTGTTCAGTTCAAACACTCCCGGATTTTTAACATCGCCGCAAATGGTATAAAAACGGTTTCCGATATATTCACCGGAAGCGATCTTGGCAACCCAAAAAAAAGTTTCCAGATTATTAATCAGGGTCGGACAACCGCGCAAACCCGATTGCGGCGGATACGGCGGTTTGAAACGGGGCTCCGCGCGGTTTCCTTCGATCACTTCCAGCAATGTTGTTTCTTCTCCACCCAGATATCCGCAAGTTTCTTCGAAAAGCTCGATCGGCGATCCGGCAGCCAGCGATTTAAGCCTGGTTTTATGCTTCTTGTAATAATCCTTCCTCAAATAAATGATCCCCAAACTGCCTTTGATCGCGCTCAAAGCCAACTTAACGCCATCGATCACAATTTCCGGATGCTTAGCCAGAAGATACCCGTCTTTGGTAACCGCCGGTTCTCCCTCCGAAACATTGCAAATAACATATTTTTTTTCGCCGGGGGCGTCTCTTACCATCTCCCATTTTAAAGCCGTCGGAAAGCCCGCGCCCCCGCAACCGCGCAGGTTAGCGGCTTTTATCTTTTCTATGATCATATGGGTTAAATCGGTTCATTATACGGACTCTGCGGGGTTTTTGATTGCGATTTCGGTTGCGCCGCCGTTTGTTTTTCTTCGACTGCTTTCAGCCGCTGGACCTTAACCGGATCATTTGAACCCACTACCAGCACCTTCCACAAAAACGGGTCAATCTCAATAATATCGTAGCGTTTGATTTCCTTGGAAAGCAATGCATTGGCCACCAGATTTTCCACGTTGTTCTGAACCGCCCGCCTCATTGCCCGGCCGCCGAACGCCGGATCAAACCCCAGGTCTCCAAGCTTCTCGATCAGCTTCTGGCTGATCCTGAACTCAATATCCTTCACGGCCAAGCCTTTCTTTATATCGGCAACCATCAATTGCGCAACCTGCTTCATTTCTTCTTTATCAAGAGGCCGGTAAAGAACAACTGCGTCAAAGCGGTTTAGGAATTCCGGCTTAAACAATTCGCGCCTAAGCAAATTGTCGATGAATGTTTCCTTGAAAGCGGCATTCAGCTTGCTGCCCCGGTCCACAGCCTCCTTGATATATTCCGCTCCGGCATTCGATGTGGCAATCATAATGGTTTTTTTGAAATCAACTTTCCGGCCCGAACCGTCAGCCATCTCGCCATCGTCAAAAATGCTCAAAAACAGGTTTAAAATATTGGGATGCGCCTTCTCGATCTCGTCGATCAAGATCAGAGACTGGGGATTCTCCATTACCTGGGTTGTGAAATATCCGGGCGAATTGAGATTGCCGATCAGCTTATCGATCGAATCCATAAGCTGGTACTCGGCCATATTGAGCCTGATCATATTCTTCTCCGAACCAAAGTAAACCTTGGCCAGCTGCTTGGCGGTTTCGGTTTTGCCGATACCGGTCGGACCGAGGAACAGGAAATTACCGATCGTCCGCTTGCTGGTCTTAATGTCTGCCTGTGCGCGCCTTAAGGCGTTGCAAAGTTCGCTTACCGCCTCTTTCTGGTTGATCAACCCCTGGTGGATGGTATCTTCCAAATGCATCAGGCGATCCGCTTCGGCATCCTGCTCTTTTTGGTCTCCAATGAATGTTCCTTTCTTCTTTTCGTGGTAAGTGTCTCGTTCTCCGGGAGGTATAAGTTTCCATTCCGCCGGATCAATTTCAATCACATCGCCCGCTTTAACGGTTCCGGCAAGCACGGCTGTGGCGATAATGTTTTCCACGTTGTTCTGAACAGCCCGGCGCATGGCCCGGCCGCCGAACGCCGGATCAAAACCCTCGTCGGCCAGCTTGCTGAGCAATTCCGGCGTAATGGCCAGTTCCATGTTCTTCTCGCGCAGCCCAGCGCGAATATCCTTTAACATCAGTTCGGCTACTTGCTGCATCTCTTCCTTGTTAAGAGGCCGGTAAAGCACCACCGCATCGAAACGGTTGACGAATTCCGGGCGGAAAACGTTCTTTCTTAATAAATTATCAATGAAAACATCTTTAAAATTGGTAAGCTTGGAACCGCGTTCAACCGCCTCTCGAATGTAATCCGCGCCCGCATTGGATGTGGCAATGATAATAGAGTGGCGGAAATCAACTTTCCGGCCCGAACCGTCCACCAGCTCTCCGTCATCCAGAATACTCAAAAAAAGGTTAAGCAAATTGGGATGCGCCTTCTCGATCTCGTCGATCAGCAGCAGGCAGAACGGATTTTCCCTGATCGCCGTTGTCAGATATCCCGGCTGGGTGAGCGACCCGATAAGTTTATCGATCGATTCCAAAAGCTGGTACTCGGCCATATTAAGCCTGATCATATTTTTGTCGGAACCGAAATAAACCTTGGCCAGCTGCTTGGCAGTTTCGGTCTTGCCGACGCCCGAAGGCCCCAAGAACAGGAAGTTGCCGATAGTACGCTTTCGTTTTTTTAAATCCGCCCGGGCGCGCCGCATGGCGTTAGCCAATTCCGAAACCGCTTCTTTCTGGTTGATCAATCCTTGGTGTATCAGATTTTCCATGTTGAGCAGCGTTTCCTTTTCTTTCTGCGCCGCTGATCCGGCCGGCACCTCGTATTTAGCCGAAAAGAACAGATCGATCTCTTCGGGCAAGATCACGCCTCTAGCCTTGGTAGAACGGGTCCGTTCGTAAACCATCACGTCATCGAGCAAATCTACGGCCTTCTTGGGAAAAGAAATATCGCCGATGAAATAATCACAGAGCTTGATGATCTCCTGAAGGCTCAATAAAGGCGCGAAGACGCCGGTCCGAGATTCCCGCCAGACAACCTCTTCCTCCAAAATATGAAGCGTTTCATCAAGACTCGGGCTGGGAACCTCGATCTTGGCAAAATTACTCGCTACATCCCGATTGGTCTCAATGGATTTATGGTATCCGTCGAAAGAGGTGATTCCGATCAGCCGGAAACCCGGCGTCGTCAAATACTGGGAAAGAATCCCCGTTATATCAATCTTGGCTACCGCTTCGGCCCCGAAAGATTCACCGACGTAATTATGCATCTGCGGTATGACCAGAATGACGTTCTGCGCTTTGATCGCCTCGTTAAAAACTTTTTTTAACCTCACTTCCAACATGCGCTTATCCCCCGCGCTGCCGATCAGAGACGGCATATCAATCTCTAAAATCCTCATGTACGACAGCTCGCGGAAGCTCATATTCTTCAAGATCTTCTTTGCAAAATTGAAAAGCACGCTTTTCCGTCCGGAACCAACCTCTCCAACCAAAAGCAGGCAATTGCTATTTTGTTTGATCAAGGTTTCCTCGATATCCTTCACCTGTTTTTCGTGAAGAACAACTCGGCTCCAAAACAAGGGATTGCGGACCGAAAGATCGCGAGAATACTGGTTTAGGGTCAGGGTATAGCCGCCGACAAGCTCCTGAACCGGGCTCGTCTGGAAGTATAGGCATAAATTCTCCCGCTCCCAGTATCTGCTCTTTTTCTCTCTGTCAACTCCCAGATTATACATCCACAGCACCGTCTCGATCACATCGTTTCTGACAATTTCCAGCGAATCGAGCTCCTTATGAAAAAACGGCTCTTCTTCGAGCAAACTTAACAATAAAGCATAAATATTGATTTTCGGAAAACCGTTATCAACGGCGACCTGCCGCGCGCGCGACAGCACCGCCTCAATCGCCCTGGTATTATCCTCCTGCAAGATCACAGCTTCCTCGCGGGATCGGGCTTGGGGCTGGGTTTTAGCGTAAGCCAGAAGATCTTGCTCGAAGTCTGATTTTTTAATGTAAAGCCGGTTAAAAATAAACAGCAAGCGGCTGCCTTTCAAAAGCATGGATAAAAGCATTAATTTAAAAGGCAAAGCGCTTTTAGCCAAAGTTGCTTTGATCAACTGGGCCGCCTCGAAATCAAGATAATTCAGCAGGTTTTCCCGCTCGCTCATATTCTCATGAAGAAGCGGCCCCACCTTCTTCAATTTTTTCTCGACAAAACCAATAACAAGCCAGGAAGAACCCCAAAAGAAAAAAGATAAATAAACCACGGCTAGCAAAAGGTCGCTAGTAATCTTAGGCAAGGTGATTTTAGCCAGAATCGACGGTAAAAACGCTTTAATAGCTTCCAGTCCGCCAAACATCAACAAAGACAAAATCAACAACACATACGCCAAAGGCTTGACGGTTTTAAAAACCCGCAACGGGATCAATTTGGCGTAATCAACCATTTTGAAAGTAAATGCGGATTTTTGATTGAATGCCATGTGGTTAAAATATTAAATCTGCCGCAACGGGTTCGCCTCGTTTTAGAATCGAATATATATTTTTCTATCGGTATTTCGCCTCCCGGGGTACGAACCCCCGGCGGTGACCGAAGGAAATCCCGAAGCATTGAGGGGCGACCAGAGGATGTTTCCTCCGGACTCCTCATTTCTGCGCGCTTTTTGCGGGCAGGAAGCCTAAGGCTTCATTTTGTTCCCAGGACTTGCCCGGGGTCTACAAATTAATAAATTATCGCCTACTTTCCAGGCAGGGAGAGCAGCAATTGAAACCCTTTAAAAAAAGCGAATACCAAGGCGAACAAAAACATTGCCCAGATCAGAAATGAGGCGATTCCCGCCAGAAAAACAAGCACCATCAAAATCATGCCGATTGCCAAAGCAAACGTCCTGATCAGCATGCCCATAAAGCGCGAAAAAGCGTTAGAAAACGCTACGTAAAACATTTCGCCGAAATCAAAACCCACGGATTCCCGCTCGAAGTTCAAGCCTTTCCAAGGCGAAAAAAAATCATGGATCAATTCGCGGATAGCAAAATACTTTTCAAAAAACCAGAGGTAATTTACCCAGACGTGTTTGATCTGTTTAGGCAGTTCAACAAAATACCAAGAAAAAAATAGATCGATCATGATAAGATGGATCGTTTTTTGAAAACCACGAAATAGTTCAGCTTTATCGGCTGGAGGAATTCTCCGCTGGGATTTTCCGCGGCAATACCTGCCAACCTTAAAACACAACTTAAGATACAAACTGTTTTCCCATCAATATGCGAAAAAACTTTTCCTATCGGCAAAGATTTATCAGAGCGGATAGGAATACCTCAGGCCAAGGCCGCGCGGTAATTTATTAATTTATTGTATCAAAGAATGAAACTCGTTGCAAAACAGCAATTACCATTGTTTAATACTGCCAAAAATCCGGCGAGCCTCTTAGCCGACAATGAAAGCAACGTTAGCAACCTGCGCCGCTTCCAGCGTCAGCGCCCGCAGATCGTCGGGGCTAAGGTCGTGAACAATATCCCGTCCGCAAGCGCCAGCCGCCATTTTTATCTCCTCGGTGCAATTCTTGATAAAATTAGAAACATTCGCCGCCGCGGTATCAATTTCCAGCTTGTCTTTCAAATCCGGTTCCTGGGTCGTAATGCCCTTGGGACACCGGCCAAGATAGCATTGGTTGCAAGATTGGCAACCCATGGCGGCAAGAAGCGAAAATCCAAAAAAGACCCCGTTGGCGCCAAGGGCCAAAGCTTTAGCCGCTTCCGATCCTTCGGAAAAACCTCCTCCGATCCAAAGCTCCTGGCGCGCCCCCAGCCGGTCGAGCGTTTGCCTGGCGATAGTCAAGGCAGCCAGCGTCGGAAGGCCAACCTCATTCAACATAATCTCGGGAGCAGCGCCCGTTCCTCCTTCCAGGCCGTCAATGGCGATAATGTCGGGATCGGCCATAACAGCCAGCTCCACATCTTTGGCTACATGTCCACCAGCCATCTTTATGGTAATCGGCGCGCCTCCGGATAATTTCCGCAGCCAAGAGACTTTTTCCCTAAGATCATCGATACTTTTTATGTCCTTATGATAGGCCGGGGAATGCACGTCCTGTCCTATCGGCACTTTTCTCAATTCAGCTACCTCGGCTGTTACTTTATCTTTAGGCAGAAGGCCGCCTTGGCCCCCTTTGGCGCCCTGTCCTATCTTGATCTCGATCACATCCGCTTTTTTCAATATTTCCTCGTCGATCCCGAACCGCCCGGTGCTGTATTGGATCGTGAGATATTTTGAATACTCCCGTTCTTCGGGTAAAACTCCGCCTTCCCCGGTGTTTTCAATCGTACCGGCCAGCGCCGAAGCTTTAGCCAATGCGGTTTTAGCGTTGCGCGATAAAGCGCCAAACGACATTGCCGCGATCGCGATCGGAGTTTCCAATTCCACCGGCCGCGCGCTTAATTTTCCCAAAATCGTTTTGGAACTGATCGGCTCCTTAAAGTAATCAACCGGCCGAACCGCCAGTTGACCCGGTAAAAATACCAGATCGGAAAAACCGATCCGTCCCAGCTTGTCGCATCGCCCGCTGGAAACCGGAATTTTCTTGGTCCGGTCCTGTACTGATTTGATCCAATTTTTGCTCATTTTTTTTAGCATCTTTTTAAGATGCCTGATAAATATCGTTGCCTTTACTATTAGGACGATATGGGATTATTAAATGCCGAATCTAAATTTTTCAATTTAATCAAAAGATCTTGAAAAGGAATGCCAATCCGAGCAATGCCAGTAAAATACCCGAAACCAGGCGCATAGTCTTTCTTGACCGCTCGCGCCAATCCTGGAGGCGGTCAACCCGGGAATAACCGAATCCGATTAACCCGACAATGAAGAACAGCGGCAGAACGAAAAACAAATTGTAAAGAATGATATAAGGATAAGCTGCCGCGTGCCGCGTCGCTAAAATCGTAACATAGCCGAGAGGCAGGGCGAAAGTACACGGCAATTCCACCAGTGAAGAGAATAAGGCCAGCATAATAACAGCCGCAAACGACGACTGGTTAACCAGTTTTTTTATTAACGGATGCGCCATTTTTGGTATGGCAAACGATATTTTTTGCCCAGGCTTCAGAAAAAAGAAATCCTTGGCCATCCATAACCCGATTGCGATAAAAACCAAGCCGAATAATATTTTCATGTAAACCATCAACCGCATCAAATTCTGGCCGAAAAAAACCAGGCTTTCATAGATGCCTACCATTATCAGAAAATAGATCGCAAAAACGCTTACTCCGAACAGAATACCCGAAATTACCGCGCGCCGCGCCGAACCGGAAGACAATAAATAAGCTAAAAGCATCATTAAAACCGAGAACATGCAGGGATTGATGCCATCAGCCAACCCGAAAATCACCGCCAAAAGCGGCAAAGGGCTCTCGGGGTCAATCGAGAAATTCCAGCCGAAAACCGAAAAGCCGTTCCGTGAACCGCTATCCGGACCAATCAGGCCGCTTTGCAGGGAATTAACCTCGTTTTCGATGTTCTTGCCCGTAGTTTCATCTGTTTGATAGCCAAGAATATATTTATCTCCAATCACCGTCAGCGGCACGGCGTATATTGACAGAGCGTTTTCAGGAACACCCAGACGCTGGCCGTATTCCCGGTAAATTTTTTGGTTCTCCCGACCGGAAATTTCGAAACTGACAACCTTAAGATACGGCCGGCGGGCTGTCAATTCATCCAAATACGTTTTTTCGGCCCGGCAGTGAGGGCAGGTATCGCTGTGGAAAAAGATAATTTCTATTTTCGCCTCCCCGGCGGCAGTCAATCCGCCAACCGCTAAAGCCGCGCCAGAACCCAACGCAAAAAAAGCCAAGACGGCCAATAAAAAAACACTTTTCAATAGCGTTTTGATGAATTTGATAATTGCCATACCGGCCTGCCCGTTATTGGCCGCAGATTAATTAATAATATTCCCGCAATCCCTATTCGTCAATATGCAAAAACAACCCGCGTCGATCGGGCTGTTTTTAATTTCGTCGGATTCTTACCCTAGGCTTCTTTTTTCTCGATCGCTCCGTGCGGGCAAACGTCCGCCCCGCCGCAGCCGGACACTTTATCGGAATCAATAACTTTTGCTTTCCCATCGGTATCCAGCTCAACTCCACCCGGACAATTTACCGTGCAGACTCCGCATCCCAAACACTTATCTTTATTAACTTCGAATTTTTCCATAAATTTGTGATTATTATTTTACGTTTTACCCTTCTTCAGCTTAGCAAGTATTAGCTAAAAAATAAATATGGAAACCCGCTGTTGAATAAACTACCCCGGGACAGAGCCCCGCGGCATTCCTTCCGCTGCGCTTCGCTTCGCAAAAGGAAAAGCTTGTTTAACTAGGCTTTTCCCTGATTTTTCACCTTCTCCATTTGACGGGCTATTTCTTTCTGGTCCCCGAGATAGTAATGCTTGACGGGTTTTAAATCCTTATCCAATTCGTAGACCAAGGGCGCTCCGGTCGGAATATTGAGAGCGGTGATTTTATCCTCGGAAACGTCGTCTAAATGCTTAATCAGCGCGCGCAAACTGTTACCGTGCGCAGAAATTAAAACTGCCTTTCCCTTTTTGACGGTTCTGGCAATATGATTTTTCCAATAAGGCGCGACCCGTTTGCACGCATCTTTGAGCGATTCCACCGACGGCAAATTTTTGGCCGGCAGGCCTGCGTACTTCCTGTCCTTGGCCGGATGGGATGGATTATTGACCGAAAGGGCAGGCGGCCTCACATCGAACGAGCGGCGCCAGGTAAATACCTGTTCTTCGCCGTATTTTTGGGCCATTTCCGCTTTGTTCAACCCCTGCAAACCGCCATAATGGCGCTCGTTCAGCTGCCAGGCATTAACTTGCGGAATCCACATCAGGTCCAGAATATCCAAAACGATCCAGGTGGTCCTTATGGACCTTTTCAGGTATGAATTATAAACGATATCAAAGCTAAAACCGCACTTTTTCAGCGTCTCTCCGGCCTTTTTGGCCTCTTCGATCCCGGCCTCGGACAGATCAACATCGGTCCACCCCGTAAACCGGTTCTCCTTATTCCAAAGGCTTTCTCCATGCCGCAACAATACAATCTTGTACATAATGCTGTTGGGTCTATTAATTAATGTTGTAGGCTTTTTGCCGTAATTTTTCCGGCCTAACTTACTTTTTGAGATCTTCTTCGATCTTGGCTAAACGATTGTATTTAGCCAGCCTTTCTCCTCTGGCCGGAGCGCCGGTTTTAATGTAATCAGCCCCGATGCCGCAGGCGAAATCGGCTATGAAATCGTCGTTTGTCTCGCCGGATCGGTGGGAAACCATGATTTTCCAGCCGTAACTTCTCGCCAGCGCCGAGGCTTCCAGCGATTCGGATACCGTCCCGATCTGGTTAATCTTTAAAATCATCGCGTTACAAGCGTCTTTTTCCTTGGCAATTTTCATCATTTTGGAATTAGTAACCAGCAAATCATCGCCGATCACGATGACCTCCGGCTTAAAAGCCGACCATGACGGATAATCCGCTTCGGCGAACGGGTCTTCTATGCCTTCGATCGGGTATTTGGCGATCAGCTGTTTGTAGTAATCGCCCAACGCCGCGCCGGAAAAATTTCCTATCTTCATTTGATAGGAGTTATCTTTATAAAATTGTGTTGCGGCTACATCCAGAATGATCTTGATTTGATCCGTGTATCCGCGATTGGCTGCAGCCTCCATGACCAAGCTCAAGGCTTCATCCGCATCCGATATCGACGGCGCGAACCCCCCCTCATCGCCCAGATTTCCGGAAAGACGGCCGTACTTTTTTACCAGCAATGACTTTAATTCGTGATAGATCTCGGAAGCCATCCGCAAATTTTCTTGAAAACTCCCGCTTTGGGGAACCAGCATAAATTCCTGAACGTCCAGATCGTTTCCGGCATGCGCGCCACCGTTAATGATATTGAAACCGGCCTTGGGCACTTTGATAGCAGGATTCTTCGCCAAACCGGCGACATAATAATAAAGCGGCTGGTTTGAGGCCACGGCGGCGGCGCGCGCCACCGCCAGCGATACGCCGCATGTCGCGTTGGCGCCGAGCCTTCCCTTATTTTCGGTGCCATCGAGCTTTATCATCAAATCATCGATCTCTTTTTGGTTTTTAGCGTCTTTGCCGACAAGCGAAGGCGCAATAATTTCGTTTACGTTCTTCACGGCTTGCAATACGCCTTTACCATGATAGCGCTCTCCGCCGTCGCGCAATTCGACCGCTTCATTGGTGCCGGTGGACGCTCCCGAAGGAACGGCAGCCGAAACCCAAATCCCTTCGGTTTCGATCAACACCTCGACAGTCGGATTTCCGCGGGAATCGAGGATTTCCCGGGCTTTTATTTTCTTGATTTTAGTCGGACGATTTAGGAACATTTTTTTTGGCGGAACGGACCGGCTTGGCTTTGGGCGCCGCCGCCAATCCTCCATCCCGGAAATGCTCCGAAATCGAAAGGACGGCTTTTGCGCCTTCGCCGCAAGCGATCACGATCTGTTTATATTTTATCGAACTTACATCCCCGGCCGCGAACAAACCCGGAGTTTTGGTCTGGAAGGTGTTGGCATCGTATTTGATCTCGCCGGCTTCGTTCAGCTCGGCCAACATTCCGGCGATCAATGATGCTGGTTTATAGCCAATCTTGACAAACACTCCTTCAGCGTCAATCGTGCTTTCCGTTCCGCTTTTCTGATCCAAATACTGAATCCCGGTAACAAATTTATTGCCCAAGATCCGCAAAACTTTAGCATTGGCAATAACCACTATCTTTTTTGTCGCTTTCGCCTGATCCTGGATCTCGGCTGAGGCTCTTACCCGGTCGGAAGCTTCCAGAATATAGATCTTGGCCGCGAACCTCGACAAAAAAAGCGCCGATTCAAAAGCCGAATTTCCGCCGCCCACAACCGCGACCGTGCGGGAAGCAAAAAGCGGGCCGTCGCAAGTGGCGCAATAGCCAACCCCGCGGCCGATGAATTCCTTTTCCCCCGGAACGCCTAAAAATCTCGGATCGGCACCCGTGGCCAGTAAAACCGCTTTTGATTCATATCGGTTTTTTTCGGTCTCAACCGAAAAACCTGTTCTCTTCTTGGAAATTTTTACGACATTCTCCATTTCTATACCTACGTCCAGCGATCTGGCATGGTCGCGGAATTTAGCGATCAAATCCTGGGCTGAAATCCTGCCCATGCCCGGAAAGTTATCGATCTCGACTTCTTTTCTGGCCATTTGTCCGCCGAATTCCCGCGTCAGCAGCAAAGTGTCCAATTTTTCCCGCTTAGCATAAATAGCCGCCGTCATTCCGGCTGGCCCGCCTCCGATAATGATAAGGTCGCGCATATTGAATTTATATTTTTCATAGGAATTTCGCCTCCCGGGGTAAGAACCCTGGGGCGGCGACCAAAGGATGTTTCCTTTGGAATCCTCATTAATTTGTTCCCCGGAGTCCACAAATTAATTAATATTTAATTTTAGGGATAATCTGGGCGATTTCATCGATCAAATCGGTCGCGCACATAGACTCGCCGTGTTTGGCGCCCGCAATCTCTCCGGCCGCCCCGTTGATATAAGCAGCCGCAATGCCAACCGTAAACGGATCGACTCCTCGCGCCATCAGCGCTCCGGCAATTCCCGCCAAAGTATCTCCCAAGCCGCCCTTGGTCATCAAAGCGTTGCCGGTATGTCCAAGCATCGTCCGTTTTCCATCCGAAAGAATGTCTACCTTGCCTTTCAGGACAATCGTGGTTTGCAGGCGAGCCGCTTCGTTAAGCACCAGCTCCGTTTTTTGCTCCAAGGTCAAACCGTCGGTTTTTTTACCCGTTAAGACAAAAAATTCGTAGGCATGCGGAGTAAGCAGGATCGATTTCCCGATAATGACCGGCAGGTTTCCCTCCAGGGCATAAATTCCCTCGGCATCTACGACCGTCGGCACGTTCACTTGCGACAGATACGCTGCCACCGCTTCCTTTGTTTCCGGCGACCGGCTGATCCCGCCTCCGATCAGCACAGCGCATTTTCCGCGCGAAACCGCTTCCAAAACATTGGTTTCCTCGATCAGCGTGTCTACGTGCCTTTTTTCAATGATCATGCCGTCAAGGGGAACCGTTGAAAGATTGGGAGAATATCCCGCAATGGCATCGCTGGCGCGCTGGGGAGCGATCACGCGCACCATATCGCAACCGGCGCGCATGGCTGCCATCGCCGAAAGGTAAGACGCCCCGCAATAATGATGCGAACCTCCGATCACCAGCAAATACCCATAATCGTATTTCCGGCTATCAGGATCCCTTTTTTGGTAAATATCCTTAAGCAGCGATTTGTAACGCGCGTTTGCGTTTTTTTCCGCTCTTTTGTTGTTTTTTTTATTCATTGAAATATTGGCGGCTGAATCCGTCCGGAGCCCGATTCAGACGTCTTTAGGCCGTTTGCGTAAAAAAGCCGGAATATCCCACATTTTTTCTTTCTCCAGCATTTCTTTTTCTTCCTGCTCCAGATCTTTTTTAACCTGCATGGCATTTTTGCGCACCGGCGGGCCTTCGGCTTCGGACTGTTTCTCAACCGCCAAAGGAAGAGACGCAAAGAGTTCTTTTATATCGTCGATCTCCGGCTTTGGCTTAACGCCCGCAAGACCGCTTTCCTTTACGCGAACCTTGGTTTGCGGTTTTTTTTGAGGCTGGGCCGGGGATTTCGGAATTATAGCATTTTTCGTTTTCCTTTTCGGTTTGTCCTGCGCAACCGCTTTCAAAACCTTAGCTGCCGGTTTTTTCGGTTTTGGCTTTTTTTTTGAATTCTGGCTTTTTTTTTCGGTTTTGGCTTCAACGGGTATTTTTTCCTCATTCCGGCCGTAATCTTTAGGCACATCCCTTTCCCGCGGTTCGTTTTTCTCTTCATCCTTGGATACGCAGCCAGTGGCCAGAATTGTCACTTTGAAGGTTTTATCGTTATTAACGGGCTGGGATACGCCAAATATGATCTTGGCATCCTTATGGATTTTCTGCTGGATGCCGTTAAGGATCTGGTTTACTTCCGAGAGTTTAAGGTCTTTTTCCCCGACGATGTTTAAAAGAATGCCCTTGGCTCTTTCCACGTTATAAGGAAAAAGCGGCGAGTTCAACACTTCTTCGATCGATTCCAAGCCCGGAGTTTCGGCTTTCTTAAAATCAACCGAATTCAAAAAAGCCAATTTTCCCTGCCCGGAAAGTATAGTGCGCAGATCGGCAAAATCGATATTGATAAGCCCGGGCTCGTAAATGGTTTCTATCAATCCTTCCAGTCCGTCGGAAAGGGTTTTATTGATGTAAGACAATGTTTTGGAAAAAGGAGTGGTTTTAGGAACGATTGTGAACACGCGCTCGTTTGGCAGGATCGTAAGCGCGTTCAGATAAGGCCGCACGCGCTCCAAAGCGGCCGTAGCAATCTCTTTTTTCTTCGCGCCTTCAAAAGCAAACGGCAAAGTGAATATTCCGAAAGTAAGTATTCCCAGACTCTTGGACACCTGGGCGAAAACCGATGCCGCGCCCGAACCCGCGCCGCCTCCCAGCGATGAAACCAAAATGATCAAATCATGGCCTTCGAGCATCTTCTTGATCTTTTCTTTCTCTTCGCGGGCCGCGTCCTCGCCGATCTGCGCGTCCATACCCGTACCCAAACCATGGGTAAACTTCTCCCCAAATTGGAAAATGGATACTTTATCCGAGATCGCTTTTAAAGCGGCGCTGTCAGTATTGGCAGCGGTAAACGTCGCTTTTTTCACCCGCGCCGAGATCTCTGAAACTATATTGCATCCGCCGCCGCCGATGCCGATAATCTTGATCTTGGTTTTTCTGATCTCAAATTCCGGTTCTGAAACATCCCGCATTGCGTTGCTGATCGTTTTTTCTTCGAGCCGGACCGGCGGCTGGTCCTTGATAATGGAATCAACGGCCGATTTGGCTGCTGGCAAGGTTTTCTTGGCGCAACTTTTCAAATCGGCGCGAAACGGTTTTGCCGCTATCCTGGTTTTGGCGGCAATAACCTTTTTTTTAATTTTTTTTGCTTTTTCTTTCTTCATTTGATTGGAAAAAATATTGTGGCCTATCCAACTAAAAACTATCAATTGCCGCGAATCGCTTAATGTTTAAGAATAGCATAAAAGCCGGCGCCTCTCAAATCGAAATAATTCCGGAATTACCGCGCGATAAATCCTCCGCCGATCAAGCGGCTGCCTTGGTAGAATACGGCGGACTGGCCGGGCGTTATGGCCGGCTGGGGCCGCGCGAATTCCAGACAGACCAGGCCTTTTTTCTTTTTTATCAGTCCGGCCGCCGCCTTGGACCGCGAACGGATCTTTACTTTGACCGACAGCGGCAGTTTAGGGCAGATTCCGGCCGTCCAGTTAAGGCCGCCAAGAATCGCGGTTTTTCCGGACAGATCCGATTTTCTTTTCGAAACGGCCAGTACGTTGGCCTTCGCGTTCTTTGAAACAACGTAATAAGGGCCGCCGGATAATTTTATGCCTTTGCGCTGGCCGATGGTATAATGCCACAAGCCGTCATGAGTCCCGATCTTTTTGCCAAAACTATCCACGATATCCCCAGGCCTGGCCGCCAGCCTTTTGCTCAAAAAAACGTCGGTGCCCGCGGGCGCAAAACATGCTTCCTGGGATTCCGGCGTATCGCGCGAAGGCAAAGCAAGCTCTTGCGCCGCGGCACGAACTTCGGCTTTGGTAAATTCTCCCAGCGGAAAAATTATTTTGGAAAGCTCCTTCTGGGTCAATTGCCACAAATAATATGATTGGTCCTTCTCTTTGTCTTTTCCCTTTAAAAGCTCAAAAATCCCATCCTTCCTCAATTTTATCCGGGCATAATGGCCGGTAGCCGCGCGCGCGGCGCCCAGCTCTTTCGCTTTTTTCAAAAGGCGGCCGAATTTGATGGCCTTATTGCAAACCACGCAGGGATTCGGCGTCAATCCGTTCTGCGTTCCCTTGAGGAAATCACCGACCACCTTTTTTTTGAACTCGTCCGAAAAATCCAGTACGTGAAAGGGGATACCCAATTTCCCCGCCGTCAGCTCGGCCCGGCGCCGGGCATCACACATACAGTCTAAATTGGCAGATTGCGCCTCACCCGCGCCAAGATCGTCTACCCAAAATTTCATAAACACTCCGATCACGTCAAAACCCGCCTTTTTTAACAAAAAAGCCGCCACCGCGCTATCCACCCCCCCGGATATTGCGCAAAGCACCCGGATTTTTTCATCGGTTTTTTCCATTGCTCCATAATAGCTTTTCACGATAAAAAATCAAAATTCACCATATTATCGCGAACAAAAAACCGCAGAAGCAAGTCTCCCGCGGGTTTTTGTTATACGTCTGTCCACTTAACAAACTTAATCAGCTTAATAGGCTTAAAAAACTTAATAGGCTTAATGAGCTTTTCCTGCTGACCAGCTTGATTAACTTACTAAGCTTAGCCAGCTAATTTGCTCTTCTTGCTTTCTTACTTATTTCTCTATTGTTATGCTTTCTATGGCTGGCGGGACCAGGGGACAGTCTTTTTCGTCAACCTGAAGTTCGGCTATCTTGTCTACCACCTCGATACCAGAAGTTACTTTTCCAAAGATCACGTAATCGTGAGACAGCGGATAATCCTGGTGCATGATAAAGAATTGGCTCCCGTTGGTATTGGGACCGGCATTGGCCATTGCCAAAACTCCGCGCGAATAGCTGCCCTCGAATTTCTCATCCGCGAACTGATATCCGGGCCCGCCCGTGCCCCAGCGCGCCTTCGTCGAATCATCCTTCGTGAGGGGATCCCCGCCCTGGATCATGAATCCTTTGATCACCCGATGGAACTTCACCCCGTTGTAAAAACCAGATTCCGCCAATTTAACGAAATTAGCCGCGGTCAAAGGCGTTTTGTCGCCGGTAATTTCCAATTTTATTTCCCCTAAGCTCGTTTTCATGGTTGCGTTCATGATTTTGTTGTTAATATCGCTTTCCTGCGGCGGTTCTTGCTTGGCCGTATCGGCCGGAGCCTGCGGAGGAACAGACGCTTCTTTTGCAGTTTTATCTTCCTCGTTTAAAAATTCCTTTTTCACCACGTCTTCCGGAGAATTTCCGCCCTCCGGCGCGACAAAAGGCTGTTTTTGATTTCCGGAAAAGGCCCAAATCCCAAGGCCGATAAATACAATTATAAGCGCGCCAATAATCGCATTGTTCTGGTTCATAAGATAGGCATTAATTTGTAATACTATAATTATAGCTTTAAAGGCGGCAATTGCAATCACCCGGCGCGCTTGCTTTGGATTTTTTCTTCTATGTCCACCCAATCTTTGTACTTTTCCTCAATGATCTTCTTTTCAGCCGCGATGCGTTGATGCTTTTCCTCCAGATCCTTGGGAATAACGCGTTCCTTTTTTTGGTAATAATCATAGATCGCTTCAGCCAGCGCGTCGGCCGCCAGGACGGAGCAATGCAATTTAACGGGGGGAAGCCCGCCCAGTTCTTTGACGATCCCGGCTTTATCGATCTTCAACGCGGCTTCCAAAGTTTTGCCCTTAGCCATATCGGTTATCGCGCTGGATGTGGCAATGGCCGCCACGCAGCCGAAAGTCTCGAATTTGATGTCCTGCACGATCTCTTTCTTCGCCGCATTCCTGCCGATCTTGACATAAAGCCACATCACGTCGCCGCAAACGATATTACCGACCTTGCCAACGCCGTCGGGATTTTCCATTTTCCCGTAATTATGCGGAGTTTGGAAATGCCGGATGACCTTGTCGGTATAGGCGCCGCCGGTCTGGGCGGGGCATAGCTTACGAGTTGGTTTCTTCACTTTTTTTAAAGGGAGAGATTTCTCTCAGCCTTTGGATTATTGCTGGCAAGGCCTTTAAAACGTAATCAACGTCGGAATCCTTGGAAAAACGTCCCAGGGACAAGCGTAAAGATCCGTGGGCTTCCTGGGGCTTCATGCCCGCCGCGATCAGGACGTGGCTCGGCGCCAGTTTGGCCGAGGAACACGCTGAACCGGTCGAGGCGGCAATGCCGCGAAGGTCAAGCTGGATGATCAGGGATTCGCCTTCGATAAACTCGAACCAGACATTCAAAATATTGGGTACGCGTTTTTGCGGATGGCCGTTCAAATGCGAGCCTTCGATGGATTTTAATATGCCCGCCTGCAGCCGGTCGCGCATTTTTTTCAAGCGGGGCGTTTCTCGCGCCATATTGCGCCTGGCTTCCAGCGCCGCCAGCGCAAAGCCGTAAATAGCTAAAACATTGCTGGTGCCGGCGCGCAAACCCGATTCTTGGCCGCCTCCATGGATCACAGGATCGATCTTGACTCCTTCGCGGACATACAGCAATGCCGCGCCTTTCGGACCATAGATCTTTTGGGAACTCGCCGTAAGCAGGTCGACATTCATTTTTTTGACATTGACCGGGATCTTGCCGAAAGTCTGGGCGGCATCGGTATGGAAAAGAACGTTCTTTTCGCGGCAGATCTTTCCGATCTCCTCGATCGGCTGAATCGTTCCGATCTCGTTGTTGGCATGCATCACCGAAACCATAACAGTGGACTGGTTGATGGCGTTGGCCACGTCTTGAGGATTGACCTGCCCGAAGCTGTCCACGCCCAATCTAGTCACTGTGAAGCCCTGGGACTCCAGCCATTTCGCCGATTCCATGATACAAGCATGTTCGATCGAGGAAATAATGATGTGGTTGCCTTTGTGTTTGTTGGCGGACGCCACGCCCTTGATCGCCAGATTATTGCTTTCGGTCGCCGAGGAGGTGAAAAAAACCTCCCGGCTCTGAGCTCCGATCATTTGGGCCAGAATGGCGCGGCTTTCCTCCAAAACTGCTCTCGCGGCCTGGCCGTAAGAATGAAACGACATTGAATTGGCAAAAACACCGGTTAAGGCCGCATTGACCTTTTTGGCGACCTTGGGATCAACCGGAGTAGCCGCTGCGTAATCCATATAAACGCGGCGGACAGAATTTTTTGCTTTTTTAGTTGTTTTTTTTACCATGTGGTTGCCAATGATCATTGATCGTTAATCTTTGATCCTTGATCATTAATGTTAAACTTATTAATAATAATTTTTAGAATATAATCTTAGAAATAAAATTGGACGCGGGGTTAAACTTTGCCTTCAATGATGTCTTTAAGCGTTATCTTGTCCAGCATCGCATCGATCTTGGCTTGGATCGACTCCCAAGCTCCTTTGGCCACGCAACCGCGGCATTTGGGGCATTTGCCGTCAAGGCACCGCACCAAGGTTTTTCGGCCTTCCAAAACTCCGATCAAGTCGCCCAAGCGGATGTTGCCGGGGCTTCGGGCCAGGACATATCCGCCGGTTTTGCCTTTTTTGCTGGCCAAAAAACCGCTTTTTTCAAGCCGGGAAATGATTTTTTCCAGATAGTCGGGGGAAATGTTTTCAGCCGCCGCGATCTCGGCAGCCGGACAAACCTTTTTTTGATTTTTGGCCAGATAGGCCATGGCGCGCAGGCCGTATTGCGCTTTGGTCGATATTTTCATGGATAGGTTTGGCCGGCTCAAACTAATACCGACCTTTTTAGTCGGCTTTTAATTTAAAAATGAACGCCGACTATTATTGTCGGTTTTAGCTTACCATCTTTGGACTTTTGTTGTCAATGATCAATTTGGGAATGAATTTTGCCGCGCCGCTATGCCGAAACATGGTTAAATTTAGCTAGTCTTCCCTTTCCCCGAAAAAATAAAAATCCTATCGCGTTTTTTTCACATTGGCTAATTGCCCATCCCCCTTCTTAAAGTTAATATCGCTTTTCTTGACAAAATAAATTTATTATATTATTATTCGGCCAGTTTGAAATGCGCACCTTAACAACGCGCGGGAAAAGGATTGAAATGGATAAATGGATATTCGTCGTCTGGCTCTTGTTCAGCCTTTGCTGGATTGATCCAGCCACAGGTAAAAATTGGAAAAAACGCTCCGCCCTGGGTTTTGTTTTGGGCGCGACCTTAAACGGCCTGTTTCTCTATTTAACCCAGATGACGCTGATTCCTGTCAACATTTTGCTGTATCTTGCGACCAACGTTGCTTGCGGAAAGATCTTTAACTCCATAACCAATGAATTCGCCAGATTCAAATCCGATGATAAGCACGACAGAAAGGTGCTGCCCTTCTTTTTCGGCGGAGTTGTATTATTTTGCGCGATGCTGGGATTGGCAATCATTTCGGAACCGGCTAACACAACGGCGCTTTACAACCTGGCAGAGCTCGAAGAACCCGATTTAAACCTTTTGAATACCAGCCATATCATCCTTATTAGCAGCAATAACGCCATTCGGCTGGGAAACAACAAGCTGGGAGAACTTGGCAACCAAGCCAAGATCGATGAGGCCCGCTGGCAAGTGGTAAACGGCAAGCTCAATTATTTATTGCCGCTCGCTTACGCGGGCACCACCCAAGCCTGGGTTTTGGGCAACAAGGGCACCGAGGGCTATTTGATGCTTTCGGCGGAAAACCAGTCCCCGGAAGTCCAATATGTCAAAGGACATAGCTTGCGTTATATTCCCTCGGCCATATTCGGACACGACTTAAAACGGCACATCTGGGCCAAGTATCCAACCTTTTGGCAAGGCGACTCGATCTTCCAGCTGGACGGGAACGGCAACCCGATTTATGTGACAGTGCTTGACTTGCCTTCAGTCTGGGGCATTACGGGCGATAAACCGGCGGGCATTGTGGTCACCGATCCGGAGACAGGCCAAATGGCAAAATACGGCGTTTCCGAAATACCCGCATGGGTCCAGCGATCATACGAAGGCGAAACCGTCACCCAATATCTTCGCTGGTGGGGCTTATACCCGCACGGTTTCTGGAACACCTTGTTCTCCAAAAACGGCATAACCGCTCCCGTTAAGGATCTGTCATACCGTAAAGACGATATCGGAGAAATCAAGATCGTAGCCGGCCAAACGTCCGCCCTGCAACCGCTTTGCGGCAATGACGGCCGCCTTTACTACGCCGCGGCCATGGGCAATCCAAACGACGACAGCCACAGCCTGACCGCGTATGTCGTCGCAAACGCCGCCAAACTGCCGATCAAGCTGATGCTTTACCCGATCAATGAGTCAATCGACAGTTTGGGCGCGGCCCAAAACATCCAACAGCTTGATGCCGTATCCCACGTGCCCGGACATTGCGTCCAACCTTTGAACCTGTATAACATTAGCGGAAAATACGCATGGCTCGGACCGGTAGCGACATCTTACGATGAATTCGCCGTCATAAGCCTGACCAGGCTTGACAACGGCAAAGCATACTTTGGCCAAAACCTGGCCGATGTTTACGCAAAAGCCGGATTAGACGGCTGATTATTGAAGAGAGAAATTATCTCTCTTTTTTCTTTATCTTAATGGCTTGTTTAACGCCGTATTGCTTGTTATAAAGATATATCGACTAATAATAATCGAATACCATTATGACTAAAATCCAGCCCAAATGGAAGCTCACTTTAAAGGTTTTGCCTTTTGTTTTTGCCGCGGTCGCGGCCAAGTCGATCACCCATTACTACGGCTGGGAATATTTTTCGCTGTCCCCGCTTTTCACCGCGCTTATTTCGGCCAACATCTTTCTGGTAGGTTTTTTAATAACCGGCGTTTTAAGCGATTATAAAGAAAGCGAAAAGCTTCCAGCCGAGCTGGCGTCAAGCATTGAGACCGTCGCCGACGAATTCATCATTATTGCCAAAACCAAAAAAGCCAAGGAAGCCAGGGACGGCCTCGCCTATTGCATCGCTTTCGCGCAGGCTTTTTTGAACTGGACCAGGAAAAAAGTGAAAACCGGTGCGCTGATGGATAAGATATCGGGCTTCAACGACTGCTTTATCGCTGTCGAAAGCCTTACCCAGCCAAACTTCATCGCCCGACTCAAATCCGAACAACATCTGATCCGAAAAGTTGTCAACCGCATCCACACCATCCGCGAAACTAATTTTTCGGAAGCCGCTTACGCAATCGCCGAAATCATCACCATGCTTCTGGTGGCCGGGTTTTTGTTTGTTAAGATCGAACCTTATTATGAAAGTATTTTCTTTTTGGCGTTCGTAAGCTTCATTCTTATTTACCTGCTTTTCCTCATCCGCGATCTCGACAACCCTTTCAGTTATTACGAAAAAGAATCACTCACCGAAGAAGTCTCGCTTTATCCGGTCGAAAACGTCAAAAACCGCCTCACAGCTGCCACACGTGAATTTGATTGAAGACGGAGCAAAACCGGCATAAGAAAATCCTGGAATCATGTTCCAGGATTTTTTATCGCCTTAAAGCGGAAAATTATAAAAGAATTAAGGAAAAAACTGCTTTAAAGTAAGCTGCGCCCGTTTTTTCTTTGCCTCTCTTTTTTCCGCCAAGGCCCGATCCTTAACCTGCCGCTCGTGTTCTCTGATCGCCATTATGATCGCGTCGATCAGTTCGCAGGGATAGTTGAAGACGAACAGGGTCTGCGTACCCGGAACTTGGACTGAATCGGTCTTTTCATACTGGTTGCCTTCACAACCGTTCACGGCAAGATCCTGATAGTCAAGAATTTGCCGGCCGTGGTTATAGATAAGACACCTTCTATAACCGGATCTTGGCGGCAATACCGTATACAAGACCGAAGTTGCCACTTCAGAAAAATAAGCTATCCCGTCGAAGTCAGAATTAATTTTCTCGCTTTCGTAGGAGATCAACAGATTCCGGCGGCCGTCTTTCTTGTGAAAGATCTTGGTTGTTTCGCTGATCGCTTTTTGAGCGATCATTTCCAGCGGCACCTTCTTAACATATCCTGAAACCATTAAGCGCCGTTCTATCTCTCGTGCCGTGTCTGGTACCAGCTGTTGAAACCCTTCATATTCCATTAATACCATCCTCCTATGCGATTGCTTATTTCGTAATTCAAAAAACGGCCCCAGTCAATGGCCGCGCAAAAAAAATGCCGGTTGCCCGCGTATCTACTCGCCCTTCAGCCGCCCTTGAATGTCGGTCTTGATTTCCTGAGGCGTGGAAAATCTTGCGTCAGCGGGCCGGTAAGGATTCATCGGCGCCAGCTTCGCGTAAAGGGCGTCGAAACCCTCCCAGGCTTTATCCGATTCGCCCGCCGCCAAATAATTGGCGGCCCGTTCCGCGAAATAGCGGCAGCGCGCCGCCGGCAAATCCGTATCGGGATATGAATTTTTCGAAGTATTGTAATATTTCTCCAGATCCAGTTCGTTTTTTTGAGCCGCCTGGATAAATTCGCTTTTAAAATCCTGGTTTTTTTCGGTTAATTTTCCATCCGCCAGCTGGAAATACCGGTAGATCATGGGAGAATCCTGAAAGGAGCCGCAAAAATACATCAAACGGTCATCGGCAAGCTTCAAATAAAGATTGCCGTCCTTTTCCACTAGATTTTCTTCGCCTTCCGGATAAACATTTCCCATGTCGGCCATCGAAACAGTTGATAAAACGGGGTTTAAAATATTCTGGGCATCCAGCGTAAAAGCATACCATCCAAAACAGCAATGCTCTCCGCCGGTATAATCGGCGGAAACAATATACCGCGATCCCCGGTAATCAAACGCGAAAGAATAGTTATCAACGGTTTCCGACGCCGCGGCCCGCGCCTCATCAACGGCGCTTAAACCAAGCTCACGGTAAACGGGCGATACGGATAACAGCTTGGCAACCAGCAATTTCTTGATGTCGTCGTTTAAACCGGCCATGGAATATGTCTTTTCTCCGGTTTTGGGCGGCGTCTTCACCACCGGCGCCTCTTTTCTGGGAACTTCCACTGAAGGCAAAGGCTGGTCGAGTTTTTTTTCCGCGCTAAAAAATTGCCAGTATAATCCCAGCCCCGCAGCTCCCAAAATTACGATTAAATAAAAGCCGGCATGGCTTTTGTTTTTTGCCTTTCTGCCCATGATTTTTTGTTTATGTTTTCATTATAGTGTTTTTTATTAATTTGTTAACTGCCTCCGATGCGCCGCAAACGATAAAAAAAGAAGCTAGGTTTTACCCGCTCCCTTTAACGCCATTTTTTTTGCATCCTCCCTAAACAGAAAGATACAAACGGCTAGCGCCGTAAGAATACCGCCGGATGCCGCCGCCACCTGCAAATCTTGGTACCAATACAATAAGTATCCAAGCAACGCGGCTATCGCGCCCGAAACTATCAAATCCTTGAAAGTATCAAGATCATTGACCGTACTTTTCCGGTCGATCTGCCGCAATCCAACCCAGATAAGGCCTATAGAAAAAGCCACGCAGGTCAGAACCGCGGCTTCAAGGTTTTGGTTTAAATGTAATACCCAGTAATACAGGATAAATCCCACGGTAGCGCTCACGATGACATCCTTACCGATATCGATATTTTGAAGACCCTTCGTATCTATTCCCCCTTTGATAGGTTAACATTATTATATATAATATTATTCTTTTTGTCAAAAAATAGGGTTAAAAAGTTCTCATTATTTAAAAATCCGGCTTCTTTGGTCACTGGTTGCGATCCTTAATCACCTGTTTTCCCGCCTCCATCAGCAATTCCAAAAAGGCTGCGCTGGTCCACGCCTGGGCCGGAGAACCAGCCGAGTCGAAATGGCTCGCCGGGCTAAGCTCCGCGGCGTATCCGGATATTCCGGTCCATAAAAGGTCGTAGGATCCGGCCTCGAATATCTTTTTTATATTATAGTCAAAACGCTTTTGATCCAAACGGCTTAAAACGATCGCGGCCAGGTCATTTAGATAAAACCAGCTGTCTCCGTTGTGATAGCTAGCCGGATTTTCGCCGGTATGTCCGTCATGGAATTCCGGCAGGGTCTTGTCGATAGTGGCCAGCCCTCCCCAGTCAAGCCAGAGTTTTTGCAAGGCACCTTTAAAGCATTTAATCCATTCTTCCCTGTCCAGCAGCTTCGGATAGGCGTAAGCGGCCAGGAAAATATTCGGCCTTAAGGTCCAATCGGGCTGTCCGGATTTCGGATCGAAACCGTCGGCCAGGCGGGTTCCGTCCCAGAAGTTTTTGCGCACCAAGCGCAATAAAGCGGCTTCAAGCCCGGCATACCGCTCTTTGCTCCGCGGAGAAACGGCCAGATCCTTGGCCAAACGGTACATTGCCAGCCTCATTGCCTGGATCTCGATTAACGCGCCCGCCCGGCTCAAACTATCCATCCAGGTTTCTTGGGACTGGCTGTAAGCCAAACCTCCAACCGTCCTTTCGGCAATATCGCGGTCGATCGTTTTTCTCAAAGCCTCGATAACCCGCTTTTTTTCCGCGCTTCCGAGCAGCCCTTCAGAAATCATCCAGCCCGAACGCAGAAAAAACCACCCAGCCTCGTCAGCTGTCTTGGTTTTGTATTCAAAAACCTCCATTTCCAGAAGGCGCCTTGCGAAAATGCTTTGCGCGGCTTTGGGATTGAATTCGGCTAGCGCTTTAAGGCAAACTCCCTCGTCACGGTTCCAGAACTGGTAAAACCAAGGCAAGCCCGCGAACATGCCGGAAAATTCCCCGGCCTTAACGACAAAGGAATTCAAAGAAGTAAGCGCGCAAAAAGCGTTGGCGATCAAATCCTTGTTTTTCAGCTGCTTTTCCTTAATATGCTTATTTCCAATGAAAGAGCGAAATAACTTCTTGCATTCATTAATTTTTGCCAGCTTTAAACGTTCGTAATTTTGATAAATGAAACGCGCCAATTCTTTAGCTTTGCCCGCATCAAACGATACCGCCATAACGATTTTTGACGCAGTAACATTCAGCGCCCGGAAAACATACCGTTCATAGGGAGGGGAATTTCTCGAGTGGTCATACGAGTAATCCCGCCTGACCCAATTAGGGGGCAATCCGTTGTCGCCTCCGTCGAACCTTAAAGCGATGTATAATTTTTCGCAAAGCATTCCCGGATGGGAATATTCAATAATCGTGTACCCGTCTTGGCGCGAGATTTTGTAATACCGGTCCCAATCGCTATGGTCGTTGCATTCGGCCACGTCGAAATAAAGATCGCAGGTAACTTTGCGGTTCGTTTCATACACCAGGCCGTCATAGCCGGGTGTTAAAAAAAATTTTTCCGACACATCCCCTCTGACGCGGTCAAAAGAACAAAAATTGTTCCTCAATTCATCAACCGGGCCCGAACCGGCAATCTCAATGCTTTCAAGGACTTTGATCATTTTCTTGCCGCGGATATCCGGCGGCGAAAAAAACCAACCCTGGTAGCGGCTGGACGGACTGCCGTCAAGCCAGAGGAATCCGCCCGAATTATCAGCCAAAATCAAGCCAAGCTGTTCCTGGCTTTTTATCTCCTTTTGGACGGTAAATTCTTTTTCAAGGGTGTGGATTATCTTCATCGGAAAATATTCTGACACGCTTTAGGCGCGGCTCTTTGAAGCTTTCAAAGCCTTGTTATGCGCTTCAATGTAATTTTGCGCCAGATTGGCCCAGTCGCAATATTCAACCAGTTCGCGAGCCTTGATCTTGTTCTCGACGCGGTCTTTGCGAGTCAGTGTCGAAAAATCGTACAATACTCCCGACAGCTGCTTTCCCGCTTCAGAGGCATCCTTTCCGAAATTATTGATCACAAAAATTCCCGGCTGGTTGTTATCGCGCGGAACATGGCTCATAAAGCGCCCGACTCCGGACATATCGCTTGTTACCGCGGCAACCCCTTCCACCGCCGCTTCCAACGGAGTATATCCCCAAGGCTCGTAATAAGAGGGAAAAATACCCAGATGGCAACCTTGGATCGCTCCCTGGACGTTTAAATTCAAAATACCGTCGTGTTCGGTCAGATACACCGGATAGAATACAACCTTGACCCTATCGCTTTTGGCATTCGCCAAACCCGCTTCCTGGAATGCGTTCATAATAGTTTCGTCGTGGCTGCTTAAACGGTGCGTGCAGATAAGCGGGTTTCCTTCGCGTTTGGTCTTTTTTAATTTTCTTTCCAGGATGTCGTGGGTTTTATCGTCGAATACATCGGTGTCTTTCAGCGTTTTTCCGGTTAAGATCGAGTTGACAAAGCTTTCGACCATATCCTGGGAATTTTCCTCGACGAATTGTTTAACATCGTTGTACCCGCTCCGGTTTTCCAAAAGCTCCTCCTCGATTCCGTTTACCCCGGCCGGGATCCAGAAAAACGTTACAATCGTTTTTTTGCTTTTTTCTTCCTTCAGCCTGTTGTTCATCTCGCCCAGAGATTTGATCAGCAGATCTATCCCTTTGGCATGGAATTCATAGCGCCCGATAATGAAGTAAAAAAGCGTGTTTTTCAAGTCGAACGTGTAATAAGGAAAAAAATAGTAAAACAGAAATTCCCGAATCCGGCCGCGCTGGATATGATGCTTGACGGCCACTTCCTCGAAGCTGGTCGATTTGGACAAATCCAGGCCGTTAGGCAAAAAAACATCCGGCATCCGGTTCAAAAAGCGGTCGCATTCCACGCCGGTAATTTCGGACACCGTTGTGAAGATATCGCAATTCAAAGCGGCGGCGCGCTCCAGCAGATGCTTGGCGGCTATGCCGTAACGATAAGCTTCTTTCTGCGCATCGATCTGGTCCAGGATAGTGTAAAAATCAACATTCGCGAAAGCCATGCTCCTCCCTAAAGACGTGGCATGAGTGGTAAATACCGTCGCCGTTTTAACGCCGAATTTTTTTGCGAACAGAAGCGCCGCCCCGGCCAGCCATTCGTGGAAATGAGCTACGATCTTCTCTTTTTCATAAGCCTGGCTCAATTTCTCCAAAAGTTTCGCAACCGCGAAACCCCAGACAACCGGTTCGTCGAACTCGCGAATTGAATTTAGCGAATCGATCTGATATGCGTCCCATAACTGCCATTTGAACTGGTTTATGTCCTTCCAAAGGGCGCTAAAATCAACCAAAATAACTTTGGGCTCGCCATCGATGATCCAGCGGCCAAAATGGCAATTGATTCCCTCCGCGGCCAATGAATCGAAAATCTCCTGCAACTCGCGCTCCGGTTTACGCTCTTCAAAAAAATTCTTGGCGCTGCTGTCCAGATACGGGCCAACCAGGTAATAACCGGGGCCGTAATATTTTTGCATCTGAACAGCCTTGGTCGCCAAAACCGTATTGATTCCGCCTACTTTGTTGCAAACCTCCCATGAGATCTCGAAAGCCAGATCGGCTTCCGCTACGATTGTTTTTTTAGATATTTCTTCCATATCAACCTATATGAAACACACTTGCTTAAAAGCATGCTTGCCTGAATACGCGCATAAAAACACTGCCAAAAATTCCGCTTAATTCTGCGGCGGCTTAAAAGAATGTCCAGAGCTTAGCGCTTTCGGTTTTGCTTTTTATCAGCTTTGCGGCCGCTTTCGCGGTCTTGGCTTTCCGGATCGCCAGCCCCAGCTTCTTTTCCTGGAAAACATCCTCGATCCAGTTGGCAAAATCGTTCTTATCCTTGGTTACATGGAATTTCCATATGGAATCTTCCATTTTTTCCAAGACGGCACCCAAGTCGCTTAAACCGGCAATCACCTTGCCGCTATTCAGCCAAAACCGTTTGTCAATGGGCGCTTCGAACGCCGCTTTTTTAGCCGTTGTTGTTTTTTTTACCATTTTTTTTCTTAAGCGCGCTTCCCGGTCAACGGTTAGACGCACCTTAAGTTCATTGCTTGCGACCTTTTTAAATTCCTTTTTTATTCTTATTTTTAAGCTCCTCTTTTTTTCTCTCGCGCGCTATTTCCTTTGCGATATCCTTTTTGATCGATCTTGCGCCGATCTCGATCCGCTCTTTTTCTCCTATCGCGCCGGCTATCCTCATTTCCAGATCTCCGATAATGTTCATAAACGCAATGTATGATTCGTAGGGGCTTTCATAAGGATTGAAATATTTATGGACGTCGCCGTCGGAAAACCATTTGGTGCACATATAATAGAAATGATCCGAAGTTTGCAGCTTCCGCCAGTCATCCAGCAGATCCCGATCGCCGATTCCCTTAATTGCCCCCTCCAGCGCGTAAACCCTTTGGAGCGCCGATTGCTGCATTTGGTTGCCAAGCCACGCGCTCAAATCGCGCTCGGTATCGGCCCAGGACAGCGGATAGGGCACATCGACGCAATCGACCGGTTCATATAATTGTATCAATTCCGACACAGTTTTAAAACTGTTCTGCGGATGTTCCAATGCGCGCCACACGAACGCCTCGAAAAAATCGAATATCCCGGTTTCTTCCCATTGATGCTCCCCGAAAGTTTCGTAATCCATAAACAAATTGACCGTCTGGGCCGCGTCCCCGATATTGGTTTGGTTGACCCAATCGGCATACTTTTCCGAAGTAAGCGGCCATTCTTTCCACCCTCGGTTGGAAAAACGGAACGCGATATCGTCGCTCAAACGGTAGTTTCTCATCAGCAGGGCGATATTGGTATCCTTGGCGCGATAAACAAAATTCGCGCTCCGCCAGCCCAGCACCTTATCCCATCCTTCAGCCAGAATACCGGTAAAACCCATTTCCTCCACGGTCTTGGCAACCGCGTTGGTATACATCAGCTCCGTGTTGCGGAAAACCGCAGGCGTAAAGGAAAACAGCTGCTCAAACTTTTTTTTCTGCTGATCCACCTGGCTCACGAATTCATCCTTGGAATAAAGCGCGGCCAGCGAATGGTAATAAGTTTCGGAAACTAGCTCGCAGCAACCGGTCTCAACCAGGTCTTGGAAGCTTTTCAACACTTCGGGAAATCTGCTTTCCAGCTGCTCTAAAAGAACGCCGGTAATGCTCATGCTCACCTTAAACTTCCCAAGCGACTTCCTGATCAGCTCTAAAAGCATCCGGTTCGTCGGCAAGTAGCTTTTTTTGGCGATCCGATCCAGGATCGCGCCGTTCATCGCTTCATCAAAATAAGGATTGCTCGACCCGATATCGAAAACCGAGTATTTTTTCATCCTCTGCGGCTGATGGCAATGGAGATATAAGGAAATGGCTGGCATGTAATTTGTTTGCAATTTTCAATCGCTGATTCTCTGCTTCCAAGCATTAATTGAAAATTAGAAATTGAAAATTGAAAATTTTTTATCGTTTAAGCTTGCAATACTTGGTCGTAGACCGACAGGCATTTTTTCGCCGATTCCTGCCAGGAAAAATTCCGGACTTCTCCAAAACCGTTCTCGCTAAGACACCGGCCAAGCGCCGGGTATTTCACGACCGCCAGCATTTTCGCGGCCATTTGGTCAACATCCCAGAAATCCACTTTCAGGCAATGGCTGATCATTTCGGAAGCCCCGCATGTCCTGGAAACTAAAATAGGCGTGCCGCTGGCCATTGCCTCAAGGCTTGTTAGGCCGAAAGGTTCCGATACCGACGACATCACGTAAAGATCGGCCATTTTATAAAGCCTGGCCAGATTAGCGCCGCGCAAAAAACCCGCGAAGATCACGCGATCCGAGATCCCCAAACGCCCCGATTCCTCGATCAGCCAGCGCTCCATATCTCCAGAACCGGAAAAGACAAAATATACATCCGGATCTTTTCTCAAAACCATTTGCGCCGCGCGTAAAAAATAATCCGGTCCTTTTTGATACGTGAGGCGGCCCACGAAAAGCACCATCTTTTTTCCGTTCTTCTTGAAATTCAGATCCAAAAATTCCGTCCGGTAATCGTTTGGCTCAACGGCATTGGGAACAACGCTCACCTTTGCCGGATCCACTCCGTAGCGGCTACAGATCACGCGTTTCGTGTAATCGCTTACCGCAATAATGGCATCAGCCTTCTTAAAGCCCTCTTTTTCAATCACGTAAATATCGGGGTTCAGCGAACCTTCGCCCACGCGGTCGTACTCGGTGGCATGAACGTGGAAAACCAAAGGCTTTCCCGAAACTTCCCTGGCCGCCAGTCCGGCCGGAAAACTCAACCAATCATGGCAGTGGATCACGTCAAAATCGGCAGTTTTCGCGATTCGCTTGGCATTGCGCGCGTACCGAAAAACTTCGCTCACCAGATCGCGAGCGTAAATGTCGCGCTTTTTTTGGGCGGCCAGCCTTCGGTAGGTTTCGTTATAAGTACGGGAATTCAGGTAAGGAGCAAGAATTGAATCCACCTTTTTCATGGTTATCATTCCCGATTCTTCCTCGCCAAACTCGAAACGGCAGGCCGTTGAAGCCAAAGCTACCGGTTTTGGCAATACAAAAGTTATCCGCGCGCCGTTGGATGCCAAACCGCGCACCAGACCTTCGCAGGCAACGCCCAAACCGCCGGAATTGAAGGGAGGAAATTCCCATCCGAACATTAAGATTTTAACGGGTACGCTTTTGTGCATCAATGGATCTAAATATGTTTCATCGGCGCGAATATCGGCCTAAAACCGCGCCGGATGGATTCATCCTTTTTTTTGCTGGGCGATTGAAAAATCATAAAATGCCAAATTTCATATGGCTTTATTGTTCCTCCTTTCTCATCGCCCCGTTTTTTTATTCTGAGTTTATTATACAGGATAAAATAAAAAAAATGAAAAGCGGAAAAGCATTGATTTTATTGGCGTTCTTTTCGGGCTGCCAGCGATCGCCGCCTCACTCGATAACCTTCACCAAGCCTCGATTGCCGTCAACCAATATTCTCTGGCCGTCTTTGATTTTTCCGGTCGCGGCGGCAATATTGGATACTACAGGCAAACCGTATTCCCGCGCCACGATCGAAGCATGGGAAAGCAAGCCTCCGGTATTGGAAACCACGCCTTTAACGACTACAAAAACCGGCGTCCAACCCGGATCAAGGTGGTCGCAAACCAGAATTTCTCCGGGACGAACCTTCCAAATATCGTCAATTTTTTCTACTACCCGGGCAACGCCTTGCGCCATACCGGAACTCACGCCCAATCCCTGCAACGCCTCAACTTTTTTGCTGCCCGGCGATAAATCTGCGACAGGCAGAAGATTAGGCTTGCCTTTAAAAACGTCGGGCATAGTAAAGGCCGCTGACCGTTTGTATTCGCTTTTCCGGCGCTTCACCAAAGCCGCCAGTTTAGGATCAGCCTCAAGAGCTTTGCGGCGCACGGCGTCAATTTCGTCGCGTGTCAGAAAAAAAACGTCCGAGGCTTCCCTTAAAGCGCCTATTTCCTTGAATGCCAAACCAATTTTTAAGTAAACCGATCTTAGCGGGAAAAGCAAACCAATCAGAACCGATTTGAATTGTTCGCGCAAAATTTGGGCGGATTCCGCCGATCGTAAAATTTTATTAAAAATGGCGAATTTCCAATTTGGAAGCAGCCTCTTGGTTTCCCAAAGAAGCATTTCTTTCCGCTTGGCCAGTTTCTCGATCCTTGAAGTCGGGTCAGCGTCCTCGGATGCTCCCAAATAAAGCTTAAGGGTGTTGATCAAAAAACTCGGATTTTCCTTCCAGCGCGGCCGTGAAAAATCAGCCTCATTGGCGCATCGGTGTCCGTACTTCTCAAGATACAGCATCCATGCGGCGCTTATCTCCCGGGACTCAACCAAAACAGCGAGCGCCTTTGATATCGTGGCGGCTTTAAGAAACCGGTGGGACAAGCTGCGGTTGTTTTTAATAGCGCGGCTCAAGTCCCAAAGCGCCTCAAATGACACCAGCATTTCAATTTGCCGGGAACCCGATGCCATAAACGCATTAGCTTTTTCACCGGTCTTATCGTTAAGCCATTTTTGGCATAAATAGGTAAAAATATAAAAATAGGCAAGCGGATAAAGCAAAGTACTGGCGCCAGCCATGACCGATCCAGCGTATGAGGAGATTTCCGATTCCAAAACCAGCAAATCAGGCAAATCGCGAGAAGCCGAAACTCGGCGATCGAATTCTTTAGCCATTTTATCGGCACCGCCTATCCGGGCTTTAAATTTATGGGACGCCGCAAGCGAATGAAAAAAAACTTTGGCGCAATAGGACATCAATCCCAGTTTTCCGGAAAAGGAAATTTCCAGCCGTCCGCCGCCGCCGCGCCCGCCAAAGAAATTTTCAATGGGAAATTTCTTCAGTTTAGTCACCTTCGCGAGCGACCCGGCAACGGCTGTCGCATTAAAATACAGCCGGCCTTCAAAATCCCGGAGCAGCCTCTCGTTCCTTTCAACCGGCAAAACGGATAACAAGGCCGGCTCAATAATATAAATCATGTTGCCAGAAACCAGAGGCAGAACGATTCCGGGCAGAATTTCCGAAATGTTCGCGTTTGACCAAACGCATTCTTTATTCGAAAAGCAGCCGCCCGCCGCTATAGGACGGCACCGGAGAATAGCAATCCTGCCGGAGGCAAAACTCCATTCCACATCCTGGGGAGAGCCAAGTATCCCGTCGATTTTTATTACAGCTTGAGCCAGCCATTTTATCTGGTCATCGGTCAGTATTTGCGTTATGCGGCCGGCAGAAGAACGGCGCAAAGCAAAAGAATTTCCCTGATAACCAGTCATTCGGCACCGGCCAGCCGCTTTTTTTGCAATGATATAAAGCGGATCGATATTTAAGTCGTAGCATTCCGGCAGTGCTTTTCTTGGCGGCGTCGGCCCGCCAAACCTTTGGCGCGCCTCAATAACCAGACGCTCCTTTCCCGCTCGATCGGCGAGCCTCGAAAAAGCCGTACCGAAAATTTCGCTGTTGATCATTCTTTGTACCAGCACCGCCGGCCGGATTTTTTCCGGATCAACGCTTAATTTGAGAAAATAAACGAGCGCGGGCGCTGAAAAAGCGGATGCCCAGCAATCTTTTATCCGCTCATTCAGATCCGGATGAGCAACTGTTAAAAAACTTCCGGCAGGAACGGCAGCCGAAGCCGCTGAAAAACCGCCTTCGATAGCGACCGATGACCTCACAGCGGCATAACTGGTATTCAACATATCGAAAGCGCCGTCGATTTGATGCACAATTTCTTTTTGGATCGGATGTTTAATGATCAAATCGAAAATTGCGGAGCTTCTCCTGGAAAGATCCGGCAAATTCTTGATATCGCATCCTTTAAGCAATTCGTTTAAAGGCCCATCGATCTTGGCATCTTTGCAGAACCGATCGAACGCGGCCGCCATTACCACAAAACCGGAAGGAGTAAAAATTCCTTTTTTAACCACTCTGGCTAGCGAAACTGCTTTAAATCCCGCTTGCGATAAGTCATTTTCGGTAAGCCTATCCAGCTTTTTAACGTAAATCATTGGTATTAGCCGGTTCCTCATCCGGATGGTTAGTCTGCGGTCTTTCTGCCCATTCGCACCCGCGCTTGGCGGTTTTAGCCCCGCTTTCGGCCGACTTCACTTCATCGCGGTATTTATGGTTATCGTCAAACAAATAAGCTTCGGCTAAACCTTCGCTTAACAAGACCAGGCTTATATTTTGCGATTCCGCAAAAACATATCTTAAGCTTCGGCCATACCGGTCCGTATCGCTTCCGGAGGCCTCCAGCCTTACGGGCTTGCCCAAGACCAAATCTTTTAGCCGGGTTTTAGCCGCGCCGTAGCAGCGCCCGCCTTTTTCATCGGTATCGATACCCAGCAGCCTTACGGTTTTTGGCCCGGCTACTTCAATGGTGTCGCCGTCGATGACCCGGGTAACTATTGCCTCATCAGGGCCAGGCGCGCCGATCGGCTTTTTATCGAACCATTTATGGATCAACACAGGCGCTTCAACAATATTTGCGGCATAATATAACGCTGCGGATAACGCCAAAGCAGAAACCAATAAAAAAAGGAAAAGAAATATTTTCCAATAGCTTTTCGGGGTCATATGTCGAATAGGTTCAAACTTTTTGATAAGCAAAAAATTATTAATCCATTATACAACAATCGTCCTTATGCAAAAAGCGGGAAAAACGGGCCGGACGGACAGACGGACATAACTATTGACATTTATATTAATATATATTATAATATAAGCATGAACAAATTATTAGCTTCTAATTGGCTGGCTTTATTCGCCATTGTGATGCTCGTTGGAACATTCGGGTCATTCCCCTACGTTTACAGCCAGCTCACCAATTGGGTTGTAACGATCGCCGCATTAATGACCGTTTACGCGGCCAGGAAAGCCGGACAAAGAACCTATATGTGGCTTTTCGTTTTCGTCGCGGTCATTTTAAACCCGATCGCTCCGATCTATTTTACGGCAAGCCAGTGGCGCATAGCCTATACCGCAACCATGCTGTTAATGGCGATATCGATATTCAAAATAAAAAAATAAGGCGAGAAAAAAGAAAAAACGGTTAAACAAAGATAGTGATAATCAAAGGTTTAAAACCAATCTAAAAACACCCCCGGCTTTCGGCCGGGGGTGTTTGCTAAAGCTAAAATTTTATTAATCCTTCCTGATCTTGTTTATGTATTCGACGGCCAGCCAGTTTTTTCGATTGAAAAAATCAACCGCGAACGGTCCGATCCGGGAAACTTTATCCAATTCCACCAGCAGGATATGCTTGCGTTTTGACCAGGCTCCGGCTTCCTGATCGGTAAAACCCATTTTCTTCATATTGCTTCTCACAAGATTTACGGAATTCTGATCCTTGCCCGAAAAACGGCGGCAATCTTTAACTAACCCGCGCGCTACCGCAACCTGTTCTCCTAGGTCGCGGACGAAATAAACGTACTCGCCCGGAAAAACTTTATCGCAAGGCAACATCCGGCCGCTCGCTCCCCGGATGATCGCCGTGGTTTTGCCATTCAGCAAGCGTTCGAGTTCGTTTGATTTTAGGTCGACGGATACCGCGTGGTCCATAATTGATAAAACAGGTTCTTCTCAATTAATTATACAACGATCTGTAATGTTTGACAAAAACAGATGATGGCGATATATAGACTAAGTCAAACTGCCTACCAAACGGTAGGTAATTTATATACCGTATGGCAAAATTACCCGTTAAATTCCATGGATAACCGATGCTGCACCAAATCAAAGATCCTGGCCGCGGCCCGGAAACTATTTTCAAAAAGAGGATATGCCCTCACTTCCCTGGATGAGATCGCAAAAAATGTTTCGATAGCCAAACCGTCCCTGTTTTACCACTTTAAGAACAAAGAGAATATTTATGCCAGCGTCGCGAAAAATTCGCTTGCCGTGATCATAAGCGACCTGGAAATTTATTTGGAAGAAAGCCGCCTCAAGCAAAGAAACCTTGAAAAAATCCTGGTTGAAGTGATCGAAAAACGCCTTAACGACGAAATCGTTATCAGGCTGGTCGATATGAAAATGATCGGCTTGGACCAGGAAGTCATTATTAGCATCCGCGAAGACCTGCAAAAAATACGCAATTTGGTCCGTAAGATCCTGGAAGTTTACGATATCAAAAATCCTAAACTGGCGGCGGAAGTCCTGATCAATTCGGTTAATTGCTACGTATTGCATGCAAACGGCAATCTTTCGGAAATTCCGCCCAAAAAATACGGCGCGTACCTGGCTTCCCTTTTTTGCAAAAACGCTTAAAAAAATGGTAATAACGTTGATACCTAAGAAAATACTAAAAAATAAAATAACATGCCAACTCCCGATTTTCTCAAAAAAAACCCGATTCTGACTTTTTTTGTTTGCGCCGTAATAATCATTTTAATCCTGATCCAGCTGCCTAAGATCCGGCAAGCAGCCATTAACGGCGAAAATGCCAGAGACGCGGCGGCGGTGAGCCTGATTACGATCAGCGATTATAAAAAAACGTCTTCGATCACGCTGGACAGCGGCTTGGTCGAATCGATAAGCCAGGCCGATCTGCGAAGCCAATTCTCGGCTCCGGTCGAATCGGTCAACGTCGCCTTGGGCGACCGCGTAGCTAAGGGCCAGATTCTTGTCTCGCTTAAAAATGACGATCTGACTGCCCAGCTCGACCAGGCTAAAGCCGGTTTGGTAAGTTCCCAAGCCTCTCTTCAAACCGCGGAAAACGGAGCCAGGCCCCAAGAATTGGAAATTTCGAAAACCCAAGCCAGGCAAGCGGCTCTGTCCCTGGAAGCGGCTCTCCGGGATTCTTACGCCAAAGCCGACGACAGCGTCAGAAACCATATTGATAAATTTTTTCTGAACCCCTCAAGCAGCTCGCCGGATTTCTTAATCATCATCAATTCCGAAGGGACCACGATCCGATATGGCGCGATCGGCAATGAACAAGCGGCTTTAGCTGAAGCCAAGCGGGTTGAAATGGAAAAACGCCTGAACAGCTGGCAACAAGACCTGGCGTCGATGGATGGATCCGCTGATCTTTCCAACCATATTTTAACCGCGGCTTCAAACCTCGAATTCTTGATCGATTTTTTAAATGATCTTTCTCCTTTAGCCAACGCCATTACCGCCAACAACGGCGCGGAAAAACAGGTTTTAGACGGATATAAAAGCGAACTTTCCGCGGCCCGATCAGCGGCCGCCGGATCATTAGCCTCGCTGCTCGGATCCGAAACAAGTTGGAAGCTGGCGGTCCAGTCGCTGGACCTGATGAAAGCCGGATCGACCAAAGAACAGCTGATACAAGCCAAAGCTATGGTGGCCCAAGCCGCGGCATCGGTCGAGGCTCTCGAAGCCCAAGTGGAAAAAACCGTCATCAGAACTCCAATCGCGGGCACTATCTCCTATTTGGATGCGCGCCTCGGAGAAGTGGCCGCCTTTGGACAGCTTGTCGCGTCTATTATCAATCCCGGCGCTTTGCAGATCAAAACCTATGCCAGCATCGAAGACCTGCCTAATATTGCTATTAATGACCGGGTTGAAATCGGAGACGGCCGGGCGGTCGGTTATGTTTACCGGATATCCCCGGCGATCGATCCGGCCTTGAAAAAAGCCGAAGCGATCGTCATCGTCGACAAAAACAGCGCTGATTCGCCCATCGTCGCCGGCCAAACCGTGAATTTAAGCATCGAAAGCAAAAAAAGCGGATCCAAAACGCTTTATTTGCTGCCGATCCAAGCCGTTAAAACCAACGGGGCAAGCTACGTATACGCCGCCAGCGGCGAAAACACGGTCGTATCGATTCCGGTAACCGTGGGAAACCTGGTCGGCGAAACAATTGAAGTTTGGGGAGATTTTAACGCGGACCAAAAAATTATTTCTTCGGTTATGGGCATCGCGCCGGGAAATAAAGTAATAATCAGCGAACAATAGCATGTCAGGAAAATCATCATCCGATTACCAATACTTGAACCGGCTGGAGTTTAAACCGGAGCTCAAAAAGACCTGGTTGAATTTTTTTGTCTCCCGCTTCCGCGTCGTCATTTTGCTCATTCTTTTGATCACGGCTTGGGGCCTGTATTCCTATTTCAAACTCCCCCGCGAATCCAATCCCGAAGTAAAAATCCCGATCGCGGTGGTTTCAACCGTTTTCCCGGGAGCGTCTCCAACCGACATTGAGGAATTGATAACCAAAAAAGTCGAAACCAAGATCTCCGGGCTGAAAGGCGTAGACTCGATAACCTCCTATTCATCCAATTCCGTTTCGACGGTAGTCGTGGAATTCGACGCCAAAGAAGACCTTGAAGACTCCATCAGGAGCGTGCGCGACAGCGTTTCCACCTTGAAGAACAGCCTGCCGGAAAACGCCAATGACCCGGTCGTAAACCAGATATCGCTTGACGATACGCCCATCCTGACAGTCGCCGTCAGCGGTCCCTACGACGGATTTGCCTTGCGCGACCATGCCGACAACATCAAGGACGAGCTGGAAAAGATCAGCGGCGTAAGGGAAGTGATGATTTCGGGCGGAGACCAAAAAGAAATATCCGTTTCCTGCCTGCCGGAAAAACTCCGTTTTTACGGCGTTTCCGTCGACCAGGTAACTTCAAGCCTCGCTGCCGCCAACCTTTCGATGCCTTCCGGAAATTTTGACGGCGGCACCTACGTCTATTCGATCTCGGCCGACGCGAGGGTTTACGACGCCGAAGCTTTCGGCCAGATTCCGATAGCGGCAGGCGGCACCCTGGCTCCCGTCTACTTAAAAGACGTAGCCGAGGTTAAGGAAACCGCCATCAAGAAAACCGCCTATTCGCGGATCTCTTCGGCGGGCCAAGCGCCTTTGGATGCCGTTGAGATCAGTATCGTCAAAAGGGCGGGCGGAAATATCATCGAAACCGCGGATGCCGCGAAACTGGCTTTTGATTCCTACATCGCAAAAAATCCGGGATTAAGATACGACGTAACGCTTGACCAATCCGATTATATCCGGGAAGATTTCGACCAGTTGACGCACGATTTCATCCTTACTATTTTCCTGGTAATGGGCGTTCTGCTTTTGATGGTCGGATTCAAAGAAGCTTTTGTCGCCGGCTTGGCCATACCTTTGGTCTTTTTCGTCTCTTTCGGGGTAATGAGCCTTTCGGGTATTACCATGAACTTTCTTTCAACTTTCGCTTTACTGCTGTCGCTGGGCTTGATCGTCGATGACGCCATCGTTGTCGTTTCGGCAACCAAGATGTACATGCGCACCGGAAAATTCACGCCCGAAGAAGCGATTCTTTTGGTTTTAAACGATTTCAAGGTCGTACTTACCGCCACGACGCTGACCACGGTCTGGGCCTTTTTGCCTTTGCTTTTTTCATCCGGCATTATGGGCATTTTTATCCGGTCGGTTCCAATCGTCCTCTCGGTTACCCTTATCTCTTCGCTGGCTATCGCGCTGATGGTCAACCATCCTTTAGCCGCTGTTCTTGAAAGAGTGCGCTTAACTCCCGTTTTTTTCTTTATTTACCTCTCTCTGGCGTTTTTGGCCGCCCTCTCGCTCCTGGCTCAAGGCGGCATCGTTTCAACTGTCATCGCCGCGGCGATCATCGTTGCCGTCGGCGCGCTGATATTCTGGTATGAACGCGGAGGAAAGAAACCGCTTTGGGAAAACCGCCGCCTGCTCTACCTTGAAGCGAAAAGCGACGAACTGATAAAGGCCAAGCTAAAGGCCCAATCCTTAAACGACGATAAAACCGATTTTAGCGCCAGATTGTCGCACGGCATCGCCAATATCAACGCTTTCCTGCCATTGTACGAGAAACATCTGGCCATGCTGATCGACGATAAAAAGAAAAGGAAATTTTTTTTGGCGGCGGTATTCGGCTTGTTCCTGGCGGCGGCGGCGCTGCCAATCCTTGGAATAGTTAAAACCGAGTTCTTTCCGGCCGACGATTTTAATTATCTTACCATTAATATTGAAGCCCCCATCGGATACAAGCTGGAAAAGACCGGCGCAATCGTCTCTAAGGTCGAGGAAAAATTGCTGGCTTACAAGGAAATAAAGAATTTCTCGACCGTGGTCGGCGGATCAGCCGCCACGGATACTTTTACTTCAGGATCCTCCTCATCCGCGGACACGGCCGGCATAACGATAAATCTTGTACCCAAAAGCGAACGCAAACTAAAATCCTATGAACTCGGCGAATTGATGCGGAATGATTTCGCGGATATTAAGGATGCTAAAATCGTCGTTACCGAGCTTCAAGGCGGACCGCCAAGCGGTTCGGCTTTCGAAGCCGACATTATGGGAGACGATCTGGATGAACTGACCCGCATCGCCAACGACCTTAAACCCCGGCTGGAAAAGATCAGCGGCGTCATCAACGCCGACATTTCGTTAAAAGAAGCTCCCCCGGAATATACCTTTATCCTAAACCAGCAAAAACTGGCCGAGCACAGCCTGAATGCCGCCTATGTCGGCGCGGTTTTGCGCAGCGCTGTTTCGGGCACCGAAGCGACAACGGTATTCAGCAATAACAAGGAAATATCGGTGAATGTCCGTTTCGATCCCGGATCGATCCCGTCATTGAACGATATCCAGAACCTTCAGATCGTCAACCTCGCCAAGCAGCCGGTTTATCTGAAAGATGTGGCCGATATCAAACTGGTGCCCAGCGTCCGCACCATCGAACGAATCGATCAAAAAAGGACGGTCGTCCTTTCCTCCGACGTAGCCGCGACCGCCAATGCCAACCTGGTTTTATCCGAATTCCAAAGCATATTAAAAAATGACTATAAACTGCCCCAGGGCTATGAAATATCTTACGGGGGGCAAAATGAGGAAAACGCCAATTCGGTCATGTCGATCTTACTGGCCATGATCGTAGCGTTCGTATTGATCATCACCACCCTGGTCATCCAGTTTAATTCGTTCATTAAAGCCCTGATCGTGCTGATCACCGTACCTTTGGCTTTGATCGGAACTTTCATTGGAATGGCGCTCACCGGCATCACCTTAAGCTTCCCCGGGCTGATCGGAATCCTTGCCCTGTTCGGAATCGTCGTAAAGAACGCCATTATCTTAATCGACAAGATCGGGCTTAATTTAAAAAGCGGCATTGCCTGGCGCGATTCGATCATCGACGCGGGAAAATCCCGGCTTGAAGCGATCTTTATCACTTCATTTTGCACGATATTAGGCATCGTTCCGATCACCTTATCGAGCAAAACCTGGGAAGGCTTGGGCGCGGCCATAATCTTTGGCCTCTCCATCTCCTCTTTCTTTACCCTGTTTGTCATCCCCGCTTTGTTTGCCCAATTCTTAAAAGAGGAAAAGTAGCAAACTGGCTGTTGTTCCAGCCAAGGCAAAACCGCCCTTATCGGGCGGTTTTGTTTTCCAGAGACCGGGACTCTGCTGGCTTCTGGTCTCTGTTGGCTTTTTGGGTGGCGTAATTTTGGAGCAGAATAAATCTACAAAAGTAGAAATTGAATATGCCTATTAGAGTTGTTAAGTGATAGGTATAACAAGTAATCTACAAAAGTAGAAATTGAATATGCCTATTAGAGAAAGAAGAACTAAAAAGATTACAATATCTACAAAAGTAGAAATTGAATATGCCTATTAGAGTTTTAGTGCTATTGATGGTTTTTCTATCTACAAAAGTAGAAATTGAATATGCCTATTAGAGTTTTTAATTCTTTTAAGATGTCTTCATCTACAAAAGTAGAAATTGAATATGCCTATTAGAGAACAGACAAATCGCCAATATTATCTTATCTACAAAAGTAGAAATTGAATATGCCTATTAGAGTTTACCGGAATCAGGACCCCTCGTTTATCTACAAAAGTAGAAATTGAATATGCCTATTAGAGTGCCAAGAGTCCGGGCAATCATCTGATCTACAAAAGTAGAAATTGAATATGCCTATTAGAGTTAAAAATTTTTTGAAATATCAGTACAATCTACAAAAGTAGAAATTGAATATGCCTATTAGAGAAACTGGCGCTCGGAATTCTATGAGATCTACAAAAGTAGAAATTGAATATGCCTATTAGAGTCCCATAAAGGCAATCGGCTGTCGTATATCTACAAAAGTAGAAATTGAATATGCCTATTAGAGCTTTCGTTAGATGATCAATACTATCAATATCTACAAAAGTAGAAATTGAATATGCCTATTAGAGACCGCCTTGTCATAAAAACATACGTTATCTACAAAAGTAGAAATTGAATATGCCTATTAGAGTCGCCTACTTGCTATGGCTGATATACATCTACAAAAGTAGAAATTGAATATGCCTATTAGAGAGCTGATCGGATCGTAATTAGCTTTAAAGATGCGATTATTGAATAAAATTCAGATAACGACTTTAAGCTAATTACGACCGAAAAAAGCATAAAGACTAAGGTTTTTTCTAATAGATACATGGCAATTTCCACTAATTTGCTACTTTTTGATTTGGTATTAAATTGCCAAAGAACAGAAAGTCTTTCTCTTCATTTTCCGCATATCCGTACCGCTTTAATTTTCCCTTACAACCTTCGCATACGGTGATTATAATAATGCTGTCTCTTTTTGTAAAGATTGGCTTGTATTTCATATCTATCTCTTTCAGCAAATTTGCCAAAAACCGGGAACTGTTTTTAACTTCATAAACCGAATATTGCAACCGCCGTCCGTATTTTTTTAAAAACTTGGAAAATTTGCTTCTGGTTTTATTATCTTCAAAATCATAAGAAACTATAAACATTTTAAGTTAATCCGCCGCAGACCGAACATTATTTAACCGTGGCTCGCTTGTTTTTTTTGCTTCAAAGAAAACTTCGGAAAATCCGAACCGTTCATCACGCAATAATAAAAATCCCGAACATAACAATAAATTTCTTCCCGATGATCCAAAATCGCCTGCGCAAATATCGCCAGATACTTTTCCTGGCGATCCCAGCCTAATTCCCGCTTTCCGGCTCTTTCCTTAAAATCATCTACATCAATTTGCCTAAGATGATAGGCCTTAACAATCGCTTTATCGATAATACAGCGAAAAGGCTCAATCAAATCGCAAACAAGCGATTTTCTCTGAAAAAACAGCCGGTGATAAAACCCTTTATAAGAATCGAAGCCGTATATACCAACCATGCCGTCGATAAAATTGAATAACATGGTATACCCGATATCGAGCAAAACATTGCTTACATCGGTTTTGGCTCGCGGCAAGCGGCGTTTCCACCCCATTTCTGAAAAATATTCCTGAAAGAAAAACTTGCTTGCTGACCCTTCAAGTCCCAGCAAATCATTGCCATTTTTTGCTTCCGCCACTTTTAATTTAATATCCTTAAGGCTTGCCGGGTTTTTGGTCATCTTTTGCTCCAACAGCAATCCAACCTGATTATCAATTTTATTCGAAACAAGCTTCTTGGCCATTTCAAGCTCAGCTGCATTATCCCAAGAATATTGCTTTTCCCGCAATAAATAATTACCTTCGGCCGTCGAGATTATCCGGGCGTAGGCTAAAAAATTTCGGTTGCATAAAAATACGGAAACACCGCATTTTTTGCAATTTCTAACCATCACGCTGGTAAGCGAACATTCTCCAATGATAAATACACAAAAAACCTTGTGGCAAGATATCTGGTTCTCGATCTTACCGTTCTTGCATAAACAAATATTGTCATTGGCAATCTTAATTTTGTCCACATCGATATTCCCGGCGCTCACGAACAATATTTGTTTTTCCCGAAAATCAGGCAGGCTCAGCATATAATTAGTGGCAAAGCGGCTGGTAAACGCATTGCAAGCATTTATTTTCGTTAACCGGCCGCGGAATTTCGGGCCGATATTTTTTCATTTTTTCGACAAGCGACAAAAAATGGTTCATTTCTTCCTCATCGGGGATAGCTATCTTATAACGTTTATTGTCGGCCAATGATTGAATCGCCAGTGATTTAACCTCGTAACCCATTTCCCGCAAGCAAACCATTTGCGCGTAAAGCTGGTATTTATAACCGTCAAATATCGTTTTCACTTTGTACTTCCGTTCAACAAGCAACCCGCTTTTAATATCGAAAGTATCAATCTTTCCCATAATCCCCAGCCGTTCCGAGCAAACTTCCAATCCCTGCAAAACATTCTTAGCGGTCGTATAGGTTCTGTTGTCCACCGCTTCATGCGCAAGCCGTCCAACCGTCTGCGCCGTCCGATGATAGGTTTTAACGCTAAAATCATCATATACCGAGTGCAAATAGATCGAATAAGGGCAAAAAATAAAATCATTTATCTTGGAAATCTGTATATAGTCTTCCATTAAACAGTTTTCTGCCTTATTTTAAGATTGTTCGCCATATAATCTACCCAATTTTTTTCTCCCGCAAGCCAAGCATCCCACTCTTCATTTCGCACAAACAAATCCGCGTTTCTTTTAATATGTTCGCTCATAATAATTCCCTTGCGGGCAATATTATACGCGCCGTTAGCATCGCCATTTTGCGGGAGTTTTGCACCATTTTTGATCTTACGAGAGTCAAAAAAGTCACCACTCGCACCCCTAACGGGAGAAAGAATAAAGTCGTTGTCTTTTTCATCTTCTCCGGTGTTGCGGATCTGTTGAATAACATCAATAACAAATCTTAAGCTTTCCCAAGCTGTTCGTTCTTTGTCGAATTTATTCAATTCTTTACCATCTTTAATCTGCTCTTTGAAAGATTTATTTTTATCAAATCCCTTAAAAATATTTTCTAAATTTTTAACGATATCAATTCTATCCGGGCTCCAATGCTTCTTACCCTCTTTTTCTGAAAATTTATCGCGATATCTATCCAATTCCGCACCATTTTTTCCGGAATATAAAATCCATTCTTTACCAATATTCGCGTCTTTATATTTGAAATAATAATCCTTACCATCAAAACCAAAATCACTGAATAAATCAAAAATTTGCTCTTTAATTTCTGACCCCTTTTTAATAGATATTGTTTTGTGCCAGCCCGTAATTGGATCAGTGGCTGAGGTAAAGCTTGGATTAGTATAAAACATAATCCCAAATTGCTTGCCTTTAATATCGTTAAAATCATGAACTGGCGGAGTAAACTGCAAGGCATTATCAACCGAAGCCATTTCCCCATCTTTAGCGCTTTTATCAACAAGAAAATTCAATTTTTTAGCCAAGGCAAGTTCAAGTTTTTGGTAAACCTGTTTTTCAATTTTCTGCCGCCCGCGCTTGAAGCCGATATTTAAATCCTCAAGAATAATAAGCGCGGGAGTTTCGCGAAAACCTTTTTTCCTGTCGCCCTCGTTGTAAACCGCCAAATCGACAATTTTTCTTACAACTTGCGAAATATATCCATCTTTTAAATCTTTTATATTGCCGATTGTCGTCCAATTTTTGCGCGCCAAGTCGCGATCGCCTTGTTTTATGTCCAACTTTTCCCAATAATTTTGCTTATTTATTATATTAAAACTACCCTGCTCTAAAATTTCTCCCCTTTGATTTACAAGAGAATAGTAAGCAAGGTTTTTTTCGCCTCTGTCAATTCCGAGAAATAGCTGGTTTTTGGTTTCTACAATAACTTGATTCACTAAATCATTAATTCTTTTATTTTTCAGGCAAGGATTCAATGTAATTGGGCAATGGAAAATAAATTTTTCCTTACTAAAACGAAAATTTTCAATAATTTCCTTATTCTTCCACTTTTTCCTTTTTAGATTTTTTCCCTCCAAGGCCGGACGGTAGAAAATCTCCGCCTCCCCATTTAACTTTGGTTTGTTTTCAATATCACTAAAAATCCTGTTCCAGTAAATTGTTTGCAGGTCCTTTGCCGAGGTTTTCTCTTTGCCGTTTTTCAAATTGCTATCTTTGCTTTTAATTTCAAAAAGATAAATTTTTCCGTTTTCCACCAATTCTTCAATCTTATTCTTTTTTACAGGTATAAATTCAAGTTTATAGCCCTGTTTTTCAACCTCTGCATAGAACCGATCAACGCTTTCGTAGCTTTTCGTATTAGAAAAATCAAAATTAAAAATTTTATCCCAGCTTTCTTTTTCAGATGGATATTTTTTTAGTTGATTTTTATAAAAATCAAGCAATATGTGCAAATCATTCTTATTAAAATTATCGCCTTTTTTAAATGTTCCTTTGCCATAAATTTTCTTTATATTGGCAGGTGTTGGATTGTTAGTAACCCATTTTGAAGAAAATAGAACTTTTGGCAACATCTTGTTTGGTCCAGGTAAAAGTTTATAATTAATTTTTTTCCACCCGGAATTATCAGACATATAAAGTTCATTTTTCTTGTTTTGTTCAAAAACACTCGTTTCTTCATATTTCATTATCGCAAGATATTGTTTTCCATGTTCATTTTGCAATATTACGCAAGAATTGTCTTTTTCTTTATTTATATCCCAGCCAGCCGCTAGCGATGAATTTTCAAAATTCAATTTTAATTTTCCCAGTTTGTTTTGCGGCTTTTGAGTTAAATAATTTCTAACGACATCATAGTCTTTAACGACTTCAAAAACCTTAACTTTATCGAGGATTTCTGTAAAATTTCCATCAATAGAATATTTCGCTTTAACTCTCCAATATTTCAAAATTTGCCCCGCAAAAAGCGCGTCGTCAAGCCAAGCCTTGATCGCAATCTTGCTTTCGTCTTTTTGATAATCTCCTTTCTCGATTTTTAGAACTTCGTCCGCCCCCTTAATAAATTTTTTAGATAAATCCTCAATGTCATTGCAGATCATTTTCAACAATGCTTCGTGCGGCGTCTGGGCGTTCTTAATAATGTCTTGCTTTGCCTTGTTATTATCCTTAAAATTTTCACGAAATAAAACGCCTTCTTTGTCCCAATCATCTTGCCCGTCCAAAACTTCAAACAAATCAGAAAGCTGGACTGCCCGCGGAACTTTTGCTTCACCGCTGTTTTTATCTTCATTGAAAATTTTTGCTTTTATCAATTTTTCTTTTAAATTGCCGAAATTACCAAAATATTTTCCGGAGATTGTGTTAATTGCCTTGTCCGACCAATAGATATTTTCAAAATTATCCAAATTCAAAAGATAATCTGTAAAGGCTTTGACGGTTTCTTTATCTTTTCCACCCGTAAAATATTTGTCGCCAAGATTTTTTGCTTTTGTTAAAACATCATTAAGTTCATCGTTATCTTTTATGGTTTTTAAAAAATCTTTTTTTTCTCCGCAACCAATTTGCTTGAATAAGCTTTTAAATTTGGGAAGGTTATTTTTGGTTTGCTGATAATACAGATTAACCAAATAATTCAGGTTGCCAACTTTTGAATTGTAGGAATCAATCTCTGATTGAGACAAACAATTTACAAAATTTGCTAAGGCAAAGCTAGCTTTATCATTCTTAATATCATAAGCCGAAATAAATTCGGTTTTTTTATCCGTTCCATCCCATTTTGGATTTCTTAATCTTAATTCTTTGCCGGCATTTTGAAGTTCTGTAAAAACTTTATCATATTCATCTTTATTTTTTTATAAGATAATAGATTGTCAACAAATTTAGGCAAATTTTCATCCACAATACGGCTCGCCACCGCAGTCGCTTTTTCTTCGGTAGAATAGTAGTTCTCTCTATTTTTATTAAATCCGCCAAAATAGGTAAAAAAGCTCCTCATTTTTTCCAGTGCCTTTTCTATTTTTTCCTTATTGGCTTCATTATTTTTCACCAAAACCTTTACTTCCGGAATTTTTAAATTATCAAAATAAGCCGGATCAACCGATAATTTATTTTTTACATAAGCTAAAATACCCGCTTCTGTTAAAACTTTATAACCGTTTTCTTTCAAGAAATCATTGTTTTTATCGTTTTTTCCTGCGACACTTTTAAACTTTTTTCCTGCGACTATATAAAGTTTATCGAATTCTTTTCGCAGTTTCTTTTCTTCATCTTGGAGCGGTTTATCTATTTTTTTTCGTATTTCTTTGTCCTGTTCGGCTTTTTGTTTTTCGTATAACTTAAAATATTCAGAAAAATCAATTTCTTTTGCCTTATCACTTTCAAGAGCTTCGGTAATAAATTCCCCGTGTATTTTATCAAAAACCGGCTTTAAAATCTGGTAAGCATCCTCTATTTCCTGGTCTGCAAAAAAAGTGCGTAAATTTTCATCATATCTTAAATTAGCAGCCATATTTTCCCTTGTTTTTCCAATCGGCTTGAGCTCGAACCTCAAAGTTTTTGCCAGCGAATATTGATGCGTAAAATTATCATAAATTGTTTTTGTTTTTTTGTTTTCCATGTTTGATCTGTTAATTTATTTGCCAAAAAGGGACGACGGTTGTCGCCCAATGAAAACGCTTACCAAACGGTTAAGCAAATTGGAACCGTCGCCCCTCTTTATCAAAAAACCACCCGGTTTTTTACAAAAAAGAAGCGAATTAACGCTTTTGAAAGCATTTTCATTGGCTGCGACTTATTTATGTTCCCATGTTGATAAAAAAAAGTCAAATTTTATCGCTCTCTCTCATAAAAGCCAACCAACCAATTTTTTCCTTCCCCGAAAGAACAGCCTCTTAAAAAACCGGCAGAAGATTTACTTTTATTGGATTTTTGGTACAGGGGTCTAACCCCTGTACCACTAAAAATAATCTTTGGCCTCTCCATCTCCTCTTTCTTTACCCTGTTCGTCATCCCCGCCCTCTTCGCCCAGTTCTTAAAAGAGGAAAAGTAGCAAACTGGCCGTTGTTCCAGCCAAAACAAAACCGCCCTTATCGGGCGGTTTTGTTTTCCAGAGACCGGGACTCTGTTGGCTAGGCCCGTTCTTGGCGGCAGCTATAGGTCGTCGAGACATTCATTATATTCGCGAACCTGGGCGTTGTATTCGTCCGCGCTTTCGCGGTATCGGGCGTAGATATTTTTTTGATCCGCCACTTTTTGGTTGTAATTCTTCACTTCTTCGTTTATTTGGTCGATCAAAATGTTCAGAGCCTCATTTACCTCCGCGGCTTCGCTGTACCGTCCGTAACCCTGAAGCTCTTCGATCCGGACCTTTAATTCTCCGGCCTCTTGTTTCATCGAGTCGATCGCCTGCGACATCAGCGCCAGACCAGCCTCTATGTCCTCCAGCTCGGCTTTCAGGCTATCGACCCTGTTGGCAAGATCCTCGTTTGGAGCAAAGCACGCCGATGAAGGCGTGCCGAAAAATTGAACCGCCAGCCAGGTATTATGGCCCTCAAACATCCCGTAGCCGACAGCCGCGCCGATCTCCTGAAAATTATCGCTCAAAATATTGTTGCGGTGACCCGGACTTTTCATCCAGCCGGAAACCAGATCGGCATCGCCGATAAAATTTCCTTGGGCGAGATTTTCCCCGGAAACCAGGCTGTCATAACCGGCTTCGTCCAAAAAGTGGTTCATCTTCAACCCTTCCGGTGATTCGTGGGCGAAATACTGCTTTGAGAACATATCCCGCACGCGGTATTCCGCCGCACGATCCAGCTTGGCGCTTTCTTTAAGCTCGCTGCCGGCGCCCAGAAACGAGATCCGCTCACGGTTGGTAAGCTCGATAACGCCAGCCGAACTAAGTCCGGCGCCTTCTTCTGTTTCCTGGTTTCCGCCGTCTGTCTGTTTAAAACCGCCATCGCCGGTTTTTACCGGTGAACCTTCCGTTATAATTTCTGGCTTTAATGCTGTTTCCGGATTTTTCCTTTCGGTTTCCGGCTCCGCTTTTATCGCGCCTCGCTGGGCATCCGCGATCTTTTTTTCGACCTCAATTTTGAGCGCGGGAACCGCTTCGTCCAGATTAAGATCAATGGGGTTAAGTTCTTTGAACTTTTCAACGGAATGTTTGGTTTCAGCAATTTTCCTTTCAAGCGCGTCTTTCTTTTTTTCAAAAAACCCCGCGATAAGACCCGGGTCGGTTATGCCGGAAAAATGGCCGCGTTCCAAATAGATCCCGCAAACCAAAATCGCGATCGCGGAATAAAATAAAAAGATTTTTCGATACGATAACATGCGATGCGAACAGCTTATTTTTATTAATCTGGAAGAATACCCCGCTGGCTTTGCCGCGCAGGATGAATGCCAGCCCGGAGCGGTTTGCCTGGGTCCCGCAAAATGCGGGAATAGCGGGGGATTAACAAAATACTTCGGGGCTCTGCCCCGAAGCAGTTTATTCAAAAAAGAAAATCATTTTTGGCCAAAAAATATTCCGGCCGGCAATCAGCGGATCTGGCGGCAATTGTTTTCGCATGAGAACATTTTTTCGCTTTCTTGGGCAAAATCGTTTTCGCATTTTTCAACGCAGGCTTTGCATTCATCGAACAGCTTCGACTGCTCCGGCTGGCATTTACCGTCGACAACGGCGCATTTAGCAAATTGGCGGCAGTAATCGCCAAGCTCGTAAATCTCGGTGCAGGCATCAGGCTTTTTTGGTCCGCAAACAATATCCAGTCCGTGGCAGTCTTCGATAACGCACAATCCAGGTTCGTCAGGTTCCTCGGTGCCGGCTTCCTTGATACCCGGCCTGTCTCTAACGATATAAACCACCTTCATTTGGTCGATAAACGCCGGCATCTTGCTTTTCAAATCGGGTGAATTCTCTTTTAGATAGATCTGCACGCACATCGTATTCTCGCATTCGCCGATAACCATATGGTCATAGGCCGGATATTGCTTTAACGCTGGTTCGTACGCCTCCTTGATTGCCACAATCGGATCCGGCAGCGGCTGGTGCGTCCTGATCTGTTCGAATTTCTCATCGTAAAATCCGCTGTCTTTGCAATCCTGTATGGGCCGGCAAGCCAGCTTGCAATTTCGGCAGGATTGGCAAATAGCGCACCGGGCCGGGCAATCGTTGATTGAATGAGAACCGCAATCGACAGGCTTCAAATAATTTTCGTAATAAAATCCGTAAATTAACACGCTTATCAAAACCACGGTCAAAAAAATAACCGAATATAAGCCTTTAGGCAATTTTTTCATAAATATTGGGTTTGATTCGCCAGTTTAAAACTTGGCTGGCGAGTCTTGAATTACTGATTCCTTTGTTTGATTTTATACCATTCCAAGCCTGGTTTGAATACTAACCAGCCGATAAACGTTCATTTTATCAAAAAAGCGGATTAATACCGCTTATTTTTTATTATAGGCCGCGAAATCTGCAGGCAAACTCAATGCCTTCGATCTGCTTCAAAAAGAACTGCGAATCTTTGACCAATGTTACAATCAAGCATTTTCTGGCAGACAAGCTTGATTTAAGAGCTCTATCCAATTCTTTTCCGGAACCATTAGGCGGTTTGCCCAACAGGCTGTCGATCTCATCGATCATCCGGGAAAGATCATCGATCTGGCGCATAACCATCGTCCTCTCTTCGTCCAGTGTTATCATAATCACCCTCCTTTGAACCGGTTTAATCTGTTATCGATATTTTAACTGTTCGGCTGTTTTTTTCAAAGTTCTAATCGTTTTAATCCCCGGAGATATAAAAAGAAAAAAGGTTTAAAAACCTTTTTTAATACTGGGCGCGGACGTGATCCCGGATGGCGCCTTTAGCCAATTCCATGAAGCCGTCCGGATTAACGTCGGGGTCGCACTCCTTGGCAAGGTCGAACATTTCCAGCCCAATGGCGACAAACATTGACGAACCCCGTTCTAGGCCTAATAGCTTGGATAGATTCAGCCAGGCTTGGTCATTATCTTCAATCGTTCCCAAGCGCTGAATGCCATAAACCATGATCCCGGCTGCCACCGTGCTTACGCTTATATTCCTGCCGCTTTCGTCTTTCATTGTCATGCTCCTGCCTTTTAAGCAATCGTAAATATAATTTTTTTCCGCCGGTTTGTCAAGGCTGCGGGCTAAAGGACAAAGAAAAAACGGGCATGTTCCCGTTTTATAATACGGCTATCTTAATTCGCCGTAAAACTTCATCTTAACCATCGCGTCTCCCCGGATATCGATAATGCGGTTCGAAAAATAATCGATTCCCCAAGGACCAAAACGGAAATACAAAAGCAATATACCCGCTATCAAGGGAAAAATACCGATCTCAGCCAACCGCAGTCTGGTGGCTATGGTCAGAACCAGGCCCATGGCAGTGAGAAGAACTCCCAGGACCGAAAATACGTCTTCGGCATGGGGTATCTTGATCCCTTTTCGAACCTCTATGATGGAATTTTCCATTCCGTCGGCGTATGCGGAGAACCGGTTTGCCGAGATGATCATTTTCTTTTCGGTCCGCCCGTCCGTAATGGCTACGCCGCCGTCGCTCGAAAATTCAAAGCTCGCTTCTTGAGCTTCGACTATAAAGGGAAACTGGATCGACCGCAATGGTTCGCCGCTCGTATGCAGGCCGTCTTCCACGAACTCTCCGACCAGTCTGATCGGATCAAGACCTTGCAAAACCACCGCGGCATTCTCTTTAACGGACCGGATGACAATATGCGCCCGTTTCAGATCGGTTTCCATTTCATCGGTCTTAAACCTTGACAGCGCGGCCAGCGGCGCGGAATCACCTTTATCTATCACTTCCAGCGCTATGCTGGCAAAATTATTGTTGCCCGAGTTATAGCGCTGCTGCAAAGTTTTGATCAGCTGCGGCACTGTCAGAAGGTAGACTTTCCCGATCACAGAAATGGTTTTCCTTTCGGTATAGAAAGCCGGGTCGACAAGCTCGATAACTTCCGACAGAACATCCCTGCCTGCCGCTTCCGGAACGTGAGGAGAGGTTCTTTTCGGGTCGTCCATAACCCGTTTTATCTCCTCCTCCAGTCCGGACCGGATATCCGCGAATTCTTTCATGCTGCCCCCGTCTTTACAGGAGGCGGATAAAAGCGCCGCTGGATACCGTTATTGTGAGGGTCGGCGTCTGTTTGAAGACCTGGCCGTCAATTGTAACCTTGTCCGGATCCTGGACCGGGAGCGGCTTTATCTCCAGTTCTTTTTTGGATTTAAGCTGCTCTCCCGGAATAAATTTCCTGACTCCGGTTACAGTAACAATTCCCTTGGCCAAATAAAGATCGCCTTCTTTCCCGGACTTCAACTCTCCGTTCGCGGCTTCGATCTTGATATCCAGAGCGAGGGGATTTTCAATGTTCTCGGCCCTGATCTCGTTGGCGGTCAAAATATCCGGTTTGCCGACAATTCTTACCTCGGCGGTCTCGGGAGCCACGATCTCAATGCACCGGGCGGAAAATATCCGATCCCTGATAGCTATGTACTCTTCGGGCGTTACGATCGTTCTCTGTTCCTGAATTAATTTCTGTTCCTGTTTCATACAATGCACCCCTTTTTAAGGTTCTGATATAGTTTTTAATATTATTTAATTAATTTGTCAACTAGCTTACCGTTTTAAACCAAAGAAAAAAGGGATGCTGTTCATCCCTTTATTGCCGGCGGCGAAACGCGATTAGCGCAACCGCCAAAAGTCCCGAAATTGCGAAGACGGCTTCAAATCCCGGCTCCGATGGCACATCTTCCTCGCCTGCCTTATTAGCAGCAGGCGCGGCCGCCGGGGCAGAATGCTCTTGGGCAGTCTGCGCTGGAGCGGCTCCGCTTACCCGTTTTTTAGGAGCTCTGCCGCATTCAGCATCATCCCGTTGCCGCCGCCGCCAATGATCACGGTGTTCGGATTGGAAGCAATGGCCTCTACATACTTGTACTGGACCAACGTCGGGGTGATAGAATTGGCAACCATCTGATTAGCCTTTGCCTGAGCCTCGGCAGCGGATAGTATCTTCAAATTCTCCTGTTGCTGAACTAGGACAGAGAACTTCATTGTCTCGACTTCCTGGCCTCTCTTAATCTTGGCCTCAATAGCCTTAACAACTTCATCCGGCAAGACAACTCCGCGGATCAAGACCTGGTCAAGTATAATACCTTCTTTGACCAAAGTTGGATACTCCTGCAGCCGCTTCTGCACATCGGCTTGGATTTCGGAAGCCTTTCCGGTATAGATATCTTCCGCCGTCCAACGCTTGATCTCGTCGCGCAACACATACATGAAGATCGGCGTGATCAATGTGTCAAAGTAGCTACCCGACACATTCTTGTATATCCCAACCGAAGACCCAGGTTTGATCCGATATATAATGGATACATCAGGCGTGACCGAAAGCCCTTCCTTGGTCAGGGTACCTTCAATCTTTGTATATTCATGCGAAAGCTGTTTTAGCTCGAACGGTATCACATGACCCCAGGGTGCAATGTAATTCCAGCCTGACGGTAAAGGCTTGTCTTCCACCGTTCCCAGTTTGTAATATACACCCTCGTAACCGGGTTCGATGATCTCGACCGTCGCCATCACCACAAAAGCACCCAGTATTACTAGTATACCTAGCAAACTGGCTGTTCCTCTTCCTCCAAGTGACATATTTACTACCTCTCTTTCTCAATTTCTTTCAGTCTTTCCGTTGAATTAAACTTGCGCTGCAAATTTGCGCAGCGCTTGATAGCCGGATTTTCAGCCGCCAAGCGCTAAGCAAACCTGCTTTCTTTATTAAAGTTCCCGGAAGGCATGTTCTTAGCATTGATTAAAATATTTGTCAAGGGAACAAAAAAAGCGCGGCCGCGCCTTGTTGCCAAAAACAGCTGTTGAATCTTTACCGGTTATTTGGCATACAAAATCAGTTTTGCTTTATCGCCATACCGCAACCCGATCTTTTTTACGGTTCCGGCGCCGGCTTCGAAAACATATTGCGATTCGATCACGGGCGTAACTACCGGACATCGCTCGTCTTTGCAGGGTTGCGCGTTCTCGTTGATAAATACCACCCGGCGGTCCTGGTCCAGCCAAACCATATCAAGCGGAATTAAGGTATTCTTCATCCAGAAAGAATAATAACCGGGCTTATCGTAAATAAAAAGCATCCCTTTGTCGGCATCGAGGCTCTGGCGCTCCATCAGGCCTTTCTCGCGCTCCGCGGCCGTTGCCGCGATTTCAACGGCGAAACAATCGCTGTCAAAACAAACGCGGGACACATCGCCAACGCCGCCATATTTTTTTTGGTAAACAAAATAGCCAAAAAAAATATCAACGGCAAAAAGAATTAAGATCGCAAAAAAAATTTTTTTATCCATAGCGTTTAAGCCTACCTGGTTCTATTATTTTCCGGCCGGCTCGCGATGTCAACAAAAAAACGGGCCTTCCCGTTTTTTTTGCAGACAAGGCAATAATATTATTGCCAGACTTCCTTTACGCGCGCCTCCTGGCTGGACTTTATCACCGGTTTTCCGCCCTCGATAACAAATATCGCCTTGGTTGCCGTCCAGATCTTGCCGGTTTTCAACTCGCCCAGCAAAACTATATTTTGCGAAGCATCAGCCGAAACGCAGCCAAACGCCGCAACTTGACCCTCAAGCATCGGAGTAGTGCCGGTAAACGGGGAACAGACTGTTTGGTCCTCGAGCAGTATCAGCCAGCCCCAATTATCCTTTGCCGGAACAGTTGCGGCCGGCATTGGCAAAACCTCGGCAGTTCGCAGCCTGAAACCCGCGGTCGTGGAATACGGATTGGTATCGCAAACCACAGCGTCTTTGGACGGCAGATAGAAGCAGGGGTCTTTGATTTCATTTCCGGCGAGACAGCGCCAGGCATCGTCGCGGTAAGGCTGGGCGATCGAATTGACAAAACACTGGCCTTCGCGCTCGCCTAAAGGCAATTCTTCTTGAGGCACGTATTTGGCTACTTTCGTTTCAAAAAGCTCATTCTTGGCGGATTGTCCTGGCCGGTAGAATTGCCACCAACTTAAAAAACCGCTGATCAGAATAAGGACGGAAATTGTAATTATTTTTTTATGTCCGGTAATATTTTTGTTCATTTTAATCATTGCCGTTTTCGTTTGCGATGTTTAATAGGTTAAAGCAGTTTTTCTTTTTTTTCAAGCCTTGATCCATTGGCAACTCCGCTCGATGTTTCTACTTTTTTATAAGCTCCTGGCGGTAGACGGCGCTTCTTCCTCCGTTTCCCGATACCAATTTCTCGTAGGGCGGAACCGAAAAAATTTCAATTCTTGAATCCAGAAAGTCGGAAAACGCCAGCTTTGATCCATCGGGAGAAATGCTCAAAGCTGTCGGCTGGTTCCCCGCCACTATCGCGTCGATCATTTTCGAATTTTCTGTATCAAACATCAAGACCGATCCCCATTCCGGTCCGGGCACCGAATAATCGTCATCGGCGGCATTCCGGCCTCGGCAGGAAACAAAAAGAATTTTTTTATCAGGGCTTAATGCGATCGTGTTCGGATTATGATCGGTATCGGCGAATTTCTTTACGCTGTCGGTCTTAAGGTCGACTTCGTAGATCGCATCCTTAGCCATGTCGGAAACATAAAGCACTCCCTTTTGCTCGTCCGCCGCGATATGCCTCATAGCGCCCCCGGTTCTATAAATAACCGCGCCTGTTTTCGAACCAAGATCGATCTTTTCCAGTTCTCCCGAAGCAAAACCGGCGACGTACAGGCTTTTTGCGTCCGAAGTCGCATACAGGCCCCGCGGCGTTTTAACGGTTGCGATCTTTGCCACCGCCCCGTTAGCCAGATCAATGATCGAAACATCATTGCCGGACCAGTTGGCCGCGTAAAGATATTTTCCGTCTAAAGAAAGAGCGACAACTTTGGTCCATGCGCTTTGAGTATCGAAAGTCCGCAAAACGGTCTTGCTTGACGCATCGATCTCGTAAATCCGGGCGGTTTCCATCTGGCTGGCATACACTCTTGATCCGTCAGGCGAAAAAACCAGCTCCACTCCGCCTCCTCCGTCCAGATCGATATCGGCAATATGCGTTCCGTCGCTGGAACTGTAAACGCCCAGTCCCCGTTTCTTGTTCAAAAGCATGGTGCTCCATAATTCCGAACCGTTGACTGAAAAAGCCAAAGCTTTCGGCGAAGGCACGGATTCGATATCCAGCAAATGGTGAACCAGCTGGCCGGAGCGGTCCAAATGATAGAATTTTTGGGTAGCTTCCCTCAAGGTAAGCGTTTCGCTCAAGGTTTCGTATCCGGGATATTTAATATCCAGCCTGATCCGCCCAGGCGGCAAAGCTTCCCTGAAAGGCGCGATTCCCGTTTTTTGCAATCCATCATGGAAAGTTATCGAAAATTCGGCATTTGCCGGAGAGGTGTTGAAAGTAAAATCAAAAAACGCCTCGCCGCCTTCACGGCATGAACCCGACGCGCAATAAGGATCTGGCCCGCCGGTAATCTCCGGCAAAGGAAGACTGGCCCGCGACGCCGGGCGTAAAATATTAAGAAAATTTTTAACTGCCCAAAAAAGACAATAAAAACACGCCAAGCCAGCCAAAAGATATTTTATTCGCCGGTCAATTTGTAGCATAATCGTATATTATACCGCAAACATGTTTTAGCAAAACATTTTTAGAAGTTCAAAATGCCGATTAAGGCTATCATCGTAAACTCAAGAGCCGTCCGCGAACGGACGGCCCTTGCCTATAACGGCGGAAATCCATATTTCATTCAACCAGCGTTCCCTGCTGGCATTCTTTAAAGGTTGCCGGAGCGGTTTCGCGCAAGAAATTACCGTATGGGGAAGCGGTAAAAAACGAACCGTCGGACATTTTTGCGTAATAGCAAAAGCTTTTGGGATTTTTTGAATTATCCAAGCCGCAATAGACAAAATCCTGGCCGCAAACCATACCAGTTGCTTCAGGATCGCTGGGAGTGCTGACAAGAAAGTTCCCTATCGAAGCCGGATAATTTAAAGATTGCCCTCCGCAATCTCCGGCTGCGGCCGAACAAGAATAGAAACGCTTATTCGCAAGATACCACGATTTCTGGGCTTCAAAAAGCAGCTTCATGTCGCTTTTCCTTGAACCGTCGTTTTGCTCCGCTAAATTATTCCTGGCCAAGGCTTCTTTTTTAGCCGCAACTTCGTTAAATATCTCGGTTCCCAGCCTGTATTGATCAGGAACCGCGACCAATATATCGCCGTTATAACCGAAAACCTCGATATTCAAATCAATTTTCGCCGGGGATTCTCCTGAACCGTCATATGACACCGAATACGCGGTTTTTTTGATCGAGAAATCCTGTTCTCCGATCCATATTTCACCCGACACCGCCGCCTTATCGATAATCCGGCTGTAATTATCAACTTCCGCAGGATCGGCATTCGCTAAAACCGCCGCTATTTCTTCCTTCAGCTTGTCTTTATCGACATCAATGCTGTAATGCCGGCAATCGGAGCCGTTTATCTGCTCTTCTTGGAGCTTGTCTTTTAATTTGACAACATCAGGCTTTCCGGCCGAAATCAAAATTCCAACAAGCTGAGATAGATCCACATCGCCAATTTCGGCTGCCCGCTTTATTTTGCCATAGATCGGGAAAACCGATTCAAATTCTTCGGGAATTTTTGTACCATCGATTTTCAGCCATTGACCTTCGTAAGAAATTATTTCTCCAGCCGAACTGCCGGAAAAATCTCCGGCTTTCAAATATACTGCGTTTCCGCCGCTCACCGTTTCAAATTTTACGCTGTTTGAGGCCGACATTTCGTTATCGGTTTCCGCGATATTCATTGAAATAACCGGATCCGCGCCATTAGCGCCGTCAAAAACGCCGGTAATGCTTAAAGCCACTTCCAAAGGGCCGGTTTCGCCCGATTCCGCGGCCGCCGGAACGCTTATCGCCGCATTCCCGGAAAATTCCGCGGTCCTGACCGAGCCGGTCGCTTCCGCCATCTTTTTTCCTATCGAAGCCGAACCGGGTTCAAGATAGAAGAAATACGCATACGCCGCTCCTCCGATCAGCGCAAGTCCGATCAATCCAAATATCAAAAAAACAAAAATACTTTTTTTTCCGGGTTTGCCTCCGGCTTCATCCAGTAATTCATCCATTTCCTTTTCGTCTGATTTTTTTGATGTTTTCACCGGAACAGCGGCGGATTGGCCGGAGAGATCAGGAGCAGAGCGGCCATTAAGCGCGGCAGCTTGAGCAATTCCGTCATTGGAACCTATGCTCGGCAGAGATGCCGCCTGATCGGAAGGTTGGACAAAAGCTGTTTCTTTTTTGCCATCAACTCCCGCCGGTAAATCAACATTCGCGGCCGGGAGATCAAGATTAATTTTTGGGTCAGCGGGCAAATTAGCCTGGCTCGGCGTGATGCCGAATGTTTGCCCAAACGCTTTGTCAAGCTCGCTTACTTGCGGAACCTGCCTGTCAAAAGCCGAATCGGAATCTGTTTTTACCGGTTCGGCCGTTTTTAGCATGCCGCCTGGCCCGGGAACATCGTTCTTTTCAGCCGGAGGGTCAGCCGGATCCTGAAGCTGTCCGGCTGGAGTTGCCGGTAAAGCGCCGGCCGCAACTACGGATGGCACAGGTTGGACTTTGAAAGGCAGCATGTCTTCCGCATCTTGCGAACCCTTGGCCGCCTCTTTCGCCGCTGCTTGAGGCGCCGGTTGCTGCACGGGCAGCTGTTGCGCGATCGGCTGTGGCTGGACTTGCGCCGGCTGAACTTGCTCGGCGGCTTGCGACGGTGCTAATACTTTGGCGTCCGGAATCGGAACAGCAATTTTTTTTCCAATCGCGGCGAAAGCTTCGTCAATGAAAGATTGCTGCCATCCGACATCAGCTAAGGCTTTTTTAACGCCTTCCTCGGACGCGCCGTTCTTCAACTGTTGATTGATATAATCCAATAATTTTTGATCGGGCATAGTTTTTTCTTGTTTATATATTATAACACTATATTGATATTTTTTATCCACAGTATCTGAAAAAACCAAGCAGTCGCGCGGCTTTTTAAAACTGTTCAAATCCGGAATTGCGCATTGCTCAACGATTATGACGTTATCTTTGATTTTTTTCGATAGACAGCCAGCGGAAAAATCGATATTTACTGAATTCCGTTTCGCTGATAGTATATTTTAAAGAATAATTCTTTTATGAATTTCTTATCCGACACGATCAAACCGGCGGTAAATAAAAGCTACCTAAGGGCAAAGACGCTTGTTTTTCGGCTTAGATCGCGGTTTTGTTATTTTAACCGGCCGGCATTTTATCTAGCCGCCGCGGTTATCATATTTCTATCCGGATATTGTTGCGGCGGAAAAAAAATTGCCGATAGTTACGATACAGGGCAAATTAGGGAAGGAGGATACGAATACATCAATCCTCTTCTTGAATGCGATGTTGCAAAGGAATCAATACCCAAATACATCTCATTCGAAGAGGAAACAAAAAAACAGATTAACAAAATCAAAAACGACCACCCAAACGTAACGATAGCCGTATATTTCAGAAATTTGAACAACGGTCCGTGGTTTGGAATAAATGAAAATGAGAACTTCATACCGGCCAGCCTCCTCAAGGTTCCCGTTATGATGGCTTATTTGAAACAAACCGAAACCGATCCCTTAATCCTGGAAAAGCGGCTTACCGTAATTAAAGATGATAACTTTAACTATAAGCAGAGGGTCGTTCCCACCTCTCAAGTTGAAATAGGCAAATCATATCCTGTTGCGGAATTGCTCCATTACTCGATCGCATACTCCGATAATTTAGCGACCATAACTTTAATCAACGGACTGCCCTCCGAAAAGATCAATAAAGTTTATTCCGACCTTGGCCTCCCCTTGCCTACGGCATCCTATGAAACTGACGCGGTAATATCAACCAAAAATTATGCTTCTTTTTTCCGGATTTTATATAACGCTTCTTATCTTAACGAGCAGATGTCGGAATACGCCCTTAAGCTCCTGACAGAGGTTGATTTCAGGAACGGTATTGTTGCCAAAATCCCTCCGGATATCAAAGTGGCCCACAAGTTCGGGGAAAGAAATTTTGAAAATCTGACCCAGATCCATGATTGCGGCATCGTTTACGCTCCGCATTATCCTTACTTGATATGCGTCATGACCCGGGGCAGCAACATGGATGAAAACGAAGAATTGATCGCGGAAACATCGCGCATTGTTTTCAACAAAGTATTTGAAAACAGGGAAAATTTCAAACGGGAATAAACTGCCCCGGGGCAAAGCCCCGGATTTTCCCTTCCGCTGCGCTTCCCTTCAAGAAAGAAAAAGAAAGAACAACCTTGAATAAATCTATAGTTTCCTGATTGAAAAAATCCGGTGAAAAATGCCGGTTTTCTGTTACGCCGCTTAACGATTGACAAGTGAACAATCGTTCACCTATAATGGATAAAAGCGCTAAAAACTTAAAAATTATGCCAAAAAACGCTGCAATTTTGATCAGAAGATTTTATGAAACAAACAAACGAATGCCGGTTTATTCCGAAATCATGAAACTATTGCGCTTTAAATCGAAAAACTCGGTTTTTAAACTGGTAAAAAAATTGGAAACGACCGGTTTTCTGGAGAAAGATAAAACCGGAAAGCTTATCCCCGCTAGCCTCTACAGGCAAACCAGGATTCTTGGCTATGTCCAAGCCGGATTTCCCACCCCGGCCGAAGAAGAACTGGTTGATACGATTTCCCTGGACGAATACCTCATTTCAAACAGAGACGCTACCTTTATTTTAAAGATTGGCGGCGACTCGATGGCCGATGCCGGAATTCTCGAAGGGGATATGGTGATCGTCGACCGCTCGATCACGCCCAAAAACGGCGACATCGTCATTGCCGAAGTAGACAGCGAATGGACGATAAAATACCTGGTTAAAACAAAAACCCGGGTTTATTTGAAACCCGGAAACAAAAAATATCCGCCGATCTATCCGAAGAACGAATTAAAGATTGCCGCCGTGGTAAAAGCAGTGATACGGAAATACTGAATATTCGAAACAATTTTCAAACGATCAAAATTTAAATGTTAAAAATGGAATTTTAAATTTGTTTTGCCAATTTGATCATTTTAGAATTGGAGCATTGTTTCTGTTTTCGAATATTCGGATATTAGGATATTTAAAACGCAAAAGTCCGAAACTTATTCGGACAATTCCACGGCTGGCTTGGCGATCCGCTCAATGATTTTCGGCCGCGGAGGTGAATACGCGGTTCAAAACCGCGGATCGGCACTCTTTGGGCAATGACGTCCCAAACCGTCTGAAGCCCGTGCCGTCGCCACAACCAAACCAGCCCGTGATATGTTTTTATATTAACATATATTAAATAAATTGTCAATAGCGGCTTGCCAACCTTTGAATTTGACCAATTACCCTAGGGCAATTCTCCATATCGACGGAGATTGTTTTTTCGCTTCCTGCGAGATCGCGCTCAACCCCCGGTTCAAAGGCTTGCCGGTCGTCACCGGCAAGGAACGAGGCATCGCTTCTTCGATGAGCTACGAAGCAAAAGCGGCGGGAGTTACGAGGGGTATGCGCTTATCCGATATTAAAAAGATCTGCCCCCAAGCCGTGATCCTCCCTTCCGATTACGAAACCTATTCCTTGTTCTCCGTTCGGATGTTCGATATTGTCCGCCGCTACACCCCGATAGTCGAAGAATACAGCATAGACGAATGTTTTGCCGATCTTACCGGTTTGCAACGTCCGCTCAATATGGACTACGCTGCCATGGCCGAAAGAATCAAAAATGATCTGGACAAGGAACTGGGCATGACTTTTTCCGCCGGCCTGGCGCCCACCAAAGTCCTGGCCAAAGTCGGATCAAAATGGAAGAAACCATCGGGTTTAACGATCATACCGGGCCATAATATCCATTTGTATCTTGCCAAGCTTAATGTGGAAAAAATCTGGGGCGTAGGGCCAGCTACCGCCGCTTACCTGAACAAATGCGGAGTGAATACCGCTTACGATTTCGCGTCAAAAGACAAAGAATGGGTTATGGCCCGCCTCACCAAGCCCCACTATGAGATCTGGCAGGAATTGCGCGGACAAACAGTTTATCCGGTAACAACCAAACAAAAAGACGATTATAAATCCATAAGCAAAACGCGCACTTTCACGCCGGCATCCAGCGATAAAAATTTTGTTTTTTCCCAACTGTCCAAAAACATCGAAAACGCCTGCATTAAAGCGCGGCGGCACAGCCTTTGTGCTAAAAAATTCGCTTTCTTCTTAAAAACCCGGGATTTCCGCTATTCCGGCGCCGAAATAAATCTGGACCGGCCGGCAAATGTTCCCCAAGAGATTATTGGCTTGGCCAAAAAATACTTTAACTCAATATACGAGCCAAAAACCCTTTACCGTGCCACCGGGATCATTTTGCTCGATCTTTCCTGTGAAACCGGCGGCCAGCTCGACCTTTTTCGTAAAACTATAAAAGCGGAAAAATTTTCCAAAATTTACGAACAGGTCGACGCGCTCTCGAAAAAGTTTGGCAAGCACACGGTATTTCTCGGATCCAGCCTGCGCGCGATGGCCGGCCAACAACACGAAAACGGCCGGGGCGATATTCCCCGGCGCGCCAAAAATTTATTTAGGGGCGAGACCAAAAGAAAGCGGATCGGCCTGCCGATGCTAAAGCTAAAAATTAATTGACAATTATGATATATTATGATATAATTATTTAAGTGATTCTATGAAAGATTTCGTCGCCGCCGCCCTGATAGCGATCTGTTTGATCGCCATTTCAGCCCAAGCAGAGACTAAAGGAATAGAGGAAGATGAATTCATAATGTTCCTGTTCGTGAATCAAACAGGGACATTTATCAAGTACTGGGACGGCCCCTGCGAAACCGCCTGGTATGAAGTGATCCCCCAGCGCAATGTAAGTTGTTTGCGCTGGCTGGTGAACGTTTCCTGCGGCACAGGAAAAAACGCCAGCTTCATCAGCGATCCGGTTGCGATAAATAAAATCGGGCCAGAATTGCGGCTGGTGCCGCTGTATAGAAATGGCTGAAAGCCATTTCATTTTTTTTCGTAACATTAAAAAAACGCGGGATTCCGCGCCTATGATAAACTCTTTAGATGGCTCTTAACAGCCTTAAGTAATTTACCCTCGATCATTAAACCGCGTTTTTCCAGTTCTTCGATCACGTCAAGATGGGCCCAGCAAACCGCAATGATGCCGGGACCCGGACTTGGAACGCCCGAAACGATCCGGGATTCGTAAACATGGCCGTAAAAACAGTTGCCGCGGACAGTAGTTAAAAAATTTTCGATTTCTTTGTGTATTTCCACCACGACCCCTGCTTCTTCAAAAGCCTCGCGGATAGCGCAATCAGCCGGCGATTCTTTAGGGCCGCACCTGCCGCCCGGAACGCTGTAAAGCCCTTGATTGGTCGCGCCATCGCCTTCCAGGATCAGCAAGACTTCTTTATTTTGAATGATCACATTGGACGCGGTTTCTATCGCTGCCGATTTTCTTAGCGTATTGATTGCCTCCCGCCGTAATGTACTGATATTTAATTAGCATTTAAATCCTAAAAACAAAAGCAGCCGATATCGGCTGCATTAATAAGCGCTTAAAGCAGAAAATGAACAACTAGTCCGAGAAGAGCCAGCAATACTCCGAGAAGTACCCCTAAAAATGTGAATCCGTAGCCCAGTAAAACTTTTTTTGCTCCGCTTCTCAAACTTTGTTTTCCCTCAAATGTTGATTTTCCTTGCAGGTAAAAATTCACTGCCCATACTATGGCAGAACCAAAGCCCAAGATTAGGCCTAAGATTATTACCATTACCGACAATTCCATTTCTCTACCCTCTTTTTTTTAATTTTTTATTATAGGACCTATGGATAATTTTGTCAAGATTAGAACAAAAGGGCGCAATCCGATCGCGCCCCTTTCAGATACAATCTCCGAGAAAGAATCTAGGGCTGGAAAAGGGTTTCGGGCTTGGGTTTGACGATCTTTACGCCTTCAAACTGCTTGGCTGTGGCTTCAATCTGATACCACAAAACCGCCGCGCGGCAGCTTCCCCCGCTGGTCAAATTGTTCGGATCGGCTAAATCCAGAACAAGCACGCCGTTCTTCAACGACGCGCCTTTAAGCTCCAATCCGGATAACGGATATTCGGTCGTCAATCCGGCTTGTCGGTCAGCCATAGTCAATTCCCCTTTGATCAACAGCTTGACCGCGTCCTGAATGGGCGTAATGGTGGCCGGAAGCGTCCTTTCAACCGCTACCAAGCCCTGGCGGGAGCATAAAACATTGCCAGACGCGTCCTTGTCAAGTTCGGGATCATAATAATAAAGATTAATTCTTTTTTCTTTTCCGGTTTCCGGTTCAAGAAAGTTCAGAGCGGAAACCAGAACCGTGTCGCCAGCTTTCTTTCCGATAACTTCGACCCGCCGTCCGGCCTCGAATTTCCCGGAATCGCAAACAGCCGTAACTTCCCCGCTTACGCATTGGCTCTCTTCACCGATGATCAGCGGTATCTTAATTCCGGGTTGGCCCGGCTCTTCATACAGTAAAGACCAGAAAACATCTCCGGGTCCGGGCTGGATCAAATTCCCGGTTTCGGAAAAATCATCTTCCAAAGACGGAAGCAGCACTATGGGCACCCGAAACTCTTTGGAATTCTCTAAAAGGCCCGACGGATTATCGTTTTGCAAAACCAGCACCGCTTTTTTCTTTTCCGCTGCCTTGAAATTGAGGCTTGCATGAAAAATCACCAAATCCTCGGTCATCCAGTCTCCCGCCGCCTGCGCCGTTCCCTCAGAAATCGTTTCTCCGTTTTCATCGATGATTTTAACCGGAAAAGATGCTTCAAAGAACCAGGAGCCCCGCGCCCGGCCCGAGATATTCAACGGACTGGATACTTCCTGGTTTTGAGCGGGCAAATCAACCTTGATATCGAATTGCGCAGCCGGTTCTTTGACGACGTCATCCTCGCTAAAACGCGTAGTATAAAAAACGCAGCCTAGCACAGCCAAGGCGATAAACAACAATACAATCGTCGCGCGGTCGGAAATTTTTTTGGGACCTGTTTCCATAAAATGCTGTTATCTGGTTTAATTTTATTACTAATCTTATCTATTTTCCATATTGCCGTCAGTTTGAAACGGTTAAACATCGATCGCGATTGTCATATTTTTCAGTTCTCAAATTTTATCCTCTTTGGGTTTTTGAGCCTTTGGCAGACGGCCAAACAATATTATCTTAAATTTATCTTAAAATCCTCATTAACTTTATTCCTAAGATCCGTCATCATGGCGAAGGCGGCAACTTCCTGTCCAAGCTATTTCTAAACAAACCGTATAGACCCACCGCCAGCGCCAAGCAATAGACAAGCATGCCCAGCGAATAGAATGCTCCCGCGATCTGCGGAGCATAATAAAGAAGCCTGGTTTCTCCAAGCATATAGTTCCAATCATGCATTCCTCCGCCCAATAAAGGCAAAACCATATCATTCGCGTCCGCGGCATAAATTGATACATTGACCAGATTCTCCCCAAACCAAAACATAACGGCTGACGCCGAAACAAACTGCCTCTTAAGGAGGAAATATAGAACAAAAGATAAAGGCAACGCGAGCTGGGCTACCGTTCCTCCGGCAAACGACGCGAATTCTCCGAAAAACATGAACATCACATGCCCGGCTTCATGAATAACCAGATTAACATTATCCAAAAAGAACCAATGCCCGCGCTTCAGCGAATACCCGACAAAAAAAATGAATACGATCGCCAAAGCCACGGCACCAGCTAAAAACTGCCGGTCAAAATATTTTTTTTCTCCGTATACAACCATAAGTAACGCATGAAAAAAAGGCCGCTACGGCCTTTTTTTAATGTTGCTGATTTAATGAAGCGGCGTCATCCGGATGACTTCATCCAGAGATGTTACCCCGTTTAAAGCTAGAGAAATTGCCACGTCTTTCAATGTCCTCATGCCGTTTCTTTTTGCTTGAAGCTCCAGATCGGTAAAAGGAGCTTCCTCGATGATCATCCGCTGCAAATCTTCATTGACAAACATTACTTCAAAAATTCCGGTCCTGCCTTTGTATCCCGTGCCGTCACATTCGCTGCATCCTTTCCCCTGGACGAATTTCGACTGGTAATCCTTGGGAATGCGGCAAAACTGGACGATTTTTTCCGATGGAGAAATCCTTTCCTTGCAATGAGGGCAGACATTCCTGATCAAACGCTGCGTGATTACCACCCGCAAAGCCGCCGCCACCATCGAACGCGGTATGCCGAGTTCGATGAACCTGATAATCGCCCCGACCGAGTTGGTTGTATGGATTGAAGCAAAAAAAAGGATTCCGGTTAAAGCCGCTCGAACCGAAATTTCCGCCGTTTCATCATCCCGTATTTCACCCACCATCACAACATTTGCGTCCTGCCTTAAAATTGAACGCAACCCATGAGAAAAATCATAGCCAAGCTCGGGATGGATCTGCGATTGCCGGACTCCGGCCAAACGGAGCTCTACCGGGTCTTCAAGCGACACGATATTTCGCTGTGATGAAGCCAAAGCGTTTAAAATAGTATAGAGTGTCGTTGTTTTTCCGCTTCCGCCCGGACCTGTCACTAATATCATTCCTTCCGACTGCCTTAGAACGAATTGCAGTTTTTCCAGATCATAGGGCTCAATTCCAAGCTTATCCAATTTGTCGAAAATCAGATCTCTTCTGTTCTGTATGCGTAAAACCGCCGCTTCGCCGAAAACGGTTGGAAATATGGAAAGGCGGATATCGACTGATTCGGTCGGAGCCAAGGTTTGAGGTTTGAAAACGATATGGCCGTCCTGGGGACGGCGGGTTTCGGCAATATTTAAGCCCGACATGACTTTAAGACAGGAAATGACTTGGTTCAAGTATGTGAGGTGCAGCTGATCGATCACCCTCAATATGCCGTCTATGCGGAAACGCACGTTTAAACGCAGCTGCTCGGGCTCGATATGGATATCCGAAGCTCCCATGCTCACAGCCTTGGTGATTGTTACCTGGAGCCAGTCTTGCGGTGCGACTTCAGAGTAATCGGTTTCCTTGTCTTTTGCCATAATATTATGCTTGTTTACGCAAATTGGGAAGCAACGTCAGGATTTTGTTATTATTTATTATAACTCCATTTTAAAAAAACAAAAGAAATTTCTTTGAAGTTTTCCCCAGCTACTCAAGAAATTTAAAATACCGGCGGTAAAAAATTCTTTTCATGGCTTCAACGATCGCCAAATACACCATAACGATCAAAATAATTGCGGTAATTATTTGAAACGACAAAGCTTCGAAATGGAAATACCGACCCAATGGAGTTATCGGGATCAGCCAACCGACCGCTACGCAAAAAACCGTGCTGGCCAAAAGCAACTTGCTCGGCATGCTTTGCAAAAAAGGCACCTGCTTGGTCCTTATCACATGGATCACCAGCACCTGCGTGGCCAATGATTCCATGAACCATCCGGTCTGGAACATCGATTCGCCCGCCGAAAAAATTTTCAGCAAAACAAAAAAAGTAAGAAAGTCGAATAAAGAGCTCACAGGCCCGAAAAAATACATGAACTTCTTGATAAAATGAAGATTCCAGCGGTGCGGCTTTTGAACCCATTCTTTATCCACCCTGTCCAGCGGTATGGCGATCTGCGAAAGATCATAAAGAAAATTATTCAAAAGTATCTGCGCCGGAAGCATCGGAAGAAACGGCAAAAAAATGACCGCGCCGGCCGCGGAAAACATATTGCCGAAATTAGAGCTCAACCCCATCATTATGTATTTCATCGTGTTGCCGAATACCCTCCTGCCCTCCAAGACACCGTCCTTTAAAACGCAAAGATCTTTTTTTGTGAGCACAATATCGGCCGCCTCTTTGGCAACATCGACAGCGTTATTAACCGAAATGCCGACATCCGCTCCCTTAAGGGAAGGAGCATCGTTGATCCCGTCCCCTAAATAGCTTACTACGCGCTTCCGCGCCTTCAAAGCTCTGATGACCCGGTTTTTTTGAATCGGGGTACAGCGGGCAAATATCGTCGTTCTTTCCACCTGGGCCTGCAAAGCGCTATCCAGCATTTTGTCGATTTCCCGTCCAAGCAGCATCCCCTTCACCTTTAAGCCCACGTCTCCGCAGATCTTTTCGGTTACCAGTTCGTTGTCTCCGGTGATGATCTTGACCTCGATCCCGATTTCCTCCAGCTTATCAAGAGCCTTGCCAACTCCGGCTTTAGGCGGATCAAAAAAGGAAACAAAGCCCAGAAATTCAAGGCCGCATTCGTCTTTTTTAGTGAATACTTTTTTGGTTTTTTTAATCGTCTTTGCCGCCACCGCCAATACGCGGTTTCCGTTCCGGCTTAATAATTCATACTGATCTTTCGCCGAACCATGCGCCTTCAAACCAAAGGAATTTTTTTTTCCCGAACCCCGGTAATGGGTACAGCATTCGAAAACCGCCTCCGGGCTTCCCTTGGTTATCAATATCTGCTCCCGGCCAGATTGCAGGATGACGCTCATCATTTTCCGGTTGAAATCGAAAGGAAGCTCATCGATCTTTTCATATCCGTCAACCGGGATCTTTTTAAAATCGAGCAAAGCTTCATCCAAAGGATTTTCGATCCCCAATTCGTAATAGCTGTTCAAATAGGCATGGGTTAAAACCGCCTGAGAAACCTTTCCCTCTATATCCGTGTAAGTAACAAGCTTTATTTTGTTTTCGGTCAGGGTTCCGGTCTTATCCGTACAGAGAACGTCCATGCTGCCAAAACTCGGAATCGCGCTTAATTTTTTAATAATCACGCCTTTCTTGGACATTTTCAAAGATCCCCTGGCCATTGTCACCGACATGATCATCGGCAGAAGTTCGGGCGTAAGCCCAACGGCAATGGCTACCGCGAACAGGAAAGACTGGATGAGGCTGTAATTCAAATTTCCGGAAGTAACATAGTAACTCTTCACCGCGTTAAAAAAGAAAATAAAAAGCACAAGATAGAAAATTATCTTGGCCACGAATATGCCAAATTTCGCCACCCCGATTTCGAATTCGCTTTTCTCCTCCCGGCTGGCCAGATTTTCGGCCAATTTGCCGAATTCCGTCGTCTTGCCGGTCTTAACTACCACGGCGTTCGCTTCGCCGCTTACCACGCTCGTGCCGAAAAATAAAAAGTTATCTTGCCCGCCTTTTTCGCGGGGAAAAGATTCCCCGGTAAAAGACGACTGATCCACGAACAAGTCTTTGGAAAAAATGATGCGGCAGTCGGCTGGAATAAGATCGCCGGCGTTGAGGATAACAACATCGCCGGGGCATATTTCACACATTCTTACTTCTTTAGCTGAACCGGATCTTAAAACTGTCGCCGTTGACTTGACCGTTTCTTTCAGCTTCTTCGCGGCTTGGCTGGCGCTGTGCTCCTCGATAAAGTCAAGAATGACGCTGAACAAAACCAGCACGATTATGATCAGCGTGTTAATATGCTCGCCCAGGAAAAAAGAAACGCCGGCCGCAATAAGCAGTATGACGATCAGCGGATTTTTAAAGTAAGCCAGGAATTCCAAAAAAACGTTGGTTTTATTTCCATCGGCAACGACATTCAATCCGTGCTTCTCAAGCCGGTTTCGCGCTTCGGCATCGGATAGGCCGTTTTTTGACGTTTCAAGCCTTTTAAAAATATCCTCGATCGGGGATTCGGAATAATATTTTTCGTCTTCGGGCTTGATGATGTTCATCTGTTTATTGGTTGATATTCGCTTCTCATTGATCCATTTTATCAAAAAAAAGCCGGAGCGGGAAATTTAGGCCGCTCCGGCCTCACCGAAAAACCATCGGTTAATTCGCGTAAATCACCAATCGACGTCGGAAAATTCTATGAACCGGGTTGGAATTTTCGATTTGCCGATTTCAATGGTATCCCCCGCCGAGAGAATCATTATCTCCTTATCGTCGCAAACCAGCCGCGGCGCGCTTCCGGTGAAGCTAGAGAATATAACGCTGTCGTTTTCCGAGATTATCCAGGCGTTCCTATCATCAACCTCGGTCGGACCCATAACCTTGAACACAAAGTTCTTTTCCTTGATCAGGATCGGCCCTCCCAAAGTCCGGTTATAAGCCGTAGATCCGGTTCGGGTCGCAACGAGGCCGCCGTCGGCCCGGCGCGCGATATACGGGGCTCCGGCTATCGATACCTTGTATCGGACGGTTTTAACCGTAGTCCGTTCAAAATAAATATCGTTCAAAGCGTGGGCGTAAACGGGCGGGCCAAAGATATTCTTGGACTTTATCTGAAGACGGTTTCTTTCGCTTACTCCGTAATTACCGTTCAGCAAGTCCTCCATCCGACGGCCTAATTCATCGGGCTCTATCCTGTTCAAATAGCCCAGGGTGCCGAAGTTGACTCCGGCAATCGGAATTTTTAAACCCTTGTCCGCCACCAGGTTCGCGATATCAACAAAAAAACCATCTCCTCCGAAAGTCAATACAACGTCCATCTCTTCCATTTCATTTTCGCTTAAAACCTCGATGTTCATCTGGCGGCACCAACAACAAACACTACGAGACATTTTGACCGCATCCGATTTTTCCGGATGAGCAAAGATCGCCAGCTTCTGGACTTTTCTCATTTTTGCCTCCTTGTTAATGAACGGTTATAGAGAGTTTTAGTTTTAACACCGCTGGTTTTTCTTGTCAAAAAAAATATTTGACATTTATTAAAATTATGATATGAAATTAACAGCTGTTTTACATATGGTCAGGATGGTTAACTATGAAATTCCAAACGTGCAGTATTGTGGTTGGAGGATTAAGATGCAACGGCAAATGCCCTTATTGCGTATCGCTTATGACCCCGCTGATGGAACCGTTCGCTGTTAAGCCCGCGGACATTGATAAGAGAAATTTTGCGATTGCCTGTGAATTGGCAAAAATGAGCCAAGTAACAACCGTAGTTTTTACCGGCAAGGGAGAACCGACTTTATATCCGAAATTGATATCGGCATATCTACGCCTGATAGATGAAAACGGTTATAGGATCCCGATCCGCGAACTCCAAACTAACGGTATCGCCATTTATCAGGATTGGGGAAAGTACAGAAAATTCCTGGCAACCTGGAAAAAACGCTGGCTTTCAACCATTGCCATTTCCTGCGCCCATTATGAAGATGAGAAAAACCGGAGAATATTCCAACCCGACGGCGATTACCTGAACCTGACGGAACTGATAGAAATTCTCCATGGCGCAGGTTATTCCGTGCGCCTGTCGGCAATAATGGTTAAAGGCCTGCTGGACAATCTTGATGAAATCAAAAACCTGGTAAATTTTGCCAAGGAAAATCGCGTTGAACAGCTCACGATCCGGCCGCTTGGAAAGCCAGCCAATAGCCGAAACCCGGAAGCCTGCGAATGGATCGATAAACATATTACCAGCCCCAGCCTCGTTGAAGAAATTTTTGCTTTTTTGAATGCCGAAGTCGCGGCAAAAAGGGCAAAATTATTGCTAAACCTGGTCCATGGGGCGGTCGTATACGATCTATGGGGACAGAATTTCTGCCTTACCAATTGTCTGACTTCCAGCCCGAATCCCGACGAGGTTCGACAGCTGATTTTCTCCGGACGCAATCTGTATTTCGACTGGTCGAGCCTGGCAGCTAAGATATTTTAAAAAGGCGCTAAAAACGCCTTTTTTTTGTTTTTAGAAACGGCTTCTCTGCAAAAATCAGTTGCCCGGAGACATCGTACCTTTAAGATCTGGATCTTCGTTTTTATCATCCGGAAAAAAATCGCTTGGCTTTGCGCTCTGCGGCCGGTCTTCCCCTGAGATCTCAGGCAGCTTTGGCCTAATCTGAATCAATTTGGCCGAAATACTCCCGTCGGAATTGGCCGGACCTGCAACCATCGCGAACTTCCCTGATGCCAAGCTATCGGATAAACTGTCGGTAATTCTTGAATATTTGGTTTTATCCGATACCTCAATGTTTTTTTCCTCCCCATCGCTATTCTTTAGAGAAATCTTTCCATTTCCTACCGAAGTGATTTCCCCGGTGAAAAATATAGTCTTTTGATCTTTAGAATCCCTAGAATCCCCATTATCACCCGTACCGGCGTTTTTAACATCCTCTTGGCGGGCGCTTTGCCGGTTTGCCATGCCAGCCATGGCTGATGGCGAACCTACTTGAACGGATATGGCCGTTAATGTTCCGCTCTCGCTTTCGTATCCGGCAACAACCGCTTTATCGCCAACAGCCAAACCGGTATCGGCAATATCCTGGTAAACCGATATTTTCGTTTCGTTTGAATAAAAAATTATTTTAGACCCTCCTTTCGAAAGCTTCAGCGTAAAATTATCGGCTTCTATTGAAAAAATCTCTCCGGCCGCCATGCCGTCGGATCGGGAACCCCTGGATAATCCATTATTAACTCCGGATACCGGCGGTTTATTTCTTTGAAAATCCTGGACGTTTTTAGTACCGGAGTCCATATCCTTTTCCTGAATGTAACGATAACCTCCGTAGGCTCCGCCCGCTGCCAGTAAAGCGCAGACAATAAAAAACAAAATTGCCTTTTTCATTTTTTTTTAATCATTTATAGGTTTAGGAATTTATCCTCTCAAAGCGTAAAACCCCGGGCGGAAACTGGAAAATAATTCATTTTTTTAATTTTACTCGTAGCGTAACGCATCTATCGGATTTAATTTTGCCGCTCGGCGCGCCGGGTAATATCCAAAAATTATACCGATAGCCGCGGAAACGCCGAACGCGGTCAATACGGCCGGAATTGACACGGTTGTCGCGATTCCGCCGAATTTAGCGACAGCCAGCGATGCCAGCCAGCCAAGCGCTACTCCCGCAATCCCTCCGACAAAAGTCAGCGCAACCGCTTCGGAAAGGAATTGCACGCTGATATCTTTTTTTTTGGCTCCGATCGCTTTCCGCAAACCGATCTCTTTCGTACGTTCCGTAACAGTGGTAAGCATCATATTCATGATACCGATCCCTCCCACCAGCAGGGATATCCCGGCGATGGAGGCTAAAAGAATCGTTAAAGTGCCGGCAATGCTCGAAGCGCTGGCCGCGATGTCGGCCTGGTTCATAATCATAAAATCAATTTTCTCTTCATCGGTTATTTTATGCCGGGTCATCAGCAAAGCTGTTACGTCCGCTTCCAGCTGTTCCAGCGCTTCCTGGCTTTCTCCCTGGATGCTTATCGTACTCACCCTGGTATTTCCGGCTATATATTGTTGGGCGGTTGACAGCGGAACGTAAACCGCATCATCGGCATTGGACATGCCTGATCCGCCCTTTTTAACCGTTACTCCGATTACCTTGAAATCCAGGCCCTTGATTCGAATCGTTTGGCCAACCGGATCAACACCCTCCCCAAAAAGATCTTCCGCGGTAGTCGGACCGAGAACCGCAACCTTGGCTTTAGAGCTGTTATGCAACGCCGTTATAAATGTGCCGTTTAAAACCTGGACGCTGCGGACGGTTGCGTATGATTCGGTTACGCCGTTTATCTGGGTGTTCGTATTGGTTCCTTTAGCCGTAATTTGCGCTTGGTTGAAATTTTGGGGCGCCACGTCTACCACCTTTAATAAGCCTTTGATTGCTTTGGCATCCTCGAGCGTAAGCGTCTGCGCGTTTCCCCGGCCGGTAGAAACTTGCTGGCCTACGCCCCGCTGGAAACCCGGCATTACCATCAATAGATTCGAACCCAAGGACTCGATGCTGGAAGTGATCGATCCGGCCGTACCTTGGCCGATCGACACCATGGCAATCACCGAACCAATACCGATAACAATTCCCAGAATTGTTAAGCCGGAGCGGGCTTTATTGGCCATCAGGGCGAAATAGGTTTCTTGCATGAGATCGGTTAAAAGCATACAGTCGTTGTTTATGGTTATTGTTTTACTTATAAAAACCGCTCCGCCGTTTATTGTTTTGCGAATCTTCAACAATCAAGCCGTCCCGGATGGTTATTATCCGTCCGGCGTATTCGGCAACTTCCCGTTCGTGCGTAATCAGAATAATGGTCCGGTTTTGATTTTCGTTAAGTTTCTGAAAGGTATTTAATACGACCTCGCCGGTTTTGGTATCGAGATTTCCCGTTGGTTCGTCGGCCAGTATCAAGGAAGGATTATTTACCAAAGCGCGGGCTATCGCCACCCGCTGGATCTGGCCGCCGGAAAGCTGATTGGCAAAATAATTATAATATTGCTTGTCCAATCCCGCGTGTTCCAATGACTTCATCGCTATCATTTCCCTTTCGCCGGACCGGATGCCGGCATAAACCAGCGGCAGCATTACGTTCCGCAGAACCGTAGTTCGCTTCAATAGATTGAAAGATTGGAACACAAAACCGATTTTGTTCTTCCTGATATCCGCCAGTTCGTCGTCATTCAATTTGGACACGTCTTTTTGGTCAAGCCGATATTCTCCGCTCGTGGGAATGTCGAGCAGGCCGACAATATGCATCAAAGTCGATTTGCCCGAACCCGACGGCCCCATAATGGCGACAAATTCCCCGTTTTCAACCGTAAAAGACACTCCTTTCAAAACCGAAGCCGATATCAGACCGGTCTGGTAGGTTTTTACGATATTTTTGCATTCGATCATGTTTTTAACGACCCCGGATACCGCCGCCGAAAATATTGAATCCGCCGGCATCATTTTTAGATGATGGCTTAAAAGACGAAACTGACGATCCGGTCACAACCACATCTCCTTCATTCACGCCGCTTATAATCTCGGTATACTCGTCGTTTGAAAGGCCGGTTTCAACCGTCTGGCGCGTCGGAGTAAGAGATCCGTTTAGCATAAATTCAACGTAGTTGCCGATTCCGCTACTCGATTTGACCGCAGTATTGGGCACCATAACTACATTTTGCTTGGCTTGGATAATGATTGCGGCCGTTACGCTCATGCCGGGTTTCACCTGCTCATTCTGCCCATCCAGGCCGATCTTAACTCCGTAAGAAACTACTCCCGCGGAAACGGTTCCCACCGTATCGATCTCAACTACCTTGCCCGTTAAGCTTAAATCTTCAATGGCATCGAACGTAAGAGTAGCCTTCTGGCCGTTCCGGACTTTCGCAATATCAACTTCATTCAGAGCGATATTTGCCACTTGGCTGTCCGTGATAATGGAAGCAACTGCTCCGTTCAAAGACAGGGTGTCTCCGGCCGAAACGCTGACGCTGGATATTTTTCCGTCAAACGGAGCACGGATCGTGCAATTTTCCAGCTCCTTCATAGCTTCGTCAAGCGCTGTTTCTTTCTGCTCGACGACAATCCTTTGGGCCCGGATATCCAACTCGTCGGCACCAGCCATTATATCGTTTAACGCAAGGGTTTTTTCTTTGACCATGCGATCCGAACCGGATATTTCGGTTATGGCATCGCCTATCTCATTTTTGTCGGAAAGCAACGTCGCCAGATGGCTATTGGCCTTGCTTGAATAAGAAGACAAGTTCGCGATATGCGTTTCGGAAAAACTTTGGGCCGCCATATTGTTCGCGGACATTTCGTCTTGGTAAAATTGGATCATACTGGCGATGTTTTTCGCAGCATCGGAAATCAGCTTCGTCGTATCGTAGGTTTCATTAATAAGAGACTTGATGGTATCCTTGTCGGAAAACCGGTTTGCCGTTTTATAATGAATCATGTTTTGATCGTACGCTTGCCTTGCCTTGGCGTAGGCGTTTGACGCGTTATGGTAATAAGACGGCGCCTCTTTGTAAGTTCTTACCGCGTTATAATAATATTCCAAATAATTGGCGCTGGATTGGACGACGGTCGAGTCGGAGCCTTGTATTATATTCTGCAATCCGATCATTATGTCGGGTAGATCGAGAAAAACATTGCCAACATCGTTGAATCCGTCCTCATAGGCCCGTTCCAGAGCGTCTTCCGCGTCGCCTTTCGCTTCCTTGGCGGTCGTAAGCGCGTCTTCCGCTTGCATCACGGTAAGCTCGTCGGCCGATTCAAGCATCTCCTCCAGAGAAAGCTTGGCTGTTTCAAGCGCGGTTTTAGCGTCTTTTAAAGACTGCCTGGCATCAGCATCATCGATAACAGCTATCGCGTCGCCCTTTTTTACAATCGCCCCGGTAGCAACATTGACCGACACAACATCTCCCGCAACTTTGCTTTTAAGATCTACTTGGCTCAAAGCATTGATCTGCCCGGTGCCGGAAACCGACTGCACAAGCGTTCCGGTTTCGGCAACGGCCGTAGCATAACTCACCGATGCAGCCTGCGGATTAAAGGCTTTATAAATATAATAAGCGCCTACAGCCAATATTATGAAGAAAAAAATTAATTTATTCCGGCTGAATAGCTTTTTTATCGGATTTGGCATAATTTATGATTTATTGGCTTCTGCCTGTTTTTTAAAGTGATCTCGATATTGGTAAATTATAGCTTAGAAAAAAATTTTTTTAATAAACTACCCCGAGGCAGAGCCACGAAGTATTCTTCCAGTTGAATAAGCTTTTTAAAACAGCTTTTTGAATAAGCTTTTTGAAAAACTTCGCTATGCCGGCCAAAAAACAAAAAGGCTGTCCAGCCTGCGGCCTTCCAGCTGTTTAGCTGACAGCCGCAAGCTTTAGCCCCTAAGGCCGAACCGCTTTCCTCCTGTTTTGACCTAAGCGTTCCGGCCTCTCATCTTATTACTACAAAACCGGCCGGTAAAAATTTCATCGACCGGTTTTTGGTAGCAGAGCCGGAGGCTGTCGGGACGGACCAGCCGGAAACGGTCCCATATCATCGATCCGGCGGATGCCCAGCGCTTCAACGGTATCGCCGTGGCGGGGTCCGAAAACAACAACGACATCGTCAACGGAAAAATCGGCGCCGTAAGGCATTTTTGTCCGTTTGGCTAAAACGGTCAATAAGGTCTCTCCGGCGCGGTTGCGGATCGTAAATCCCTCCTGGGTAAATCCTAAAATTTTTCCGACATGGATATCGTTGAACCGCGGCCGGTCCAGCTCGCGGTACATGCCGGCACAGCACAAACGGCCATTATATTTTTCGTAATTGCTAAGGTTGTTATGGATCGGCGTTTTAGCTACAGCGAACCCTCCGATCAAAACAACCAAGACAATGGCCAGGGCCGAATAAAGAAGAGGCCGGCGGTAAGCGAAGGAATAACGGCGGACCAGGATTTCCAGAACAACCAGGAAAAGAGCAGTCAGCAGAATCAGAAGCCAAGGCAATGAAAAAAGGAACACGAACATTCCGTGAAAACCAAAAGCCGGAATAAACCAGGCTCCGTTTCTTTGAAGGGTAAAAACAATCAAACTTGCGAAATAAAGCGCGAACAACCCAAGAACGATCGACCCGATCACGGCTAAAACCGCTCGCAGGATAAATTGCCATTTTGGCCGCATCTTGATCATACCGCTTCGCACTGCTTGCATCACGCTTTCATTGATCGGCAGCTGGTTTTTTTGGCTATTTTGATTGTTCATAGGTTGGATCGATTTCATTGACCTTTTTTTTAAGAATTGCTTTGCCTCGCGCCAATCTCACTCCTACCGTCGAAGGCGGAATGTGGAGAATCTCGGATATCTCCGCGTAATTCAGATTTTCAAAATAATAAAGGACGAGAGGTTCGCGATATTTTGCGCCGATCTTATCCAAACATTTTTCGAGCATGACGCGAAGGCTATTATTGATCGCCTCGCTATCGGCGGAATCCTTGGCAGCCGGATGCGGAAAAAGCAGATCAAAATCAAAGAATAAGATCTTTTCCGTCTTTTTTTTCTTGATCGCGTTGATGAATTCATTATGCGCGATCCGGTATATCCAGGAAGAGAATTTTTTTTGGGCATCAAAACTTTTTATATTAATATAAGCCTTGATGAAAACTTCTTGGACAATATCGTCGGCATCATCTTTAAAAAGAAATCTTGCGGCATAGCGTTTGAGTTTCTTTTCGTATCTTTCGATAAGGATGTCAAACGATTTTATATCTCCGTCCTGTACGCGCGCGGCAACCTCTTCATCTGTAGCTTCATCCATAAACGTATGTGTGTTTGATCAATATTAATACAAAAATTGATGCCCTTGTATTTCAAGAATCATTAACTCCCTTTAAACAGGCGGCTCCGGGGCCATTAATGGATTCTTGCATCATTTGTTGCCGTTGTCGATAAAAAGAAAACCGCCCGAAACGAGGCGGATTTCCTTCATTTGGCGGCTTTTCCTCTTAATAGATCTCGTAAGCGATGTTCACCGTCACTTGCACCTTGTTTTGTCCGGGCTCAATGGAAGGAACGGCATTTGCCGCGCCTTCCGCGCTATCCATCATTTTCGAGGCATAGGAATAATCCTGATTGGAATGATTATTTTCGCTAAATCCCGTGATCTTGACCAGGCTCACGCCCAATTCTCCGGCAAGCTGGCTGGCCTTGGCCTTGGCTTTTTCAATCGCCTTGGCCCGCGCCTCCGCAACCAGAGAATCTTCGTCTTCGATGGTAAATCTCAAGTCTCCGGATTCATTAGCGCCAGCCGCTGTCGCAGCATCGATGATAGTTCCAATTTTGGAGAGATCCCTGATCTTTACCATAAGGGTCTGGCTCGCTTCGTAGCCGCTCAAAACACGCTTTCCCCCGCGATACGATATCTCGTCTTCGTAAGCATCGATGTAGTCGTAGGTTGGAACGATATTGTAGGAAACCGTAACAACGTCTTTATCCTCAACGCCTTGCCCCTTGACCGCCCCAATAACGGAATTCATTTTGCCGGTATTGCCGGCTGTGGCTTCTTCAACGGTCTTAGCGCTGCTGATCACTGAAAAAGACATTGTAGCCAAGTCCGGTTTGGAATAAACTTCGCCGACGCCCGTAACATTAATGGTATTCCTGTTTTCTGATCCCTGGCCGATATATTTTCCGCTCTTAATGCCGTTCTGGATTTGAACCGCAAAAAAAATAATAACGATGATAAGAAAAAGTCCGAATATAACAATAGTTGAAGAAGTTAAAACTTCGTATTTTGGTTTTATTTCCATTTTATCCATAATAATTCACTTATTATTTCGACCTTTTTAATATCCTTGAATTAACGGGAATATTACAGCCTCCGTTTCTTCCAATTTAGCAAATTCCGGCCGAATTTCACATAGAGACAGATTAGTTAAAGCTGCGGACAATAGATAAAAATGGAAAAATGGCGGTAATTGATGACATCATGTAATTATGGTAATTTTAATGAATCGATACCGCATCCAACCCTCGACCTGGTATGAAACGGAAATCACGGCCAATTCTTTTTTTAATCCTTGGCATCATCATGATTGCGGCAGCCGCCGGTTTTTTTTATGTCACTTTTATCGGCGACGAAAATCAATTTCAACTGTATTCGGACGGCGGAATAATTCATAGGAAGAAATCGATCTCAAAATCCCCGGAAACGGAAAGCAGCTCCGGATACTCGGTTTCTCCGATGGCTTACGAATCCGGACTTGAAGGTACCCGGATAACGCTGCGATTCGACCTTGACGGGAACATACAAGACGCGCTGCCCTCCTATCGGATAGAGGAATTTCCCGACCAGGGAAAAACCATGATCATATTTGACGGTGTTAGCGCTATTGGCAAAGAATTCGATTATAAAGACGTTGTTTCTGATCCTCAAATCGATTCAATCGATTATTATATCGAAAGAAACAAATTTTTCATCAGTCTCGCTCGGAAAGGAGCCTACCTTCCCGTTGAGATAATAAAAGATGGTTCTTACGCGGTGATTTATCTTAAACCCGGGGATGAGAATTACCCAAAAATATCAAACCAGAGGCCGGCCGACAATTCGGCCGCGTTTCCGGCCGTACGAACAATCAGCTTCCAGGCGGAAACAAGCGCACCTTTGAAAAAATCCGTCATTTATTATCAAAACAATCCCGTTGACACTGCCGCCACATCAACCGCCCCCAGCGTCTATCAATTTGAATTCAACGAAATTGTCGACATAGACAAGGAATACCGCGTCAAAGCCATCATCACCGATGTTAGCGACCGGACCACTGTTGCGGTTTGGACGTTTAAAGGAGAAATCCCGGTTCAAGGAATTTTAGGCCGCGACCGCTTCAAATATCTCGGCTGGTGGGGAGAAATCAACACCAACGGCATAGCCGTGAGAAAAGCCCCGGATTCAGCCTCGCCCAAAACCGGAACGCTTTCCTCGATGAACCGGGTTAAAGTTCTGAAAGAAGTTTTCGGCGAAATGATCGGAGAAAACAACCTTTGGTACGAGATCGACGGAGGAAAATATCCGCATTCCTACGTTTTTTCGGAATTGGTAACTCCAATGGTCCAGCCTGAACCGCCCGCGGAATTTACCGTTCCCGAAACCGTGAAAAGCGGAGAAAAATGGATCGATGTAGACCTCGAAAAAAAAATCCTAACGCTTTTTGATTACGACAAGCCGGTGTTTGCCACCTACATCGCCCCCGGGCGCGCCGAGAATCCCACCGAGAAAGGCACCTTTTCGGTCTGGTACAAGCTCACTAAGGATGAAATGAACGGCGGTCCTCCTTTGCATAGCTATCGCTACGATCTGAAGGACATACCCTGGGTAATGTATTACAATTACGATTACGCCATCCACGGAACCTACTGGCATGATAATTTCGGCACTCCGCAAAGCGCCGGCTGCACCAATATGACCCAGGGCGACGCCAAATATATCTTCGACAATACTTTGCCGCAGATTCCCAAAGATAGGATCGGAGGATTCGCCAAAGACCTCGGCCCGGGCACGGTAATCCACAACCATTAGAATTATTTTAGCCTATTTACGATAAAAAAATCCCGGGAAATCAACCGGGATTCTGTTTAACAATGAATTTAATACTTTCTTCGCCGTTTTGGAAACTGAAGACGACAACGCCTTCTTTACCTTCGGAAACAAGCTTCATTAAGGCTTGCCGGTCGCGGTAAGAGGTCATAAATACGATCTGGAAACCGCATCTTTGGCAGTTAATATGCATCTCCCGGGAGATGTCATTTAATCTGCCCGACAAACCAATGGTGGCTGTACCGCCGCCGCAGTCATCATGCCGAGCCATCAATTCTTCGATATCCCCGTCTTTATCAGCCAAGGGAAAGAATGTTCCAAGGCAATCTTTAGCGGCTCCGCCCGTCATGACAATTTCCTCGCTTTCTTCAGTTAATAGCGCGCTTAAGGCGCCAACCGCGGCGTCGCAGCCAAATCTATCGCGCAAAACTTTGGCAATGGCAAAAGATAGCTTAAAATCGGTGTCGAAAACCAGAAGAAAGGGCTTCTTTTTTCCATCCTCACCCAAAGCATAGCGGCGGGCGGACGGCCAAAAGGTAATGTTACAACCCTTCTTGGCATTGCCAGGCAAACGATCCAAACATTTGCCGATTTCTTCGATCATTTCTTCTTCATACTCGGTATTGGCAAAACCCCAGCCGATCGCGAAAATCTCAACCATATTTATTGCCTCCTTTTTGTACTGGCCGAATAATAACGTTTTTAAAAATATTAGTCAAACAAATGGAGTGTAAAAAAAACGGCCTTTTTCAGGCCAAGTTTTTAAATATTATGCACTTTTTTGAAAAGATACCAAACCCTAAAATTGCTTCTTCTAACTTTCCTTTAACAACCAAGGCAAGCTCTTGCCTCATTTCCGGGTTTGTCAGTATGGTCTGTCGGAAACGGCAATTCCGGCATTCTATCACTAAATTTGCCATCTCTTCCGACTTGGCTTCCACCAATTCACGGTATTCTGCCGTGGCCTGCCCGCCGCCGCAGTCTTCATGGATTAAGTTTATCGGCTCCGGCCCATTGCCGTCTTTAAGAATCGATCTTGTCAGCGCCGACCCGGATTTAACAATAAACGTTCCCTTAACTTCGTATCGGCCTCTATCAATCGGACCGTCATGGCTTCCATAACAAGCTTCCATTCTTCCAACTTCGACATCCATGCGAAGCTTTTCCTGGAGCCGTTGTCCAATAAGCTTTGCTTTGGCCACATCGCTACCTCTGACAAGTAAAAAAGGCCCGGCGGCGGTCAAATCAGCCGCATTAACACAGAAACTGCCGGGGAATCCGCTGATCACGCTATCCGATTCGTACCCTTTTTTCATTTCGAAAATAATTCTTTGAATTTGCTTTTTCAGTTCTTCGATCTTGTCGGGTGGTCCTCCGATGATCATTACGTTTATCACGCTCTTTGCCTCCGTTTTTCATTGTTTTGTGCTGTCCGTAATTTACGCTAAAATACGTTACCTGTCAAACAAAAATCCCCGGTTTTCCAAGGAATAGCGCTTCCAAAAAGAAAATCCCGGTTATCCGGGATTCAGTAAAATTGTATTAATTTAATATACCTTGGCAATACGTTTTTGTTAACGTAAAGCAATAAGCTATTTGGCTTGGCATTGACAACGAATTTAGCGATTGCGTTGCGCGAATTGGGACCCATAACTAACACTTCCCGGAAACCGCACGCGCATTCGATTACCGCGTTGATATCGTCCAACAAAACCATTGCGGTTTCCTTTTGGGGACAGTTTTCATGAAGCAGATCAAGTCCGTCAATTTCTCTTTGTCCCGGCTTAACCTTAAAAGTTCCCTCCGGCTTATTCGCATGAACAATTTTATTGTCCAATTCCGGCCAGACACACTCGCGATTTGGATCCGGGGCGCTTAACGCCGGCCAATTTTCATTCGCGCACAAGACCTGGCACGAATCTTTGGGCAAAAAAGCGTCGAGCCTTCCCAGCATTACATCGACGGATAAAGACTCGCGCAACACTTTAGCAACCTTAAACCCTCGCTTCGTATCGGAATCGGCTACTAAGCAAAAGCGAAATTGGTTTTGCAAGCCTGTCGCGAGACTCAAAAATGAAATCTTCAAGCCATCAGTTAACACGGTCTCATCCAGCAATTTTTTAATTTGCCGCGCCATTTCCGCCTGCTCGTTAGCCAGGCAACCCATTACATATATTTCGAACATCTACGGTCTCTCCTGAAAACTGGCTGGATAATAATATATAAACGTTATTATGTCAAACAAAAATCCCCGGTTTTCTCCAAGGGATTATGCAAAAACTTTTGGCCGCTTCGTTCTCCGACCGAGACGACCGAAACCGGAACATCCAAGCCTTCTGTTGATTCAAGGAAGGAAACGTAATTTCTGGCCTCCATCGGCAGATCTTTGAACTCTTTTGCCGCTCCGATCGGTTTTTTCCAGCCCGGAAATAGGCGGTACTCCAGGGGCCGGCACCCAAACAAAACTTCGGCTAAACCAGCGCGATCTTCCCCTTTTTTGCAAGGCTTAAACGCTTCCAAGCGCGCGCCGCCGGAACATGGCTGCCATTCAAAGAACCGGTCGACCAGATCCATCCGCTCTCCTTGGTAACAATACGCCACGCATATTTTTACCCTATTCAGTTCTGACAAGCGGTCCAGATTGGTAAGAGCCAAAGAATCGATTCCGCGGTTCGCGGCTATGCCATAGCGCGCAGCCACCAAATCTAGCCAGCCGGCTCTGAATTTTCCCTGCCAGGGCCTTGATGAGCCATGAGCGTCAAGCAAGTTTTGCGGCAAGCCGGATTCCTCGGTGACGAACGGCCCAAACCCGTGCCGCGTGGCATATGCCCGCAATATCCCGATTGTAATCATCTTTCTGCTTGGCATGTGCTCCAAAACCATTTTACGGGCGGTTTTGGCGGTCGTGCATGTCTTGGTGACATGGGGCAAAAAACCCCAGACCGGATCAAGCAACGCCCCCTGGGTTCCCTCAAAAAGCACGTATTCTGCCTGCTTTATGCTCAGAAAATAATCCCTGGCTGGTTCTAGCAGATGGCCATATTCCACCCGGAATCGCTGGCACTGTTCCAATATCCGTTTTTTGGGCATCCAGCGCCGGTATTCGGCCAGGATGGCGGCAATTCTCCGGTCCTGTTTATTGGCATCGGCAATTGCCTGGGCCGCGGCTAATTTCTGTTCGTAGTGCCAATCCAGCTTCTGGCGCAATACTTCTTCGTTCAAGCAATCAATAGCGCGTAAAGCTTGGTCGGCAAAATTTTCCCGGTCGATAACCGCTTCGCCAACTCCCATTCCCACGGATCCGGGCCGGCTGGCTTTATTGATGGCCAGCGCTTTGACCCGGTTTAGCAGCGTATGCATCGGGGTAACCAGATAGCAGGCGGGATCAATTTTTACGCGCTCGGCAGCACCAATGACGCCCTTATGTTCGAGTTTTCGCGCCTCGATCACAAAATTCGGGATCTTAAACATCATGCCGCCCGACAAATAGCTATTAACGCCGGCCTGAAAAGTTGCCGACGAAAACTGGCTGAACGTATGTTCCCGCCCCGATCCATCGATAACCCGATGGCCGCCTTGCGGACCGCCGCTGTCCCTGATTACGGTTTTTGCGCCCAATTCGTGGGCCAAATACGCCGTTATCGTACCTTTGCCCTCATCACCGAAACCCAAACCTCTTAATATGATCGCGTACATCGTTCCACCAGCATTGTTTTCTTTCCCCCTTGTCCGATTTTTTCAGCCATTCGGCAACCCGTAAAAAGGCCGGGCCGCGAGCGCAAAGACTGTCGGAGAGCATGAAAGACTTATATCCCATCGCCTGAAGCAGGCGGTAATGGCTCAAGTCGCTCAATGCCGGCCTGTCCTGGTATTGCAGCGACATAAACAAGCGCGACGCGGCGATCGCTTTCGGATCCGCATCGACGATCCGGTAAAGAGCATCGAGCATTTCGTCCTCTTGCCCGATGTTGATATAAAGGTCGTCGCATGCCGCCAGCAGCCTTACTTCTCGATTGTATGAAGGATAGATTTCGCGGACAAAATCCAGGCCCTTAGGCGTTTCGATCTTAGCCGCGATTATGGCTTTCGGATCAAGGTCAAAAACCGACGCGATGTCGCTTTCCTTTTCGACGTACGAAAGCATGAACCGGTGGATTCCCATAGCATTTCCGGCTTCAATGAATTCAGTATCAGCTTTTGTAAGATAACTATCTAAAATCAGCTCCTCGGTTCTGATATTGGCCGCCTGGCCCTGGCCGATCACTTTGCCCGGCACCGGGTCAACGAAAATCTCGTTGCCGTCGTAAGCCGCGATATCAAGCCATTCGTCTTCGTGGCGAAACAAAATTTTTGCCGGTAAACCCAATTTGATTATTTTGTGATTCAAAATGATCTGGCCGGCGGGCGGGAGCGACCAGCGCTCAACGCGCAATTGGCCGCCTTTCAGGTCAAGCCACAATTCTTTGGAACCCGCGGCCGCCAGAACCCGCTTGACGGTTTCTTGCGGACTCCAGGGCGTGTGGCATCCGATGTTATAGCGAAGCCCACCGATAACCGGCTCTTCAGCCACTGCCTTTATCTGTCTGGCAAAAGGCGCCGGCAAAGTGGCGTACCACAAATCCATCACCTCCCGTTAATGAAAAAAGAAGCCTCATGGCTTCTTTGTTACAGCCTTTGGCCGGGACTGCTCCTTTGCTTTGCTTCTTTGTGTCCGTCGTCTGAAGGCACGCTTGCCGCTTCTCGAACCAGGATCTTGCTCAAATTTTGAAGCGCCAGGCATACTTCCGCTCGCCGCTCCGGATCCTGGTCGCGATCTTTCATCTCCTGATCGTACTGCTCCAGCGTCCGCCCCGAATGCAGGGCAACCACTCCCAAAATGTAGTCAACCACGGCGTTGGGAGTTTCAAGCCGTAGCACATGTTCATCTCCAAGCGCGGCAGACCATAGGGCAACGATCTCGGCGTCGATGTCGCTGTCGCCATAACGGCGGTGAACCAGATAGGTATTAAACTTTTCCGAAAGCTGGCGGAAAACCTCCATGGAATCGGTTTCTTTTGCCTTGCCGCCGATATATTGCGCTACCTGCGTTGGCGATACTTGCGGATAGAATCCTTCGTCGGCGAAAAAGAACACGAATGATCTTTTTGGCTCCCTTGTTTCGACGTTATTCACCAGATAATGAGCCGCCAACTCGTAGGACTCCTGCCAGCCGCCGCCGCCGCTTCTCGGCTGGCGATACAACTTGAGTAATTCGCCTATGCCCGCTCCACCCCGAGCCAAACCGGCCACTTGCAACGGATACTTGTCGCTATGGGCATCGTTCACGCTGCCCACGCAAACCAGCACGCTGCCAAGATACATCTCAAGCTCCCGCCAAAGCACAGCCCATTTATCGCGAATGATATAGGCATCGTTACCCATCGAGCCGGTGTAATCGATGATGATAATAACAACGGTCTCGCCGATTTCGATCACTATTATCCGGTTCTTAGGAATAACGCTTACATCCGGCTCCATGCGTTCGCTCATTTCCCTTTGGGACTCTGCCGAAAATGCGCGGCCGGTATCATCTCTAGTAAAAGGCGTACTGCTTCTGGAACGCACGCCTTCTTCACAACCTGGACTGCTCATTTCTTCACCTTCCTTTTTAAAGTACTTGTGTCGCGATTTTTCGCAACCCGCTGCCCCTAATCCGCTTATGGCCAGCGGGTTGTTAAAAATTACGCGGGGGAAGTTTTTTCACGAAACTTCCCCCGCGTTTCCCTAATCAACCGCGAAATATTCACAGCTATGCCGGGAGCCGAATAATTTTAAGCGCAAGTCCGACCAACGGTACCACGCGTCCCAAGCATCGCCTTCCCGCGAATCGGGATTGGTGGATACCAAAGCGGCTAAAAAATCAACGATCTCTGGTTTAACCGCCGCCGGCATTTGGCCGGTAGCCGGATCGCCGCCCAAAGCAAAGATCAAACATTTGCCGAAAGCAAAAAGGTCGGTTTTTGGATCCAAAGGCGCCTCTTTGCTGATTTCAGGCGCGCCGTATATTTCGGATTTGAAACCGTAGCGGCCGCCCGATTTCTTTACGGACCAGCCAAAGCCAACCAGATACACGTTATGGCTTTGAGGTTTGACAACCAGGTGCGCCGGCGTAAGATTGCCGTGCAGTCTCCCCAGAGAATGGAGTTCGCCGATCGTGAAAAATCCCCGATCCGCGATCCAAGCCACGTGCTCCTGGGGAATGCCGTTTTGGTAACGCGGCATGGCTCGGAGCGAAACCAGGTCAAAACCGTCGATCAACTCCTCCACCAAGACCACCGATCCCTCTTTGGTCATGAACACGTCGATAAGTTTCGGTAGCTGGTAATGCCTTACGTTTTCCAAAACCTCTCTTTCGACCAGCAAGCGTTCGTTAGCCTCCGGGCCGTTGGCCACTTTTATGCACGCATTGTCGTCCTCGGCTCCATCCATCCGCGCCGCGTAAACCAACGAATTGTCGCCCCGCGCCAGCAGTTTGCTGATGGCGTATCTGCGGTTTGAGGTTTCAATCGGCTCAAAATACGGCAGGTCATGGCTTTCCGGATCAGGCAGGCCGTAGGTTCCAAGCTGGACCTTTTTCTCCGCCTCGGCGTAGAAATAAACGATCATATTGGCAATTTCGGCGGCTACGTCAAGAAATTCCTCGCTTTCCCCGGAATTGGCTTCCGGGTGGTAAAGATACAAAAGATTCGCGTATGCCTTTTTTAAACTTTCCAGGTTTTTTGCCGTTGTATCGCCCGCCAGTTCGCCGAAAAATTGTTCCGGCGTTCTGCATTTGACCGCCTTTTGGCGGAAGGCTTTAATTTGCTCCAGGCTGACAGCCATTTTATTCCTCCTTTATATTTAATGAGCTGAAACTTTAGGCTTCAAAATACCCCATACCCTCGATTTTGTCAATAAAAATCAAGCCGCAAAAAAACCGGATTGCTTGTTTCCGGTTTTTCAAATTCGAGCTTGGCCGCTATCCGGCCTGCTTTGTTTTAAAGCATTTATCTTTCTTTTCAAAGTCAACACGTTTCTTCCGGTCTCCTCGCCAAACACATCAGCAAATTCCAAAAGGATCTCGATCAATTCATCGCTCGCCCCGTGCTGGTCTTCCAAAGCCTTGACCCTCTCAATAAGATGTTGCATTCAATCTCTCCATCAAAAAATTAAGGAACTGGATTCAAACTAGTATTGCGAAAACAAAATGTCAATACTTGGAACTATTGTTCTTCCCAATCCGGAATGGACTTTTTTACCATTATGTTTTTCTCCAGCGAACAGGTATAGCCGCTGGAATCCGTAACCGTGAGCTTGGTCGTATAGTTGCCCTTGACCGGGTAAACAACCGTAAAAGTCTCAGCCACGGAAGTGTTTGGTACCGCGCCCTGGATAACCCAGGACCGGGAAGCGAACGTTGCTCCGCCGAAAACTTGCGTGTCATCGGTGTATGTCACTATATCATCCACTTTTGGATCGGCAGGGCTTAAACTGAAATCAACCGACGGATATCCGTGGAGCGGGGTCGTAAAGCCCGTTCCGGTGATCCAGCCGGATTCTTGGCCTTGGCTATCCCAAACCTTAAGGCGCCAGTAATATGCGGTATCATATTGAAGTTTTGAAGCCAGTGTTGCGTAGCTATTAGATGACGAAATTATTTTTCCCGAATCGTCGGCCGGCGATGAAAAATCGGGATCGTCGTCAACTTGCACCTGGCAGTGAGCCTGGGGATTGTTTTCAGGATCGGAGTAATTCCAGGAAAAAATAGTAGCCAAGCCGCTGGCGCAAAAATCGTTTTGAAAAACCAAAGTATCGGCGGCTGGCGGATCATTGCTCACGCTAACAGTAACCGTAGCGCTTTCGCTGGCTGCCAGGCTTTCCCGCTCAACGATCATTTTCGGAACGTAAAGGCCAGCCGCGGCGTAGGTATGATTAAGCGTTTTTACGGCGGCGCTGGAGCCGTCCTCTTTGTCGTCCCAAGCCCCGCAGGCAATAAGGCAGCCTGCTACGGTCGAACAGCTGTCGTTGCAATCGAACCAAACGGTGTAATTAATGGTACCGGCGGCAGTGCCGGATACCGTACCCGTTAAAACTACATTTAACGGAGCTGACCCAGAATCAGGAGCGGCAACAACATCAACCGATAACGTTGCCGGGCCGCCGCCGGAAACAACAGTTACAGTATCGGTGTCGGAAGCGGTCAGGCTCGCCCGCTCCACAACGATCTTGGGAGTATAAACTCCGATGGCGGCGTAGGTATGATTAAGCGTTTTTACGGCGGCGCTGGAGCCGTCCTCTTTGTCGTCCCAAGCTCCGCAGGCAATAAGGCAGTCGGCTACGGTCGAACAGCTGTCGTTGCAATCAAACCAAGCGGTGTAATTAATGGTACCGGCGGCAGTGCCGGACACCGTGGCCGCAAGAATAGTGGCAAGCGGAGCGTTGCCGGAAAACGGAGCCGCGGCAATATCAACCAATAACGTTGAAGCCGGGGAAACGGTAACCGTATCGCTTCCGAAGGCAACCATCGATCCGCGCTCCACGATGATCTTAGGCAGGTAAGTACCGGCGGCTGCGTAAGTATGGACATAGCTTTTCACAGTATCGTTGGAACCGTCGTCTTTTGCGTTCCAAACGCCGCAATCAGCCACGCAGCCAACTACCGTCGAACAAGCGCTGTTACAATCATACCAGACAGTGTAATTAACGGTTCCCGCGATATTGCCCGAAACCGTAGCGGTAATAGTCGTATCCAATGGCGCATTGCCGTGATCCGGACTAACGGCAACCGCCACGTTCAGCGTTTTCGGACAGCTGGAACTCGCTACGCATTGGGATTCCGAAAGGCAGCCGCTGGGAGCGCAAGTCCGGTTTTGGCGCATTTGATCCGCGGCGCAACTGCCCAAACCGCAATCGTCGTCGGCCCAAGCGGTGCAAACGCAGCATGTAGGATCGGCTACGCATTGGGTTTCAGCAAGACAAGCGGCCGGATTGCAAGTCCGGGTCTGCAATTTTTGCAAAAGCGTGCATCCGCCCGTACCGCAAGTTCCGGCGGTGCTCCACGATCCGCAGGAACAGGCAGAAACCGAAGACCTCGCTTCAGCAGTTAGACCTTCTCGCTCAATGAGGACTTTCGGCGTAGCGCTAGCAGTATATGTCGTCAATATCGAATAAGTCGCCGAAGCGTTATTGAGCGACTGATGGTCGGGTGCCTGGCAAGCGGCTTGGCAAGCGGATAAAGTGGAACAGGTATCGTTGCAATTCCACCAAAAATAGTAATTCAAAGTTCCTTGAGCGTTGCCCGAAGCTGTCGCGGTCAGCATGCTGGACAAAGGCGAGTTGCCCGATGAAGGACTAACGCTCAAGGACGCCGATAAATTTATACAGGAATTATCGGCAACGCATTGGCTCGCCGATTGGCAGCCGGCCGGATTACAAACCCGGGTCTGATTGCGCTGGCGCAAACTGCAAGTTCCTCCGCCGCAAGCTCCATTGGTCCACGAACCGCAGGAACAGCAGGTAGCGTCATTTACGCACTGGCCTTCGCTTTTACAGCCGGCCGGAGTGCAAGTCCTCGTTTGGTATCTTTTAGTATCTTGGCACGAACCTCCTCCGCATGCCTGGTTCGTCCAGGCGCCGCAAGTACAGGGTATATAGGATACTGTCGAATAAGCCGCTTGCCACGTATAAGCCGATGTGGACGAATTCGGACCGCCGGCAATAATAAGCTTGCCGAAAGGATCCCAGCGCTGCATAATCCCGCGATAATAAACAACGAATCGGGCATTCCCGGAAAATGACGCCGTCGGAAGCACAAAAGTCTTGTTATATGAAAATGAATTCACTTTGGAAACGCTTGAAGGACTGTAGGATCCCAGTTTGATTATTTTAGTCGCGCCGCCGGTATTCACCGTATCGACTTCGTCGCAATAAGGAATTTTTGAACTGCCGCACCAGTCCTGGATCTTGCCGCAACAGGAAGAACACGGGCTCCATTTACAACCTGGCCATTTTAAAGGACAAGGCACGGACGGAGAAAGTGTCGGACAGGATCCGGCCGTCGAGCAGCTGTACATCAAACAGCTTTCCTGATCGTAATATTCATCGTTGCAAGCATCGATCAAAGGCACTTTGGCGTCTTCCATCATATAAAATTCCATTATACCGCCGCTCCAGCCCGCCGTGTATCCTGAAGCCGCAACGTTTGACTTTACCGTCCCCGAAAAGGTTACTGTCTGTCCGTCGGTATAGGATCCGCTGACCGGACTTGTCGGCACTATCGTAGAACCCCAATTACCGCAGCTCATCACGTTTGTCACCGCCGCGAATGACAGATCGGGAGCGACCCAAAAAATAGCAACGAATGCCAAAAATGCGGCAGATATGTTTTTTTTGGTCATAAAAACCTTTCTTTTTCAGCCTCGATTATAGGCATACTACAATTCCTCCCAATCCGGCAGGCTGCTGTTCACGGTAATATCCTTTTGAAGCGAACAGGTATAGCCGTTGGAATCGGTAACCGTAAGCTTGGTAACGTAATCTCCTTTAACGGCGTAGGTAACGGCCGGAGATTCCGCAACGGAGGTGTTCGGATTAGCGCCATCGATCTCCCAGGAGCGCGAAACGATCGTTGCCCCGCCGAATACTTGGGTTAGATCGGTATAGGTAATTAGTTCAGTTGCCTTGGGCGGAGCCGGAGTAGAACTGAAATCAATCGCCGGATAAGCGTGGAGCGGCGTTGAAAAATCAGGACCGTTAACCCAGCCGGAATCATTACCCCAGCTATCCCAAACTTTAACGCGCCAGTGGTAAACAATATCGTAACCAAGTTTTGAAGCCAAAGTTACGTAGCTCGTAGATGAAGCCGCCGCTTTGCCCGTGTCGTCGGCCGGAGAGGAAAAATCCGCATTATTATCAACCTGAACTTGGCGGAAAACCTGGGGGTCGTTTTCGGGATCCGAATAGGTCCAGGAAAACATGGTGGAAAGGCCGCTGCCGCAATAATCGGCCTGCTTCAACAAGGCAGTCGCCGACGGCGGACCGTTAATGGCAGTAACCGCCACTGTGCCGGCGGCGGCAAGGTTATGGCGCTCCACGATCATTTTGGGATGGAATGTTCCCGCGGCCGCGTAGGTATGGTTAATGGTACGGGTTACGGCGGCCTGGCCGTCGGCCTTGTCATCCCAGGCTCCGCAGGAGGCCTGGCAGGCGCTAACCGTGGCGCAGGGATCATCGCAATCCCACCAGGTAGTGTAATTGATGGTGCCGACCGCCGTGCCTCCCACCGTGCCGGTAATGGCTGTGGTTAACGGCGCTTGGGCGGAAACCGGACTGGCGGCCACGGAAACCGTAAGGGTCCGGGGACAAACCGCGCTGGCAACGCATTGTGATTCAATATTGCATCCGGATACGTTGCAGGTGCGGACCTGGCGCATCTGGTTAGCCGGACAGCCGCCCAATTCGCAATCATCATCGCTCCAAGCTCCGCAGACGCAACAAGCGATATCATTAACGCATTGGGTTTGGGCAAGGCAGTTGAGCGGGTTGCAAATTCTTGTTTGTTCCCGCTGCAGCGGGCCGCAGCTTCCCGCCCCGCAGGCCGCATTAGACCAGGCGCCGCAATCGCAATAGTTCACCAAAAAATCGAGGGCGCTATCGCCCGCCAGATCCCATGAGCGCTGGTCGGAATACGAACATTTAACGAATTTGTTCTGGCCCGCAACCTGATATTCGTAAGTGGCCGCGTTAGTATGGCAAGTATTGTTTGAAACACCGTGGATGAAATTATATCCGGCCGGCAATCCCGAAGATATCCGGACGCAGTAGCTGTCGCCCAAGAAAATCGATTTTGCCCAATTGCCGGATGAATCCGTAGTCGCGGTTCCCGCGCCGCACAGATCAAGCACGGCATTCGGTATGCCGTTCCCTTTTTCGTCCTTGACGCTGCCGCCGATCGTTACCGGCTGCTTAACCGCAACCAGCACGTTGGGCGTGTAATCGCCAAACCATTCTTTTCCTTCCTGAATCATGCGCCATCGGAAATTATAATTTCCGGGAGTTACGGGAGCCGTAACATTAAATGAAAATGTTTTGGAACTATTGGTCGAGACATCGCTTCCTACGCTTACCCGCGATAGACCCCAAGTGGTATTATCCTGCGGGTTCTGGGATCCTAAATTGTAATTTTTTGCCGTAGTCCAAGTGGTGTATCCGTTATTCTTCATCGTAATGGATATAGGATAGGTTTGCCCAACCGTCATAGTAGCCGGAACTGTCTGGCTGATATATTGAGCATTGTTTCCCAACCGCTGGTAAGCAATAACCCAGCACCGCGAATTTTCCATGTAACTTGCGTCCATTGCGTCTGGATGCCACCTTTTGTATGTTCCTAGAAGCTCGATCCAAAAACGAACTCCATTGGATGTATCGAATCCGGTCGGTATGTCAAAAGTTTTATTCCATTGCGGGCTGCCTTGCAAACCATAAGGACCAACTGAGCCTAAAAGCGTAATCGGCTGACTAGCGGTGTTTAAACATCTTCGGCCGCCGCAATTATAAGTTGGAATATCCACATCCGAAGAAATGAAAAATTTAATGCTGGATATCAAATATCCTCCGCCATAAGGAGTATAGTTATGCCACAATCCTCCTCTAAAATTAACTGTTGGAGCGGATGGGCCAAGCGGACTAGACCAAGACATCGAATCAATTGAGTATTCCGTAACGATGGTATAAGCGCTGGCTGATTGAGCGAAAAAAATCCCCGAGAGCGTAAAAAAGATTGGAAAAAATATCCAAACCATATTCCTGGAACGGTACTTCCAAACCAGAAACAAAATAAGGATAATTGCGATAAATATCGTTATCCATAAAAATACGGATTCATCCTTTTTTTCCTCAACCTCCTCGAACGCAATCGGATCCGTTTTAACATCTGCCGCTATCTCTGCCGGTTTTCCCGCTTCGTACTCGGAAAGCGTAACTCCGCCTTTGGCAATTTTAACTGAGACCAGCGGCGATGCAAAGTCTTTGTTTACGGATATGCTCCGTTCAAAAACATCGTCCTCCAGCGAACCCGAACCGTTTTCCGTTGCTATAATTTCTCCATCATCGATTATCTTGGCAGATATATCGATATCGATACCGTCTTGCACATATGTTTTCGAACCCTCCAAAGCAACCCGCAAAATAGCTGTTTCTCCGGCTAAATAGCTGGATTTATCAAGGCTTACGTCAAGAATATCCATAAAAGACGCCCCAATTTTTTCTTTGGCGATATAGCGGCCGGTTATAATATTTGACGCCGGACTTAAAGTCTTCGAATCAAAGAGCTGAATTGTGGCATTGTATATTCCCGGTTCTTTGATTTCTGGAAGTAGCAGTTCCAGATCCTTGCTCTCGCCCTTGATAAGCGAAATCGCGCTTCCGTCGACAGACTCATCCGCGCCGCCGCCGATAAGTTTTGTTTTTACCTTGAAGAATACATCCCTGTTCAAAACCGCAGTGTTGCCAACTTTCACCGATACCCGAGGCTGTTTTCCGACATAATGGTTTAAAAGCATCTCGATTAAAGCATCTTTTGGGTTTGGCGGATTCCAGCTTTCCAGCAACCATTTCGCTTCAGACAGCACTACTGGCGAACCGGCTCCTTTAACGGATACGGGAAATTCCCTGTAATCGAATTGATAACCCTTTTCATTAGCCAGTATTAACTTCAATGTGGCGTTAGCTTCGGGAAGCGTATCAGGCAGAAAACACTCCGCTTCTTGGCTGATCGATCCTTCTGCCGGAAGGGTGAAAATTCCGCTAATGTCGCGCATCCACAGTTGTTTCGTTCCACTCTTATCCACGACCCACAGTTCGCAGGAAAGTGAGGTAAGCTTGTCGATTGTTCCTCCCGAGACCGAAGCCTTAACTACTGCCCGTTCTCCGGCCTCCAACTCGCTTTCGTCAAAATAGGCTTCAAATATGCGGGGCTGGTTTTCCGAAGCCCATTCTTCAGCGTATGCCGGATAGATGGCCGCCATGCAAAATCCCATTAAAGAAAACGCGTAGATTGATATAAGTGATTTTTTTTTCATTTACCGTTAAGTTAAGTTATTTCTTACGTCTATCTTATATTTTATATTTTAATGCTTATTATCGGTAACGTAAACTCTTATCAAAGGATATCTTTTAACCGCAATTTACAAACTCTTATACCTAGGTAGCCGTACGCAAAAAAGCCGTTATGGTTTTTTTAAAAGACTATCCTGGCCTAACCCTCCTCCCAGTCCGGAATGCTCTTCTTGACCGTAATGTTCTTTGTGGCCGAGCAGGTATAGCCTTGGGAATCGGTGACCGTAAGTTTGGTGGAATAGTCGCCTTTTGCCGCGTAGGTAACGGCCGGAGATTCCGCAACGGAGATGTTCGGATCAGCGCCATCGATCTCCCAGGAGCGCGAAACGATCGTTGATCCGCCGAATATCTGGGTTAGATCGGTATAGGTGATCAGTTCCGCCGCTTTCGGGGTCGAAGGCGTCCAGCTGAAATCGATCGCGGGATAGCCGTGGAGCGGGGTCGTGAAGCTGGGACCGCTCACCCAGCCGGAATTATTGCCCGCGCTGTCCCAAACCTTGATGCGCCAGTAGTAAGTGGTGTTGTAGGCAAGCTTGGAAGACAGAACGGTGTAGCTGGTCGATGACGCGGCCGCTTTGCCCGTGTCGTCAACCGCTGAAGAGAAATTGGAATTATCGTCCACCTGCACCTGGCGGAAAGCCTGGGGATCGTTCTCGGGATCCGAATAGGTCCAGGAAAACATGGTGGAAAGGCCGCTGCCGCAATAATCGGTCTGATTCACCAAAGCGCTCACCGACGGCGGACCGTTGATAACAGTTACCGCGACGGAACCGGAAGCCGAAAGGCTGTGGCGTTCCACGATCATTTTAGGATGGAAAATTCCCGCGGCCGAATAGGTGTGGTTAAGAGCGCGAACCATAGCGGCCTGGCCGTCGGCCTTGTCATCCCAGGCTCCGCAGGCAGCCTGGCAGTCGCTAACCGTGGCGCAGGGGTCATCGCAATCCCACCAGGTGGTGTAATTGATGGTGCCGACCGCCGTGCCTCCCACCGTTCCGGTAATGGTCGTGGCCAGGGGGGCGTTGCCCGTGTTCGGATTAGCTGTCAGGGATAAAGTAAGGGTGCGGGGGCAGGAAGCGGAAGCCGCGCATTGGGATTCAACGTCGCAAGCGGCCGGATTGCAGGTCCGGGTCTGGCGCATCTGGTTAGCCCCGCAGGTCCCCAGGCCGCAATCATCGTCGGCCCAGGCGGTGCAAACACAGCAGGTGGCGTCGGCTACGCACTGGCTTTGGGTCAGGCAATTGACCGGATTGCAGGTCCGGGTCTGCTGGCGCTGGAGCGTGGTGCAGCTTCCGGCGGCGCAAGCCCCATTGGCCCAGGGAGTGCAGGCGCAGGCCGGGCCGGTCACAGTAAAGGATTTCACTGGCGTTTGGTTAACGTTCCCGGCACGGTCCGTCGCTTTAAGATAATAAGTATGGGAACTGCCGGACGAGTAAGGCCCGGCGGTAAAAACGCATTGCTGTAAAGAGGTTTGGCCGGCAAAAGGACATGATTTTGCGAGAACCCCGTCAACGTAAATTGAAATATTCGTTAAACCGCTAAGAGCATCCTGGCCATTCGCGGTATAAGTTACTGAATCCGTGTTTGCGACCGAAACCGGCGAATGGTTAATGCTCGCCGTTGGTTTTGCGCGATCAAGGCCGAACCCTATAATATCGGACTTGCCGCTTGAAGGCGAACCGATATTAAAAGGATCCACTTGTCCGTTTAACATGATATAAAAAGACCAAGTATGCCACCCATCCTGAATTCCGGTTTTTTTCACATTATACGTACCCGCTCCACCCGATATTAGCTCATAAAACATATTGCCTTTCCCGTTCAACACGTCGTCAATCCAAATAACTCTGGTTCCGGTGGTACCATATAACGGCGTAAATTTATCGAGTTTGATCTGGTAAGTGGGATCGGTATTGATCCAGATATTTTTTGGGCCAACCGGTTCGTAATCAATCCCCTTGCCGGTTGATTCAAGATGCACATGAAGATCGGAAGTCCTGCCGGTTATGTCGTTGAAATTTGAGTAGTAGTAACAAGCGTTGAACGAACGGTAGCTGCCGCCGCCATCGATGTCCATTACGAACCTATCGTTCTTTTTCAGGCAAACAGACGCCGATGATCCGTTGGAAACGATTGCCGAATCCGTCACTTGTCCGGTTGACATCGATTCAGCGGTAAGCTTTATTTTAGCCACCTTCACTATTGCTTGGCTTGAATAGGCCCGGGTCGTTACGCGTATCTCTGCCATGCCGGAACCGCAGCTGTTGCCCTTAACCCAATCATATTGATACAGCCAGCCAGAGGTCGATCCGGCAATAGCCTGGCCGGAAAAACAAAATACCGCCAAAAAAAAAGTCGTAGCCGCAACTGTTGCAATTTGTTTTTTGGTCATGTTAAAGCCTATTAGCGTATTAACTTTTTTATCTGTAAAAAAATCCGGCTTAGGTTAATCTTTATTTGCTCCCAATACAATGCCAAAATCCGTATCTTTTGACAAATAGACCGTATCGGCGATAAATTCCGGGGTACCGACATTTCCGCCTCTTCCAATTACGCTGATAATATCTCCCGGAATGATGTCGCTTCGCTCAACCCTTGTTCCGTCCCTAAAAATTTCCGTCGATTCCCCAATCGAAAAAGTTATCGATTCCCCGTCCTGTTCAAAAGTAAGGGCAGATGAAACCGGATCAAAAGATCCGATTTTTCCCGTCGCGCCGCTTTCGGTCTGAGACAACAAAACATTATCCGGTTTGGCGGCAGCCTCTTTCGCCTCGGAATCCTCCGGGATGATTGGCGCGATTTCGGCAGCTTCTTTCTTTTGAATTTGACGAACCGAAAAATAAACAAATATAAAGATCGTAAGAATAAATAAAAAAAGAGCAAAAATTATTATGGCGGTTTTGGCTTTATTCATTTTAATATTGATGCTTGGATTTATAAGATATCCATCCTATCCCTCCTCCCAGTCCGGAATGCTCTTCTTGACCGTAATGTTCTTTTCTAGCGAGCAGGTATAGCCGTTGGAATCGGTAACCGTGAGCTTGGTAGCGTAATCGCCCTTTGCCGCATAGGTAACGGCCGGGGATTCCGCAGCGGAAGTATTCGGATTCGCGCCTTCGATCTCCCAGGAGCGCGAAACGATCGTTGATCCGCCGAATACCTGGGTTAGATCGGTATAGGTGATCAGTTCCGTTGCTTTCGGGGTCGAAGGCGTCCAGCTGAAATCGATCGCGGGATAGCCGTGGAGCGGGGTCGTGAAGCTGGGACCATTCACCCAGCCGGAATTATTGCCCGCGCTGTCCCAAACCTTGATACGCCAGTAGTAAGTGGTGTTGTAGGCAAGCTTGGAAGACAGAACGGTGTAGCTGGTCGATGACGCGGCCACTTTGCCCGTGTCGTCAACCGCGGAAGAGAAATTGGAATTATCGTCCACCTGGATCTGGCGGAAGGTCTGGGGATCGTTCTCGGGATCCGAATAGGTCCAGGAAAACATGGTGGAAAGGCCGCTGCTACAATAATCGGCCTGCTTCACCAAAGCGCTCACCGACGGCGGACCGTTGATAACAGTTACCGCGACGGAACCGGAAGCCGAAAGGTTGTGGCGTTCCACGATCATTTTAGGATGGAAAGTTCCCGCGGCCGAATAGGTGTGGTTAAGAGCGCGAACCGCAGCGGCCTGGCCGTCGGCCTTGTCATCCCAGGCTCCGCAGGCGGCCTGGCAGGCGCTCACCGTGGAGCAGGGATCATCGCAATCCCACCAGGTGGTGTAATTGATGGTGCCGACCGCCGTGCCTCCCACCGTTCCGGTAATGGTCGTGGCCAGGGGGGCGTTGCCCGTGTTCGGATTAGCTGTCAGGGATAAAGTAAGGGTGCGGGGGCAGGAAGCGGAAGCCGCGCATTGGGATTCAACGTCGCAAGCGGCCGGATTGCAGGTCCGGGTCTGGCGCATCTGGTTAGCCCCGCAGGTCCCCAGGCCGCAATCGTCATCGGCCCAGGCGGTGCAAACGCAGCAGGTGGCGTCGGCCACGCACTGGCTTTGGGCGTCGCAGGCCACCGGATTGCAGGTCCGGGTCTGCTGGCGCTGGAGCGTGGTGCAGCTTCCGCCGGCGCAAGCCCCATTGGCCCAGGGAGTGCAGGCGCAGGCCGGTGCGGTAACATTAAAAGATTTCGTCGATGTTGTGGTCTTGTTCCCTGCCAGGTCAGTGGCAACCGCGTAATAATTATGGCTGCTGTTGGCGGCATACGGTCCGCCTGCGTATTGGCAGGTTTGGGCGCTGACCGCGCCGGAAAAATTACAGGTTTTCTTTACCGAACCGTCGACGTAAATGCTCACGGTATCCAAACCGCTCAACGCGTCTTGCGCGTTTGCCGTGATCGTTACCGTGGACGTACTGTCCGGCGATGCCGGACTGTGGCTTACGCTGGCAGTCGGTTTGGCTCGGTCGATGCCGTAGCCTACCCAGGGAGCAACCCCGCTATATAACGGATTGGGCTGATTATTAAAACCAAGCTTGAAGAACCATTGGTGCCAACCATCGGATAAGCCAAGCTTTGGCAAATTGTATTTTCCAACCCCGCCGGAAACGTTGACCGTGCTGTATTTCTTATTGCCATTGAACGAATCGGCCATCATAATTACTGAAAGTGAAGTGGCGCTATGAACGCCCGGCATTGAAGCTAATTGGACCGTAAACTGAGGATCGTAATTCACCCAAACATTATTTGGAAAAGCCGAAAAATAAGCCATTCCTTGGCTGATCGGCGTTAAATGGACATGCGAATCCCATTTTGCTCCAACTGATTGTGCGGGACTGGTTGGATAATAAGATGTGTAAAAATCGTGGTAAGAAGAAGTTTCATCAACGATCGTCTCAACAGACTCATTGTAAACATCAAGGCAAATATATGATGTTGTGCCGGTACCCGAAACCGACCTGACTATCTTGTTGTCAGATTGCCGTCTTATGTTGAGCGTAATATTGCTGCTAGCTATATTTTCCGTAGTTCCCTTTAAAGCAAGAACTCTTATCAGCGCCCCGTTAGAACCGCAAGCTGAAGAATTACCGGCTTCAACTTTAACTTGCCAGCCATAATTGGCTTGCGCAGAATCAATACTGCAAAAACCGCCAAAGAAAAGCAAGCAGCAGATAAAAAAATTTTTAAAATATTTATAATAATTTGAAGCCATGTAAATTATTAACAAGTTATAAAACCAAAAAAGGCTCGTTAAAAGGCTCGTTATCTATTTCAGTCGCATAAATCGAATCGGCTTTGATATCGGTCGAAGATTCCGTTTCTCCGCGGCCGATAACGCTGATCAAATCCCCTTCGATCAAAGAAGCGGATTTAACTTGTAAATTATCTTTAAAGATCACTGTGTTTTCAGTAAGGCTTACGTTATATGTCTTTTCGGGCGCGGCAACCGTCAATGATCCTGATTCAAGATCGATCTTTTCCAAAATGCCGGTAAAAGAAATCTTAACCGCAGCACCAGTACTGTTTTCGGTCTCGACCACGCTGGCGGCTTCTTGATCCCGTTCATCGGAATTCTTTGAAAACGCACTTTCGTTTTTTTCGTTTTTCTTTCCATCTTTCTCGGTATTTTCTGCGTTCAATAACAATAGAAGAGCAGCAATGAAAATAATTGCCAAGGTAAAGAATATTACAGACGTTTTAGTTGATATTTTCATATGTTAAAAAATTTTAATCAATGATTATTATATTATAGCCCTAATCTGCTGTTTCAATAAGCCTATATCTCTTCCCAATCCGGAATACTGCTCTTAACGGTAACTTCTTCTTCCAGCGAGCAGGTATAGCCGTTAGAATCGGTAACCGTAAGCTTGGTCGTGTAGTCCCCTTTGACGTTATATAAAACAACCGGAGATTCCGCGACAGAGGTGCTCGGATTCGCGCCTTCGATCTCCCAGGAGCGCGCGACAATTGTAGCTCCGCCAAATACCTGGGTTTGGTCGTCGTAAGTAATCGCCTCCCACACTTTTATCCGGCCCGGAACAAAGTCAAAATCCACCGCCGGATAACTGTGCAGCGGGGTCGTAAAATCTGATCCGTTGATCCAACCCGAATCGTTTCCTTTATCGTCCCAAACCTTAAGCCGCCAATGGTAAGTAGTATTGTAGGCAAGGCTGCTGGCTAAAGTTACATAACTTGTAGAAGAAGTCGCAATTTTACCGGTATCGTCGGCCGGCGAGGAAAAATCGGAATCGTCGTCCACCTGGATCTGGCGGAAGGTCTGGGGATCGTTCTCGGGATCGGAATAGTTCCAAGAGAATATCGTCGATAAACCGATGGCGCAGAAATCGTTTTGTTTAACAAGAGTATCGGCGGACGGAGGGGCGTTGAGAGCAATGACGTCAGCGATGTCGGAAGCAACCAGGCCTTGGCGTTCCACGATCATTTTAGGATGGAATGTCCCGGAAGAAGAATAGGTATGGTCAAGAATTCGGGTAGACACGCCAACCCCGTCGGCCTTGTCATCCCAGGCTCCGCAGGCAGCCTGGCAGCCGCTCACCGTAACGCAGGGATCATCGCAATCCCACCAGGTGGTGTAATTGATGGTGCCGACCGCCGTGCCTCCCACCGTTCCGGTAATGGTCGTGGCCAGGGGGGCGTTGCCGATATCCGGAGCTGCCGCCAGGGATGCCGTGAGAGTTCTGGGACAGCTCGCGCTGGCCGCGCACTGGCTTTCGGCAAGGCAGGCAGCCGGAGTGCAGGTCCGGGTCTGGCGCATCTGGCTGGCACCGCAGGTTCCCAAGCCGCAATCGTCGTCGGCCCAGGCGCCGCAGGAACAAACTGGCGCGTTAACAGTGACGGTCACGCGCCCGCCGTTGAACAAACCTTGCCGCTCGACCACGGTTTTAGCATAGTACGTTCCCGCAACGGTATAAGTATGGTTTGCGGCATAAGTAGCGCTGGCTTGGTTCAATGACGTGATATCCTGAACTCCGCAAGCGGTTTGGCAGGCAGCCAGACTGGTACACGTACTGTTGCAATTCCACCAAACATAGTAATTGATGTTTCCGGAGGCGGTTCCGCCGACGGTCGCGTTCAGCGTCGACGCGAGCGGAGCGTCTCCCTGCCAGGGATTCATGGTCATTAATAGCGACAAACTCGGAGGCGGGGTGCCGCAGGCCGCGTGGTTAGCGCATTGCCAATCCGCGGCACAACCCCAAGGCATACAATTTCGAGTTTGGGTCATTTGGGTGATAGGGCAAGGGCCGCCGCACGCGATATTTGACCATGCGGTGCAGGAACAGCTTGAACAAGCGGCATCGGCAACGCACAAATTATTAATGTCGCACCCTACCGGATTGCAGGTCCGGGTCCGCAAACGCTGGGCGGCGGTACAGCCTCCGGCGGCGCAGGAACCATTAACCCAAGCCGTGCAGGAGCAGGATCCGCCGCAGGCGGCGTCGGCTACGCACTGGCTTTCGGCGTCGCAGGCGGCCGGAGTGCAGGTCCGGGTCTGCTGGCGCTGGGCGGCGGTACAGCCTCCGGCGGCGCAGGAGCCGTTAACCCAAGCCGTGCAGGAACAGGATCCGCCGGAAATGGTAAAGTTGGCGGTCGCCAAAGTCTGGATATTCCCCGCGCGATCCCTTGCTACCGCGTAATAGGAGTGGCTGGATCCGGCGGCGTAGGGGCCGACGACTACCGAACAGGTTTGCTGGGTAGTTTCTCCGGCGAAATTACAAGTCTTTACGGATGTTCCGTCAACAAAAATTTGAGCGGTATCCATTCCGCTTAATACGTCTCTCACAGGCGCCGTTATGGTAATTTGATCGTCGCTGTCAGGAGCGGCGGGAGATTTTGAAGCCGAAGCAACCGGTTTGACCCGATCGATCCCATATGCGGTATCTACGCCGCGGCTGCTAACCGGTTTCCCGTTTTCAACTGATGACCCGTTTAAAAAAAGATAATACGACCACATACGCCAGCCATCCGACAAACCCTTGGGACCGATCGTTTTTAAACCGGTTCCCGAAGGATAATTTTGCAGCCATTGCGTCACAACACTGTTAAAATTGTCCATCAATATAATGTTCAACAAACCGGTAATATTGTGAATGCTCGGATAGGATATCAGGTTTATCTTAAATTGAGGATCATAGTTTATCCATCCGGAAACTGGTTCAACGGCCTGGTAGTTAGGCCCCTGGGCCGTTGCGGCCAAATGAACGTGATGAGTAACGGTAGTACCGCTCAACAAAGGCGTTCTATCGCCGAAATGAACGTAAAAGTCCCAATAATTAGATCCGCCGACAATCGTAATTACGTAAGCGTATGCGAAGTTCGAGGAAACGCAAAAAGCCATGCTCGATGAGTTGTAAACGGTGTTTGACTGAACAACAACGTTATTTCGGGAAATCGTAACGCTAAATTGGCTGGGATTCGCCGCCGTTTCGTTATTCCATTGCCTTGTGTAAAAATTAACTTTTGTTTGGCCGGCCGGACAACCGGCTACTCCGGTTGTATCTCCATACCATAAATAGCCGGCTTGCTGGGCAAAGGCTTTCCCGCCAGGCATTGCCAACGCAAATAAAAACGCCGCCAAAAAAAATATTTCTGACGCTATCTTAAAAAATCTTCTTTTTGCAAACATTCTCGGCATTTTGTCATTTACGTTAGATTTTTAAAAATTGTTTCGCCTATATCTCCTCCCAATCGGGTATGCTGCTTTTCACATTAATATTCTTTTCCAGCGAGCAGGCATTGATCGGTTTCAAAAATATAATACGCGCCGCTCGGACCGCAGGAAAAATCAGGCCCTAAAAAATCCATACCCCAATAATATCCCGCTTCGGATGCCTTAACATTTTTCGGAAAAACCAGGATAACCGCCAGGAATAAAATGATTGGAACAACTCTTAATTTCATTAAAATTTGCAAAAATGCTATTTTATCTTGTCTCCAATTGCCGGAAACTGGATCGGCTCCGAAATATACAGGGTGTCAACGACAAAACCAGGATCATTGATAGTCTTGCCGCGGCCCAGAATCGATACGCTTGCCCCCGCTTTTATTTTTTCTTCGTCCGCCCTTTTTCCTTCGTAAAAAATTTCAACTGTCTTGGAAAGCGAAACCGGAATTTCTTTTCCGGCGCCGTCGCTGATCAATAATTTTTTATCCGGCGCGCTGAATGAAACGATATATCCCGTCAATCCCGAATGCTGCTGGCCCGGAATATAGACCTGCTGGCCGGTATTCTTTGGCGTCAAAGCTCCGGCCTTATCCGCTTTTGGCGAATTTATGGATTTTTCTTTCCGGTATTGTAAAAACAAGCCGATTAAAACGCTCATTGTCGCTAAAAGTAAAACAATGATTATTTTCTTTTTCATATGGCGCTTTTAAATTGATGAAAAATATCCTTACAACTCAATAAAAATCAGACATCGTTTCGAATAGATGCTGGCATAAAACGGCAGAAAAGAAACGCTTTCCTCAATACTCATCGATTAATATATTATAATGTTTTATCCCGATTTCTCAAACTGGTTCTTTGGCTATCTTTTTTGAATTTCGCGCCGGTAGTCCGAACAAACTGAAAAACATCAGTTCTTACAATTCCTCCCAATCCGGCCGGCTGTTGTTACCCTTAAATATTTTACCATTATTAAGGGCTTTGCGAACTCTGAACGTCTAAACAAAAATGCCCTCTAGGGCATTTCTGGCTTGATTTTTCAAAGGTTTATTTGATCGAAAATGAAACGCGGACAACTCCTGTTACTTTCTTTTCCAGCGACGCGGTGTCATATACGCCGTAGTCGGAAACTTCCACCGAATTCTTCGCCGTAACCTGGAATACGCCCATACTTGCCGCCTGGAGCGACTCGATCTGTTTTCCCGTGCTTTCAACGATTTTCTCGGCGCGCGCTTTAGCATCGACAGTCGCGCGCGAAAGCAAATCCAAGCGCAGATCGGCAAGCTTGCTGTAGTAATATTCCAAGCTTTGGGTCGTAAATATCACTCCCTGACCGATAAAATAATCTGATGCCGTTTGGGATATTTTGGTAACTTCGGGAACTTTTTGGGATTCTACCGTTATTACCTGCTGTAAATTATAACCGGCGGTGCGGCTGCTTCCGCAGCTCTGGTTTCCGAACTTATCGTAATAAATATTGTTCTGGCTTTCGCAAACCGGGCTCACCGTAACCGGACTGACGGTAATTTCCTGCTCCATTACCCCGGATTCTTTTAGGAATTCGCTGACGATCTTTTGGTCCTTATTCATCAGAGAACTTCCTTCTTTTAAGCTGGCTGAATCTACCGATCTTGAAATCGCGCTTTGCCATTTAACCGTATCCGAAATTACCATCTGCTCGGCAGAGCCGGTAACCGACAATACGTTGGAAAGCTGTTTTGCCTTAAGAAAAATTTGGCCGCCGGCCATTGTCGCCACGATCAAGCTCGCGCCCAAAACAACGGAGGGCCAGAAAAACTCGCTTGAATGCCACGATTTTTCAATATTTTCGGTATCCATGTTTTTAGTTAATTTTATTACCCTTATTAAAAGATTATTACAAATCGCAGAATAATCAACATTCTCGTTTTTTTACTTATGGACATGCGGCCTAAAAAAGACAAAAGCAGCTTCCGCGAAGCTGCTGTAAAATGGAACAACGGTGTAATGAACTATGAAAAATAATAAAGGGGATATGGAAAGAAAAAGTCCTTTCAACCCGGCAGCGTTTGCTGCCTCACTTAGCTGATCATTCTTCTTTCCATCTAGCAAGCCGGCGCTTGCCATAGGCTGGGCCCTGAGTATCCCGAGCAGCTGCCCAAGCTCAGACCGATCGGGTCCGGTTTTTTACGGATATGCCTATCCGTTGGCAGGAACGTCTTCCTGCGGTTGCCTGTGTCGCGGCAGGTACTTTTCCGCGAGTATTAAATATCTAGCATACCGCTATTATCCCGTCAAGCCCCGCCCGATTTTTTCCTGCTTAAGAAAAATACCGGTAATCCGGTATTTATGATCAAGACCTGGCTATCGACGCGATCTCGAAATCTCCTCCCATGCCGGAAGCGGCGGCAATTGTGTTATGCTTGGTAATCCATAGCCTCTCAAAACCTCTTGCTGCGCCATGGATATCGATACCGCGGGCTGCTGCATAGTCGGGCCACGATCCGAGAATTTCGTTCAGCTCTTCTTCGCTGTTATGTGTTCCAACAACTCCGGCATTGAGGAATTGCAGCAAAGCCATATGGACCGGATGCGTAACTTTACCGATGAAGGTTTCCTTCAGGTCTTCAGGCAGTCCGCGGTCCACGCTCTCCTGCAAAAGATTGTCCGGGCGATGATTTATAACTATCAAACCGATTCACCCCCTTTTTTTAGCTTGTTATTGGACAGACTATACCAATATCCGCCAATGTCAATACCTTTGGCAAACAAAAAACCGTTCCGTGAAATCGGAACGGTTTTTTATCCTTTCCAGAAAAACTAGCCTTTGTTGTTTCTGTTCCAAAACCAGGCAAAAAGCCAGCCTAAGGCATATCCGGCGAGGCCGGCCACAATGATCAAGATAATTCCGGTGATGAGGTTGAACGGACCGACGGTAAAATACGGTTTCGCGAAATGCAAATTAAACACGAAATTCAAAAGCGGCTGGCCCCAGCCAATCCAAACAAGCACGGCCCAAACGGCATTAACCGCGGCGCAAAATTCGCCCACCGACATCGCTGTTTTTTCTTTATTCAGCATGGAAATTTTTTTGTTGTGTTGTTACCCTCCCGCGACCTTTAGCTAAACTTATTTACTTATTATACCCAAAAAAAGGAATTTGCGAAGAGATAGGATCGCACAATACCGGTTGTTGACTGTATTGGCTAAAGTGATAAAATATTTCCAGGAAAAGAACAATAACTCTTTTTTTAAAGGCGCGAGCGCTTTTGTTTGTAAATTAAAACATTATGGAGGAAAAAAAATCCGTTGTCATTTCGCTGGGAGGGTCTTTGATTGTTCCGGAAGTTTTGGATCTGGAATTCATCCGCCAATTCACCAATCTCATTTTAAAATGGACCAAGAAAAACCGCCGTTTTTTCATCATTACCGGCGGCGGAAAAACGGCGCGCAACTATCAGTCGGCCGCCGCAAACCTTGGCGTGAACGACAAAAACGATCTTGACCAAATCGGGATTTATACGACTTATGCCAACGCCAGCTTGCTAAGATCGGTATTCGGAAAAAACGCCCACCACGAAATTGTCACCAATTATTCGAAAAAGATCGAAACAAAATCAAAAGTGATCATCGGCGGCGGCTGGAAACCGGGCTGCTCCACGGACGTTGACGCCATGTATGCCGCGAAACTGCTGGGAGCGAAACGCGTGATCAACTTGTCGAATATCGATTGCCTCTATGACAAAGATCCGCGCGCATATTCGGACGCGAAGCCGATCAAAAAACTTACTTTTGCGGAATTACTGGAAATAACCGGCGAGATCTGGAATCCCGGCGACAATACTCCCTTCGACCCCATCGCATCGCGGCTGGCCCAAACCGATAAGGTAAACGTAATTATAGCCAACGGGAAAAATTTAAATAATCTGGAAAATATTCTTTCCGATAAACCTTTTACCGGAACCCTTGTCAAACCATAATTGACGTAAAAAAGACCCGTTTTAAAGGTCTTTTTTTGATACTAATTTTTTTGCTTGTTCTTTTGTTCCTTAAGCGCCGCCCATTCAACTTTAGCCAACGGAAAGCGAACGGTAAAATGCGATCCGACGCCTTCGATGCTTTCAACCGAAACCTTTCCCTGCATCCTTTTCACGATCTCAAAAGTTATCCATAAGCCCAGTCCAGTGCCCAGAATATCCCTGGTCTTGTCATTAATGATCCGGGAAAATTTCTTGAAGAGCTTAGCCTGATCTTCGCTTGAAATCCCGATCCCGGTATCCGCGACCGAAATGACCAGCTCTTCCTTTTTGACCGAAGTTGACACCTCGATCGATCCTTTTAGCGTATATTTAATTGCGTTCCCGACAAGATTTACCACTATCTGTTTAAGCCGGTTCGGGTCGGCTTTGATGCTAACGGGTTTGTCGTTCAGTTTCAAGTTTAAGGCAAGGCCCTTCTCCTGGGCCGGAGACTTCATCTCATCGATAGATTGGGCAACTACCGCATTCGCGTCGAAAACCGAAATCTCCATTGGCAGGCGGTTGCCTTCGATGCGCGATACTTCCAGGATATCCTCAACCAAGCTGTTCAATCGTTTGGCTGAAACCAGAAGATTGGTGATATAATGGTTGCTTTCCTCGTCCAAAACCAAATTTTTATTTTCCCTTAAGGCATCTAAATACCACTTGATCGCCGTCAGCGGAGTTCGGAGCTCATGGCTGGCCATCGACATGAACATATCCTTCATCCTGTCAACTTCCTGAAGTTTTGTGACCGTAACGGCGTAATCAAGCATCCTTGCTTGGTTGGCGATCAAAAGAACCACGATCAGAATAGTTATAACAAGCACCCAATAGGATTCGGAAATAACCCCGTTGATCCGCGCATCGGAATCGTCAAGGGAAAAAGACGCGACGATCAATCCGATTTTCTGGTTATCGTTATCGAAAAGTTTTTTAATGACTCTCCAGTACCGCTGGCTGCCCGAGCTGTCAAGATAGGCAACCGCCGGTTCGGAACGGTTCCAGATGATCGAACTTTGGGTCAGCAAAAACCGGTCGTCTTCAATAGGCTGGCCAATTTGGGCCGGATCGGTCGAGTTCACAACGGTAAAATTACCGGAATTTTCCGGACGCAAAATCGCAAGCTCCAAGATCTCTTCATTCTCTATTTTCACCCGTTCGATCCTGGATTGTATCGTTGCCGAATCGCCAACATGCTCCTGGATCAGATTGTTGACGATATTCTCAACCAAAAGAGCGTTTTTTCTCGTTATCGCGTCGATCTCTTTCTCGTAATTGGAATTCATCAAATAGTTATTGACGAAAAAAGCTGCCGGTATGCAAACCAGCAGCATCAAAGAATAAAGAATATTTAAATTTCCTTTTACGAACTCCAGGGCTTTTGAAAATAAATTCCCGACTTTTCCTTTCTTTTCCATTTTTTAATGTGTTTGCCTAATTATTGCTTCCCCCTTCCCCTAAGCATCCCGATGGCCGCCAATGCCAGCAGCAATCCGCCTAATCCCGCTGCGGCAAAGATCAAATAATTTTCCGTAAGCCTGGCCTTGCTGGGCGCCGCCGTCCTTTCGTTGATTGAAACGCTGGATGGAACAACCGAAGCCGCTTCAGCTGTTTGGACGAACGTTAACGGACTGCTCTTAGCCGTGATCTTTCCTGCGCCATCCGTAACCGCCACATAAACCTCATGGGTTCCTTCCTCCACAGGATCCTCGAGAACATAAGACCAGTTGCCGTCTGAATCGGTTTTAACGGTCAAAACAATCGGATCGCTGTAAATATATATAGTAACATAAGTATCCGGCAAAGCCTTGCCGCTGATCTTTAAGCCTTTATTCTCATCAACGGTTTCAATTGTTTCAACGTTAACCACTTCCAGCAGATCGTCCTTCACTTCGCCGGTTTCTTTCGGGTTTTCAAAAACAACTTCATCGTCTTTTTCTTCGCTTGGCTTAACCAGCGGATCGGTGCCGACCTCAATCTCTTCGCCGTCAACATGTCCGTCGCTATCGGTATCGCTATCTTTTGGATCGGTGCCGAAACGGTACTCCTCGTTATTGATTAAACCGTCGTTGTCCGGATCGGCAAGGCCGGAACACGTCTCGGACTCTTTGCAGATCCCGGATCCGAAATAATATTTTTGCCAGTCTTCGCTGGTCTTTCCGTTAAGATTCTGAATTTCCGAAACGGCCGCTACGAAAACCGATCGTGGTTCCGGATCAGGAGAGTCTGAAGGCCGTTCCTTTACCGGGGTTTCCGTTTTGCATACCCGGTTTAAAACCGGACTCAATGTCTCGCGGCATTCGGCAGGCTTCCTTGAAACGACCATCCGGTTTTCTCTTCCATTGACGCAATCGCTCCAGGCGCTGTAAGTGTATTCGCAGGACGGCACAAACTTCTCATCATCGGCCGAAGCGATTTCGATTTCGCAATTTTGCTCCAGCAAAGGTTCTCCTTCCTTGCACCCGTTGGGGGTTTTTGAAACAATGGTTCTTGTCTGCTTGCCGCTGGCCGAACATTTATTCCACTCGCTGTAATTATAATTACAAGTGCCGGGCGTTCCGGGAACGCAAGTCTGTTTTAACACCGGCGCGCTCGCAGCGCTTTCAGAACATCCCGCCGGAGTTTTAGTATAAGTTCGAGCCTGGATTCCGTCATCACCGCATGCGCTCCAACCGCTATAAGCGTATGAACAGGCCGGAGCGGCGTAAGTACAGGTTTTTTCGGTAATCGGCTTTTCTTTCTGATAGCAAACATCCGGACTTTGTTTAAAATCCCTAGTTTGTTTTCCGTCCTGATTGCAGGGTTTCCATTCGCCATAAGCATAAGCGCAAGCCGGGCAGGTTTCCTGGGTAGCGGGTGCCGTTGTTGCAGCCGTGCAACCGTCCGGCGTTTTGGTGCAGGTTCGGCTGCGAATACCGGCCGTTGAACACGCGCCCCAATCAGCGCATTTATAAGTACAAGCGACTCCCGATGTCACGCATGACTGTTCCACTAACGGCGAACCTTCGGTGCAGCCGGCCGGATATTTATAAGTAACCGTCCTGGTCTGTTTCCCGTTGATGCAAGCAGTCCACGAAGAATAAGTATAGGAACAATTGTTAGGCGATACAGGTTCAACAGTACATGCCGTTTGGGTTAGCGGAATCGTCGAAGCAGCATCGGGCGCCACGCAACCCGAAGGGCTGGCCGGGCAAGTCCTGGTCTTGATACCGTTGTTGCAGCTTCCCCACTCTCCGCAAGAATAAACGCAAACCGTGCAGGACTGGCTTAAAACCGGCAAAATGCTAAGACTGCTGTTTAATGTGCAACTGGCTGGGGTTGTCGCGGTAATGGTCCGCTCCTGCTTGCCGGTTGATTTGCATCCGCTCCAGGAAGAGTACGTATAGCCCGTGCAAGGGATGTTGCCGCTAACGACGCATGTTTGCGTTAGATCCGCGCTGCTCTCATCATTGCAGCCGGCCGGATATTTATTGACAATGGTCCGAACTTGCGATCCGGCCAGACAAGTGCCCCAGCCGCTATAGTCATACGAGGTACAGGCAATAGTGCAGGTCTGAACAAGAACCGCGCTGCTGGTGTCGGTGCAGCCGGAGGGAGACTGGGTCGCGATGGTCCGGGACTGCTGTCCGGAAACGCAAGTACCCCAGGCGCTGTAAGTATAGGAAGTGCAGGCCGTAGAACAGTTTTGGGTCAGGCTGGCGCTGCTGGTGTCGGTGCAGCCGGAGGGAGACTGGGTCGCGATGGTCCGGGACTGCTGTCCGGAAACGCAAGTACCCCAGGCGCTGTAAGTATAGGAAGTGCAGGCCGTAGAACAGTTTTGGGTCAGGCTGGCGCTGCTGGTGTCGGTGCAGCCGGAGGGAGACTGGGTCGCGATGGTCCGGGACTGCTGTCCGGAAACGCAAGTACCCCAGGCGCTGTAAGTATAGGAAGTGCAAGCGGTAGGTGAAGCATTTTGCACCGTAACCGTTGCCGTCGCGGAACTTGAATTTCCGGCGGCATCATAAGCCACGGCTTTGACATCATGACTGCCTTCGGAGGCAGAGGTCGTATACCAGGTATAATTGTAAGGCGAAGAGGTATCGGCTTGGACAAACGTTCCGTCGATATAGAACTTAACCTGGTAAACTCCGACATTATCGGAAGCGGTGGCGGTTACGTCTACCGTATTGCTGACGGTCGAGCCGTCGGCCGGGATATTGATGATAACCGTAGGCGCGGTAGCGTCGGTTGCCGGTTGGTTTTGTACCGTAACCGTTGCCGTCGCGGAACTTGAATTTCCGGCGGCGTCATAAGCCACAGCTTTTACTACGTGGCTGCCTTCGGAGGAAGAGGTTGTGTACCAGGTATAATAGTAAGGCGAAGCGGTATCGGCTTGTTTAAACGTTCCGTCGATATAGAACTTAACCTGGTAAACTCCGACATTATCGGAAGCGGTGGCGGTTACGTCTACCGTATTGCTGACGGTCGAGCCGTCGGCCGGGATATTGATGATAACCGTAGGCGCGGTAGCGTCGGCACAGCTAGCCGGCATGGTAAGGTTTACGGTATAGCCAGGGAGTTTAAGAGTGCCGGCACTTTCTCCTATAGCACAGCAGTGCAATGTTACATTGCAAATGCTCCCGTTGCAAGAATAACCACTGCTGCACATTCCAGGATAATTGGCTAAATCAAAATTTGAAACCGTAATACTCGAAGAATAAATTACGTTCTGTCCGATAAAAAAAACCGCCAACGCTAAAAGAAAGCCGAACAGAACATGAAGACGGAATTTCTTAATTATTTTCATATTGAAAAAATCCCGCGCGGATTGCGATCAATCTTCAGCAATTCCGCACCGGAACTTGCCTGGTTTTTTAATATTGTATTATTTTAGCATTCTGGTTATGTTTTAGCCAATAAACTGCCCCAGGCTAAGCCCCGCGGTATTCTACCGGTTAAATAAAAACTCCAAATAAATTGGAGTTCTGATCTCTGCCGCGTATATATATGTCTATGCGCAGCCTCTAGATTAAGAAAGCGATCTACGTCCGATAGTGGCAGCCGGCGCTCTGCCGGTCTATCCAAGCGGCCTCGGCCACCAGCACGGCGGTACGCGCCGTGTTGCGCAAACCGATCAGAGAGTCAGTGACGCCAGCCGACTGGTAAAAATTTTCGACGGTCCTCTCCGCCCGGCCAAGCTCCATTCTGGCGCGCGCCAGACGCCTGGTCGTTCGTTCCAAGCCGACGTAATTCCACATGATGCCGCGGATGGTCCGCAGGTCTTCGGCAATAAGAGCCTCGTCGGCGGGTTCGTCGGCGGCGTTTTGCCACGGCTTAACCGACAGATCGAAGGCCGGTTTTTTAGTTAGCCTGGATTCAATGGTTCGCGCCGCGCGATGGCCGAATACCAATCCCTCCAGCAAAGATGTGCTGGCCAGCCGGTTGGCACCGTGCAAGCCGTTGCAGGCAACTTCGCCAATCGCGTAAAGGTTCTTAAGGCTTGTTTCCGCGGTTTCGGGTTTGGCCAGCACGCCGCCGCACGAATAATGGGCGGCCGGCACCACCGGCACCAAATCGGTTAAAATATCGACGCCGTAATCCAGCAGCATTTCCCGGATCGTGGGAAAATAGTCCAAAATTTTCTCGCGCGGAATATAGTCCCGGAAATTCAAATACAGGCTTGGTACCCGGGTGGAAATCATTTCCCGCCACATCGCGCGAGCCACAATGTCGCGCGTAGCCAGATCGGCCCGCTCGTCATATTTCTTTAAGACCGGATTCCCGCTCGCGTCAACAACCTTGGCTCCGGCACCCCGGCAGGCCTCGCTGATCAGTTTCCGCGGCGCGCCGATGCGGTAAAATGCCGTCGGATGGAACTGCACGAATTGCAAGTTCGCGACCCGCGCTTCGGCGCGGTGAGCCATGGCTATGCCGTCGCCGCGCGCGCCCTCGGGATTGGTGGTATGCTCGTATATCTGCCCCAAACCGCCCGTGGCCAAAACCGTCTGCTTGGCCAGGCACCGGACAATGTCTCCGGTTTGCCGGTTTAAAAGATACGCGCCAACCACCGTTAACGGGCGGTAAACTGCCAGCCGGTCGGCGGAATGGTGCGACGGCGTCAAAAGGTCAACCGCGGTCGCGTTAAGCAAAACCCGGATGTTTGGGTGCTCCAGCATGGCTTTCGCGAACTTTGACTGGATGGCTTGGCCGGTAGCGTCGGCGCGATGCACGATCCGCGCCACGCTGTGGCCTCCTTCCTTGACCCGTTCCAAAACGCCGCTCTTTAAGTCGAACTCAACGTCCAGCCGGTGGATCAATGTGTGGTTTACCCGATCCGGGCCTTCTTTGGCCAAGATCCTGACCGCGGCCGGATTGTTCAAATAACAGCCCGCGGCCATGATCTCTTTGGCCAGGCCGCGAGAATCGTAAACAATGCCGCCTTGGGCCAGCTGGGTGTTTGATTCCATCAAATCGTCCGCCCTGGTCGCGACCAGCACTTCGAATCCCGCGTCAGCCAGATCCAGGGCCGCGGTTCCGCCGGCGATGCCGCCGCCGATCACCAAAACCTCGGTTCTGATCGGTTCTTCAAAATCTCCCATAGTTCCTCCCGTCGTTCTTTGATTGCCGTTATAAATGAGCTGGCAAACTTTCTAAATTATAAATAAAATAACTAAAAAGTCAAGATTTGTAACCAAAAAGGAGGGTTGCGTTTCCCTCCTTGCCGCGGTCTTGAGCTATGGCTCAAAGACCTCGACCTTGCTCATATTCAGACTGAAATCCAGCCCGTCTTCGATATCTACGAGGCAATGAGTGAAGTTGATTGCATCGAAGGTCAAGACAAAGGTTTCCTCTTCGCCTTCATTGGATATGTAATATCCAATTGCTTTGTTCTTATATACCGGATCCCGGTACATCTCAAACAAGGTCTTTTTTGGCGCGCCATACCAGGTCAGGTTAAACATCCCGTCCGGACCTGGATGAAGGATCACTTGGGCTGCCGGATACCTTTTCAAGAATACCTGCTCGACCTGCGTCTCGTTCAGAGACAGAACAGGTGTGCAGTTACATTCCTGCTTGTCTGGTGTCAAAAACCACACCAAACTGCCATTCAACCACTCGAAGGTTGGATCATTTTCATCGGGCATATAGCCCGGCACTGTGCAGTTCCACTGCGTAGTAACAACCGTGAGGTTGTACTTCGTAAACTGCTCTTCTTCCTGCGCCGCCGCAAAGCAGGCGCAAAACAATACAATGGCCAAGCTCAGCCAAACTAATTTTTTTATTTGCACGTGGCTCCCTCTTTACTTTTTAAGGATCAGATAAACGATCCCGGCTTTATGCGCCATCAACGCACAAAGCCGGAGCCGTTTTAAAACAAAACTCAACATACCTTTCTTTTTTTATTATTATAGCATAAAATACTAATTATGTCAATGTATAAAAAGCGCGTGGCTCCATAAAAAAGAGTAGTGGGCGTTCAATGTTGAACGCCCCTTTATTTGGAGAAGATTCGAGACCTTCTCCTAGATAGCCCCGATTCCGGAGCTAAGATACATGGTCATCACTGCCAGCATGGCTATGATGCCCATTACTATCTGGCCGTGGCCACTACTTTTTCCACTCATTCTCATTCACCTCCTTATATTAATCTAATGAGCTTGTTTCTATACTTTAATTATAGCATAAAATTCAAATTTAGTCAAGAAAAAACCGGGGTAATTTTCCCGGTCAATTAACTGGTTTTTGCGGAGCTTTTCTCCCCTCCTCTTTTGGCGTCAAGCTTCTTCTTAATCAAGGCCGCGATGCGGTCGGCCTCTTCGAGGCGCGAGAATGGGTCCTTTTTCTTATCCAGAACCGCCAAACCAAACCGGCCGAAAGCCGAAGCCAATTCCAATAATTCATACCTCATGCATTCTTCTTCGTTATCGTCTATGGTTATGCCCGCTTGCGACAACCAAGCGTCAACACAAGTGGCGATGAAGAAAATCCGGTCGCCCCGCTCTTCATATGTCTCCTTGGTTATGATCCTACCGAAACTGTCATCTTCGATCAGGCCCGGATCTTTGGCCGCCATTTTCTTCATCAGCGCCCTTAATTCGATTTCCCTTGGCTCTGGTTTGCTCTTCAAGTCCAATCCTCCGCGTTGCATAATAAACAAAAAGTTTATTTGTGTCAAATCAAGCCTTCGTCTACAACGTCTTTTTTGGCTTGCTTAAATATTCTTTTATGTTATAATGAATGTAGCGAAAAAATTGTTCTATAGATTTCCGAATGCGGAGCAGCATCATGTTCCGGCGATCAATTATTCGATGTTCTATAGAAAGCCGCAAACCGTATTTCTGCGGCGACAATACTAAGAATATCAATCATTAATCGCGCTGGCCATTCTATCCATTCTTGCTATTTCGCGGCAGCCAAAATATCTATGAACAGTTACCCTCGTTTTGCGCGCGGCGCAAAACAAAGACCATCGGGCGCTCGAAGCGCCAGAAGCGGAGGTTTTTTCAATCCCCGCAATTCATACAACAACCGGAACCGGCGGGCTGGAAGCGGCGGAGGATACCGCGAACACATCGACATCTCAAGGTTTGTGAAACAAGCGGCGGGCGAGATCCAATCAACACCGGTTTCGATCACCAACCGTTTTGAGGATTTCGACCTTTCCCCGATCCTGAAAAGTAATATCAAAAAACTCGGGTTTTCAATACCGACTCCGATCCAGGATCAGGCTATGCCGCTGGTCCTTAAAGGCTCAGACGTTATCGGCCTGGCCAACACCGGAACCGGCAAAACGGCCGCCTATCTTCTGCCGATTATCGAAAAAATTTTAAAAGACAACCGCAGCGAAGCGGTCATTATCGCGCCGACGCGCGAACTGGCCTTGCAAATCGATAACGATTTTAAAAATTTGTCCCGCCTAACAGGAATCAGTTCCGCCGTCCTGGTGGGAGGAATGCCTTCACGTCCGCAAATGCAGCAGCTAAGATACCGGCCCAACGTTGTTATCGGAACACCCGGCAGGCTCAAGGATTTCCAACAGCGACGCCTGGTTAATTTTTCCCATTTTGCCACGGTTGTCCTTGACGAAGTCGACCGCATGCTGGATATGGGCTTCATCAACGATATTAAAGAAATAATCGGCCAGCTTCCAAAAAACCGGCAATCGCTGTTTTTTTCGGCAACCATGCCCGATCGCATCCGGACTTTATCCGAACAGTTCCTCAAAGAACCGGTGATCGTTTCGATAGGATCCAACCAAACCGCGGATCACGTTGAACAAAACGTCATTAAAACCAGCAGCGCCTACGAAAAAATCGACGAACTGAAAAAATTACTGTCCCAGCCCGGAGCCGATAAAGTTCTTATCTTTTCCGATACCAAGCGGAGCGTTGAAAAGCTTAGCGAGGAATTGAAACGGGAAGGTTTTAAAACCGAATCGATCCACGGGAACAAACGGCAGAGCCAGCGGCAAAAAGCGCTGGATGAATTCCGCCAAAACAAGATCAACGTCCTGGTTGCTACCGATGTCGCCGCGCGGGGCCTGGATATTAAAAACGTTACTCACGTTATCAACTTTACTGTCCCGCATACCTATGATGATTATATCCACCGCATAGGAAGAACCGGCCGGGCAAATTGCAAAGGAATCGCTTATACTTTTGCTTAAAAAAACTGCCAAACAAAACACAGCCCTTAAGGCTGTTTTTTGTTTGGTTCCGGTATTTGCTATTTTAAAAATTAAACGCGCCAAAACAAAGCCTCGATATATTCCGCCGGATCAATAAAAAAAGGAAGCTGCCTTCCTTTACACGGGTACGATATCGTCGGGCAGCCACGGCGCCTTGATAATTAAGGCCTGCGCGTCATCGCTCGCCCAGACGATTTGCGATACCGAACCCGGCTTCTTAAATAAAAATTCGCCGGGCGCAAGATAAATCTCCTCGCCTTCTATTTCGATCTTTAAAACTCCTTTGAGTCCCAGTATCACTTCATCGGTATCCTGGTGGAAATGCCTTTTGGATGGTAAGTCATCCACTCCGGATTTCCACACCCCGAGGAACAATTCATTCGAATCAAACAGCCGATCAAAACCCGGTTGGCCCGGTAGACTCCCTATCAGGCGTCCACCCGGACCGGGTTTGTCTATATCGCCTACGGCAAACATTTTATTCCCCTCCGGCTTGCGCCCCAAAGATCATCGGGCGGCCGTCTTTCCAATCAATCCAAGGTTTTTGAATCAAGGATTGGATGTGGTCCATGATAGCGATCAATAAAAGGCCTTTATAATTCTTTCCTCTGGGGTCAGGCCAGTACGTTGAACTTTCTTCCCATAGTGTTCGGCGATAAAACCAATGCTTTTCTGTTCCTTCTTTATACGATCCCTTGCGGAAAATCACGGTATTGTAGCCAGCTTCCTTGGGAAAATCCTGAGCCATGATCTCTTCGGCATAATGCCGTTTGTAAAGGTTCTGCACGGAAAACGCGCAATAGCTCGCGATCATTCCAAGCTCCTCGTCCGTCGGCATCGTCGAATCCCAGTCTAATGATACGATCCAATAAGTCCCCGGCCAGGCCGATTCAACGGGTATCCGGAACACTTCCTGGATACGCTCTATTTCCTCCTTGCTTAACGCGTGTTCAGCCATTTTGACCTCCTGTCTAAATTTGGCTGGAAGCATTTTTACATTGAGAAATGCTTTTGTCAACCTAAACTTCAATTTTTATCCTGCTGATCAAAAAAAAGGCGGACAACGCGCAACTCTTCATAAGTCGCTTTTTCCTTCAATAGTTCTTTGGCGCGCGCGAGCGGATAATCTCCGGCGCCGGTTTTAAAGCGCGAAATCGCCTTTTTCATCATTCCGACTCTCTTGATACCGATCTTGTCTTGCAAATAACCGATATCGGGCAGCCGCCCCTGTTTTTTCATTTTTTCCAGATGCGATATTATTGTATCCGTCTTTAATTTTCTAATTGACGCGATATCGTTAAGCGGAATTTTTTGTTCGATCATCAGCCGCGTTTGTTCAATCGTCGGAACATCGTATTTTTTATGCGAGCGGCGAAGATCCGGCGTTTTATCCGCTCCGCCGCCGTATAAAAACGCTTTTTCCCGCGCTTCGCGAAGCTCTTTAGCGTGCTTTTCGGAATCTTTTCTTAATTCCGCGTCGAATTCCAAAACCTCCTCGTCAACCCGCAAAGCGTTCTCATTGAAGCCTACCAGAGTCAAGCCGTCCAAGGTTCGAACGCGCGACAATGCCACATAGCCCATTCCGCGCTCAAACGACCGGGTCAGATCGATCTTGGCCGCGTCCAGACTCATTCCTTGGCTCTTATGAACCGTGATCGCCCAGGCCAAGCGCAACGGATACTGCATTATCTCGGCCTTGACCTTTCCGTTTTCCTCGATGATCCAGCTGGCCATCCCAACGTAAAACCGCCGGCCGTTATCCGCCATAACAGTGATCCGATTATCGTCCAGATCTTCCACTACGCCCATTGTCCCGTTCACATAGCCTTCCTCGAAATTGTTTTTTACAAACATCACCCGCGCCCCAACCTTCAGCTTTAACACGTCGGGGGCAAGACAGCCCCGCTTGATCATTTCAATCAGGTTATTCCCGCCCCGCGCTTCCATTTTATATTCGCAAGGCTTGCCGGCAATCTTCATCAGCTCCAGCGAATTCTCCAGATCGACATCGCAATTCAGGCAATAAAGCTTGGTTGGTTTTAGTTCTTTTTTTATGCCGCTGCCGATGCGGCTTTCCAAATGCTTCCGTTCGCGGCTTGTCACAGCGTTGCCCCTGATCGCGTTCAAAACGTCGATGAAATCGCTGTCGTTCTGCCGGTGTTGTTCGTCTAAATAGCAGATCTTCAGATCGAGCAGCTGCCAGGCCAGTGAATGGTAAACGAACCGCGCCGGCGGCTCGTCTTGCCTGGCTACCGGCGGAAGCTGGAAAAAATCTCCACACAGCACCACTTGCACGCCGCCAAACGGCAGATTGTTGCCTTTGAACTCCTTAAAGATCCGGTCAAGCAGATCCAGCCGGTAATGGTGAAGCATCGATATCTCGTCGATCACCAAGACCTCGGTTTTTTTATACCGGCTCTTCAGATAATATCTTTCCTTGAGATCCTTTACGGTTTTTCCGTCCAGGCTATCCCGGACGCCCAGCCCGGACCAGGAATGGATCGTCATCCCATTAATGTGGGTGGCTGCGATTCCGGTCGAAGCGGTTATCGCTATGCCAATATTGCGTTGCTTGAGATATTCAATATAACGGTTTAACAAAAAGGTTTTGCCGCTTCCCGCGGCTCCCGTAATGAAAACATTATTGCCCCTTTTGAGGATTTCGAGCGCTTCATTCTGTTTCATTTTTCGACTTAAAGTAATAGCTTTATTCTATCCCTTGGAATAATAAGCCGCAAGTAAAAAAAGCTGCTGGGTTGGAGCAGCTGTTTTCCGCCGTTAAGGTTATTTTTTGCTAATCCGGCACTTCGGCAGCGCCGGTGTTTTTGCAGGGGCAATCCGGATCCCCGAATCCTTTCATTCCGGGGCCGGGACGCCCGCCCATGCCGCGTCCGCCGATCATCATATATCCTTTTGGAATATTGTTGTCTTCTGCCCATTGCTTCAAATCAGCCATTTGAGCTTTAACCGCAGTGCGGATTTCTTCTTTTGTCTTTCCCCGCATTTCTGTCCTTAACTTTTCCATATCTGACTGCTTGGCCCTGATTCCGTCCGCTTGCGCCTGGGTAAGTTTTCCGGCGGCAACCGCGTTGTTCAGGCGGTCCTCGAAATTTTTCACCCTCTGGGCCGCCATTCTGGTTTTTTGCTCGTCAAAAACTGATTGCACCTCTTGTGCGTCAAGATTGAATTTTGAAGCAATTGCCGTTGCTAGCCGGTTGATCGGATTTGTTTTTTCCGCTGTTTCCGTTGCGGCATAAGCCGAACCGATTCCTGCGGCTGACAGCGCCAATACGGCTGACAGCGCCATAATTGTCTGTTTTTTGGTAATTGTCATATATTTTACTGCTATTATCGCCATCGGGCCTGCGCCGCCTGATGGCTTTTGGAAAAACCCGGGTATCCATAACATTACTACAAGCCGGAAACTATATTATTTCATCAAGCATCCGCCTGAAATCAGCCAACAAAAAAATTCTCGCTAAGAACCAAAAAGGGCGCGGTTTTTCGATCGCGCCCTTGCTTTACTTAAAAACCGGTTAGTTGCCCGCCGGACAGTTTTGTTTTTTACACATTTCCCTCGTTTCCGCCGAAGGGAACATTTCGCAGGCTTCGCACGCGTTTGCCGGAGCGTTTTTCAGCATATTATTGGTCTGGTTCGTAAAATCATCAAACTCGATACCGGCGGGAAGATCGAATAGCGAAGCGTTAACCGTCCAAGGCAAACAGGAGAATTTCATTGATCTTTCCATATTAATGCCCCCGTTTTCTTTAAATGCCGGCTGGTCAGACTGTTTGGGCTTATCCAATTCCGTAAATTTTATCTTCATTCCGGTTACCGGAACCGACATTCCCGGCACATTGCTTTCGTTCCAAATATATTCCCAATCGTCTTTTACGATCACAAAAACCTTATTCTCGTTTCCGGCGATCTTCGCGTTTACTTCCATTCTCATGTTTTTACCGTCCGAATATATCGTTTGGCTTTGCTTTTCCCCCTCTAAATCATATTCGGCCGTGCATTTCATCGCCGTTTTTTTGGTTAACAGGTCTTTAATGGTTCCGCTAAACGAATTTTCCCCGTTTTTCTCATTTTTACCGCCTCCGTTCTCATTTTCGCCTTTAACGTTCAAATCGCCCTTGAGATTGGCAGAATCGTTTTCCCGGTCATCGTTATTACTCATGAACACCAGCCAAATACCAGCGATCACGACTATACCGGCGATTGTTGCGATTAATACTTTTTTCATTTTTTTATTTATTTTTAAACTTAATTTATTTTATCATTTCCTGCCTTAACCGCAAACTTTCTAAAATTTTTTAATGATTAAGTTTAAAGGTCAAAATATTTTTTTCCATTTAAAACGCCTAATTCCCCTTTCTTTCCATTCCTATGAAAACGGGAACCAAACCATAGTCTTTCTTCTTAGCCTTGCCTCTATTAAAAAAAATAAAACCCCTATTTGGGGTTTGTTTTTTCTCAACTGGCGTCTATTGCATTGTTTCCTTAACCATATCTTGCCAGGCCTTTTCATCGTTAATATTCCATTTAAGGCGGTTAATGATCAGCGATTCATTGACGATAAAATGAATATTTTGCCCTTGATTTAAGCCTAAGTCTTTGAATCTTGCCCTCAATTCACCGTTATAAGGGCTGGGAACTTCACTATCGCCGATGATATGGCATATTGCTTCGAAAGCCGGATCCGGCAAGGTTTCGTGTTCGCGTGCCCGGCAACCCAAAGCATCGTCAACCATAAGAACAAGCTCTGAAAGCGTCATACCTTTTTCGCCCGGCAGCGTTTCTTTCGTTGTCGATGAGACGATGAAATTATGCTTTGCCCACAATCCGGTTCCCAAGCCGCCGCTGGCCTTTAAAATGTTTTCTTCGCTGGCGATAAGATTTGTTTGCTGTTCCTTGGTTAATTTTAAAAGATTTAAACGCCGGAATAGTTCTTTTTTGTTCGCGGTTCCGCCCAAAAAGATCAGTTCCGAAGTCAAGCGATCGTCGGGATCGTTTTCCTTTACAATCAAAGATTGCATCATTTAACCTCCGAAAACGATGCTAGCATGTCAAAAGCGATCTTTCAAGCTCTTTTGGCAAAAAATTAATTAAACGGCTTGGCCGGCGTGGTAAAAAAAATGAGACTGGTAATTTTATCTCATTTCTCATTGGTAGCCGTCGATAACTTCATTTATGATGTGAAATTTCACGGCGGCTTCCTGAAGCATTGCTATCATCTGGAACGCGGCCTGCGCCGCGTCCTCGGGCTTCAGGACGATTTTAGTTTGCTCGCTTCCTCTTTCCGCCAAAATTACCATATTGGGCCCTTCCATTGCGAACCCAATCCGGTCGGCCGTATCTTGCATTTTCTTCACCTCCCTTATTTTTTTATTATAACATCTTTGTTTTTATTTGTCAAAAAAAAATGGGTAATGCGCAAGAACATAGGCCGCGTAACAAAAAAACGCCTTAGGCGGAAAAGCTGAAAGATAATACCCTGGATCGCGCTGGATACCAGGGTCTGTTTGTTTAAGCGGCCAAACTTTGGCATCGCGGAGCAGTCAATTCATCGCCAGTAGGGCTTTTTGTTCCCTCACTCAAAGAAATCACAAGCGAATCGAATGTCCATGTTTCGGGGCTTCATTCGCCGCATACCATATCGTTGCGCCACATCGTTTGGTGTACTCAATGGCATCTCAGCCCCATCCTTGTCGCTTCTCGCAAAGCACATCGTTTTGGCGTTATCCGCAACTTTCAAAGACTTTCCCGCAGGCCAGAAATGCCGCCCGGCCTATCTGGTGTGTTTCGTGTCCGGAGTATCCCTTTGGGGGACTTCTATCGTCCAATACCGGCAGGTTTTAAAAGCTGCCAAACCGGGATTGCGACATCTTCTTCCCTTGTTATCAATGACACCAGCGATTATCGGTTGCTAGGATTAAATCATCCCAACCTACGGTTCCGTTTTTGCCGCTTTTTCCTTTTTAACGGGCTAGGAAAAGAGTTTACGTTCCCACTCCCTCTCTTCCATTATTATTATAACATAAAATAAGCAAAATGTCAATCAAAAGCGGCGCATAAAAACGGACGTTTTACCGTCCGTCGTTCTTCTAAATTTTGCTTTTAACCGGCCAGCCGCCTTTTGGTTTAAATATCGCAGCAAGGCGCTTCCAGCCTGTCGTCTACCAGCTTTAGATTATCGCCCCAAAATGCGGGACGATGATTCGGACAGCCTTCGTTTGGACATTCCGGCAAGGGGAATTCTTTTACTTCGCCATTCCCAACATGCTTTCCGCCGAATGCCGTAAAACCGTCGTGGACGGAAAAAAACGTTTTTCTGGCCATGATGGTTTGGCCGCAACGTTTGCACCGGTATTCGTCCCTGCCGCGGGCCGCTTCCTGCTTTAACCAATGCTGAACAAGATCTTGCATCTCGGCATACCATTTTTCCCAGTCTTTTTTAAGCCTTTACTTCCTCCGCTTGTGCCGGGAAAAATATAACTTTAAAATTGCCTTAAATCAAGGTTATTGAAAAACAAAGCCTTTGGTTTCCCAAAGGCGTTCAATAATACGGCGTTAATCAAGGTAGGCAAATCTTTTCTTTTGCCAATTTCCGGTTTTCAGATCGGCAAGGACGGCCCGCAAAAATCCGGCAAAATCAGTCCCTTTGTAAGAAGCGGTCCATACGCTGCCGCCGTGGGCAGTAATTTCAAAAAACCAAAATACCGGGCCGCCGGCATAACCAATTCTCCATTTCAGATCTTTGCATGAAGCTGGTTGGCCAACAGGCTGGAAACATTGATGGCAATCACGTTTTCTCACGTTTTGACCAATATATGCGGCAATCTGTTCCATTATTAGCATTATCTCGTTCGGTTCTTTCGCAATTTCCATCTACTCCACCTCTTAAGAACTTTTTTTCTAATATCATAAAAAAACTATAATATCAATTAAGAAATCGCGGGAAAACTCCATAAAAAACTTTTTGGCCAACTGCGTCAAGCTATCTTAGCCCAAGCTATGACTTCATAAAGATCGTCTGGTGATTTTGGGAAAAAAACCGGCAAACCTATGCTTTTGGCGTATTCTATTTCCGCGCGCGCACCGCTTGAGATTTCCCAGCCGGGTATCGCTAAAACCGCGTCGGCGGTCTTTCGCAAAAAAACCATATCCAGCTCGCGATAGAAATTTTCGTCCGCGCTGGCTTTTGCCTCAAAATGCTCCGTGTGGTTGTGGGGACAGAAAAAGCCCATTCCCGCGTTCGCCAGAGCGATCTGGTATTTTTCGGCATGACGGATATTGTCGTAGATCATCGACCTGTCTCCATTGCCAAAATAGGGCCCCGCGATAAATATGATTTTCATATTGCCATAATTAGCTTTTCTGGCTTAAGCGTTGATAGAATTTTATGCTTTCTTTTTAAACTTATTATGTTCCGGCCAAAATTACAATATCGCCGCTTTATCAATCGCAAAAAACGATTTTAAACAAAAAACTGGCCGTTTTCGGCCAGCTATAATGACGCCTTTTTTCAGCTATTTTCCCCGGTATTGGATCCGGTCGCCGCTCCTATTGGCGGCAACCATCAAGGTTTCCAGCTTTTCAAGAAATCCAGCCGGAATTTCTCCCTCGACGTAGCCGCCGGACAAATATCCCACCTTTCTGGGCAGGCCTTTTGTCTGCGCGCGTTCTGATCCGATCACCGTTTGGTTCATCACGTCTTCAATGAACTCAAGCGGCGGCCTGAATCCGTGATCCGCGATATAATGCAGGATCATATCCGGCATTTCCCACGTGTTTCCCGAATCAAACCGCAAGGTCACGTCGCCACTGCTCAAATTACTGTACTGCCCAGTATCTCCGGGTTTACAATACTCGCATACATGAAATCCCATCGTTGCGCCTCCTGATTTTTACTTTTATATATATGATATTATTCTTATTTTGTCAAAAAAAGCGGCCGGTTTGCTTCTTTCCGCTGTCTTCGCTTTTCTAGCTTTTCTCGCTGTTTTAGCTGTTTTAGCTTTTTTCGCTGTTCTTGCTGTTTTAGTTTTTCTCGCTGTTTTAGCTTGCCTGCTGGCTTATCCTCACGCGCGGACGGAACCCGGCGTTTTGCACGGCTCGCTTCCAATCGGCGATCTTCATTAAGAAATTAAGCGAATTCACCTCCGACAAGCGGCCAATCGTTTTTGATTTTTCCGAGGCCAGCCATAAACCGATCTTCTGCACGTCAAGCGTCTGGTTGGCCAGCTCGATCTGGCCGCGCCCGGCCTGTAAATATTTTGTCACGCCGATTGCCTGGTCCAAGGCATAGTTAACCGATTCGGGAGAACCGGTTTTTACAAAATAAAGCGTACCGTCTTTGAAAAGGTCGAGTTTGTTAACCCGGAACTTCTCGTTTATGGACGCAATACCCAGGCGGCAATCGGTGAAACCCGCTTTCACCTGGTTTTCGATAAATTCATCCTGGTCGCCTTTGAATTCCCCGTTGTCTTTTTCAATTGCCACCGTATCGGCTTCGCGGCGCAAAAAATTCAAAAACGATTGGTTGTAGCGGTACCATTTTCCATCGATCAGGCAAATCCGGTTTTCTTCATCCAAATAATCTATCATCGCTTTGAAATTCCTGGACCGTTCCCGCCCTTCCGGATCGTAAACCCTCACCTTTATATCGTTTATCTGTTCAACCAGATTGACGCTTTGAGAATCTAAAAAATTCCGGAACGCGAATTTGTCCAGCATGCCTTTCTCCGACTGGCTGCCATATCCTCCCTGCATGTATATCCCGTACTGGCAATTATCGTTAACGATCAGCGATGCCTTATCCGATCCGGCCGTCAGAGCCTGCGCCAGCGCTCCGTCCAAATCTTTCAATTTGGCTGCGTCGCGGATTAAAACAACTTTAGGCAAACCCATTCGCGCCGGCTGATTTAATACTTCTTCCACTCTTTTAATGAACGGCGGAAGCTGATCCGGAGCGATATCCAGGGAAAATTGAACGGCCGTGCCAAAATTAGCTTCCGCTCCCCATAAAGCCGGATCGATAGTCGCGGCCCGGATCATGTCCAGCGATTCTCCGCTGTCAAATTCGATCCGGTTCCCCGCCTGGTAGGTAGAAGCTACCCGGTTGCGGCGCGACTTATAAAATTTGGAATTCTTGATTTTCACGTGATCGCTGGCAATACGCTCGGCCATATTGATACCGAAATCCGGGTCGCAATAGTTCTTGATCTGGATGAAAGTCTTGCCCAAAGCCGCCGCGTAGCAAAAGGTATCGCTGTAAATGAAGAACGCCGCGCAGTGAACCACGTTCTTGGGCGGTTCCACGCCCTCAAAAAAATCTTTATAGGTTTTCGTCCACCATATATCACTGCCTTCCGGTTCCCGCGAATACATGAATTCCAGCACGCAATCTCCCGCTTCAACCTTCTTGGCCGATTCCAGCCCGGCAGCCCGTAATTTACCGACTAATTCAAACCTTCGTTCCGGCATCAGCCGGTATAGATTATACTTTGCCATATAATATATTAATTGCCCTATAAAATCCCTTTTTAAGCGATATTTCCGCTTCAAAAAAAAGAAAAACGGGTTTACAACCCGTTTTCATTTTAAACTATTTCCTAAATCCAATCAAAACCGCCGGCAATCATTTGCTCAAAGGTTGCTGGCAGACATAATCATAGTCTTATAACAAACAGCATAACACCTATCAATGATTTGTCTTTCAGCTTTTACGTTCCTTGCCTTTAATAACATAAGACGCGAATTTTATCGGTGCCTGGCTGCCCCATTCCCAATAAGAGGCAACGGACCGGCCGACATACTTTTCCCGCAATTCAAGCGGCGCTGGCTCCCCATCAAAACTATAGCTGCTCCAAAAATGAGGTTTCGACCACCCGGAAACAATATAAACTTCTTTGATGAATCCGTGATATGCGGCGCAAACAAGCCGGATTTTCTTCGCGCGCTTGCCGTTTACTTTTAAAAGCGATTTCGTTATTTCGTACATAGACCGCGGATCAATGTTTGGCTGGTAAAGCGAACCGAGATTGACCAGTATTGCCGGCTCATTGAAAACTGCCATTTTCAGATGGCTTTTTTCTACTTCTTTGTTGCGTTTTTCGCTGAATTGATGGTTCATTTTGCCGGCAGATCGGTAAAACCGCTTTTATTTATTTGTATTCTACCGCGACAGGAATTTGTTCTCGGCGGATCCATACGCTCGAGGCTGCCTTGATAGTCCATAAACTAAAGCTCCGCTTCTCCGATCGCTGGATATTCGATAAATAAAACCTCCGAAGGAACCGTTAAAACCGATTCATCGGCTGTCCAAAAAACACATTCCAAATCCCGCTCCTGTTCAACAATAACTATTTTTCCGGGTTCCGGAGCGGCAAGATCTCCGTTGCTTATTCTAACCAGATCATACATCATGCCGGATTCCTTGTTTCCGTCAGTTTCCGGCCAAACATATTCAATTCCGTTATCGATGATCACATGAACCGACGAACCGCTTGCGGCCGCGCCGGAAGCTTCGTTCAAATCCATATCAAGGCGGACTTTCCCGCCGGCCGCGTAAAATGATACGTCGCCGTTATCCAGCATCCCTCTTGGGCCGCTTCCCCTTAAATACTCGCACTTGAGCGGCGAATCACTTTCAATTAATTCCTTTATCGAGTGAATACTGATTTTTAACTCGCTTTTTGTTTCCTCTTTAACCGGACCGGCTACGCCGCTTTTGTTTAAGAACAATCCGGCATAAGCAACCGCCGCCATAACCGCAATGGCCAGCGCCGCAAAAATTAATTTCTTATTCATTTTTTTTAACACTTAAAACGAAACCCCGTTTTAATTATATCTATTAGAAAAAAACCGGCAAATCGGCTTATCGTCAAATTTTCTTCAGAAATTCCAGAATCTCAACCATAGCCAGGGTATCCAGACGGCAATAGTCATACATATCTTTGGCTAGTTTCTCTTTTTCTTTTAGATCGAGCTTCGGATCAATTACTTTCAGCCAGCTGGCCGAAGCGGCGCCGCCTTCATGGATGTTCAAATCCCGGTAAGACAGCTTTGGCACGAGAACCGGCAGGATTTTTTTAATGGAAGCGCTGTTTTTGAAGCCTTTATGAACGTAATAACCTTTCTTAAAACATTGCATCAGGTCGTACATCCGGTCATTCAGGGATTTAAAAAACAGAGCGTATTGCTTTTTCTTTCCCTCATTTCACGGTTGCAACCCATCTCAAAACTTTTGTTCCAGGCGATAACGCTCCCCTTATCGCCGATTATTCCAGACAATGATCCCGCTAATTCGGCGGTCGGATCCGAAATCTTAGTGCTCAAATATTGATAATGTTCCAATGGCGAGTTCGGCGACTTCTTAACGTGCAGCGAATACTGGAAAATGATGCGCTGATAGGGTTTATACCCGTCAAAAAGCGGAACGGCCGGTCCATAGGTTTCGTAATCCAAAAAGTATAAAGGGTATTCCAGTTGCGCCAGCTCTTCCTTTATCGCTTTGGCATCGATAAATACTTGGCCGGTTTTAACCGCTTTAATGTGGTTTATACTGTTTTTATGGGTAATTATTCCGTCGGGAACATCTTTTAAGTCGATAATTCCCCGGTCAAGCAGCGCCTCTAATTTTTCCCCGCTCAATGATCCGGCTATATCATAAATTGAATCTTCCGGTAAGCTTTTCCGGCAATGATCCGCGAACTCGCAACCGTAAGGGGAATGGCACTGCTTCAGCATTTTAACCTTCGGCTCCGCTTTGTTACCCAGGATCTTATGGGCCGTTTCTATATTCAAACCGACGTTTTTGATCAAAACATCCACTGCGCGAGTAACATCTTCAATCTTTAAAAATTTTTTATGGTCTATCGCTCCCTGGCGTATATAGTCTTTGTTAACGTAAACCACGAAAAGCTTCCCGATTTTAAACCAGTTATCCTCGAAACAGATCTTCTGGAAAGCCAGGTCGATTAAATGGATATCTTTGACCTCGGTCGAGCTTTTCACCTCATAAATATCCCAATTCCCGTATTTCGAATATAGCTTAATGATATCCGCCCGGCAGAATACCTTCCAATTGGAAATAGTCGGCTGGAAAATCGTTTTTTGACGCGTTTTGACAAGTTTTTTAGTATTGGCAACAGCCGTAGGAATATCTGCATCGTACGCGCTCTTGCCGTCCTGAAAAATTTTATACGCGATATTCTCTACCTCATAACCCTCGTCAAAAATCCGCTTCATCGCGGCTAACGCGTCCGGCTCTGCCAGATCCTGCCGGTATTTATGCAGCCATAGGTATTTGCAACACTGCGTATATTTAAGAAAATCCGATTTTGTAAGCATATTGTTTCATTTTTCATGCCATTGGCCGTTCCCAATCTTATCACTTTGATGTAATTCCGTAAATCGGCAAGCTTTCGATCTAACAAAAACGGGCTCCAGCCCGTAACATCCATCTTCCGATCTTTACGCATTAATGAAATTAGCCACACAATAAAATCAATAGGATTAGCCCTCCTTAATTCATCATCCAGATCGCGTAGTTTAAATAACCGGCAAATGTCACCCAGAGGATATAAGGTATCAGCAGATAACCAGCGAGTTTGGATACCCGGTAGAAATTGACGATCGTATACAGTATCGCGAACCAAAGCATTATAAGTTCAAAAAACGCCAAACCCGGCAATTGAAAATAGAAAAAACATACCGACCAAAATATATTTAATCCCAGCTGGATGCCAAAGATAAGAACAATATTCTCTTCACGCCAGGTTCCCGTCAAAAGCTTCTGGGAAAAACGGTTCCAGGCTTTTGAAGCCCGCCCATGCAAGGGGAGTTCTGGCTGCCATCTTTTCAACCAAACAAGATATAACGCAACACCCATTAAAAGAAACAAAATCGTCCAAACCGGAGCAAATACGGAACTGGGCGGATTAAACGAGGGTTTATTCAACGTTGGATACCATTCGCTTAACCCCGGCATCGTAAAAAAAGCGCCGACAATGCCGGCAAACTGGCAAATGGCGATTGAGATTATGAGCTTTGATACTTTTTTCATTTTATTGCCCGCCCGGCTTGGCAAAAAGACCGCGTGGATGTATTTATTTTATCCCAATCGCCAACCCAATGCCAGGATTTTTTTAAAAACAAGCCAGCTAATAAAAAATAACCGGTTCACGGTTATTGAATTATAATCGAGGTTTTAGCTCCGCACTTGCTATCCTTTCTTCGATTGAGGCAATGATATGCTCGACAATTCCGATTCGGCTATAAAGCATTGCAACCTGAAGGCGCACCTCGTGCAACTCGCCAAGCAAGGCATCGGGATCGTCTCTCGGATATTTCCGCTCCGCGAGCGAACAGCTCAACCGCGTTATCCGTCTCTCGACGCCAAACGCGATCAATTCGCGCGCCAGCTGGCAGCTATCTAGCGAAAAACTATCTTTGACAATGAATTTGAGGTAATCGGCGGTCTCGCCCGAAAAAGGATAGATTAAAAATCCTTGCTTCGACCTGGCCTGACTTTCAAAACCGGCAACCAAGCTTTGCGCCGCGCCCAACTTGATTTTGATCTCGTTTAATTCAATAAAGGGAAAATCTATTCGAGGATTCAACTCTCGATTCGAATTCATTTACCAAGCCTCCTTGATTTTATGAACTGGATGGATGATAAAATATCCGAATCTTTAAGTCAAACCCGATAACAAAGCAGCCAAACAGCAAAAAACCGCCGTCCGGCGGTTTTTTTGATCTGTATTATTTTATTATAGTTATTCGCATTCCCCCTCCGTATAGTTTTTTGTTTCCTGATTCATGCACGCTTGGCAAGCGTTGGAAAAAGTCTGCTTGATCGGAGGACAAGGCGCCTTCACGCATTTAACTTCGACGGTCGCGCAAACCGGGGCGAGAATTTCGGCGCAAACATCAATTTTCCGCGACTCTTCGGAACAAGTCATAACTTTTTTGATTTGTTCAACAAAATTTTTACCATCGGCGCTGCATTGCCTGGGATAAGTTTCCATAACCGCATTTCCCGCCGCGACGCATTCATCAAAATCAGTGATTTCGCCCTTTGAATCCGGAGGGATAGCGCCGGTGCAACGCCAGTTTATTTCCACCGTCTTTGTTTTCTCGTCAACCACGCAAGCGGGATTACATCCTTCCTTAACCGTATTCAGATTGGCATCGAACCACCAAGTATGAGTATTTTCATTATAAGTTCCAGGACCTAAAGCCTCGCCGCCTTTAATGCATTCCGACTCGGCAATATTTTTAGCCTCTTCCTCGCTTAAACGCGCCGGCACCAAATCGATTGGCTGGTTCGAATCAACCGGTATTTCCGGCTTTGACGCCTTATATGGATCATACAATTCTCTACCTTTTTTTTGGTGCGCTTCATCAACATACCAAGCAGCAGCAACAGCCGTTATCGCAAAAACGATTATCAGCGAAAAAAACGTTATTTTTTTTGACATATATAATGGTTTTACTAATAGTAATTTATCATTATTCAATTATCCAAACAATGTCTTCCGGACAGACCATTCCAAGATTCCGTTTAGGCAAAATAAAACCGCTACTGAATTAGCGGTCTATAACAGCGCGATCCGTCCAACCATTTCGGTTATTTGGGCAAAAGAACTTCCGGCATCAAGCAAGCAGCTGTAGCCGGCTCGTTCAAACAAGGCTCTTTCTTCAAAACGACAAAAGCCAAACGACGCGGCGACAGGATTTATTTTCGGATCAAGTAGCGATGCCATTTCAATGTCTCCTGGAGCGTCTCCGGCCAAGATTACGTTTGCGCCACAAAGAATTATTCCGAGGGGGATTTTCTTTTTCTCCGGCGTAATCAGTCGCTTAAAATCCGACAATATTCCGTTTTTCCAAACCGGAACCGTGGCGATAATCCGGTGGTTCGGCATTCTTTTCGGCAAAAATAAGTTGATCCAATCCGCGCCAAATGGATTCAGGGTAAGAATGATTAACGTTCCGCCGACCTTCCTGATCTGTGAAAAAAGTTGATTAGCTCCCGGTCTAAGACCGAAGCCCCCGGCGATTTCCTTTAGCGCGTCCCGCCGGATCTTACTGTTTTTCAAAATACCGATCAAGTCGTCAAACGTCATCGCGTCCATCCGCTCCGGCATAGCTGGCACTGATAAATCGATGTGTTGCGAAAATTCCGCCCACAATCGTTTAAAGGGCGGACCGCCCGGCACTAAAAGGGCTGTTCCGTCAAAATCAAGGGCAACCGCGACATCCAATTTAAACCACCTTTCGGGTTTTAAAATATTCCAACAAAAGCTAAATGTCAAATACAAGCCAAAGCACCGATCGATTATTTGATAACGCGGTTGATAATTTTTACAATGCCCGTAAAGCTGTCTATTTCAACCATATCGCCGTCTTTCAACATTTTTGTCGCGATCTTTGTGCCCGCGACGCAGGGGATTTTCATTTCCCGCGCTACTATTGCCGCATGGGACATAACCCCGCCCTCATTGGCGACAATGGCGGAAATTTTGTCCGCCAAAACGGCAAAATCCGGAGAAAAATCTCCGCAAACAACAATATCTCCCGATTCAACTTTGAAAAAATCCCTCGGAGACCTCACAACCTTAACCCGGCCGCAAACCCTCCCTTGGAAAATCGGCGTGCCGGAAATAATGTTTCCCGCTTCATTGTTAATTTTTACTTTTTTTTGCTCAAAACTCTCGGCCGCGGCGCCAAAAAAGATTTTTACGCGGCTGTTTTTAACCCATATGGCGGCTTTTTCTCTTTTTTTCAAGGATTCCGATAAATTATCGGGAATTGCTTTTAAGCGGCTATAAGAAATTATCTCTTCGGGTCGCAAACGATAAAGATAATTTTTATCGATACCCCATTTTTTCGATAATATTTCAATCGCATCCGCGATCGCGGCAACAATAAACACTGAATCAGTGATTCGAGCCTTTATTTTTGAAGCCAATTCCAAAGTTTTTATCAATTCCCGCTCTTGGTTTGAGAAACGATGCTTACCGCGTATTTTTTTCTTTTCTGTTTTGGTTTTGATCGGAGCGTTTATCAGCGTTTGAAGCTCTTTTTTGATCTCACATTTCGGTTTTGAAGATACCTCGTCAAGCCGTTTTTTAAAGTGATCATAAGGCTGCCGGCCGTCTGTTGTTCCGTGCATGATGTAGGCGGAATATTTTTTAGCATGCCTCTCCATCGATTCTACGAAAGCAGCGCTGACAGTTTTTCCGTAATATTTTAAAGCTATTCCCAATAGGCCGATTCTCTCCCTGTAAAGCAGGCTAATATAGCTATCAGCGGAAACAACCGATGCCAATTCTTTTTTTGATATGGGCTCGCCCCGGCCGATAAGCGATCTTTCAAGGTTAGGGACGGCGGCCGCCTCGTAATAACGTAAAGCCGCAATATAAGGCAAAACCAATGATAGCGCGCTAACCGCGCCTTCGGCCCTTTTCGCGGCGCTCTTGCCGGATGCCGACGATTTTTTAGCTTTGGCAAAATCTTTGGTAAATTGTTTTTTTAATCTTTTCCGGTAAGCCTCCGGGACAGCAAGAGTTCCGCGCTCAATGCAATTGGAAAGTTTTTTTAATCCGGATACGGAAAAATAAGAAGCGTATTGTCCGCCGGCAAGGACCAAAACCACTTCAGGATGTTCGCAACCCAAAATCTCGCTAAACCTTTCATACCCTTTAGCGATCGCGTACGCGGTCAAAAAATTTACCTGCGCCCTTTCTTGGCCAATTTCGAAGTTGCATTTGTCTGCCATTTAAGCGTGATATTTCATCAGTTAATTTATAGATCTATTAAAATAAGCCAACATTTTCATAAAAAACCGGCCAAACGCGGCCGGCTGGTAAAAAAGAAAAATAAAGCCGGTCAGGAATAAGATTCCCGAAGTTCATGTATCAGGTTATGCAGCTTGTCGTGCAATTCCTTGCCGATAACTTCCCTTTCTATTTGTAAAAAACCTTCTTCCAGTTCTTTTTGTTCTTCGTTATTTAACGCCCTCTCCGCCATGGGAAATAGGACGGTATTCTCTTTGAAGATGTGCTGGTCAAGAAGTTTAACGTAATCCAAGGAATTTCTTTTGAATTTCTCCATATCACCGGCCTTAAGCGCGTCGGCCATATTTTTGACGAACCCTCTGCCACTTTCATGCTCTTTGATCAAATCGTCCACTAATCCGTTATCTCTGATATTGCTGTTCCTTTTTATAACGGCGAAAAGCTGGCCTTCTTCCTTTCCGTGATGGCATTTGTCGACAAACTCGCGGATGAAATAAACCACTTGATCCGCTTCTTCTTTATTGACCTCCTCGCCATTGTCAATTTTCTCGCAAATTTTTTCCAGAACGCGAAGAGCCATTTTAGCGGGACCGTGATCCTGGATTAATTCGGCTATTGGTCTCATATTTTTTGTTATCGAATAATATTTTTATCGGATTAATCCATTTTAACATAACCTCTGCCATCCGCTAAGTTTTTTTCCGGATCGCGGCGTTGATCCGAAAAATTTTAAATATATTCTTAAACCAACCCCGTCTTGATTCCGGCTTTGCCGGCAATAAGCAATCCTTGATAAAAAAGCCCGGTTAAAACCAAGCTTTTTTACGCCGATTTGCGCCTGCTTCCTTACTTAACGAACAGATTGCAGAGGCAATGTCCGTCTTTCTCGATCTCTTCTTTATGGTATGCGCAAGGGCAGATATTTTTTACGTCTTCTTCGGTTTTTCCGCTCACGCGGCGGCACGGGCAATATTTTTTCCCGTATTTCTTTTCGTTCGCAAAAAGCCCGCTGACGATTCTTTTCACGGATTCCGGGTTCGGGTTTAGCTTAAATCCGTTCTTTTCGGCATATTCGGCATACTCCTTGATAAGCCGGTCCTCATTATCCGGGAAACCGTCGCACATCGCCGTAACTTTTTTCTCGGCTTCTTTTAAGAATTGATCCAGCCATTCCCTGATTATTCCCTCGGGCCGTAAACCGACAAACCCGCTTATGGGCGACCCGCCGCCGAACAAAACGACTGTCGGAATCTGGTTAATACCCAGCGTCTGGGCCGTTAAAGGGATATCGTCAAGATTTGCCTTGGCAAAAACCAGCTTTTCTGCGTAATCATTGGCAACCTTTTCCAGTATAGGGGCTAATTCGGAACACGGCTCGCACCAGGAAGCGAAAAAATCCACTAAAACCGGCTTGTCTTTATGTTTGATCTCTGTTTCGAAATTAGCGTCAGTGATTATAATTGCCATTTTTTTGTTAAATTTATCATCCAATAGAACTATTCTGGCTTTTTTGGATAAATTTTGCAAACTTGGCCCGATAACGTTGCTTTTATTGTTTATGTTGTTTGTGCTGTTTGCGCGGGTTTCTAATATTCAGCAATATTGATACAATATTAACGTCGGATAAATGACCGGCTAACGCCCAAATATATGATCAAATTTTCACGGTTTTCTTTAATTTTGTTTGCCTGCTCCTGCTTTTTTATCCCATCCCTGGCGCTCGCGCAAGAAGACATTCAAACGATCCTTGATAAAATAGAAAGCTTAAAATCCTCCATCAGCCTTTTGCAGCAACAGCTTGATAGCTCAGAAATCTATCCCATTGAAGCGAGGAATTATACCGACGAAGCTATTGCTTCATGCACTAATTATGCCGGAAAAAAATACCCGACAACCGGCCGGTCAGGCGGATATTTCGCCAATTGGTTTGCCTGGGGCGGCTGCGCTGAAAATAAAATATATGACGTTCCCGCCGGTAAGAGGATTTTGCTGAAAGTCTATACCGATTCTTGCGAAAGCTGCGTTTGCGACAATCCGAATTTCTGCATCCACGAATATCTTAACGGACAATGGAAAGAATACGGCTGTATCGCTTTTCCCGAACAAAAAGGCATAAGCCGCGAATTTTATTTTGTTCCAAATTCCCAAAGGATAAAGATATCCGCAACCAGCTGTTTTTATTTGAACATTTATTCTCTATAAGTCGCCCTGGAGCATTCTCTTTGGGATTAAAAAGCCCGGGCTCATGAAATTTAAAAGAAAATAAACAGCTATAAAACCCGGTGTTTAGCGCACAAATTAACGGTTGGCGAATCAATTCGTTTATCGGATAATATTTTGCCATCCTTCATTTCTACTATCCGATGAGTCATATTGGCCAAATCAGCCTCGTGGGTAACCAATACTATTGTTTGCCCGTTTCGGTTTAAACGTAAAAAGATTTCCATTATCTCGCAAGCCCGCAAAGAATCAAGGTTCGCGGTCGGCTCATCGGCGAAAAGAATCTTCGGGTTGCCGGCAATCGCCCGGGCTATGGCGACGCGCTGCTGTTCTCCGCCCGAAAGCGTTGACGGGAGATTTTTAATTTTTTTCTCCAAGCCGACTTGCGATAAGGCTTCTTCCGCTTTAAGATAAGCATTTTTGCTTGCCACGCCTCTCATTAAAAAAGGTAAAACGACATTTTCAACGGCTGTAAGTTCGGGCAAAAGGGCATATTCCTGAAAGATGAATCCCAAATTATTTAACCGGTATTCCACGCGTTTTCGGTCAGCAAGCCCCGAAACTTTGACACCGTCAATATATACATCGCCTTGAAAATCCGGATCCAGAAGGCTGGCGGCATAAAGCAAGGTGCTTTTTCCGGCACCCGATCTGCCGATTATCGATAAGAATTCCCCGCTTTCAACAGTCAAAGTTACGCTGTCCAATATTGCCAGTTTTGATGCTCCGGATCGCACTATTTTTGTTAAATTTTTAATATCAATCATAAATTTATTCCCGCCCTAAGATCAAATTCAGCGTATTTTTTCGGACAATCAGCAGCGTCGGCAAGATCCCTGCCGCCAAGGTTGCCATAATCAAGATGGCCGCTCTTAAAAGCGTACCCGAAACGGTGACCGCGAGAATGCCGTCACTAAAAGGAAAGTTGATCGGATTAGCGTCAAAATACGGCTTGATCAAGCCGTAAAGAACGGTCAAACCGGCCATAATGCCGACTGCCGAATAAAACAGGGCTTGAACCAAATAGGAAATTATGATTACCGAATCCTGGATGCCGATAGCTTTAAGTATTCCGATATATTTTTTCCGCGTAAGGGCATTGATGAATATCACAATAAAGATCGTAATTGATGAAACCAAAAGCGCGATGCCGCCGATAACTCCGCCAAGCAATGAAAACGTCATCATGATGTCTTTTAAAAAACTTCCCTGGGATTCTTCTCCGGTCTGGACCAAAGCGCCGCTCCCGGCAGACGATTCAAGCGATTTTTTAATCGGTCCGACAGCGGCTTCCGGATTGATCCTTATCGCTATTTCATTGGGGTTATTGAAAGAACGTTCGTAAAGTTGGAGAAAAAAATCGCGGTCTATGTAAATTCTGCGGTTTACCTCGCCAACCTTGCTTTTTACGACACCTTTGATCTTTAAATCGATAAATCCTTCATTTAATAAAAGCCTTATTTTGGAACCGGCTCTTACGTTTTCCAGCGTTTCGCCTAAAATAGCGTTTGGATTATATTGAGACAAAATACCGCTTCCGATCACGGCGGAATTATACTGGCTATTTGCGAAATATTGTCCGTCTACGATAAGTTTTGACAATTCCGTAACATTATCCTCCCTGACAGGATCGATCCCGACGATCGAAGCCGCGGCTTGGGGAATTTTCTCGTTAGGCTTGACGTTCTTGGAAATATCGGACTGGACAACTCCGCCCTCAATGTATCGAACGCTTACCGCCTCAACTCCGGGGATAACGCGAGCCATCGCCGAAATGCTGTTACCATCGGAAATATACCTGGTAAAAGGCGGTTCTTTGATAAGAATATCGCTGGAATATTGCCGCTGGTAGGAATCACTGGATCCCTGGACCAAACCGATTAAAATTCCGCTCACAACCACCAGATTTAAAAAGGTGAGCGTCATTACAAAAATTATCAAAAGGGTCGTCCAGATATTCGTCCTTTTAAGTTGCCATAACCCAAGCAGGAATCCGATTTTTATTGTGTTAAAAACCATTGGTCATAATTATAATTGTTGAATCAACCGAACTATGGTTTGCAATTTTTCCTTAACAGGACATAACCGGTTGCACATACGTAAAATATAGCCAATATAGCATTTTTTATGTTATAATCAATATACGACAAAAGGTCGAAGAAAATATGAAATTATCATCTTTATGAATAAATTAAATATTTACGACTGGATCGCTTTGATCTTGGTAATTGTCGGAGGTTTAAACTGGGGATTGGTGGGAATTTTTAATTTTGACCTGGTCGGCGCTATTTTTGGAGACATGACCGACATCTCAAGGGTAGTTTACGCGCTAGTCGGCCTTGGAGCGGTATATATTGCCGCCATATGCAAGAAGCTTGCCAAGGAGTAAGCTTTTATATCCCGCAAGAATCTGCTTTCGCCAGCGGTCCGGAAGGACCGCGTTGGTTTTTTTGGTAAAAAAAATAACAGCGGACATTAATGGCTTAGAGAATTTTGCGCAAAGGCGGGACCAAGTCCCGCCTTTATTGCCAATAACGGTTATTAAAATTCAAAACGGCCTCTTTTGGACCAAAACTATGGCTGCCAGGTTCGCCAGCGGAACAACGCCAAGTATTATGAAAAGCGGCGCGTTGTCAGTCGAATATTCCGTTAAAAAATAGATGACAAAAATTATTTGGACTATATTCAAAATTACCGTGAGCAGCATGAATGGTTTTTTTATCATAATTTTCGGCTAGATTCTTATTCAATTTTATTATAACAAATCAATTTCTTATTTTAAAATTCTTTTTTTTCAAATTTTTATTTTTGAAATTTTTTTGAAATTTTTTTAAATTCTTTTTTTCAAATATTATTATCCTTTGGCCCGAAAAACCGCCCGGCGCGGACCCGAATACAAAAACGCCCCCGCAAAACGGGGGCGTTTCCTGTTCCCGGCTAGACGCGCGAAACGTTGACTGCCGAAAGACCTTTTTCACCGCTAACGATCTCAAAGGAGACGGTGTCGCCAACCTTCAATTCGTCATAGGTAACGCCCTTCAGCTCTTTTGAGTGGAAAAACAAGTCTTTGGCTTCCCCCTCGCGGGAAATGAATCCAAAGCCCCTGTCCGTAAGTGTTTTGATAGTACCTTCCATTTTTTTGTTTTGATTATTTGCTGCGATAAACGACTCTTTTAAACGCTTTTATCCTTGTAAAATGATTATATACGATAAATGGCATTTTGCAAGCCCCTCTTTCAAAAAACCATTAAAAAAACACCGCTTGCGCGATGCTTTTTTTGCAAGTAGTTTTATAAAAATTATTTTTTTAATTTCTTGACCGCCTTTTTCGCCGCTTTTTTGGCCGCCTTTTTGGCCGCCTTTTTGGCCGCCTTTTCAGCTTCCTTGGCCGATTTTTTGGCCGCTTTTTCAGCTTCCTTGGCCGATTTTTTTCTCTCCCGGATATCTTTTTCGCCCGGAATAGCGTTAGCGGCAACCGCCTCAACGTCTTTAACGGTCTTAACTTCCGCTCCAACCGGCTTGTGGCTTCTCATGGCCTCCATCGCGTTTATGAGCCGGTCCATCTTCGAGTTTAATATTTCAAGCTGCCTTTTTATATCGCCGTCGTTTCTTTGCCCGCTTGGCGAAAACTCCGGTTTAAAAAATTGACTGTTGCCGCCAAAATCGCTTTTTTGAAACCGTTCCGGCCGCCCGAAATTTCCGCCTTCTCTCTTGTTTTGGAAACAATCGTTACAATAAACCGGCCGGCCCTCGATCGGCCGGAAAGGAACTTCACAGGACTTTCCGCATTGGGCGCAAATGGTCCTATGCATGCCGCGATTCCTATCGCCGCTTCCCCAGCTTGGTCTTTCAAAATTCCGCCCGCCGCCGTCGCGCCTGTCAAAACCTCCCCCATGGCTTCCTCCGAAACCTTTGTGCTTTTTTTTAAAATCTCCCATATTTTTTACTGCTTGTTAGTTATCGTGCAAGTAATTAAGTATGCACTATTTTGTTTTGAAAAGCAAAAAAAATGCTTTAAAAGCATTTTTCATTTTTGTTCCTCCGCCGGTACCGGCTATTCTTCCTCCACGATATTATAATAGCGGAGCTTGTACTTCTCGTATTCCAAATCGGCCTCAAAATCAATCTCGTTGGTTAGCTTGTCTCTGAAGCTGATCAGCTTATCGTCATCCGACGCGTCCAGATAGAACCTAATCGTTTCGCATTGGCCGAATTGATGACAAAGCATGCCGTTGATCCAGATCGTAAAATTCCAGTTATCGTTAACGATCTGGAGGCTCGTTATCGTTCCCGGGCTGTCAACTTTCTCTATGCTGTATTTTAAACCGATCGTATCGTAAGCATAAAGCGAAAATTCCATCTCTTCGCCCGAAAAGTTAAAATTAAAACTTTCCACGGGACCGGTCAGATCCCGGTATTCGGAGCCGGCGGCGCATGCTGGCAGCAAAGCCAAAAGAACTAAGGGCAGCAAACAATTATCCATTTTTTTCACCCGCCAAAAATCTATCATAAATTCCTATCATGTCAACAGTTACGCCCCAAAAGGCAGTAAAAACACTTTGTATAATAATAAGCGAAGCGTTTTAAAGCCGCTTTGGACTTTTAGCCGGTTAAGCTTGTCTAATCCGATCATTTTCACCCCGCATCTGCTTCTTTTAAATATTTCACAAAAAACACAACTGGAGATTACTGCTTTCTTGTTCTGTTCGACCACTCAAATGAGCTTTTTTCCCTTGAAAATGAGCTTTTTTTATCCTTGACAAATTTTATAAATTATGATAATAACTGAACACCTGTCCTTTAACAATTTACAGCTGATTAGGATAACTCGGACAGAAACCAAACAAAACCGAATGGAGGCAGTATGGAAATAATTTCGGGACCGAATATTTATGAGGTTAAGGAGCTAGTGGCCAAATCAGACCGTTTCCGCCTTTACGCGTGTACGCAAAAAGGCGTTGCCGGCCGGCGCTTGCTGCAGATCGCGGCAACGGTTGAAGACAATCCGTTACTCCAACGATCGGCCCTCCATTTAAAAGAACTGGAGGGAAAAGCTTACGAGATCGAAGAAGAGTTCGCGCTCGTCAAAGAAAAACCTGACGACCGCCTGGACTACCAGCTTGGCATCCCAGAACTGATCGACAGCTTTGAATGCCTTGAGCAAGGGAGGCGCGTCATCAATATTTTGGGCTTCCGCAACGTGGAAGACATCAGCCAGGTGATTCCCCTCGCCAATATCGCTCAAAAGGACAAAAGGCGGATCGATGCCAAAACCAGCGCGTGGATCATGGGCAAACTGCTTAAATTGCTCGTGTTCGCCCACGGCGAAGGGTTTACGCCCGAAACACTGGATGCCGGCAATATTTTGATCGAACCGGTCCAGCATTACGTGATGATTTTTAACTGGGCGCGAAGCGATATTACTCCGGCTAAACGCCGCGAGGATATTTCGAACGCAGCCAAAACCGTCATCACAGCCATGGGAGGAAACCCGCGAACCGGATACTTGCCCGACGACGGCGTTGAGAATTTCGCGCAGTACCGCGAAATCCTGTTTCGCCTTGCCAGCCAGGAATTTACGAGCGCCAAAAATGCCCACGAGGCATTTTACGGCGTGGTCTATGTTATCTGGCCCCGCAAATACCATGATTTTGGCGTAAGACCGATCAACCAAAGGGAGGAAGAATAATGACTAAAGGAAGAAAGTTCTCAACAACCACCTACGAAAGTACGAAAGAAAAGGCCACTGACGGTGGCAAACAAACCTTGACCCAAAAAGCCGAAGAACGGTACCAGCAGGATGGAACGCTTGATCCGCTGATCGACCCCAAAGGCCCTCCCCACTTGGGACCGGTGCGATATGCCTGGTCCCGGTTTGAACAAAAGAAAAATCTGTGGCACCTGCCTTGCGGCATCGCCATGGCAGTGGAGCGGCTAATCGATACAACCGGCTCGATGCAAAACAACATTGCTCTGGCCTTTGAAAGCGCTCCCATTTTATACCAAATGCTGGGTGGCGGAAAAACGCCGGTTTTGGGCCGGTACGATCCGCAATTGGCCACGGCGATCTTTGGCGACGTGTATGACTGGATAAGAGAAAGAAAGCCGCCTTTATGCCGAACCCAATTCGAGTTCGACGAACGAATGGCCACTCAAATGGCCAACATGATTCCCAGCCGGCTTGGCTGGGGCAACGGCAAGGAAGACCCGCAATACGGCCTGTTTGCCGCCCAGTTTTTAACCAACTGCTCGGCGGAACGGTACGGTTTAAAAACCTACCATTTCACCGCGTCTGACGAGCCAACGGCAATGGATCTGAACATGCGGTGCCTTAACCTTATTTTCGGAAACGACGTTGTGGCGCGCGTCCAGGAAAATGGATATAACATTGATCCGCGCCGCCTGCCCGATACCGCCGAGATCGTAGCCGCTCTTCAAAAGAAAAGGCACGCGTTCTTCTTGCAGGTGCCGGGCGGCGAGGATTCAAGGGTCAGAAACCAGTGGACCGAACTTTATGGAAAAGATCACGTTGTCTTCCTGACCGAAGGCACGCGTTACCTTTCCCAGGTCCAAGCGCTGATCATCGGCCTCACCGAGGGCACCCTTAGCCTGCTGACCGCCAAGGAATTCCTGAAAGAATGGAAAGTGCCAAAACAGGACGCAACGGAGATCATCGCGTCCGTCGAACACATTCCGATCGGGGCGCAAAGATTATGCCCCAACTTCAACAGAATTCCCTTGGCTGGAGCGATGTTTGAGAATAAGGGCGACTTGTGGCCGATAGATCCCGCGTTAGCGGCCGGCAAAGACCCGGCCGCGGATAGCCGCGAAAAAGCGACCGAATGGCTTTAGGAGGCACCATGCCTCCAAAGGTTTATCTGATCACCGACCTTGGCATCGGCGACGGCGGAAAAGGAACCGTTGTCCATAAAGTGGCAACCATGACAGAAGCCTCTTGGGTCTTCAAGGCCGGAGGTTTCCAGGGAAGCCACGGCATGCAAACGGTCATAAACGGCCGAAAGATCGGTTTCGCGTTCAGCCAATTCGGCTGCGCCACTTTGGAGGGCATAAGGACTTTCATCACTCCCCTCATGGTGGCCTCGCCCGAAGGCTGGCTTAACGAAGCCGCGGCGCTGGCCAATTTCGGCATATACCGACCGTTGGATCTGCTGTGGGTGGACGCTGGCGCGATCTGCGGCACGCCATACCATGGAATATCCTCGCGCCTTAAGGAACTGGCGCGGGGCAACAATCCACGAGGAACCATCGGCACGGGAGCCGGCGAAACGTACCGCTACAGCCTAAGCCATCCGGATCTTGTGATCCGGGCCGGCGATCTGATATCGAAGGGTTTGGCGCAAAAGCTGAAAGCCGTTCGCGACCAGATCCGCCAGGATCTGGAACCGGTCATGGCCAAAGATTTTTTAGCCGCCGACGACAAGAGAGTAAAAACAGAGATCTCCCTGCTCAATGATGACGGTTTTCTGGAACACATCGCTAGCCGGTTTTTGGAAGCCGGAAGAAAAACCAACATCGTTGACGGCCAATACCTTGAGGAGATCATGGGCAATCTGGAAAGCGCAATCGTCTTTGAATGTTCGCACGGGGTGTTAGGGGATCCGTTCATCGGGTTCCACCCCCACACGAACGCCGCCCCGACCCTGCCAAGTCATAAGCACGCCTTGTTAAGGAAAGCGGGTTATGCTGGGCCGATAATTGATATCGGAGTCACCCGGGCTTACGCGATCCGGCATGGCGCCGGACCGCTGCCAACCGCCGATCCGAATCTGGCCAAGGTTTTATTGCCCGGGAGCCACAAACCCGCTGACCGCTACCAAGGCGAAGTACGGGTGGGACCGCTTGATATGGTCTTGCTCCGCTACGCCATCGCGGCCTGCGGCGGACCAGAGGCTTTTAACGGCCTGGCCGTTACCTGGTTCGACCAGATCCAGGCCAACGGCCAATGGCAGATCTGCCGCGGCTACGATAACGCCGATGATGGCACATATTTTCTTCCCGGAGGCGAAATCATAGTTAGCGGAAAAACCGGAAATGAAAAGTTGCAGCACCAGGAGGAACTGGGAAAAAAGCTGATGAAGGTTAAACCGGTGATCGAAACCCTTAACCTGCCGGCCAACGCCAACCGCGACGAACTGTTCGCGTTTTGCGCCCGGGGGTTTGAAAGGGAAATGAACGTGCCGGTCCGCATGGTGTCATTCGGACCGTCGGAACAAGACAAGATCTGCAAATAAAAAGAATTGGAGGATGAAGTTTATGGAAGGAGATGGAACAACTGAGATGAAGAGCGAACAGACAGCAAACGTTGAGCCAGAATTGCCTGCCGAGGTCGTATCCGAACTTCAAAACGCAGGAATCACAAATCCTGAGATAATTCGGAAGCTTATCATTGACCAGGAATTGAAAGAGAAAGGAGATATCGCCTATCTTTCCCAGGAAGCTCTAGCCGCAGCCGGCATGAAAGGCGTACCCCTGCAAAGAGTGTTGGAAAAATTAGGCTTAAGAACTCCCGTAGGCGTTCTAGCTTCAACAGCACCACCAGGAGTAAATCCGCTAGACATTCTTCCGCTAGTTCCCCCCGATGAATCAATCACTGAAGCATTAAAGGCAGGCGGAGTTCTCAAATTTGAAATAGCTACAGTAATCTCCGGCATTAGGGTTGCCTTGGCCTATAGGGCGGGACTATTCAATATTCCAAGCCGCCTGGTAACGTTGATGGAGGCTTTTGCTGACAGCAACGATGATCCAGTCGGACCAGAATTCTTTAGGCTGCGCAAACAAGTCACTAAACATGAATATGGTGATCTTTTCTCCGCCATCGAAGGACTAGACACTGCTTATGTCACCGAAACCAGAAAAAAACAGCTTTTAGAACGGATTGAAACATTCCTTTGGCCAGCAATCAGGGAATTCAATCTTCAGCTGATAAACTGGACCGATGAATATTCGAAACAACTGCAAAACCCTACTTTATTTATGGCGCAGTTGTTCGGGGGAAGGGCAGGAGTAGTGCCACCTAACGTATTCAACACGCCTTCTACGGCCACCCTGCGCGATAGCGCAAAAGCAGTCAATGACGCAATCAACAGGGTGTTTAGAGGATCGGTTGCTCCAATCGCAGCCGCCATGGCCTCAGATGCTAAAAACATCAAAAGCACTTTAAACGATCCCAGAATTCCTTCTATGATCGGAGCGGCTAACCGGGACCAAATGCTTAAAATGCTTGAAGCTGCTGTATCCCCCAATTACCCAAGGCTCGAGCAAAATCTTGTTGCTTATGTTTTGGCGGTAATGCAAATCGAGCAACAACCAAGCGGAGACGCAGAAATAAGGTATTTCTTCGCGCTCCAAAGCGTAGGCTCCCAAATACCATTCGATCATTTGACCAGCACTACACCCGATATTGCAGGAATTGGATCAGAAAAACGTCAAAAAAACCGAACTCTTTAAGCTCTTTGTAAGCACAGTATAACCAAGCGAAAACGCTTGGTTTTTTCTTGCAAAAAAACCGCAAGTTTTGCTTGCGGCTCATATTACGCGTCCAATTCCGGCAAAAACACATTGGCAAGGTAAAGCCGGGTTGCCAGGCGGCGGTAACCGGCGTCCCAAAAGGCGCTGTCGCCATCGAGTTCCCGAAAAAATTCACTGTCTTGGCCGGCCGGCGGATAAAATTCGTAATATCCCCGGTGCGCCAAACGGTATAGCAAGCAATCGCGCTCCAGCTCTTCCAAATATATTCGCCGAACGTAGCAACCGTCTATCCGAACATCGGTTGGCCAAAGATACGGAATTAAAAGCCTTTGCCTAAGTTCTCCCACGGCTTCCTCTTGCCCCAACCAGGCGGCGCCAAACAGGATGTGGACCCACCAGCTTTCGCCCAAATACGCATCGGACTCTTGGAAATCAATGACCTCCAGCTTCCTTTTACCGGCCTTCAGCCAAAACTCCACGGGCCGGCTGTTGATGCCGTTATCCTTGAGCTTTCTTTCCAGAAGCTCTTGTATCAGCGGACGCAGGGTATAATCGGCCTCCGGTTTCACAAATATTGCCAAGTCAATATCGGCATTCTGCGCTCCATAGCGTTTTAGGCGCGATCCGTAAGCCATGATCACCGGATAAACCGATTTGAAAAGCGTTTCGTCGGCGGCAATTGACGCCAGCGCGGCTTCCAATTTGGCAACTTCTTCGGCTATCTGGCTCAAATTCTTTGAAAACGGACCGCCAAGGTCGGCGTAAGGTATGCCGAATTTTTTAAGCGCCTCTCCATCGACAACTCCCAAATTAGCGAGCCGCCGCAAAGCTTTGAATATTGCCTTGGCTTCTTCCGGATTATTCTTATCCCAGAGGGATTCAAGCACAGGCTCCAAGCAGGCGAATATCTGCCGTGCCCGGTCAGTGTCGGTTCGGGCTTGAAATTCGATCGCTTCCCGGATGCCCTCGATCAAAACCACTCTAACCACCCCTGAAGCATAAGCCCGCAACACGCCCAATTCTAAGTGTTCGCTAAGAAGAGCCTCTTTTACCTGAAGCGCCGCTTTTTTATTACACTCCTGCTTTTTTTGGCCGATCAGCCAAGCCTTGCGCTTTGCCGTTACGTTGCCAAAATCTTCCTGCTCGATCAAGCGATATTCCCGCTCCAAATCTGGACCCAAATTTTTCAGATCAAAGCAAGGAACTTTCCGTTTTGCTTTTTGGATGTGGCGGCTTTGCTTAAGCTGAAGAGCAAAAGCAACGCTTTGCGTAAACCGATCGCCGGACTTTTCCATGGCCTTAATTTCTTCAGCAAAAATCAATCCCATAGTGTTTGCGATCATCAATGCCTCAACCAGGCTGTTTTTCAAAACCGTGTCTTGGCTTTGTTCTAGGATCGAAACCAAATCCTTGGTTGAAATCATTCCGGCTTTAATGAGCATTGGCGCCAGATGGGCGGCTTTGACCACGCGCTCCGGCTCGCTCGTCCTTGTTGAAACCTCGACAATATCTCCGTCGCGAAAATTGGCCGCAACATCATGCAGTGAAAGCAGGTAGCTCCAAGCTTCAAGATAAGCCTGCCGGAATTCTTTGCAAGCGCGCCCCAATCCGTTACCCGGCCGCCAGCTGTTAGCCGGCAGCAGCTCAAATGGCAGATAAAGCACCAACCTTTGGTAATCATTATCCGCGAGCAATTCGGCGAAAAGCAAATAGATCTTTTCGGCGTCTTTTGCGCCTAGCATTCCTTTTTGGACCGATTCCTCGACAGACATGCCGCAAGGAACCGATTGCAAAAACCTTTCAAAACGTTCGCGCAATTCCTGGCGAGATTTGATCTTTGCCAAGAACGCGTCGCTGGCGGCAATATCCTTTGGCCAAGCCTCGGCGAGATTCGCCGGACTCAAAAACCATTCGGCAGCCGGAACATACAGGTTTATTTTCCCGATCATCGATAGACCTCCTTAATATGTATTCTTGTTGCCAGCTATCTTTATGAATTATAAAAGAACCTTGATACTTTCCGTTTTCCCCAATTCGGGAAAACATTCTTATCATAAAACAAATCAAAAAAAAGTCAATGTTTGGCACTCTTTTTGGCTTAAACAAAAAGGGGGCCTGGCTATCCCCTTTTTTCCAACGCTAATTTTTTAAAGCATTAGTCAAAAAAGGATATGAGGTACTTGTCGATCTCCCACTGGTCGAGATCGTAAAAATTCCGGCCATCCTCGTGCAGTTTGGCGGCCAAATTCCGGCCCACGAACCGCCAGTGCCAAGGTTCGAACTGATAGTATTGGTTATTTGCCGGATAAGATTGGATAAAGCCGTATTCGTAAGCGTTATCCAGCAGCCATTGGTAAGCCGGCGTTTTGTCGAAGCCGAAAAAACCGAACCCGTTTTCGGAAACGGCAAAGTCTACGGTAGTTCCCAGCTGGTGTTCCGAATAGCCCTGGTCGGCCGAGAACCGGTTGGCTCCCGAGCCATACATCATTTTGTAGTTTGATTTCAGATCGTTTTGGGCGTTAAACGACCGGTAAGCCGACGCTATTTTCAGCTCAATCTTATCGTCCGCGGCTTGCGCCAGCATATCTTCCAAAAAAGGCCAGACCTCGGAGTTGATCAAATAATCGTTCTTCGGATTGACGGTATAGCGGGAGTCGATTTTTGAAAACGAAGCGGGAAAGTAATTTTCGTTTAAAAAATAAACTTTTGAGTATTTTTTAAGGAGCTCCGGATCGGTTTCGCTTAATTTCTTCAAGGTGCCTACCGTGCCCTGGATATCTCCTATCTGTTCGCTAAAATCATCCATCCGTCTCTTTTCGTGCCGGTATTTTTCCCGGTATGCGTCCCTTTCGGCCGTGGTTGTGGCAAGGTCATCCTTAGCGGAATCAAGCAGGTAACTCAAGTCTTTGATCTCGCCGTTCAAACCGCTGATCTCGCTGTTTAATTTTTTTATGTCTTCGCCCAGCTTTTCCGACGTGGCGGAAAGATCGCTTTCCGTTTGCGCAACCTCGTTTTCAAGCGCCAGCTTGTTTTCTTTCAACAAAGTATTTTCGTAACCCAAATAAGCAATAACGCCTCCGCCCGCCGCTAAAAGCAGTGCAAAAGATAAAAGGGATTTATTCATCGTTTGCCGGCAATTTTTTATTTAACTTGGCAAAACCAACGTCCCCTTCGCGAGGTTCAGAAGAACCATTGTGCAACCTTTCGATCGCTTTAGAAGCGACTGGCTGGTTAACCAGCCTATTTAATTTTTCCCGGTCGTTGTTTTTGGCGGCCGCGCGCGCTGCCGTCGAAGACATCTTTTCGAATTCTTTTGAAGCGATCATGTAATGGTAATGGGTGATGCCGAAATTGTCGCGGTTATAGATCATCACGTTATTTTCGTAAACAATGTCGTTGTTATCGCGAATACCCCTGATCATGATAACCAGGTCTTTTTGGCCGCGGACTTTTAAAAATTCTTCGAGCGTAGTTACTTTGATCTTTTCGCCAAGATTGTAAGTTCGCCACATGGCTTCGCACTCTTTGGGAGTAAAAACGGCTTTTTCGTTTTTGACCGGATTAACCGAGCACACCACGGTGATCTCGCCAAAGACCTTGGCAGCCTCTTTGGCGAGGGCGACGTGGCCGTAATGAGGCGGGCAAAACGTCCCCGGATAGATATATGTTTTTTTCATATGGCCGGTTTCAAGCGATACAAACAGCTTAGCACATAGCCGCCTTGCCAAGAAAGCGCGCAATGGCGTTCGCAAAAAACCGCTTCATTTACGGTTTTTTTGATTCAGATATGCATCCGTTGGTCAGATTGCTACCCGTTTTCCAACATCTTGATTATCGCAATTTTGATAAAGGAAAAAGTAATGAATTAAAGGATTTTATTTCTATTGTTTGCTTGGCACAACGCAGCCGGTGTAATCCTTTTCCACGCCGTTTTCCAAAACGATCGCGGCATCCCCCTTGCTCCAGAAAACAAACGACTCGTCGGCGTTAGCGTACCTGCCTCCGTTGGCGGAAATAGTTTGGGGCAAATCATAATTCCGCCCGTCGCTTAAAACGATCTTCACGCTTCCGGTCGGAACAGGCGGTTCGCCCGGCTTGACCTCTATGGTTTCCCCCTTGTAAAAAGAAGCTTTAATGGTTTTATCTCCGTCGCACGAATAAGAAGCTTCCGCGATCAAAGACACTGTTTGGACAGGCTCCGCGTCCGGCGAAAACGCCTTGTTTTCATAAACATCCCCGCCGGGTCGCCGCAAGCCTGCCGCGTAAACAACCGCCGCCAATATAAAAATCAAAGCCAGGTAAATTTTTTTATTCATTTTTTATTTGTATTTAAGTTTATTAAAATGTACCATTTCTTAGCATAATTATGCAAAAAATCTTATCGCATCCGTTAATCTTTATTTAATTCGCGGCCGGCAGTAAAATACACTGTTTGCGTAAAAAAAACCGCTTGCTGAAGCATTTGCTTGTTCGCAAGCGGTATCTCGCTAATATCTGCGCCTTTTGGCGGTGAAAGTGAAGGTTGCAGGATAAGATTCGTTATAACCCGGAGAGTCGTAATCAACCTCCCAGCCGGCTTTCTCGTAAACATCCTCTATGTCCATCCAGCCCTTCTTGTATATGTCGGTCCGGCCAAGGCCTTTAGCAACCATCAGCTTTTCGGCTTCCGCCTGCGTAAAACGAGCGCTGCTGCCTCCGAAATTCTCCGCGATGAGCTCGTTGAAAGCTTCAAACACCGCGTCGGGAAAATCATTGATCTTCTTTTTCGCGACCTCGCCCGGTTTTATCGGCTTCACTTTATTCGCCATTTTGCTTACCTCCTTTTTGCTATTGATTTTGCTGTTAATGTGCTGACGGCCAAAGCATAACCCCCTTTTAAAAAACCCGCCGAAACTCTTGACAAAATGTATCAAAAAAAGTACACTTATCGCAAAGCGCGAACTGCTTAATTGACGCATTATGGACACAAAAGAAATTTTTGAACGCCTTGGACTGCCAAAACATTCCGGCACGGTTTATGAAACGCTGCGGCGTATTGGACCAATGACCGCCACGGATATTTGCCGTGAGGCCCGCCTTCACCGGCCGGCGGTTTACCGCGTTCTCTCCCCCCTTGGCGTGCGGGGCTTTGTTTTTTTTACCAGCAAAAAACGGCGCAAGCTTTACCACGCGTCCAATCCCCGCCTCATCGCGGCCGCTTTTGCCAAGACTAGCGCGGCCGTGGAATCCGCGATGGCCAAAAAAATTGTGGCCGACAGCCTTTACCGGCAAAAAGAAATCCGCTTTTTAAGCGGATTTAAAGGCATCCAAGCCGCCTTTGACGACGTGATCAGCCACATGGAACGCGGCGGCACGTTTTACCGCTACACTTCCGAAAAAGACCTGGACGCCGTGAACGAATACCTGGCAAAAGACTATCGGGCGCGCCGCGATAAAAAAAAGCTGGAACGCATGGTAATCAGCAACCCGGTTTCAGGCAAACGAAAAAAACCGCGCTTGGAACGGTTCGTGAAATATATACCGCCGGAAGCCGATTTGTTTGACCAAAACATCATCCAGCTGGTCTACGGCAACCGCCTGTCGTTCATCGATCTTAACACCGAGCGGGTTTTGATCATCGAAAACAAAGCAATGGCTGATTTTCAAAAAGTGATCTTTAAACAGCTTTATAACAAACTGCCTCTGCCTTTTTCCCCGGCCTCAAACCGGTAGCTTCTTTTTTTTGGCGTTCGTTTAAAACAAAAGGTTAAGCGGTTCCACTTAACCCATTTCCACATATGCTTCTTGTATGCCGTTGGCCGGATCAAGCCCCAGCCTTGCCAGTACCTCCGCGATCTGCGGCTCAACCGTCCCTTTCTTCATCGCTCTTATTTCGACAAACGTTCCAAGGTTGGTCCTGGCCCCGTTTTTAATGCTGATAACCTTGTCCACCGAAAAGATCAACCCGTCCAAATGATACAATACCCTTAGCTTCTCGATAACCTTTACCTGCTTGCCGTATATGGCTATGAAGTTCCGCATGGTTTTGGCGTTGATCTCAAATTCGATCTTCTGACGCTCGCGGTAATCCGATCCCAGTTTCCTCGGTCCTTTATAGGTGATACTGCGGGAACCAAGCTCTTCCCTGATCCTTAGGGATTCACCCGTCCTGCTCAAATCTCGGTCAAACGGATTGAAATAAGTGTCCCTTTGCCTTATCGCTCCAAGCCGTTCGCCGCCGATCCGGCGCAAGGTTTCGGGATCGAATTTTACCCGGAATTTCAACTGAACCTCGCTTAGCCCGGCGCGTTCAGCTTCGATGTCGGGTTGGTATTCGTTTTGGATGATGATATGGGCGTTTTTGGTTTGTTTTTCGACCCACTTTTCGTGCATCGGCTGGACCACGGAAGCGAAATAATCTAAGATCTGCGCGGGAGTCATATCGGTGCGGTCAACATCGCGCACAATCCGTCTGATCAGCCGTCCATGGGTGCCGATTTGAACAAACACCCTAACCCTGGTAAATTCCATCAGGTCGTCATGGATCGCAAACAACCCTTCAGGAATGATCAATTTACAGGGTAAAAACTGCTCCTGGCCAACTCGTTCTCCGGTTTTAAAACTGTAAATGGGTTTCATTACCGGCTGACCTTGCGTTAAATTAGCCAGATGTTGGGCGATCAGTTTCATATCATAGGCCTTTGGGTGATCAAAGTTTGGAACGCTATTTAAGGCCATCAGTCTTTTCCCGATTAGGTAGTCATCTATCGACAAAATTGCCGACGATGGCGCGAATTCATCGCGCAATTTTTTGGACACTCCGGTTGTCTTGCCCGAAGCCGAGCCGCCGGCAATTGCCGCGATACCCACTTCTTCGTCGCCAACAAGCAGGGTAGCCATTTCAAACAGGATTTCCAGTCCGGGCTCCAAACCGTAATCCATTACTTTCCATTCGGCCCTATCCCAGGGATATAAGCACTTCACGATCCTCACCTCAAAATTTTCTTTGGTAAACAACTTCCATGATTAAGCCATAAAATAAAAATTTTGTAAAGATTTAGCGGCAAAAAAATATTTAAATAAGGGTGCTTTCCGCCAGCAAGCTCGACGGCAAAAACAATTGCTTAAATTATCTGCCAGCTGTATAAAAAAACATGGAGATCGGTCCATGACACGTCTCCATTTGCTGGTTCCGCTTTTACTCTTCTGCCAGCGGAATGCGTTCCGGCACTTCCGTGAGCATTTCCGACAGCATCCATCCCGCCACCGACTTCTTATCCTGATGCTTGATATCCATTGAGCCGATCAATCCGTAAAAACAATTTAGCTGGTGTTTGCGTATCGCCAGATCCGGCGATTTCCATTTCCAATTACTGATTCTCGCGCCCTGATAAAAAATTCCCATTGCCAGGCTTGACCACGGATTGCCGTTCTTAAATTCGGCCGGGCACTCTTTAACCAGCTCTTCTTCGTTTGAAAGACCGCCCAAGGGCAAAGGCTTGCCCGCGAATAACTTACTTTCCGCCATTCTTACCCTCCGTATTTATTTTTTTATTACGCTCAAAAGTTCCCATATTTGAGAAAATTAGTCAAGAATAAAAAGGCGGGACAATCATTCCCGGCCCTATAGATCGAAAATTTCGGCAATGATCCGCCAGGTTTTCAGCACCTCGGCGCGGTCACTGTCTTTTTCCCCTTCCGTAAGTCCGCTGTAATCCGTTTTTATCTGGCGTTCCAAATGCTCTACGTAATTCGCGGGTATGACCAGATTCCCTTTGCCATCTTGCATGCACTTGCCGTGCAGATGCCTTTGCCAGCCTGCCCATCTTGCGTGTTCAAGCGCCGCCAATCGCTCAAAAATTTCCCTTTCCCGCGGCGTCAGTTTTTCCAGCTCGTCCAATGACTCAATCCCGGTCAATTTGTCCATATCTTCACCTTTTTAGCGCGTAAGCCGTCGGCAAAAATGTCCAACAGCTACAACAATAATACATTTCAATATTATTATCAACTTGCGAAGGAAGGAATTTTACCTGCCTATTTTTTCAGTTCCCACAGGCCGTGAACGTTGCAATAAGCCCGAACGCTCGCGATATCCATCCGGGTATAAAAATCGGATTCCGGCTTTTCTCCGGGCTTCAAAAACTTTTTCCCGGACTTGCCGTCAACGGTATTGATCTCGATCCATTCAATAAAGTGTTCGGCAACCATGGGGTGCTCCGCTTCTCCAACCTTTATTTTGATGCCGTCCTTCACCTGGCAGGCGCTAGGCGGAAGATCCACCGCAACCGGCACGTGTTTTTCCGCACCCTGGTCTTGGGTTTTAGCCGCCATTGAATCCATAGGCTGGCCGCAACATACCAGCGTCCCGCCGCCGGCATGCAAAACTTCAACGATGTTGCCGCAAATCGAACACTTATAAACCTCTTTGAATTGAGCCATATTTTTTCTTTGTTTTATTTGTTTTAGCTTAGCATAAAAACGGGAATTTAGAACTGACCGAGAAATAAATATAAAGGCCGCTTTAAGGCGGCCTTGGCTAAAACCGGGGCTTTACGACTTTCCTTTCTTCCGTTTTATCCGTTATCTGGACCAAATCGCAAATCTCGCATTGGCGGGTCCAGCGGGGGGTTTCTTTTCGGGAAACATAAACCGGCCCCTGCCAATCGACACCATGGGTACCGGGTTTATCCCCCGGTAATGTGTGGGCTTCAACAACGATCGGATCATAACGAATCGGGCCCCATTTATGAAAGCAGCTTCTTTGAATCACATTGAGCCGCTCTTTGGCTGATTCCAGGTTGCGGCTCAACTCTTCGATCTCTCGATTTAATTTTTGGACTTCTGTGCTCGCCATCATCCACCTCCTGATTCTACTATTTATAAATAACATATTTTCTTAATTTGTCAACAACCCCGGCCTGAAGGCCGGGGCTTGTTAGAGGTTCTCTTGGTTCCTTTGATTTTTGAGGTACTCTCGCATGGCTTTCTCATTGAGGCGCCCCACAGATTCAACAAAATAGCCATCCTGCCAGAAACTGTCGCCCCACAAAAATTCCTGCAATTCGGGAAACTCCTTGCGCAGCACCTTCGAAGAGCCGCCCTTGAAAAAATTCACTGCTTTCGCTGGAGTTACGTTAGCCGGAAGTTTGATCAGCATGTGCAAGTGGTCAGGCATAGCTTCAACATCATGGACAAACCAACGATTCGTTTCCGCACACTGGAATAAGAGCTCCCGGATGCGCAACGCAAGCTTCCCCTGCAATACCCGGTTCCGATACTTTGGCGCGCAAACAATGTGATACGTAAGCCGATGGAAGGAGTGGGCGCCTTTCCAAAAAAATATCTTTTCGATTTTCATTCACTCATTTTACCCTCAAAAATCAAAGGAACCAAGATAAAGGCACCCTCCATCCCGCTCTGTTCGGCGGGATTCCGGGGCGGGCCTTTTCCCCGGCCTGAAGGCCGGGGCTTGCGGCCCGGTTAAGTCAAATAAACGCCGAGGCAATGCCTTGGCTTTCATATGTTTTTTGTTTATCTGTCTATCATACCTTGTCAGCCTAGCAAAGATCCATTAAGGGATAAAGAAAAAAGGAAGGTTTTACCTTCCCTTAAGCCTCGTATACAACCACGGTCTCTGTGGCGTTAAATTGTTCTCTGCCGTTCAGATCCAGAATGTCAATATCAATGGTTTCCGGACCCAAAACCCTATACCATAACGTGAAATCGTGGCGCTTTTCTCCTTCCATTATATAACCAACCGCCTTGTCCGGAATCCCATCAAAATCGCTGGCTATCATAAGCGCCTCATCGCTTCCGTCGCTGAGCTCCTCCTTTCTGAAGGTAAAAGCTTCTCCATGGGAAGCAATTTCAATCATACCGTCTTTGCCCGGGACAATTCTTATGCACGTTGCTCCTTCGAATTGCGACCTCAAATATTCTGATAGATCGTCAATTCTTATCTTAACGCTATCGGGTTCGCACCAACAATTCTCGATTGCGCCGGTGCTGGCGTTCTGCGTGGCCGCCCAAACCATGTTGTCCGGAGCCGGCGTGAAGGTTTCTCTTTCCAGAGAATTATTAAAGTCACAATCTTCCGTACATCCGAATGCTATAACGGCTTTAACTTCCATGCCTGTGCCGATTCCAAACAGGCAGGCCAGGAGCAGTAAGCTCCACAATAATTTGCTCATCTCGTTTCACTCCTTTTTGGCTAATAGTTTGTTATATATTTAATTAATTATTTGTCAAGTATATTGAAGTACGTTATTTCAAAAAAGTTTAAAAAAGCAACCAGAGCCTTGGTTTGTAATTAAAAACGGCAAATTTATTGCCGCCTATTGTATAAAAAAACACTATCCGGTTTTTGATCCGCTAAATTTCAAAATACGCGCGGTTGGATAATGACATGCCAGCTGCCCAGATCGAACGGTTCGGTTGGTCTTTCTTTTACCCAATTCCTGTCAGGACCGACCCACCGGGTTTTTTTGGTTTTTTCGCCGTTTCCGTCATACCCGAAGGATTCGCCGTTTAGGATTCCCTCGCATTTTGGACAGCGCAATTCCGCATTCATCGCGTCGGCCGGAAGATCCTCTATCGACAATAACAATCCGCAATGTTCGCACAAGCCCAAGCAATCCAGCAAATATGTTCTCAAAACATCACCTCGATTTTCTTGACACCCAAAATTTATCGCCCTTTAACCAAAACAATACCGGCTAAATTCAACTACTTTGGCAAAAATGAAGTGTTTAGCCCACTATATAGCCGCACCGCTTCCTGGCCAGGGTCCTTGTTATTTTTCGCCAGGCTTCGATTGCGCAAAACGGGTCCAGCGCGCCTTTCCATAAATTACTAACCGTGAGTTCTGTCCACTGATTTGCACCGCACATTTTCTCCGGCGGGTTCCCCGAACGCCGTGCTTTTAAAACCAAACAGCATTCTTTGGCGCCGTTAGCGGCTACATACGCGCCTACTTTCACCCTTGAACGGGCGGTAGCTTTCTTGGCGGTTTTAACCTCAAGGTTTTCGGGTTCGGGCGGAAATCCCAACGGTATCACATGGATCGCCCGCTGTTCAGTAAAATGGCCAAAATGTCCGGGCTGGCCAATTTCTTCTACCGTGAAAAGCGTAAAATACCGGGGATTTTTTGCCGTTGCTTTAGTCTCGCGCGCTTCAGACATTTCAATCACTTCAGCGCCAAGTTCCACATAAGCTCCTTTCATTGCGTCTCATCTCCTGAATTATTACGGTTGGGGGCTGGGCAGCGGCTTGTACGCCGAAGCAATACCGTCATCCACGTCCGCACCGGGGTGGACAAAACGAATGTTTATGACATCCATTTCATATTCTTCACCATGGCAGTTGATTCTGGTTTCGGGCGCGGTGTGAATGCCAATAGTATGGCTGTTGCTGGCCGTCCTGATAGACCGGTAGCCGAAATTTTCCCAATGTTCGCTGTACCGCCCAGCCACAAACAGCAAGTTCACTATCTCCCGCGCGGCCGGCACATACCGGTATTGGGAAAACAGCTTCAGCTGGCTTTGTAAATCATGCCGCCAGTTGATCTTTTTTGAAGTAAATAGCGGTTTGGCGCGAATCAGGCGCCACGCCGGTATTGCCGTTTCGTGCAAATACGGCTCATCGCAGCTCCACGTAAAATTCCCATATTGGTTTGGCTGGAACAAATCAGGTTTCAATCCACGCATCATAATGATCGACAGCCCGAAATCCGGCACCAATATGTAGGTATTTCTGGTTCTTCTAAGCAGTTCCTCCGAAAAAGGTATGAATTCAAACCAACCCTTCTTTCTTTGGTCGGCAAATACTTGGCCGAGTTCCCGTTCGGCATGGTAGATATTGACGATATTATCGTCCATTATCTGGTGCGCTTCGCTACGCGTTACCCAAAATTTTTTAGCTAACATTCTATTGCCTCCTAAGGCCGATTTTTAAACGTTCTGCGATGATATTAAAACAACGGCAGATTTTGTCAACAACCCCGGCCTGAAGGCCGGGGCTTGTTAGAGGTTCTCTTGGTTCCTTCGAAACCAAGCTAAAGGCGCCCTCCATCCCGCTCTGTTCGGCGGGATTCCGGGGCGGGCCTTTTCCCCGGCCTGAAGGCCGGGGCTTGCGGCCCGGTTAAGTCAATAAAACAAAAGCCTATCTCATAATAGGCTTCATTAGATTTAACCGTTTCACATTAAATCTGTGACGGTTCCGTCTTTTGCTATAACTCCCTGCGTGGTCACCTTCAAAAGGTATGTTCCCACCTTGATGATGCTGCCTTGAGGAGACCGCGACCAAAGATCCACGGCCGCGTAATGCAGCGAAACCGGCACGGGCGACAAATAAGTATAGGGGTTTGCCATCGTGCCATCCCCCTGCATTAAAATGCCATCGGCGTAATGTGGTCCATTGATATATTCCCAATCTTTCTTATTTGGTTCCAGCATCGCTTGTCCGATTTGCTCGCCAAAATCTCCGCCAACGGAGACATATATCGGCCCCGCCTTTCTTAATATATCTTTAAAAGACATCCTGATCCTCCATAGATAATAACCATCTTATAATATATATTTATTATTTTGTCAATCATTGATCGGAATAATCGCAGTCGGTAGATAACCGCGCCGCAAGAAACCCGGCAAGGGCTTCTTTTTTGTTTTGAAACCAAAAAACCAGCTTCCCAGAGTCCCGGTCTCTGTGGAATGGGGGGTCTTTGATACACGCGCGCAAAAAAACTCCATCAATATAGATGGAGAATAAATTACGCCTTTCATTTGGCCTGCGTCAGCTTGTGTTATTAACTATGGCCATTGGCTGCATCACAAGCAATTTTCCAATGGTCATGCGGCCCTTTAGGTATTTCGCTTTCACCTCTTCATTTAGACCAAATTCTGGACTGAACAGGAAATCTTTTTCCGTTAAGCCGGTCCTTGCCAAAAACTGAAATGAATCTTTCGCGATGTCCTTTAATGTTGGTAGCAGTATATCTTTCAGTTTTGCCGTCATCATGCCTAGCAACGACCCAAGCTCCTTGTTGGGCATCGACTTTACAAGAGCCTCGATAACTCCGTTGTCAAGAGTGTATTCGATAACTCTTACCTTGGCATCCGTAAAGCTGGATACGGTGAGAGGCTTATCGACCAAGTCCGATAAAATTTCCGGCAGTTTCTCCACTGTTGGCCTGATCACCTCAAGCATTGATCCGGGAAACTCATCCGCCCTTGGATCTTTCTCAAAGGCGCTCCATACAGCTTCTCTTGATATTTCCGCCATTTATCACTGCCTCCTTTTTTTGTTAACAAAAAAAATGATATCACATTACTCTATATTGTCAAATTAGAAAGCGGTCCGCTTTAAACCGCAAATAGCGCGAAAAGACCCAGCCGGCAACATGGCAGAAATTTGTAGATCGCACCATAGAATTACAGAGTCCCGGTCTCTGGAACGCCGTTAATTTGGTTGTAGTCAGTTTATCTAATTTAGTATGTAAAACCCAATTACAATAAAATCTTAATGTTTTGTATCGATTAGATCCGTCTAAATCCAATATTTTTCGAATTCGAACTAATAAATAAACCACTTCATTCCTTTGAGTAAGTTTCGATTTATTTTCTAAAAAAACTTTCAGATCGTTTATGAAATTGTTTTTATTCATAAAGAAATTTATTTCCCAGATTTAGTACGGTTATCTTGCCTGCATAACATTTGGCAATTCTCTGCGATTGTTTTTCCGCCTTCATGCCAAGGCGTTATGTGATCAGCTTCCATTTCTTCAATTTCCCATTTCTTTTTCTTATTTTCACCTTTGCAATGCGGACAAATTCCTTTTTGCCTCTCATACGCTTCCCGCTTCATCTTGTCGGTAAAAGCGCGGATATTCAAAAACTTTTCATTTCTAGTCAAGACATACTCATAAATGCCGGATTTTTTGGAAACATCTTCATCCTGCATCAATTCGGTTATTTCCTTTTCCAGTTTTTTTGAATCAAACTTTTTGTTTTTGAATTGGTTATACAATACGCCCCACGGTACATTACACATTTCCCTGCGATAATTTGGAAAAACCTCTCGCACCCAAGAAATTACATCTTGAAAATAATCCCATAATTCATTAGCGTTTTTATTATGTTGGTGTTTAGCCATATAATCTTCAATTCTGCCATCATTGATCCACGAAAGCGCAGTTTCTAAGTATTCTTGACGAACTGTATCCCCGCTAACTAATTGACCTCCGTCATTTGCAAGCAAATAAGCAACACAGTTTCTTTTACTAAATTTTAACTTGGCATCAGAAAGCCACTGACCAGTGTAAACAGCGTTGCGAATTTCTTGCGCATTTACTTTTTCCCCGTAAGTATTTATAACCGTAAACCATTCAATTCGTTCCTTATCAGTTCCTTCGCAAAGATAAATCATCAGTTCGTAATCCAAAATTTTATCCTGTTCCTCTTTGGTCAAATTATGGAAAAAGCGGTTATTTAGAGAAAAATCGCCATTCACATATTGCCCAATGCTGATGGTGCGCTGTTGTCCGTCCAAAACTTCATAGCCACCATCTTCTCTAATCATCCAATACATCACATTCAACGGAAAACCTTTTTTAACGGTTTCTATAACAGCATCACGTTGTTTTTCTTTGTACACAAATTCACGCTGATATTTTGGGCGAATATCAAGTTTTCCGCCATAAGCTACAACACCTTCTTCCGCGCTATCTTTGTAGCCATCAATAACTTTTCGGATTTTAATTTTTTGTAAATCTATTTTCATATTATTTTTTCTTTCTTATTAATAAACGCCGAAACAATAATTTTCCATTAATAGTGAAGTCTTTGTCACCATTTTTACCTGTATATCTATCTAACCCAATAATTTCAAACTGATCGGGGTTGTGTTTATCCAGAAAAGTTATTGGCACTCCCATCACCCCGTTGTAATCCCTCGGAATATCAATAAATCTGTTTACATTGATGGCATTATAGTTATCATATTTTGAATATTCTTTTGTAGAGTACTTTTTATACAAAGTAAATTCAGTATGACGCTTGGAAACATAAAGATTTGTATACCAATTAACACTACCCATACTAAAATATTTCACACCATTTACAATTTTTTTTCTTGACTCTGTTGGAATGTCATAATCCATTGGGACTTGAAACCATTTTGTGCCACCGTTATCGTACCCAAGCCAAACTTCATTGTCTTTTATTAAAGGAAAAAATTCTTTATAAATAATTGCTCCCTGTTGTCCCAAAATTAAAAATTTCTTTTTATACTCAATTAGCTGAGCTACATATTCTCGAAACAGAGAAAAGGGAGGGTTGGTTACGACGATGTCAGCTTGTTTAAGTAATTCTATACATTCATCACTTCTAAAATCACCATTACCTTTTAAAGGTGTGGCTGTGTTTTTATTATGTTTTAATAAATGCTCCACGTCATCAAGATTTATAGCGCCATCTTTGTCTGCATCCGGTACTTCTGTTATTTCTATTTTAAACGGCTCTTTTCCTGATGGCTTCAGCCCTTCTACTTCAAACAATGGCAACTGTCCGCCGACAATCGGTGATTTTACATAACTTGTTGTGATGAGCCTTTTTAATTTAAGCGCATTAAAATTAGAAGCGAAGTATTTAAAAAAATTGCTCTCAAATGGATCGTCGCAATTACAATAAACCACCTTGTCCCGAAACTGTTCCTTATAATGTTTTAGTTCTTTTTCAATATCAACAAGCTGAGTATAAAACTCATCTTTTCCGGCACCCTTCGCTCTGTGTAAATTTCTATTTAAAGATTTAGCCATAAAATTATCTTCCCTTTAAAATTTTATCTAAAATTGCTTGTATTCCATCGGCTAAATTTTTTGATATAACACAAAGATGGCCGAATATTCCTAATATAAAAATGAAAAATAAGACAATATCAATAGCATTCATACTATCACCATTTAGAAATGGCAATCTGATAAATATAAAATAGTAACCAATCAATCCGGAAATAAAATAATTAAAAAAATCATTCCACATTTCAGAAAATTTTGATTGCCACTTTTTTCCAACATATTGATCGGAAATTGATTTATATTTTATTAAGCCAAGAATTAAGCTCGCTACGATTATAGTAATTAAAAAAATTGCCATATTTTTATTTAAACAATTCCGCCACCGGCACGCCGAGGGCTTTAGCTATTTTTTCTAATGTATCCACAGTAGGATTCGGACTTTCTCCAGCTTCTATCTTTACAACGGTATTTAACGCCAAATCAGCGTCTTTTGAGAGGCAATCTTGTGAAATTCCTTTTTTTGATTCGTAATTTGCTTATTTTTCGCCAACGAAATTTTTTCACGTGGATGTTAATTTACTTAATACAATGGTATCAAAAACAAATGAATTTTCCCAGCAAAAAAGCGGGTTTTACCCCGCTTCCTGCTGAAACTGGTTTGTATTCAACTTCTGGGCTCCGGTGGTAGGATTTGCTTCGGCTTCGCTCAGCATAAATGCTTCGGCTTCGCTCAGCACTAGCTCAATTCTTGCATTCTACTCAACGAAGCGATTCGACAATCTCGGGACAGGCGTTTATTCCAATGTTTCCATCGACCAGCATTTGCTTCTTTGCGTGATTCCAGCCTTTTATTTGTTTTTCCCTTTTCGCCGCCTCACTAACTGTTGAATATTTCTCACAATAAACGATCTCAACACAAAAGAACTTTCTTGTATAGAATGATTCTTTATTACGGTGTTCGTTTAATCTTTTTGCAAGGTCATTTGAAATCCCTACGTAAAAAGTTTTCTTGTCGCAAAGAAGTAAATATAAGTACCACATATTTCTAGGCTGCTCATGGAAGGGCTTGCCCTGAGCTTGCCGAAGGGCTCAGAGCCGTGCGTGAACTTAGAACCGTAATTATGAACGGCTGGCACTCCTACGAAATGGACGCGGCCGTCAAAATGCTCCGCCGGGAGTCGCCGTTCGATTGGATTGAATGATTCAGCAACACTGCAAAAGTGTCTTATTTCTGAAACAAATGTTTATTCTTAAAAATCAAATAGATCATACTTAATATTAGAGCAATGCCAACCGGCGGAATGGCGTATAAAACCAAATTGGCAATGTTAAACAAAACAGAGATGCTAGTATTAAGAACTTTGAAAAGCCAGGGAACGAGAAAGGCATACGAAATCCACATTAAAAATATCCAGAGTATCGCCTTTATCGCATTATAGAGCTCCCACATGCCAAATGCCTTAACAACGATATCATGAAGCACTTTATAAAATTTGATCAGGTACAGAAAAAAACCAAGCGTGCAAAAAGTAAAAGCACTATAAAACACCCTGACGAAAATACTTGGCGCGGATAATGGGCTGATATTTTGCCATTGAAATTTAATACCAAAAGCAAAATGCCAGAGCAGAAGTACAAGAACTAAAATAATATAAGTTATTCCAGAACTTACTATCTCTTTTGTGTTTTTTATTATTACTTTTTTATACCAATCACTACTTTTCATTTTATTATTCAATAACCCAGTTTAAATTTATCAAAAATTTCTAATTGTTTTAAAAAATCCTTATGCGAATCAGAACTATTACCCTCCTTAAGTTTTTTGCTTAGCACTGGCATTGTTTTAAGGTATCCGTCAAAACCTAACAAATTAAGGTATTCATCCACAAAAATAATAAGTTTTTCAGCTGCCATCTTAACAAACCTATACGGCTCCAGAAAATACTCGTTATCTAATTTGTAATGCCCCCATTCGCCTAATTTACTTCCGTTTTCTTTAGATAAGGCCACGATATGGTTAAAAAAATCTTGCGGAACTCTAATCATATTAAAATAGAAATTATCGTTTCTATTATCAAAACGCAGCGCCTTAAGTCTTGCCCTGTGAATAATAAGGTCTCTAGGACTATACGTTAAATTGATCAAAGAGGAATTTTGGGAAAGGAAATCTTTAATTTTACCGTTCTCTTGGTACAAGAGCTTCATGAAATCTTTTTGTCTATCCTTTCTTAATCCGATTCTTTCAAATTGATCAAATTTAATTTGATAGCGGTATTTGGATATCCAAGCAAGTGAATCAAAAACCCCAGTGAATAGGGTGATTAGGTAATTAAAGTGGTAGATAGTAGCGTCCTGGGTATCATTATTAACACCGGAATAGTAATTTATACCTATCTCATCTATTGCTGTAAGCAGATCAATAATTCTGTCTCCAAGCGAAGCTGTAATATCCATTAAATCATCTCCCCGAGGAATATGCTTTTGCCCATAGACAATGATTGACCAAACTTTTTGGTAATTTTTAACTTTTGTCTTCAAAGAATAAAGATACCAAAGACCTCTATTAACGTAATAATTGGGAGCAATTAAAAATTTATTTTTATTTTTACAATATAAATCAATAAAAATTATCGCCTCTTCTGGGCTCAAGATACTTTGCGCTGGCAACTCCGGGAAGCCATTCCTTGCCCAGTTTAGCCGGCTTAACAACTTTTTTCTCTCTGTAACTAAGATAACTTTTTTATCCTCTGACACCCCTAACAATGTCTTAAGAATAAAAGTTAAAATAAAGTCGTCATACTTGATATCAAGAGACTCGGCAATTATTTTTATGTCGGATATTTTATATCCGAACATGGTGCTTTCTTTGTAGCCATGTAATTTGTCGCCTAATTTATCAATGACAATCCCGCTAATATCATTTTTGTCACTGAGAGACAATTGAACTACTGTATGCGTCTTTGAGCTGCCCAAAGAAACAAACTCAAAAAGTTCATTATCAAAATAATTAAGCAGCCTCTTAGCGACATCAGATTTTAAAGAGTCTGAATCTAGTAAAATTCTTAGTGGCTTTTTGTATTTATTATCCATACCTTATGATTTTTTAATTATCTGCTCAACTATCTGGTCAAACGTCATAGTCCCATCACTGTAGTTCTTTAACGCTTCGTCTAACTCCGCATTGGAGAGGAAGCCATTGTAGACAAGCTTAGGAGCTAAAGCAAAACTGTTCTTTTTTGCGACTACAGCCAGCACCTGCTCATTAAATTCATGTACTAAATAATCCCTAAAATCATTCAGATATTTTTTATAACGAATCACTGTATAAATATCATAATACTGAGTCATCTGGGGACCGTTCGTATCCATTAAATAATTAAAAATAGTTCTGACTTTTGCGCGCGCAATGTCATACTTACGCTTTTCACTTGCGTAAGTTGTATACCGCGCTCGTTCTAAGGGCAAATAATGACTCTCAACCTCAACACCGCTTCGAGACTGATCAATACCAAACTGCCAAAACTTTTTAATAGGTCTTAAATATTTAAAACTCTGCGCGGTTGGTGATTTTTTGGCGAAAGGATATTGGCAATATATAACCTCGTCTTTTTCAAATTCAAACGAACGAGGCTTTTCTTTTTCTTCCCAATTTTTAAATCGTTTTTCTTTAAGATAAGTAAAAAGACTATATTTTTGGCTATAACCAATAATCTCACCTCGCTTACGTCTAACTTTCATCGTTTCATTTCGAAGATACTCAAAATCAACAGGAAAATGGTACTTCTTATTTTTAATATCTATTTCGTCCCACTCAATCATGTAAAACTCGTCTCCCGTAATCAATAACTGCCAAGCAATATCCTCTAAGAAACCGCCCACTGAATCCCCCTGGCCATATAAGTCATCCCTATAGAACGAATGCTCGTCAGTAAAATACCTCTCAAGGTCTTGCTTAAGGGCTGGGTCATCGCATTCAATACCGAAATAATTTCTCTCATGCGTAACATAGCCAGGCCTATCAGGGACTGGCACATCCCTAAGTGGAAAAAGTGCATATCGAATTGCGTCAACTTCTATGCTTAACTCCATTCCATTTCTTGATGCCATTTCCAGTTGATCATATCCCTTAATGTACCCGAGTAATGGATCATCAAAAACATATCCTTTTTCTCTTTGTTTGTAAGGTCGTCGTCTCATATTTTTTTACCTTGAATTTTTTTAAGGGTTTCGACAAACTGCCGGACGGCTTCTCTCTTCTTTGCCCACTCAACAAATGCTTCGGCACACTCCTCCTCTGGCTGATATGCTCGATAACTTAATTCGCGTATGAATCTGCTTGGATGATTAGCTACTTCTTGTAACCCCGAATAAAACCGAACATCGTCATAAGTCTTTGGCAATTGATCTATTTTCCACAAAATTTGGCCGAACCAATGATGGTAGCGAGTTGTCTCCCAATTTATAAGTTTGAGTGTAAGGTCAAGACCGCCGACGTCCTTCGGTTTTGACAGAACCTCCATGGCCTTAATGAATTGACCTGGCTGATATGCCGCCCCGATCGTCTGCACGTACTCAATAAGCAAATGGTAATTTTGCCGGAATTCGCACACCAGAAACACGAAACCCCCGAGAATAAGGCTGAGACGGTTGCGGTACATGATATTGTCGACATTCTTCTCATCAGCATTGATGACCGGTAACATTAGCGTGAGTAGGCCAGCCAAAACCTTAAACAGTTTCTCACAATTCTCAATGACTGATGGGAAAAGCATCTTTTCTAGTTCTTCCCAAAATTCCGAATCGACCAGGATTTGCTTTGGAAGAAATGGCAGATATACTCCAGCTCCAGCGATCTTTGCACCATATTCGTCAGCCAATGCAACCTTGTCGATATAGAGCAACCGACTGATCCATTCGAAGCGAGCCTTAATAAATATCGCAAGTTCTTTGTGTTTTCCTTTCTGATAGAGGTCTTTGAGGATTATATTATGATGTGTAATCAACTTTTCTAAAAATTTATCGAGGTATTGCTTCTCCTTTGCCCGTGCATCGTCAAGCGTTTCTTTTTCAAGACGAATTTGCGGCGTTATGACGCGACCCTCACACTGAACTTCAAGATAGAGGCGATCCCAATAGTCAAGAACCTGGTTATAGAAAACTCCGGGTAGATCGAGCCTCGCCAACTCTTCGCGTGTGTGCGCAAGCTGTCCGTTTGCATCTACTAGTGATTTTATAATCTCCTGATACTTGGTATAGTCAAAACCATCGACGAGGGTTAGCCCAATCGCAAAATAAGCATTGAGATATGCGCCAAGCTCGTCTTCGGTCTGGACTTTCGCATAGAGCGCGAAAAAACCATCGAGATACTTTTCGAACGCATCAGTCTCCTGATTTTCGTAAAGACCGGCAACTGTTTTTTGATAACGACCGTGCCCGTCCTTTTCGTAATCACCGGCGAGTGCGGTCTGGTAAAAATCAATAACGTACTTGAGCAAATGAGTATCCTGCGGCGCTGTTCCAACGCGAGACTCCACAGCTTTAACAATATCAAAAACCCTGTCCTCAAACCAAAGATAATCCGGGCTACCGATGCGCAGAGGTCCTTTTCCCTGAAGTTCAAAATTGAGCTTCAGAGTTAGCGTCGACATACTATTCGCTTTAACCTCCACCTGCGTTTGTGGAAACCACCAACCGCGTTCTCTGTCGATATGTTTTTTTCGCTTGGCATACTCAGTGATCAAATTTGCAAGTACCATCGGCGTATAAATCACATCGTTCCAATTCTCCGCATGCCAGAGGTCTTCGAAAAGAGTCTTGAGTAGAGAAAGATGGTTCTGCGTTCTCATGCGTGAAGTTTGTATGATACTCCAACTCTTATATGAATACCGGCTTCGGTCAGAGGCAAGTCGCATGCCTTCCTTCATGTCCGACTGTAACCTCTCAAAGAGATTCTTTGGCTTTATAGTGAAAATATAATGGTTCTTAAAAACGATAATCCCGAGTAAACAGATAGCTACCAAAATAACGACGGCAATAAAGCTAACCGACGACGGAAGTGTTAGAAGTTGAATACGTAGCAAGACTGCAATCGCAAAGATATCAGTGAATACAAGAAGTTTGAAAAAGAAATTACCGACGGTTTCCTGGTTAACGTAATCAGATACGGCAGATGAGTACTTATCAGTAGTGAGCTGGAGGCCGACTGCATATAGAGCAAATAAAAGTCCCAGAATAGCGGAGATTGCGCCGATAGAAATCTCGAGCACAAGCTTTAAAAACTCACTGTCCGGGAGAGTAAAAAAATCAAAGTGAGCTATAAATGCTTGGAACCAGCCAGTTTGAATGTGAGATAGTGACGTTGCGAGACCTTCAACACCCCAATCGGCAGAGATTACTACTACGAGTGATATTATTAGTACTACTATCGTACCCATAGAATTCCGGATAATTTGCATTGGTATCGTATATTCCGTTTTCCTACGTTCCTGATTTCTGTACAGAATCCTTAATGATTCCCTTCGTCTCTGAAAAATGCTGTAAAAGAAACCGGTAAATGTGCCCAAGACGAGAATAAGCTTATTTGGTTTTTTGTCTGCATCATAAGAAAAAGAAGAAACCTTTGGTTTCCATAAGATTCGTCGAAGAAAAAATTGTACTGCTCTTAAAAATTTCATATCCCTTCTTGCTTATTAAGTAATCCACAATCTACCTACTTCCATTTTCGTAAGATTTTCGGTATACTATAAATATATCACTTTGAGTTAAAAACATCAATCACGCTTATGGCCATTCCGATAACAAAAAGACAAAAAGAAGTCCTAGATTTCATAAAGAAGTTTATAAAGAAGAAAAAATACCCTCCAACACTGGAGGAAATATGTGTCGGGCTTAAACTCTCGGCCGTTTCCACTGTTCACCAGCATATAGAAGCGCTGGCCGAAAAAGGCTATTTAAAAAAAGTTGGAAATAACGCCAGAGCGATTGATATTAATGAACCAGAGGCAATGGTTAGGGTCCCACTCCTCGGAACAATCGCGGCCGGAGAACCTATAGAAGCGGTCCAACAAAAAGAATTTATTGCTGTGCCTAAAACAAAATTACCTGTAAACGGTGAAATTTATGCTCTTCGTGTTATTGGAAACAGCATGATAGACGAAAATATTAATGAGGGAGATGTCGTTCTGATAAAACATCAAAGCACTGCTGATAACGGCCAAAAGATTGTGGCTTTAATTGATAATCACGAAGCGACTTTAAAGAAATTCTATAAGAGCCGTGGACTTGTTCGACTTGAGCCGGCAAATAAAAACTACAAACCAATTATCATCCAAAAAGATCAGGAGCTCTCAATACAGGGTATTGTTTTGGATGTTATAAAAAGCGGTGGGGAGATAAAAGAAAATCCAACACTATTTAATGACGAAATAGAAAAGGACGATAATTTACCAATAAACAAAATTATTTGCGGCGACGCATTGCACCACTTGCAAAAACTGCCAGATCAATCAATCGACTTGATAATAGCTGACCCTCCCTACAACCTATCAAAAGGAAATCATATCCATTTTAATAACAACGGCTTAAAAGGCTTCGGCGGTGAGTGGAATAAGGTGATGGAAAATTGGGACAATCTTCCCTTGGTTGATTATTTCAAATTTACTGCTAAGTGGCTAAAAGAAGTTAAAAGAATCTTAAAACCTACAGGTTCAATATGGGTTTTTGGAACTTATCACAATACTGGAATTATTAATTTGATATTCCAGACGCTTGGGATTGAAATAATTAACGAAGTGGTTTGGTACAAGCGCAATGCCTTCCCAAATCTTGCCGGCCGGCGTTTTACTGCGAGCCATGAAACCCTGCTATGGGGACACGCCGGGGAGAAAAGAAAATATTATTTCGACTATAAGCAATCGAAAGAATTCCATGATCCGTCCGACCTATTAAAATCTCAGGGCAAGCAGATGAGAACGGTTTGGGATATCCCGAACAATAAAGAATCGAGGGAGATAGAATTCGGCAAACATCCAACCCAAAAACCTCTGAGCGTTTGTAAAAGAATTATTTCCTTATGTTCAAAGCCAGATGATATTGTCTTGTCTCCTTTTGCTGGAGCTGGGAGCGAATGTTTAGCCGCAAAAGAATTGGGGAGAAAATATATTGGCATAGAGCTCGATGAAAAATACGTGGATATTGCAAACAAAAGACTGAAATACTCCAAAAATCAACAACCTTTATTTAACTAGATATGAATCGTTTATTACCTTTTATAAAATGGAGTGGCAGTAAAGGATCGCAAGCAAAAGCGATATCCGCTTATTTGCCCGACAACTTTAATACGTACTATGAGCCGTTCTTGGGAAGCGGTGCAGTTTTAGGGTGGCTAAGACCTGAGAATGCAGTATGCGCTGATATAAATAAGGCATTGATCGATCTTTGGCGGCTTATCCAAAAAGACCCGAATAAAGTTATAAACGAATATAAAAATAACTGGGAGAAGCTTCAAAAAAGCTACAAATTTTTTTACAAAATCCGCGACAAATTTAATAAAGAAAAATCTCCTCATCACTTATTATTTTTATCTAGAACCTGCGTTAATGGATTGATAAGATACAACAAACAGGGTGAGTTTAATAATTCGTTACACTATACCAGAAAAGGAATTCACCCGGATCGTTTGAAAAAAATTATATTCGATTGGTCCGATAGGATACAAAATTGTAATTTTATGGCTCAAGACTATAGGCGGGCGACAAAAAAAGCACGAAAGGGAGATTTCGTGTATCTGGACCCGCCCTATTTCAATACAAAAGGACGCTATTTTGGTACGATTAATTTTGCCGAGTTCGTGGAATATTTAAGTGATCTCAATAAACGCGGTATAAAATACGCGCTTTCTTACGACGGACTACGCGCAGAGAATAGCTACATCGTAGAAATTCCAAAAGAATTATACAAAAGACATCTGCTTCTACCTTCCGGAAACTCAACATTTAAAAAAGTTCAAGATAAAAAGGTAGAAAAAGTCTTCGAATCTTTATATTTAAATTACTAGGATTCAATTTTTACCTCTAATATTTTGGGGTATTTTGTAGCTAACTTTTTGATAACTTGTCCGAAGTGTTTTGCTTGCTCCGTATGCATTACATGGATAATGGTTTTATAGCTGCCGCTTACAAATTCAACGCCAATCGCAACATCAGCTTTACATTTTTTTAAAGCCAGTTTTAGCTCTTCTACTTTTTGGAATCGAAACGCAACCGCTGACAAAATCTTCAGGTCTCTATCGCGGTTTTCGTTTTTATAAGACTGCCATTGCTGGCCATTACTTCTTATCGATATTGGATTACTTGATAAGAGCTGATGAACATACTTAACCAATCTAATGCCCACCTTATCTTCTAACCGCGCCTGAACGTCTTTTGACTCGATTGGGACTAAATATGCTCCGGAGCTAATCTGTACGAGATGATCTGGTCTTTTTGAATCAGCTCCAGAAACTCTCGGCAATGAGGTCCAGCGAAATTCAATCTTGTTTTGAAAATCAATTATATTTATTCCGCTCCAATCGCCGCCAGGAGGATTACAAAGCGATTCGTAAATCCCTTCTGAAATCGCGTTGGAAAACAGCAGGTGCAAAACTGAATCAACATCGTGCTCACCAAAGGTAGGACTAACCGCAGCGGCCGCTAATGGAATCTTTTTAATTTTCTCCTCCGGTTTATTTGTAACAAATCCAACGTTTTTTATCTTTTTCGAGGTAATACTATCAATGATAATTCCATCGCTTAAATTAACAATTGCCTCCCATAAACCATTTATTGAAGCTAGTCTGTGCATGTCTTTAGCTAATTGAGCCCAAACGGTAGGATGGGCCGGACCATAAACCACTGAGAGTAGATCGGCGTGATCCATTCCAAAAATCATGCGCGCTAAAGGAACTAAACCTCTATCGGGCCGAGAGTCATCGCCCCTAGGCTTGAAGCCGGCAATCCAGACACATAATAAATGCTTGTCTGATTTTGACAGCCATTCTAAAAACTCTTCACTGACTCTATTCTTGTATAACTTTTTAATGTCGGCGGCTAAAGCGACCCGTTTATTTTTGGGAATAAGACAAATAGGAATCTCCTTTGATCCGATAGCTACCGCTTTATTTTTATTAGCTAATTTTAATAATCCTAAAAATGTTCTCGTGAGAGATTTAATTCCCAACTTTTTATTCCACGGAAATTTACGTTCTACGAGCCAATCGGCTTTTTGCGTACCAGTATTTTTTGAATAAAGTTCTTTCCACTCTGCGGCACTTAATGTGTCTTTTTTCTTCCTGTTGTCTGACAAAGTGCCAATTAAATTTAAAAGTTTTGCTTCAAGTGCTTTCTGTGAATTACTGGTACTGCTTTCTAAAATTATCGACTTAACCAGTTCGGATGCCTCTTTAAATCCAAAACTCTTAATAAATTCGGCTGGGATGCTTCCGCTTAACGAGGGACTCGGAATATAGACCGGCATCGAGATGGTGCCGCTTTCGGGGCCGAGCGTTGAATAAGCAAATGGTACTAAGGGATTTGGAAACCTGGCCGCTTTTAATGATCTATCTGATCCAAGTTCATATCCTCCCAATTCTGTAAAATACAGATAAGGAATTCCCGCGTAAGCCAATGCCAGAGCCCGGCCTGTTCTTTGCCAGGCATTATTACCAGCCGGCAAAGCTCCGCTGAATTCTAATGACAGGATCGGTATCTCTATATTTTTATCTTCTTCAAATTTCGTGATAATCGCATCGGTGGCCTCTCTTACTGGTGCGCCACGAGCTGCCAAATAATCGGTAATCGAAAAACTCCACCTGCCATAACCGGGAAATAACTGTATTAAAAAATCTCTTGAGCTGGACTCAAGTTTGTAAATAGGAGCGTAAGCAGGGCCATCTTCAACTATTTTGCAATCTTTGTATTCTCCGTTAAGAGATACTGCTAAAAGCTTAAGCGCATTTTCACACTCCAAAATATTGTCTCCATGTATTCGGAGTTTAAATACAGGCTTGTTTGCCATAAAAATAAAGTAGCTTTTCTACTTAAAGGGTATCACGAAATAAGATTTTTTTCTACCGCTGATTTCCGTCAACTTCTTGTCAGCTTTTGTCAGAAAAGTTTTCCACAGACGGACCTGTTGACGGTCCGTGTTCCGGCCCGCTATTATAAAAGCATAAGAGATATGAGTTTGCCTGACGGCGTTCCGATTAATCGGAACTAAGCGAGACGGGGCTACGACTTCTGTTATCAAGCAGCGATTGCTATTTTTGCTTGATGACTGGAAGTGGTAGCCCTTTTTGTTTTTAAGTCAAAAGTAATTTTCCCTCTGAGGCTAAGGTGCCTCGATGTGATCCGAAAAAGTATTTGAATTGATAGATAAAGGCTAGTCCCCGGTGGGGCCAGCCTTTTATGTTGCCCCCAGAAGCTACACAAGAATTCAAAGAATTATATGAAAAACGCTACGGCGTAAAACTCTCCGACGAGGAGGCGTCTTTGCGCGCCAACAATCTTTTTAAACTCTACAAAATCACCTACATGGGTGAGCCGTCAATAGACGACTTCAAAGATAAAGTAGTGAAAAGTCATGACTTACAACCAAACCACAATTAGCGAAATCCAATTTTATCCGGTCAAACCCAAGGACGGCCTCCTCGGGTTCGTTTCGTTTGTCCTGGACAATAAGTTTTGGATGGGATCGGTAGCCGTGTTCAGCCGGCCGGACGGCCGATACCGCCTGGTTTATCCTACGCGCAAAGTGGGAGGCCAGAACATCAATATTTTTCATCCCATAACTCAAAAAGCTGGCCAGGAGGTCGAAACAGCCGTCAGTGAAAAAGTAGCTGAATTACTTAGTGAAAATTATGAACCAGACGAATCAACCCAAACCACGTGGTAAAAGCTTAAATTTCTTTCCTGCACCACACATCATCTACGACGATGAAAAAATACGTCGCGCTTTGACTCATGCCGAACGCGATTTTTTAATGGCCTTAAGCCATCTCACTAATCGCTATGGCGATGCCGACGGCTGGTTCTGGCATATCGATAATATCTTCATCGGTCGCGATGACAAAGAGAAAGGGTTTGCTTCTCTGGGCTTCGGCCGGTCAACCTGCCGGCGCGTCAGGAAAAAACTACTCGATCTCGGGCTGATAGAAATGAAGCCGGGAACATTAGAACGCGGCCGCTGGGCCGGCACGATGTATCGCCTTAATCCGCGATTGCTAAAAACGACGGGGGTTCAAAATGGAGCACGGTCAGGCACCATAGAGAACCCCGGCCCGGGTCCACCATGAAGCACTTAGTAATAAAGATTGAGTAAGAAATAATAATTAATAAAAAAGCTTAAATAAAGCAAGCAAGCTTGCTGAAAATTAAAAAATAGGGGTTGGGCAAAGCTTGGGTGAAACTGGGGCAGATTTCAGGGACTAAAGGCGACTGAAAGGCGACCAAAATTCAGTAGTTAGGGGTTGGATAAAACTTGGACAAAACTTGGATGGATTTTGCCGAAAATCTGTTTAAACCAGAGAAAAATAGACAAAAACAGATTGGGGCAAAACTGGGGTGAAACTGGGGCAGCTTTTGACCCCTCCCATCTCCCTAAAAAACCGAAAAAACGGTAAAATAGAAATATACGTTTGACTTCCTTCGGCCTTAGGACCATGTTGTGTGTAGAAAGGCCGAAAACAAAATTAAAATAATTAATGAACAAAACTATGACTAAAAACGCCAAAATTTACGCCGTAATCGCCGTTGTAGCGGTTCTTGGGGCCGGTTACGGAGTTTATCACCTCTTAAGCAGCAATGCACCGCGTGGGGCCGAAACAACAGATCTGGCCTCCATTACGAACTTCGACCAGTGCGTCGAAGCGGGATTCGCAATTATGAAATCCAATCCCGAACAATGCATGACTTCCGACGGCCGGATTTTCGTCAACGAAAAACCGCCGGCTCAAAGCGAACTGGATAAAGCCGAGCAAGCCATCAGAACGTTCATGGGGGAACCGAACTTGGAATTGAAATATACCGGCCAGAATAATCATCCCTCTAACTTCGCGATCCTAAGCAACGTCAAACAAAACGACGGTGGGTTTACGGCCGACAATCCTAAAGAATGGGATCGGCCGGTTTACATCTTCCAGCAGACGGATTATATCAACGACCGCTGCGAAGTTTATCAATACCAGGTAACGCAAAAAACGAATCAGGTCGTGGAAATCGGAATCGTCTACCCGATCGAACGCAGCGCCACCGTACCGGGAAATTGTCCTGGCAACGGCTCGCTGGACTGGCCTTTAATGAGCAAAGACGAAATCGAACAGGCCGCGTTCGCGTATCTCGGCCATGATCCAGAACATACCAAATTCATGATAAGGTCGGACATTCAGCTACAATATATCCCAAGTAAACCTGGAGCAGAAAATCCGGCGGCCAACGAATGGCGCTGGGAGGATAAAAGCTACAAACTTCCGGAGGGGCTCATGGGCGATCCCTGGCCTTATCCGACCATGAGAATAATAATGTCGGCCGGTGGCAAACTGGTTTACTACCTAAACACCACCGAACTCTTTGACTAATATGAACCAGGAAGTACAACCCAGACTCAAGTACTTCCTCTACGCTCGAAAATCTTCGGAACAGGAAGACAGACAGGTCCTTTCAATCGATTCGCAAAAGAGCGAGCTGGAAGCGCTTGCAAAAAGAGAAAAGCTCCTCATCGTGGAGCGCCTGGAAGAATCATATTCGGCCAAAGCGCCGGGACGCGAAATTTTCAACGCGATGATCAAACGGATAGAGAAAGGCGAAGCCGAGGGCATCATCGCCTGGCACCCAAACCGCCTTTCCCGAAATTCCGTGGACACCGGCTACCTGGTTTATCTCATGGACCAGAACCGGCTTTTGGAAATCCACACGCCCGGCCAGACATTCAAAAGCACTCCCAATGATAAATTTTTACTTAACCTACTTTGCAGTCAGGCCAAGCTGGAAAACGACAACAAAGGCATAGACGTTAAACGCGGACTAAGGCGTAAGGTAGAAATGGGATGGCATCCCGGACCGGCGCCCGTAGGCTACAAAAATACGCCGGACAAAGAAAAAGGATTCCGCACCATTCGCAAAGACCCGCGCATGTTTCCGATTATCCGGAAAATGTTCGACATGCTTTTAAGCGGCGACTTTACCGCTCCGCGGGTGCATGAAATCGCGGTGCAAAAATGGGGACTGAAAAATTTGGCGCGTAGCGGCTACTACCGCCTGCTTTATAATCCCTTTTATTACGGCTGGTTCGAATGGCCCAGAGGCTCGGGCAACTGGCATAAAGGCAAGCACGAACCGATGATCACGCGCGACGAATACGACAGGGTTCAAAAAATGCTTGGCCACGGCAGTAAACCCAAACCGGAAACGCACACCTTCGCTTATACCGGCATGATCCGCTGTGGCGAGTGCGGCTGTATGGTAACGGCCGAAAACAAGATCAAGAAAAACAAAAACGGCAACGTCCATCACTACACGTATTATCACTGCACCAAACGCAAAGGCCCGTGCAGCCAGAAGTGCATCGAAGTTAACGAACTGGAAAAGCAAATCAAAAAGACGCTGGCCAGAGTCAGACCGCCGGAAGAATTCCACGGCTGGGCCATGAAGTGGCTGAGAAACGAAAACGAACGCGAGGCCGGCGACAGAAACGCCATACTTTCCAATCAACAGAAAAATTACGAGGCCTGCGTGAGAAAACTGGACGCTTTGATCGACATGAGAGCGTCGGGAGAAATCAGCGAAGAAGAATTCAAGAAAAAGAAATCGGAAATCGGCCAGGAAAAAATCAGACTGCACGAATTATTGAACGACACGGACAACCGCGTGGACAGCTGGCTGCAGACGGCCGACAACGTCTTGACCTTCGCCGGCGACGCCAATGAAGCGTTCACCGAAAGGGGTCAACACGCCCGAAAAGTGATTCTCTCCGCCTTAGGTTCGAACCTCATCTTAAAAGACAAAAACATAAGAATTGACACGGATTCCGCGCTTCTACCGATGATTCTTGTCTCATCCGGGTCAAATCGAAAAAACGGACGGTTAGAACCCGCCGAAACAGGCTCTAATAAAGAGAAAAGCCGAGCTTTTAACTCGGCAAATCCCATGTGGCTCCGGTGGTAGGATTCGAACCTACAACCTTCTCGTTAACAGCGAGCCGCGCTACCGTTGCGCCACACCGGAATATAACGCTGACTTAAACATAATAAACCATAATCGAAGGGATTTCAAGAGTAGCTGGCTTAAATTGGCTTCACATTTCCGGGCAATGGCGTAAAATTACCTTATCAATGAAGAACAAACGAAATATGAAAAATTTTAAAGGATATTGCAGTATCGCTTTATGCCTCGGCGCAGCCGCAATTTCGGCCGGGGCGGTTTTCGCTTATTATAATTTGGCCGGCAAACCGGCGTGTCCGGCGCAAAAACCAGCGGACTGCCCCTTGGCAGAACCGGCCGCGGAATCCCCGGCTGCCTGCTCCGCGGCCGATCTTTCCGCCCAAGTTATTTTTGAAGGCGCGGCCGGCACAATTTACGGCGCGATGAGCATCAAAAATATATCCGATAAAGCCTGTACGATCGCAGGCAACGGTTTCCCGAAATTGAATTATGACAAGGCAACCGTTAAAAACTTGAACATCGCCACTCTCGGACTGCCCAGCGCCAGCACTTATACGCTTCAACCTGGATCCGCGGTTTATGCCCGAATCCATTTTCCGAACGGCCCCCAATGCGGATCAGGAATCAAGATGGCAAACGCAATGCTAAATTACCCGATAGCCCCAGGCATTGATGTAACTTTCGAAAATGTCTTGCCCCAGGGCGGCCAGAACCGGCCCGAATTCAGCATCACCGCCTGCAATGATCCTAAAGACATCACGGACATAAAAATAACCAATTTGAGCGACCAGCCGATCCAATAAGCCGTTATTCTGCCTGCCATTAAATTTAGTTGACTTATAGAAAAATATGGTGTAAAAACTTTTCAGACCCTTAACAAGGAGGTAACTAATGATGATGTTCGAATTTGAGTGGGACGGAAAATGTTATACCGTGGAAGGCACCCCTTGCAGCCTGGATTGCATAGTCCTGCCCGACACAAGGAAGGTTGTCAAAATCACCGAGTGGTATGCCGTGTCGCCGCCAATCATCGCAGACCTCATCCTTGTGCCGCACAGCTTACAGGAAAGCCTGGCGCAAGAAATTGCCATCGTCTTTAACGCGGCCATCGCGACAATAGAGGAGCCAAAAAAATTAGAAATTCCGGAGGAGGAGTGAAAATGGGAAAAGGATCGAAAAAGGAGCTAAGCGAGGACTTGTTCATAAGGGAAGCCAAAAAAGCCAGCCGCCAGCTAAAAAACAAGCTGGAAGACAATTTCTTCCTGGATATCGAATCCCGCGGAGTATGGCTGGCGAGGGCCATTGGAAGAGTTGAAGGGTATCTGGCGGCCAGATCCGGTAAAGAAACGCTGCTCGAAAGCTCGATTTTCCTGGTTAACATGTTTGACCAAGCCGACACGGGCGGCGCCATAGCGAATAAGCCCGGAGGCATGGAATTGCTGGCCACCGTTGACCTGCTAAGAAAAGCCTTAAACCAGAACGGAAAGCTGACCATCCTGGATTCAAAGCAGATCAAAGAAATTCTGCGAGACCGCCCCTTATAATTATTAAGCAATCGGCAAAAAAATCGTAAAGCCACGGCCAAACTCGATTGATGGCGGCAATATCAACAAAGCCTGGAACATTTCCCGGCTTTTTCTTTTACGACTGTTTGATTTAACGCGCGCTATTTGCTAAATTTAATGCTATAAGAATGCTACAAGAATCACAAACGTCGCGAGCTTAACACCAATAAACCACTACGCGGTAAACACTATGAGCAATTATCTGACGCCGGAAGGCCTGGAAAAATTCAAAAAGGAACTGGAAAATCTGGAAACTGTCAAACGCCGGGAGCTGGCCGATAAATTAAACTACGCCATCTCTTTTGGCGATCTTAAGGAAAATGCCGCATACCATGAAGCCAAAGAAGCCCAAGGCTTCCTTGAAGGACGAATCCAGGAATTAAAAGCAATCATTTCCAACGCCAAAGTGGTCGAAAAGAACAACAACGGCATGGTCGGAATAGGATCGACCGTTTTGCTGTCTTTAAACGGTTCAAACGAAGAATATTCAATTGTCAGCCCCGAAGAAGCCGATATTTTTAAAGGCAAGCTCTCGTTCAAATCGCCGCTCGGAAAACTGCTGATCGGAAAAGCCAAGGGAAGCAGGGTCAATATCGAAACGCCCGGAGGAAAATCCGAATACCTGATCGTGGACGTCAGATAAATTAAAAATATCATAACCTTCGATTGACAAGGAACAATTAATTGTGCATAATACTTAAATTCTTTAACGGAGGAGTTTGAATTGTGCAAAGAGCAACAATATATGACAGTTTTGGCCGCTAATAAAAGTATCGGCTTGAAAAACCCGGTTTATCTGAATTATCTGGAATTTGAAAGCCAGTTGCATACCGGCCAAATGGTCATACTATCGGCCAGAGAACTTTCGCCGGCCGTCGAAATTTCCGAACCCTGCGAGTTTTTCCAAGTTGAAGAAATAGCAACTTCGCCGGACAGAAGCTATTTTGAAGAGAGAACAATTCTAATCCTGGGTCCAGTCAATAAAAAACGCCGCGACAAAGCGATCAAAAATCTCGCTCAAGCGGAAAGGGTTTCCAGATAGAGGCGGGAAAAAGCCTCTTTTTTTATCGCCCGGTTTTGCTAAGATGAAAAAGCGGATAAGCTAATACTTTTTATAAAAATATGGCTGGTAAAAAAGAAACTTACAATGTAAACGGCCACGATCTGGTCAAAAAAATCAAAGAACTGATCTCGGAAGGCAACGTGAGACGGATCATCATTAAAAACGAGAAAGGCGAAACTTTCATTGAGATTCCCTTGACCCTCGCGGTAGTTGGAACGGCGCTTATTCCGGTCTGGGCCGCGATCGGAGCCTTGGCCGCCTTGATCACCAATTGCACCATCGTTGTGGAAAGGAAGTAATTAGCAGCCGGTAAAATTATGTGGTTTTTGTACGCCCTCGGATCAGGTTTTTTAAATGCCGTGTCTACGGCCTTATCCAAGAAAGCCCTCCGGGAAATCGATGTTTATACCGTTCCTCTGGCAATGACCGCGCTGGCATTGCCGTTTTTCTTAATCGCTATTACTGCCGGCGAGAAATGGGCAACTCCCGCTCCGCTTTTTTGGCCCGCGCTCGCAGCTTCGGGAGCGATAAACGTTTTGGCATCGATCTTAATGATGAAAGCCCTAAAAACCGGCGACCTTTCGCTTACGGTTCCCTATCTTGCGTTCACCCCGCTGTTTTTAACCGTAACCTCGAAACTGATCCTTAACGAATCGATCAGCGCCGCCGGGTTTGCGGGCATCATTTTAATTACGATCGGAGCCTGCGCCCTGCAATGGACCGAAAAAAAAGGATTTGTGGATTCTTTCCGCAATTTTGCCAAAAACCGCGCGTCTCAATACGCGCTGACGGTAGCCTTGTTGTATTCGATCAGCACTAATTTCGACAAAATGGGAATCGTGAATTCTAATGCTTTCATTTACCCGGCCGCGATATACGCCTTCCAAGCTCTGTTTTTTCTTCCGATAGCGATCGCGAGAAAAAAAACGACCAAAAAGGCCATTATCAAGAACTGGAAATACCTGCTGCCTATCGGTCCCGTTTCGGCCGGAATATTGCTCTTATATTCGGCGGCGATTTCGGCGGCTATGGTTGCCTATGTCATAGCGTTAAAACGGACAGTCGTCCTATGGAGCGTCCTTATCGGATATTATGCTTTCAACGAAAAGAACTTCCTGCCAAAAATAGCCGGCGCTACCGCCATGGTTTTCGGTGTTTTCCTTATAGCGATGGGGTAAAAGCATACAAAGAAAACGGAGCCGGCGGCTCCGTTTTCTTCAGGATATTTTAATAATCCCTGAGCTTTTTAAGAGAAGCATGCTGGCGGATCTTCTCCAGCGCTTTGGCTTCAATTTGGCGGATGCGTTCGCGCGTCACGCCGAATTCCTTGCCCACCTCCTCCAAGGTGTGGGTTACTCCGTCCTCCAGACCGAAACGCAAAGCTAATATCTTTTGTTCGCGGGGCGTCAGATCAACCAGCACTTCATGCAAACGATTCTTCAACAAACTGCGGCCCGCCTCCAGAGCCGGAGAAATAACTTTATCGTCGGCAATGAACTCGGCCAAAATGCTGTCTTCCCCCTCCTCGCCGACCGGCGTTTCAAGCGATACCGAATCCTGGGAAATCTTCTGGATGTATCTGACCTTGGAAACTTCCAAACCCAATTCCGAAGCAATTTCTTCCGGAAACGGCTCTCGCCCCATCAGCTGCAAAAGCTTCCGCTTGGCTTGCGTGTATTTTGAAATAGTTTCGATCATATGAACCGGAATGCGCACGGTTCTCGCCTGGTCGGCAAGAGCGCGAGTGATCGCCTGCCTGATCCACCAGGTTGCGTAGGTTGAAAACTTATAGCCTTTCCGCCAGTCGAATTTTTCAACCGCGCGGAAAAGGCCAAGATTGCCTTCTTGGATAAGATCAAGCAGCGTAAGGTGCTGGCTGCGCCCGATATATTTTCTGGCGATAGAAACAACCAATTTAAGATTTGACTGGGTAAGACGTTTTTTAGCTTCAAGATCACCGGCCTCGATCTTCTTCGCCAGCTCTTTTTCCTCGCGCGCCGTAAGAGGCGGTATCTGGCCGATTTCTTTCAAATACATCTGAACCGGATCGATCTTGGCCTCAAGCCTTTTTTTAGTTTCTTTTACGCCGACTTCCAGAAATTCGCGAGCCTCTTTGACCTCAATACCCGCCTGATCGAGATTTTGATACAGATCATCCAAACCGCCGATATCTAATTCTATGTTGGGAAAGAAAAACATAATTTCGGCATAAGTCACAAAGCCCCTCTCTCTGCCTTTTTCCATGAAAACTTCCAGTTTTTTCGGATCAAAAACTTTGGGAGACTTGTCCGGCTTTTCTTTTTTTACCTTTTTTTTCGCTTTTAAAACCGGTTTAACCCGCTTAACCGGTTTTGCTTTAACTTTCTTTTTCGCCGTAACAGCCGGTTTTTTCTTAAGCTTAACCGCCGCCTCCTTTAGTTTGCGTTTCAATTTAAGTTTAGGTTTTAATTTTGTTGTTTTTTTTATCATAGGCGCTGGCAATAAATAATATGTTAGGAAGCGGAAAATATAACTCGGCTGTTTTATGCCGTATCGCCGTGTTCCAATTTATAAATCGACTTTGATAATGAGTTATAATCGTTTATTAAAGACTCGGCGGCCGATATATCCTTTTCATGCTCGGCTTTTTTTAGCTTCTTTGAAATTGTTTCCAATTCCGCTTTCAATCTCATCTTCTCGGCTTCTTTCAGCAAAAAATTTATCTCGCTGGCGGCATCTTTTTCTCCAACGGTCTCGATCTCGGCTCTTAAACAAAGAATATCGTAGTATTCTTTCGCGTCCCCCGGCAACTCACCGCCAGGGCCGTTTGAACCGGCTTTCAGAAACGAGATGATCTGCAAAGCGCAAGGAGAAAATAAAACCAAACTGCCGGTTTCAACCGTTTCAATATTATTAGCATATTTTAGAATTAAAACCAGTAAGCGCTCTTCCAGCAGTTGAGTTTTTGTTTTCTGGATGTTTTTTACCGCAGTCTGGCCAATGTCCGTGTTAACCTGGGCATCTTTCACTTTTTTCAACTCTTGCCGCATATCTTCTTCCCTGGCATCAAGCTCATGAGCTAAAATTTTAAGCCAGTAAGATTGCTCAACCTGGTTATCCAGTTTTTTAATGGAAGGCAGGAGCAGCTTCATAATATTTTTCTTGCCCTCTGGAGTCGATGAGTCGTTGCCGGACAGGGCGTTCTCGAAATAATATTCCATTATGGACTTCGTGTTCTCTACCGCTTTTTTCCATTCATCCGGATTCTCCTGGATCACATCGGCCGGATCTTTTCCTTCGTAAGGCGGACGCACCACCCTCACGCCAAACCCCTCGTTTACGGCCAAGTCAATGCCTCTTTTATTGGCGGTATCGCCGGCTAAATCCATATCGTAACCCAAAATAAGATTATCGGTATATCTCTTCAGGATTTTCAGCTGAAACAGCGTCAGGGCGGTCCCGGAGCTGGAAACAACATTCGCTACCCCGGATTGGACCGACATGATCACGTCGGTATAGCCTTCGACCAGAATACAAGCGTTCTTTTTTTTTATTTCAACCCGGGCTTTGTCAAGTCCGTATAATATCCGGCTTTTGTCGTAAAGAAGGGTTCCGGGCGTATTGATGTATTTCGCTTCATCCGGACTTTTCACCTTCATAATTCTCCCTCCAAAGCCAACGACCTGCGAATTCAGGTCAAAAATGGGAAACATGATCCGGCCCCGGAAGCGGTCGTGAACGGAACCGGTTTCGGAACGGATCCCAAGGCCGGCTTTTTCTATTTCGCCGTTCTGGTAGCCGCCAGACGTAAGAAAATTTCCCAGCCCATGCCAGGAATCAGGAGCATAACCCACGCGCCATTCTTTAATGCTCTGCTCCGACAAACCGCGCGATAAAAGATAATGTTTCGCTTCCAGCCCAGCTTTGCTGGACTCAAGCTGCTTTTCGTAGAATTTCGCGGCCAATTCGCACGCCTCGTAAAGCCGCTCCCGCTCGGTTTTCAGCTGGGCCGCTTCCGGCGTTTGTTTTTTCAGCTCCACGCCCGCCCGGTTGGCTAAAATTCGCAAGGCGTCTCCGAATTCCACGCCTTCGATCTCTTTCACGAAACCGAATATATCCCCTCCCTTCTGGCAGCCGAAGCAATGCCATATCTGCTTGGTCGTAGATACAAAAAAAGAGCCTTTTTTCTCCGAGTGAAAAGGACACGGAGCTTTGTAATTGGCTCCGCTTTTTTGAAGCTTGATATATTGGGATATAACCTCAACAATGTCCAGCCTGCTTTTGATTTCTTCAATAACCGAAGAGTACATCAAGATTGCTCGTTAAACACTCATATAATAACACAACCAAAACCGTATAACAACTAAAAAAAACAACCCTATGATTTACGCTTTTTTAAAAGATTTAAAGGGATTTTCTTTGACAGTGCGCTAATTTTAACATATAATTTTTACATCTTTTCCGTTTAAATCCAACCTCAATCCATGAAGATCGGCATAATATCCGACAGCCACGACAATCTGGCCACCTTAAAAAAATTCACCGATTATTGCATCCGCGAAAACATCAAAACGGTTATCCATTGCGGAGACGTCGCGGAACAGGGAACGCTCAAGACGCTGGCTGAAAACCTCGATGCCGAGATCCTGCTCTGCTTGGGAAACGCCGATCATGACCACCGGTTGGCACAAACAGCGGACAAAACTAATGGAATCCGGATCTTTCGCAGCTTGGGTACCGCGGAAATCGGCGGTTTAAAGATCGGATTTGTTCACTACCGGGAAACCGCCCTGAAATTTTTAGGGAACGAACGATTTGATTTCATCTTTTATGGCCACACCCATAAACCTTGGATGGAAAATGTTAACGGGTGCGTACTCGCCAATCCGGGCAATCTGGCCGGCTTATTATATAAAGCAACCTTCGCAACGCTTGAAACGGCCACCAGAAAGCTTAATCTGAAGATCGTAGACCAGCTCTAAATTTTAACAAAAGCGCCCCGGTAAGGGGCGTTCTTTTGTTTAAACTTGCTTTGGAGGTTCAATACTGGCCGCCGGCGGTTTTTTGGAGAACAGATAAATGTAAATAATTTCCAGAATCCCGGCGGTGTTTACGACCATCATGAAAATATACCAGCCTTTATCCCCGTTCCTTGCCGCCTTCCAGAGAGCGATACCTTTCCAAACCAAAGACCAAAACATCAATATGATAAAAAAGAAAATTACCGACCCCCCCAATGCGGCGATCGATGCTTCGTTTAATTCGTCCATTTTTTAAATTGTTTTAACACCATTGATTGTGGTGTTTAAGACCTTTGTATGCGATCTAATTAAGTTATGCCAGGATAAAACCGGAGCCTCTTCTTGCTGCCTCCGTTTACCGGAACACAGCTAGTCGAATTTATATTTTTTATAGGAATTTCGCCTCCCGGGGTGCGAACCCCCGGGCGGCGACCAAAGGATGCTTCCTTTGGAATCCTCATTTCTGCCCGCTTTTTGCGGGCAGGAAGCCTAAGGCTTCATTTTGTTCCCAGGCCTGCCCGGGATCCACAAATTAATAAACATCGTTATTAGTTTCGTTGTCGTGCTCGGCTTTCTTACGTGAAACAATCTTTATCTCGCGGTTCGGAATATAATTGAAAATGCCGTCCTCCGTTTCAATCATTGTCCTGCGCAGGGAAATTTCCCTGACAATTCCTTCAATGCCCGATATTTTAACCTTGTCCCCGATATTATACTGCCCTTCGGACAGGATAAAGAAACCGGTGATGAAATCCGTGAGGACATCCTTAGCGGCCATGCTTACCGCCAGTCCGGCCAAGCCAAGGCCAGCCAGAATGGGAGCAATATTAACCCCGAACTCCGGCATGATCATCATTACCGCAATTACGAAAATTACAAAGCTTAAGGTTCCGGATATAACGTTTATGATAGTTTGCATCCTCTGCCTCTGGGCGCCGCTAATCCTCTGCTTTATGGTGTCTTGAAACATCGCGGGACCAAGGCTTTTTTTGGATAAAAAATCTCTCAGGAACATATCGCATAAAAACGCTCCCATAACAATAAAAACAACACGCAAGCCGTGATCGTAAAGCCAAGGAAGAAAACTGAATATGAATTCAAGTTGTGGCGGAAAATTCATTTGATTAAAAGCTTTTTAAAACCCTACCGATGTAAAAATAATAACATACAACCGGAGCATTTAAAAATCGCGCTGTTTTAAATATCTATTTCAAGCTTCCGGCCAACCCAGTGATGATGAACGCCATAAGCCTTCCAAACCGAACCGGCCCAAACGCAAACTGCTTTCATATGCTCTTTGGGATCGATTTCTGAGACATCGGCAACCGTAACGCTGCCGCGATTCCTAGGCGCTTCAAGATACGGAAAATCCCGCAAATCATAAGCGTAGCGTTTAAAATCATTGTCGGTTCGCCCAAGCTTGGGAATCCTCACGCGGTTTAAGGTCCAGCCCAGGCGCAAAAGGTGGAAAGCGTTTGAATTCGGCCGGCGCGCTTCCGGATGCTGCAGGGCGTAACAATCAACGGTCAGCAAATGTGCCGCGCCGTAAACCGGATCGGAATATTCCTGAGCCAAAACGCTTTCATAAACCTGCCGGCAAGCGTCTTCGGGAAACATTCCGGCCGCGGGGATCTTTGCTTGGCATGAAGGGCAACGGGTTATCATTGGTAGATTTTAGGGGTTATATATTTGATTATAGCTAAAATTTTACGCCAAAAAACCTTGACAAACATTACTTGTTATTATATATTATCAAACAGCGTACCTTTAAAATGTCCGGCAAAAACCGATAACCGCCGGAACAGAAACGCGACAAGAACAAACAGGAGGATAAAGAATGATATTTCCCTACGAACCAGGTTGCTTAATGACCGTGAACGATTTGAGCATGGCATTAAACATGCCCCCGGCCTTGAAATCAATAATTCGAGGCGGCGAAGAGATCGAACAATCGCTTCCGAGATATGCCCCGCTTAGAGTTCACCGGGCGGCCGATTATGAAGGCAGACCCGGAGACTGGATTATGCCGCGCTCGGCCAATGAGGGAACGTTCTTTTTCTGCGTTCCCGATGAAATCGAAGGCCAACCGCCCGCTCTGTGGATTGACGGCGGTCCGCTCGACAGAAGCCAAAACGATACGGCCTTTACCGTGTCATTTCAGGGCGTGGATGCCATTACCGGCCTAAAGAAAGACAGCCCGTATCTGCTAAAGATAGAAAAAAACTGCCCGAAACATCCGGAAACACAACTCACGCCAGCCGGGTACTGTAAGGACTGCAACTTTACTTGGCCGCCCCAAAATTACCGGGCCCGCAGCGCGGACTGGATAAAGGTTAACGGACGGTGGGTACTGTTTCACTGGCTGGACGGCTGGAATTTGGGCGCAAACGTCATCAGGCAGCTGGTCTTTACCCGCCAGCAGGATAAGATCGTCGCCCGCCATGTCATCGGCGACAAGGTGGTCGACGCCCTGGCTATCGCGGTTTTTAGATCGCGCCAGCCCTGGCAAAGACCGCAAGACGAAATTGTGCTCCGAACCGATCCTTTTGAAAAATCAGAATGGAGCGACAACAATATTTTAAAAGGAGTCAGCAGAGGACCAATGAGATCGATGTCTTACGGCCTCGAAAAATCGGTTGGAGCCCGTCCCAAGCCAAGAATCGGAGCGGCGGCCGGAGCCAAAATCATCCAAGGGATTCCCAAGGATCTCAATCCAATAGATTATTGGGAAAAAGAGCCGGCAGCCATTTTCCGCGTCTACTGGGTAGACCAAGACCAGCTAAAAGAGATCTTGGCCACCAAGATCGGCGGAACCGGCGAAAGCTGGCTCGCCCGATCGAAAATACCGGTCGGAAACCTCGGCAACGACCCCATCAGCATGTAAGTGGAATTAAAAACGCTTGCGATACCCCGGACACATCCGGGGTTTTATTAATCCGGCAGAATACCCCGGGGCTCTGCGCCGGGGAGTTTATTTATGATAGCGCGACAAAAAAAAGCGGTATTCCCCGCTCATTAATGCTTTATGAAAAACTCATATTTTGTCGAATACCCGCCTTTTGGCCGGGTAAAAAAGAACGCGTCGCGGATCCTGATCGACAGCCGCTCGTCTTTGGCCAGCCATTGGCGCGATCGAAAAACGAACTTACCCCGGTTATACCAGCCGAAATCGGCCATAAAACCGATGGAATTTTTTTTATCGGCAACATCGAAGATCGCTATTTCCAGATCGCAATCCGCTTCTCCGATCGTATACAGATCGATGCCAAAAATTCGGCGGGGCCAGCCAAGCCGTCCCGGCCGTTCTTCAACGCAATCAATCAAGTTAGGCGGGCCATACGCTTCGATGACCAACGGCCAGGGCAAACTATCCTTACTCGCCATTCATCCTCCTTTTGAAAAACCAACCCTTGATCGAGTCTATTCGGTTTTAGCTTAAACCAGGTTTTTCGTCAATGGTTCCAAAAACTTCCTTTTTGGCCGCGTCGATCTTTTCTTTGTCTTCCAGCAAAACGCCTTTATGCAATTTATGCAACAAGGGAATAACGCCGCATTGATCGCATTTCCCCCAAGCACAGCCGTTTTTCTCCTTATTCATTTGGCGGCAGATCTTAATTTCCCGGTCAAATACTTCTTTTGAAATGATTTCTTCATCCATATTTCTAAAAATATTTTTTTAGCTCCTTTCTTAAGTCTCGGTATTCCGGTATTGCAAGCGAAACCAAATCCCAGAATTTCTTAGAATGGTTCAGCTCTTTTAAATGACACAGTTCATGAACCACGATATAGTCGATTAAATAATCCGGCAAATAAACAACGCGAAAATTAAAATTTAAATTTCCCGCCTTGGAACAGCTGCCCCACCGGGTTCTCTGGTTTCTCACCGATAAATTCTTGACGCTGAAATTATATAATCCGTTAAATTTTTTGATCTTGCCCGACACTATGTCCAGCGCCGCTTTTTTATATTTAAGATATTCCCTCCGGCCGGATTTTGAGACTGGAGTTGTTTTGATCTTGCTTAAATAATCAATCTTTTCAATGATCCAGCCGGATTTATCGCGCAAGAAACCCGATACCGCCGTCTCGGGAACAAAACAAGGCTTAGTAACCGTCATTTCTCCGCCGCGCCTGATTGAAACGCGTACTTTACCGGCCGCAAAACTGGTTATCAGCAAATAGCCGATCTTCCGGCCGCCGAGATCGATCGTTCTTTTTTCCCTTTTTCTTTTCATTATCGGTTATCGCCGTCGCCTTTCAGCTTGCCCCGTTCCTGCCGCGACTTAAGCTTTTCCAGGTTTCTTTCTGCTATATCATCCAGGCTTAATGACAATTCCTCCGCCAGATTAGCCACATACCACAAAACATCTCCGAGCTCTTTGGACAATTCTCCTTTTTTTTCTTCGGAAACTACGCCATTTGCGTCGCGGATAACCTTTTTGATCTTTTCGGCCACTTCTCCGGCTTCTCCGGCCAATCCGAGGGTAGGATAAATGAAATTGCCGCCTAAATTAGGATACATCGCGGTTTTCCGCGCTTCTGTTTGATAATCGTTGAATTCCATGGTTTTTTTAGTTTTAGTTTTCTTAATTCTTTAGTCTTTTAATTATTTATAATTGCGTATGTAACATACGCCTCCAAAAACGCGGCCAGCAACATTAATGGAAGAACAATAATGATAAACGACCGGATGGAATTCGTAAAAACGCTTTTGAGTCGAACCGGCTGGCCCAATATCTTCATCGAAATATTAAGCATCAGGTAAACGCCAAGCGAAGACGCGTAAAAAAAGACCGGCAACTCTACGATTCCGTGGGGCAAAAGAGATATCAGAACCGTAATAATTTCTTTTCCTTGGGAAAGCACCACCGCTACGATAACTCCAAGCAAAAAACCGTTTCCGATAACCGAAATGGCTGAAAGGCAGAGAAAAGGAATTAGGCCCATAACTAAGCTAATAAATGCGGCAACGGCATTATTGAGGAAAATAAGAACAAAAAGATCGAATCTTGAGCTTACGTCGAACAGTCCTTTGCTTTCATAACTCTCTTTGATCGCGTTGTAAGCCTCGGCTGCGAATTCAGGATTCTGGATCGAGGCGATATATCCGGCGAAAGCTGATAAAAAATAAAAAAATACAAGTACGCAAAAAATCCTAAAAATCGATCTGATAAAAAACTCCTTCTCGCGCGCCAGCACCTTTTTTACCTTCTTGATCATTGTTTTTTCCCGAATTCTTTTACGCGCAAAACCGCGTTTTTCGCTAAACTAAAAAATCAAGCAGTAGTTCTAATTATTCCTTGAATACAAGCCAACCAATTCGGCTTTATCAATGGTATGGCCTTCCATAGCAGATATTAAATCGGATATTCTGGCCGATTCATCCAGATCAAGCTCGGTATCAAGAGCATAAATCTTAAAAAAATAACGGTGGGTTCCGTTCGGCGGCGCGGGCGGCACATAACCAGGCTCTCCGTCGCTCGTAATCCCTTGCACAGCCTGGGCCGGAACGGAATTTTCGGCAATTTCAGCAACAGCCGGACTGATATTCCAAACCGTCCAGTGAATAAAGGTGCCCGAAGGCGCGTCGGGATCGTCAACGATCAACGCTAATGATTTGGCGGTTTGGGGTACGCCCTCGATCAAAAGCCGCGGGTTGATCTTTTCTCCGTCGGCCGTGAATTTTGGCGGAATATATCCGCCGTCCTGGAACGATTCGCTTGATATTTTCATGGTTGATGATGGATTGTTTTGGCTTATGGCTGTTGTTCCGGCATCATCGGTTTGTCGAAAAGAAAAAATTGATAGAACGGCCAACACCGCCAAAAAGCCTGTAATGCCAAAAATATATATTTTCTTCATGGCTTCCTAATACGCATCTTAACGGCTTGCGCGCTTTTTTTCAATATAACCGACACATTCTTCTGATACCTGCCAAGCAACTTCGGTATTGCATACGAAAGCGGCTTATTCTTCGTTTATACCCATCACAAACAAAATGGACAACCACCAGATAATGAATGGCAAGGCGAAAAGGCCGAGCGCGCCAATGGAAATGTACCTCCTTGGCGCTTTGCGCGTGAGCGCTATTCCGGACAGAAGGCAAATAATTATCGGAGCCGCGTACCAATAAGGATGAAAACTGATAGCCCAAATTAAAGCGGCGCCCGAAAAACCGATTAACAAATCGAGATATTTCCAAAACTTGCCGTTAGCGTAACGATCCGATGCTTTGGTTTGCCCGCTTGCCACCATAAGTTCAACGCGTATGGTTTTATGTTACCAAAAACCCATATTGCGGCAAAGTGGAAAACCAAAGAAAAAACCTCTTATCTAAAAGAGGTTTGACTGGTACCTACGCGCCAATTGATTCAAGCAAGGGCTCGTCTTGAACCAACCGGATGGAAATATCTACGCTGTATTCTATAGCCAATCTTTGGGCAAGGCTATAAGCTTCATCCCGGTTTGTTTCGGCGTTAAAAAGCCGGAGAACCCATTTTTTCTTCGGCGAAGCCTTGAGTTTCTGATTTTGGAACCATAATTCTCCGAAAAATTCCCGGGGTTCGTCGCCTGTTTCCATCGTCTCCATGAGGACGCTGTCCCTATTATCGCGTTTAAGCAACCCGATACCTTTATGGACCATATCCAACGAAAAATCGCTGATTTTCCGGCCTTCAAGGTTCGCGATATCGAATTTGTCACTGATATATTTCGCGACATTCATTGCTAACTCTACGCGTTCGTCCACTACCACGACTTTTCCGATCATATTTTACCTCTTTTAAATGATCTTTTTTACGCGTTCATTGTAGCGATAATTTAAAATAAGTCAACTAACCGCTTTGACGGCTTCGATGAAGTCTTCCAGCTTCGTTTTATAAATTTCCGCGTCTTTTAACTCTTTGGCGCCAAAACCGGCAAAAGCCAGCGGCTTTTTTTGCGCCGCTTCTTCGATTGATCCGGCTATCTTCTCCGGAAGCGTGCTTCCCGACGTTTCAAAAAAAACCAGTTTTTTGATTTGGCCTTTTTGCGAATTAAAATAGGTTCTGACCGCCGGAACGATATTCCCTCCCCAAACCGGCGTTCCGACCGCCACCAGATCGTATTCCGACGGATCAAACTTAACGGATTCGATCTTCGTAGGAATTTTTTTCATCGCGTCGCGGCCGCCAAGGATGAAACCCATAATTCCTGAGCGGTTTTTTAGATCAATGACCTTCTCCAAGTCGGCATCCAAACCGGGTGCGATATCTTTGGCTAATCGTTCGGTATTGCCGGACCTTGAGTAATAAACTACAAGTATCGATTTTTTTTCCATATTGTTGAAAATATTCAGCGGGAAACGATCAAAGGAACGTATATCTCTTGCTTGCTTAAACCGCCGTGATGCGCCCTTAAAACCGGCTTGGTCTCTTTCATTAGAAGATCCCTTATCGTATAACCTTCTTTTGCTAAAAGGACATAATCCCCGATCCTGTCAGCCAGCCGGGTATTTTGTTTCCCGGATCCAAAGACTCCGTTCTTCAGAAAATCGGCGCTTTTGCGCAAAACGCAGCAAAAACCAAGCTTTTTCTTGACCAAATTTTCGAATTCTTTGCCGCGGCCCATTTTTACATAGCAAAACGGAGCGCGGCTATCCCCGCAGAGAGGCAGAATCAAGCAATCGTAGATGTCTGGATAATCCTGAATAAGTATGCGGTTATCTTTTGGTATATCGCACAAGCCGTGGTCAGCAGTAACAATTAAACTTATATTTTCACTCTTTAAAAAAACAGCCAAACCCCTCACAGCCTCGTCAATGGCAAAAAGGTGGGTTTCCGCCTCTTCGCTGGCGCATCCGTATTTATGGCATATATAATCAAGCTCGATCCAATAAGAATAAGCAAAACAGATTCCGGGTTTGCCAAACGCTTTTTCAATTTGGCCAACCATGCCGCCAAGGTCGTCGAAAGAAGCCGCCCAATTCTCCGTGCAGAATCTGGTAGCAACGATCCGCGGCAACACCAATACCGAAGAAACGGAAATTTTTTCCGTTAGGATGCTTTCTTTATAGATGTCTTCGCGGCTGATGCCTGCCGACGACAGAGAGCCTCCGAATCTCGCCTCAAACAGCAAGATCTTCGAGATGATCCCAAGCTCTTTGAGATACATGGTCCAGCCGGTAATACCGTGCTGCTGGGGCGCCACTCCGGTTTCCAAAGAAGTTTCGGCGCTGGCCGTTGTCGTCGGAAAAACCGACGTGATCTTTTTTATGCAATTTTCCCATAAAAAAGTATTTTGCCCGCGTTCCTTTAAAAATTCATAGCCTAAGCCGTCAACGACCAATAAGGCTATTTTTTCGCTCTTATTCAAAAAAGCCAATTCTTTGAGCGGCGGATACGATACCCGCCCGCCGAAAGCCTTTATGACGGAACTTGAAACATTTACTACGCTGTTCTTATAATCGGGAAAAATCATAAAACGTTGTATCTAAATATTATATTTCAGAGTTATATTCATCCTTATCGCTAATCTTGGCATAATCTTTAAAAATCGCAATTCTTAAGCAGGTAATTGCGGTGCACCAATTCCAACTTAACGCCTTCGATGGTTTTTAAGCAAAACTCCCTGTTCGCCTGCTTAAGCGCCTGATCATAATCACCGGTCCTTTCAAATATCATTCCTGATCCGTTTTCCAGCTTTACGGCGTATGCGGAATTATTTGAAAGATAATCCCGTAAAAGAGGAATGTCTTCTTTTTTCATGGGCCAATAATTGCAAACCTCTGTTCGGCAAAAATGAATCGCCACGAAACGGGCGTCGCCTATCCTTGGCAGCATATACAAATTTTTCCGGTGGCTTAAATGGGGCAAAATTACCTGGGACGCGGCAACGCTCGCGCCGCCCGGTATTGCCTCCAGCAAACCGTAAGCGAGCTCCGGTTCCGGTTCGTTGACGGAGTTCCAATTGTCAATCGGGTGGAACAAATAAGAGTAATTGGCGCTATAAACCAAATTCACGGCCAACGGAAAGAAAACCAGGCAAGAGATAAGGGAAATGTTATATCTTTTCAGTTTATTTCCAAAACCAGCTAAGAAATCGGCTTCCTTGGCTCGAACCAGAAAACGGACAAAAACGACCAGCCCTAAAGCCGGAAAAACTAAATTATAATAATACCTGGGGTAAGACAAATACTCATAAGAACTCAAAACGCGTTCTCCGATGGCCGGAAGAAATAAAATTAAAACCGGCGGGCAATAGGCAAAGGGCAGGCAAAGCGGACCAAGATAAAAAATCAAATTCCACCATTTGTCGGGATAAATGGATAAAACTTTGGCGATCTCCGACGGGTTGAAAAGATAATGGGTAATGCCGTTCCAGAAACCGTTTTCAAAACCGTAAAAAAGCTGGCCGTAAACATAGCCTGACCCCGATAAATTAATCGCCGGCATGATAAATCCCACAATCACAACTAATAATGCCAGGCCCATTGCCGCCGTATTAATGCCGAGCCGGCGCTTTTTTTCCGCGACATGGAACAATCCGATCGCGACAACCAATAAGCAGAACTCTTCCTTCAGCAAAATAAGGAGTAAAAGCGACAGATAATATAAATACCGCCTCTTGGCGGAAAGAAAATAAAAAGCCGACACCAGAAAAAGCGGGGCAAAAGAAGTTTCGTGAAAATCGAAATTGGGAACTCCTTGGACGCAAACCGCAGTCAGATAGCCAAGGGATAAAATCAAAAGATGGAATGGATCAACGTCCGAACGCCGACCCCAGGCGTAGAAAACAAATACCGGCGCGATCAAAATGATAACCTGCAATAAAAGCAGCATCCTGGCATCGGAGAAAAGCCAATAAATTGGCGCGGCCAGGGCAATGGCAGGATCGAAATGGTCAGCGAAAATAACGGGAACGTTGCGGACGGAACTGGCCGGAATTTCAAACCGGCTCATATGCCATATGGCCTGGTCAAAGATCGCCAAATCGTATCCTGTGGCAAAATTCTCATGCTTGTGCCAGGAAAAGGCCGTATAAACTAATAGAAAAAATAGCGAAAACGCGGCCAGTAAATATATCGGCTTTTTGTTTTCGAAAAGCCGGTATTTTTTGAATAACGATTCAAAAAAAACCGCCAGAGGAAGCGTGATCGCCAAGGCGAACAGAAAAATACCGGCCAGGGATCCCCAAAAAGAATCAAACAATGTTTTATAAAAAAGAGCAGCCAGCATTATGCCGCCGGCGATCCATAAAAACCAAAACCAGAAAAGCTTTTTATCAACCGCAATCAACATACCGGTTAGCGATTATTATCCCTTATGAAATCCAAGATCCGCCGGGTTGGAACCGCCGGAAATTTTAATAAGGCGGCCGCCGCCCTGCTCGAATTGCCAGCGAAGTTTTTTAACTTCTCCGGCAAGCTCGCGAGTCTCTTCGTTCACATCTTTCTTGATATAACCTTTCGACCAATAATCAAGTATCAAAGCGCTGTCGCCAAACACCTTATGGATGCCCGATCTTATAGCTATTTTTAGCGCGTATTTGCAGGCCAAAAGTTCTCCGAAATTATTGGTTGTTCCGGGCGCCGCGTAATGCCCTTTTTCGTTCAACTCATTTTCCGGTATGACCTGCCACAACAAACCGATACCGCGCGCGTCAGCCACGTTGATCTGGACGCCATTGCCCGCGCCCGTTCCCGCGTCAAAATAAACGCCGTCTTCCCCGGCGATATGCTTGATCTTGTAATCGGCTCCCGCCGCCAGCCATCGCTCGGCTTCCCCTTGCGTCTCAAAGCCCTTGTATTTGGCTCCAGGCGCCCGACTCACTATTTGCTGGCATTCAGGCCAGTTATCGGTGATTCCGCGCTCCTTGCCGAAGCTGTAAGCATAGTATTTCTTTTTGGCCATAAGCTAAATCGAATTTATATTTTTTTTAAAGGTGTTTCGCCTCCCGGGGCCTACAAATTAATTTAAAGAATTCTTTAGCAATATCGAAAAAACCATGCAGTTTCACAAAAGACCTTCGACTTCTTTATCCATTCTATCAAAAAATCCGGCCATATACTCGTGGCGGCCGGCCGCGATCCTTTTGCCCTCGCCGGTCATCATGCGGCCTTTGATCTTGCGAAGTTTTACCATATATTCACGGTAAGCCGTATCCTCCTCGGTATAGGCTTTTGTTTGTTCAATATCCACTCCATTGTTATGGAGTTTGGCGCCTACTTCTCCGGCAAACAGGAACGCGCGCCCAATGCCAACGGCCCCTATGGAATCAAGCTTATCAGCGTCAAAAAGGACTTTAGCTTCCAAGGATTCCGGCATTATATCGTTGCGGTATCGGTGGGTTTCAATACAGTGAATAACCTTGGCGGTTTTTTCCTTATCAATGCCCAGCGATAGCAACAGATCGCTTGCCATTTTTGCCCCCGTTTTGGCGTGGCAAATCTTACCCTTACTTTCATCCTCGCGAGCGCGGCCGATATCGTGCAGCAAAGCCGCTGTTTCCAAAATTTCCATATCCGCGCCCTCGATTTCCCCGATATGAAGACACAGTTTGTAAACCCGCAATGTATGGTCCCAGCCGTGGCTTCCCTTGGATTCTTTGAAATGCTTTTTTGCTTCGTTCTTAATTCGTTCGATTTTGATCATTTTTGCGTTTAATCTGTTAAAACCAGAATTCAACAAATATTTAAAGTATATTCGGTATCGAATAAATTCATAATTATGGGATACGAATATATCCTAATATCTTAATACCTATATTCGTTTCGCTATTTTTCCGGAGCGGCATAAAACTCCCCAGAAAACCGATAGCCAAGATTTTTCATATAAAAAAAGATGTTGGTAAAAACGTTTTATGCTTCTGAAGTGCGGTAGCGCTGGCTTAAACGGTAAAATATTGGATCAATAATCCCGCGAATACGCTTATCCCAAATAGCAGTCCAACCACCATCGCGACGTTCTTTTTATTCTTTTCCTCCTTGGCCAGCACCAATAAACCCAAACCGCCGCTGGCGCATAGACCCGCAACCGCCGCGCCATAAGTGATCATTCCCTGCATAAACAGTTCGGTTATGGCCACTGAAGCGGCGCAATTCGGTATCAGACCGATCAAAGCGGCTAAAAACGGTCCCAAGGCGCCGTTGGCCGCTAAGACTCCGGCTATCGCTTCCTCGCCGATACGTTCTACGGAAAAACTAATGGCTATACTGGCTAAAAAAATGAAAATAAATATTTTTAGCGTGTGTGTTAAAGGGTGGATAAAAATTTCCGCCACTGTAAATTTCGTTGAAGCCGAATTGGCGCTATGGCCGCAACAAGCCGGCATCTCCAAAGCCGTTTCGTGGCGGTGAGACAAATCATCAATACCCTGCTCGAAATTGTGAATATGTTGCAAGGTTTTTCTATTGGTTTTCCGGAAAACCAGATCGATAGCGTAGCCGAAGATCAATGCAATAAAAAATTTAACCGCCACCAGCGGCAATACGATTGCGGCCTTATCGGGCCGAGAAAGAAGAATCGGCAACGCTTCGTCGGAAGTTGACAGATATACCGCCAAAAGCGTTCCAATGGTAACTAATTTTTGGGTATAAAGAGCAGTCGCGATAACCGAAAAACCGCATTGGGGAAATATTCCCGCCAGGGCCCCGGCCAGCGGACCCCACGATCCCGCTTTCCTTACTCTGGCGATGACCGCTCCCCCGAATCTATATTCAAAAAGCTCAATACCTATATATATCGCCAAAAGAAGCGGTACTGTTTTTGCCGTATCATTGAACGCCTCGGATATTATTTCCATCATTATTTAGTTTTATGATAAATAAAGCTTAAAAACAAGACTGAACAGGGAGTCATGTTTCTCTAAAATTCCGTTTCAGCCTTGAAAAAAAGGCTAAATTTTACTATGATGGCTACATTATGGAGGGGTCGCATAGCGGCCGAGTGCGCCCCGCAGGATGCTAGTAGTAGTCCTGAATATAGTGAAGGACGGGGTATGCCGAAAGGTAAATATGTATTATACTTATATCCTGCAAAGCCAGAAAAACGGCAAGTATTATATAGGGCATACCGCTGACATTGCCAAAAGACTGGAATCTCACAATCGAGGATCTAATTACTCGACAAAACCGGGAAGGCCATGGAAATTGATTTACAACGAAGAATTCAATGACAAAAAGTCGGCAATGAAAAGAGAAAAGATAATCAAGTCGTACAAAGGAGGAAATTCGTTTAAGAGTTTGCTAAATAATCTATAAATTTTATCCAGTGCGGAGGGGTCGCATAGCGGCCGAGTGCGTGCGCTTGGAAAGCGCATATACCGAAAGGTATCGCGAGTTCAAATCTCGCCCCCTCCGCACTGTATAAAGTCGCATAGCGGCCGAGGCGCCCCGCAGGATGCTAGTATTAGTCCTGAATATAGTGAAGGACGGGGTATGCCGAAAGGTATCGCGAGTTCAAATCTCGCCCCCTCCGCACTGTATAAAGTCGCATAGCGGCCGAGGCGCCCCGCAGG
>JAKLGH010000010.1 GCA_022710775.1 Patescibacteria group bacterium
GCTGCTTTGCTTTCAGCCATAGTTTTCATGCTCCTCCCAGCTTAGCAAAAAGGCGCAAAATGTCCTTGCACATTACCATTTTTTGTTGACAAGAACCGTAAATTAATTTAATTAATTACCAATGGTCAAGGAGGATGATTGAGATGGGAAGCGAAGAAAAAGAACTTAGCCCGGTGATGGCGGGCGACCGGCTGGTCGATATTTTTCAGCAGGCAATGGATTTGCTAGCCAAAAAAGCCAGCGATGAAAAGAGGGTTGATTGGGCCGCGATCTTGGTCGCTAACGGCCTCGATATTTCGATATTGGCCAGAAGCTGCCTGCAAGAAGATTTCAAAGAAGCCGGCGAACATCTGCGCCAGCTCCTGATCGTCAAGGATATCGGCCAATTATTGGCCGACAGCCTGGCAGTCGGAGCGCTCCGCTACGGCATTGAAATGTCAGACAGGGAAGGCTCTTTGGCCGAGCATCGCCTAAATGTTTTTAGCGCTATAACCGGTATTTACGAAGCGGCTATTATCGCGGCCAAGAGTTTTCCGGAGTTGGCCAACCGGATAGATCAAGCCCAGTTCCAATATTTTTCCTGGAATTACGAGGCTGTGAGGCAGAAGTGGGGCTCTCTTTAACTCCTTTATTTCAAGGAGTTTTTTCTTGATGGCTGGAATAATTTTATAATAAATAAGCGGTCACATTTTTGCCCTTGACATTTCAAAAAAAGCATTATAAAATAAAAATACGAAAGAACAGCTTGAGAGGTGTTTAAAGATGGCGAAGAAAGGAGTATCGAGCGAGACTGCGGTAAGATTGATTTTGGATGCGTCCGACCAGTCTCCGGAAATCGTCAAACTGATGGCTTTTTTCACAATTTACAGGCCGTCGGAAATCGAGGAACTGCAAGAGGATGATTTTTTGGCTTTGGCCGGATACTGCGCGGACCGGATCATTAAAGCGAATCCGGGACTGGAAGATGTTGAAATAAGTCAAAAAGAGATACTGACCAAGATCCGGGCGGAGCTAAATCAATGCTCTATCCAGATCCAAAAACTTCCGCTGGAACTTTCTTTGGGTAAAATAGCCGAAATGGTTTTTGTGAAAAATATCATAACGAGAGATATTTTCAACCGCGTTGTCGACGGCGTGATCAAAGAATATTGCAAAATGTTGCAAATACCCCGATTCATCACCGTTAATGACCAAATTTAACAACCCTTTTTCAAGGGTTTTCTTTTTGGCGGAAAAAACCGGCAGACTATCTTTCGGCCGAGAAATTTTTCTTGAGGAAAGTTCGGAACTGTTTTTTTAATGCCGGGGTGACTTCCAGCAGGCAGATGCCTTGGTTGGGGAGGCCGTAAACAATCAGGTCGTTATCCTTGGCTTGGAGAACGGCGGGAATCACCAGCAGGTCTTCTTCTCCGTCAACGCACAAATTGGTTCTTTTGCCAAAGGCTTTTTTTATCGCATTCCAGCTTTCTTTTTGGATGGTGCCTGGCTTATTGGTGATGCTTTCGGCACACAGCATCTTGTGTTCAAAATTTTTCCGCTGGACTTTCCGGTCGAATATCTTGATGTCGGACCTTAAATGGAACGAGCAGTAATCGCCAACCGTAATAATTAAGCGGTATTTTTTTTCTTTAATGAATTTGTTATACTGGGATTCGACTTCCGAAGCGCTGCCGTAAAACGGTATTCCCCAGGCTTCCTGAAGTTTGGGCCGGGATTTTTCTGGCAAAAAGAGGGTATTCATCGTATAATGTGTAATTCCAGGCCTAGTCTGTTTTTTTCCTGGGGCCGGAAAATCGCATAATCCAATATTCTAGCATAAAATTAAAGTTTAAAAAGATTAATCATTAACAGGCGCCTATGGCTTTCTATCGATGCGGCAAATGCAATTTAACCTGGCAGTATCCGATCAAAAAATGCCCCCGCTGTTTTGAAGCTTTGACGGAACAAAAGGGAAAACAAGCTCGCGTTATCGCGGTTTCGCGCGTTGGCATTCCGACTTTATTCCATCCCGGAGTGCCTTATTTTATCCTGCTTTTACAGGATGAGAACGGTAACGTTTGGGCCCACAAATCATCCAAAGAATACGTGATTGGGGCTGAATTCAAGGCCGACCCGGTTTTGGAGGCCGGCGCCGTGGCCGTATGGAAAGTAAAATATGATTGGCCTGAAGCAATTGATAAGATCATTTCGCTGCTTGGCGGGCTAAAGATCGGCGGATCAAAAAAAATCCTGCTTCTGCCTACGCTGAACGCGGCGAGCCATTATTACTTCCGCGACAATACCAGCCCGCAATTCTTTACGGCGGTTTTTGAGTATTTGCTGGAGTCGGGCGCAAAAACGGAAAATATAACCGTTGGGGCTCAAAGTTTTAGCGATGTTCCTGTCGGTGCGATTGCCCAAAAATCCGGTTTGTTGGAAATTTGCTCAAAATATAAAATCACGCCTAAAGACCTGTCTGCTTCGACATTTGAAAAGGAAGGCAAATACGAGATCGTAAAAGAGGCTTTGGATGCGGATTTGATTATTAACTTGGCTATGTTGAAGATAGGACAAGCATCGGCCACGCAGAATTTTTTCAAAATATTAAAAAAGGAAAATTTCCTGGAGTTGAAAAACCTGGGATCGGAAGCGGATATTGTAAAGTGTTTTAAAGAAATTGAAGGCAAGATTATGACTGTTGCCGACGGCGAAACCACGCAACGATCCAACAAGCTGGCCGGGTTTACGGGGTTGGCGCTGGCGGGGAGAGATCCTTGCGGCGTGGATCTGGTTTTTAACGAAATTACCAAAGCTAACCGGATGCCTGATATTCTTAAAAGTTTGGAGTTAAAGCTTGAAGACATACCGATTGCCGGGCGGACCGTTGCCGAAGCGCAATATCTTGCCGAGTATTTTTAAACAAACCAATAAAATGAAAACATTGGAAAACAAAGTAGCTCTCATTACGGGATCTTCGCAGGGGATAGGCAAGGCGATAGCGTTAAAGTTCGCGTCGCTTGGCGCCAAGATCGCGCTTAACGATATTGCCATGCAGGAGGAAAACCTGAAAAAATTGCAGGAAGAGATCAAAGAAACTGGTGTTGAGGCTAAGTATTTCATGGCCGATGTATCAAAATACGACGAAGTAGAGGCTATGATGCAGGCAATCCAGCAGGAATTTGGGCGTCTGGATATTTTGGTGAACAATGCCGGAATCGCTAAAGACAGGACATTGGCTAAAATGACGGTCGAAGAATGGCAGAAGGTAATCGATATCAACCTGACCAGTGTATTTAATTGTTCAAAAACCGCGTTGCCGATGCTGATCCAGAACCAAGGCAATATCATAAGCTTATCTTCCTTTTCGGGATTAAGAGGTAACTTTGGCCAAACGAATTATACCGCGGCTAAAGCCGGCATTATCGGTTTTACCAAAACATTGTCAAAAGAGGTTGGAAAATTCGGGGTCCGGGTCAATGCCGTGGCGCCTGGTTTTATCGAATCGAAAATGACCGAAGTGATGCCTGAAGAAGTCAAGGCGATGGTTAAAAAACTGACATCTCTGGGAAGAACCGGAAAGCCCGAAGAAGTGGCTAGCGTGATCGCGTTCTTGGCTGGGCCGGACGCCAGTTTTATCACCGGAGACATTATCAATATCGATGGAGGTTTGGCGATCTAACCGGATTAGGGCTTTTTTTGTTTTTAGCAAATAATAACTTAAATTATGGATAGTCCGCTGGATAAACTTTTTCGACAAATCAGTAAAAGTTACCCAGACACTCCCTTCGAGGTGCACTTTTGGGATGGATCGAAGGAAATATACGGAAACGGGAACAAAAAGTTCGTTTTAAAAATCAATAAAAAAGAAATAGTCAGCCGGATTTTAGCGGAAGGTAATTTGGGTTTTGGCGAAGAGTATATGAAAGGCAATATCGAAGTAGAGGGAGATTTGCAGGAACTGATGCAATTTGGAAACAGCGAAGTTTACCGGTCGATCCGTTTTCCCATTAGAGAAAAGGCCCGGCTTATCCGGGATTTTATTACGATGCGCTGCACCGTAGCCAATGCTAAAAAGAACATAGGCCGGCATTATGACATCAGTAATGATTTTTACAAGCTGTGGCTGGACGATACTCTTACTTACTCTTGCGCTTATTTTGAAAACGTTTCAGACACGCTCAAAGGCGGCCAATTGGGAAAATATGAACATATTTGCCGGAAACTGCGCTTGAAGCGCCAAGATAAATTGGTGGACATCGGCTGCGGATGGGGCGGGATGATGATCTATGCGGCCAAAAACTACGGAGTAAAAAGCGTTGGCTGCACCCTTTCGGAAAAACAGTATGAATACGCGGTTAACGCGGTTGAAAACGAGGGTTTGCAAGATAAGATCAAAATCCATCTGAAAGATTACCGGGAAATTGAGGGTCAGTTCGATAAGTTTGTGAGTATTGGGATGCTGGAGCATGTAGGCAAGGAATTTTATCCGGATTTTTTTGCCGCAGCCAAACGATTGCTCAAACCGGGAGGAACGGGGGTTTTGCACCATATTGGCACCATCGAGGACCGGCCAACCGATCCCTGGATCGTGAAATATATTTTTCCGGGCGGCTGGCTGCCGACTTTGCCGGTCGTTCTGGATATGATGAATAAACACGGCTTTGCTTATTACGATATCGAAGATTTGCGAATGCACTATGCCAAAACTCTGGATTGCTGGATAGCCAATTTCGAAAACCGGATCGAAGCGGTAAGCAGTTTAATGCTTGACAATTTGGGCAGCCAAGATAAGGTTAGGGAGTTTGTTTTAATGTGGCGCTTGTATTTGAATGGAAGTTCCGCGGCATTCAAATACGGAACCAACCGTTTATACCAGATCGTTTTTTCCAACGGTTTAAAAAACGATCTTCCTTTAACCAGAAAATATCTTTATCTGCCGCGGTAAGCTGATTTTCCGAATTAATTTTTACGGCTAATTTTTCCCATTTAAGGGCAAATCGGACGATTTGCGTTCTAAAAAAGTCGCGCATATTGGAGGTTAGACATAATTTTGCTATATTGTGGCCATATCGGCTAAGGTAAAAAAGCCAATTTGAGAAATTTAAGAAATCGGTCAGAAAAAATAATAATGAAAATTGCCAGGTTGTATTATGCAGGATCGGCCGGCGATTTCGAAAAACAAAAAGCCATGCTAGTAATCAATCAAAGCCAGGTTAAGAAAGTGATGCCGCTAAGCAAGATCAAAACCGTAATTAGCTCCGTTGAGAACGCATTCGGCGATTATGGCCGGGAATTGGTCCAAATGCCTCCCAAGGCCTATCTTTATTTTACGGCCAACAGCGGCGATTTGAGGATCATGCCGTCTTACAGTTCGGTTTTGAAAATGGCTTCAACCAAGATTGTCAATGTTCATCCGGAAAATCCCAAGAAAGGGTTGAAAACCGTTATGGCCAGCATCCAGTTGAACGATCCGAAGAACGGTTTGCCGATCGCTTTGATGGATGGTACTTACATAACCGCGATGCGCACCGGCGCGGCCGGGGCGGTGGCCGCCAAATACCTGTCTCGCGAGGATGCTTTTTCCATGGGAGTCATTGGAGCGGGTGTTCAGGCTGTTTACCAGATCGCGGCAACGACCAAAGTCCGCAAGATCAAGACCGTGATTGTCCACGATCTTAACGCCAAGAACGTCCAAGATTTGATCAAGACCATGGCTAAGGAAGGGATCAAAGTCCAGCCGGGTACTATTGAGGAAGCTTGTGCTTGCGATATCGTGGCTACGACCACGCCGGTCAGGAAGCCGATTGTCAGAAAAGAATGGATCAAGCCCGGAACTCATATCAACGCTATCGGAGCCGATGCCGAGGGCAAGGAAGAGTTGGATCCGGAAATTTTGAAAGGCGCCAAGATCGTCATCGATGATTGGACGCAGGCCAGCCATTCCGGAGAGATCAACGTTCCCGTGCATCAGGGTATTATCAAACGCGAAGACGTTTGGGCGGGATTGGGAGAGATCGTTGCCGGAAAGAAGCAGGGAAGGACGAATGCCCAGGAGGTTACAGTTTTTGATTCTACCGGTTTGGGATTGCAAGATCTTTACACGGCTGTCGCCGTTCTGAAGTCGGCTAAGGCGCAGAAAATCGGAAAAGAAATAGTTTTAATATAATTTGTGCCGGTAATTGCCATTCCCTCCGCGAAAGCGGAGGGAATGGCGGTTAAAGCGGAAGGGAGACGGTTAATTATTCGAGTATGTTGTACAACAAAGAACAAATCAAAAAAATCATTCCTTACGACGATCCTTTTTTATGGGTTGACGAGATCGAAAGATTGGAAGGCGATGTTGTGGTGGGATACAAAAATACGTCCGTTGACGATCCTTATTTTAAAGGCCATTTCGTCGATTTTCCGATAATGCCGGGCGTATTGGTCGTAGAAGGGATTGCTCAAACCGCCACCTTGCTGCTTAGGCAAAAGCTTGGCGAGGACCACAAGAAAGCGCACCTTTTGGCTTACCAGGTCAGGAGCGCGATTTTTTATTCGCCTATTATGCCGGGGAACAGGATTAAATACCGCGTTCAGCTTCTTGGTATCTATAAAGCCAAGATCGCCAACTTTGTCGGCGAAGCCTATGTGGATAACGTGTTGAAAAGCGAAGTCCGTTTTTCGGTTGCTGTGATGGATAAATCCGAGATGAAAGAAAAATTTCTGGAACAGGACGCTGCCGGCGGAAAATCCGTTCCGGTGGAATTTCGCCAATTGCCGCCGTTGAAGATCGGAAACATCACTGCCCGTTTGCCGATCATCCAAGGCGGGATGGCGGTGCGCGTATCTTTGCATAATCTGGCCGGAAACGTGGCGAAAGAGGGGGGAATCGGCATAGTGGCGTTATCTGGGATGAAAGACCCAAACGAGGCTAAAGCCGAGATCCGCAAGGCTCGGGAAATAGCCGGTCCGGGAGGCGTTATCGGAGTAAATATCATGGGGGTGCTTGGCCAGTTTGAAACGCTGGTACGGACGGCAATCGAAGAAAAAGTCGATCTTATTGTCCAAGGGGCGGGATTCCGTCCCGAAATATTCAAAATGACCCGGGGCACCGGTGTTCCGGTTTTTGCCATGAGTTCAAGCGTTAAATTCGCCAAGAAAGTGGAAGCGGCCGGCGCAACCGCTATTGTGGTTGAAGGCGCGGATGCAGGAGGGCATCTGGGGTTTCGCGAAGGCCATGAGTTCCGAAAAACGGCAGACATCCTTAGAGATATCATTGCCAGCGGCGTTAAAGTTCCGCTGATAGCCGCCGGCGGCGTTTTTTCAGGCGCCGATATCGTTGGAATGCTGCGTGCCGGAGCTAAAGGCGTGCAGATGGCTACGCGGTTCGTATCGACGGAGGAATGCGACGCCAATATAAAATTCAAAGAAACCCACCTTAACGCAAAACCGGAAGACGTTGTCATTATCCATTCTCCGGTCGGTCTGCCCGGGCGCGCGGTTAAGACTCCGTTCGTGGAAAAATTGCTGAAAGGGACGGCGCCCAAACCCGATCCCAAGGAGTGCCAGGGATGTATTGGGCCGGTTTGCGATAAAAGTTATTGTATCTTAAAAGCTCTTGAGAATGCCCGGAAGGGCGATTTGGACAACGGCTTGGTTTTTGCCGGAGCCAATGTTTGGAGGGTCAAAAAAATGATGACGGTAAAGAGCTTGATCAAAGAATTGGTCGATGAAGCCAACGCGATCTTAGAAAAAGATCCGCTTGTGATCCGTTAATATAATTTTGGTTTTTATGTTCGAGAATAACAAATTAACTAAAGCACTGGGGATAAAATATCCTATTATTCAGGGAGGGATGGCCGGCGTTTCGGAGTCGTCGCTGGTATCAGCCATATCCAACGCTGGAGGGCTGGGCGTCATCGGATCGGGTTTTGCGCTGGCCGAATGGCTCGACGAAGAGATCAAAAAAACCCAGCAACTTACGGATAAGCCTTTCGGCGTGAATCTTTTGCTTCAAAATCCCGGAGTCGCTGATTTGGTAAAAGTGGTTATCGACCGGAAAGTCCCGGTTGTTTTTACGGGCGGAGGAAGCCCGTTGCCGATCATGCCTTATTTGAAAAGCGTTGGCATAAAAGTAATTCCGGTTGTTCCTTATGTGAGGCTGGCTGTAAAAATGGAACAATCGGGGGCTGATGCCGTTGTCGTGGAAGGGCTGGAATCGGGCGGCCATATCGGGGAAAGCACCACTTTTTGTTTAATACCCCAGGCAAGCTCTCGAATAACAAAGATACCCTTAATTGCCGCCGGAGGAATTTACGACGGAAGAACATTTGCCGCGGCTTTGATGCTTGGAGCCGACGGTGTTCAAATTGGAACGCGGTTTATGATTGCCGATGAATGCCAGGTCCATGACAATTACAAGCAAGCGATCATAGATGCCAATGACGAAGATATTACGGTGATAGCCCGTTTCACCGGCCATCCGGTGCGCGTAATTAAAAATAAATTTGTCGATACGATCAGGAAGATCGAAGAAAAAAATCCTTATCCGGAAGAAGTTAAAGCCGACCGCTTTGCCGGTTCTAAGGTTGGAGCGGGCAATATCGAGATGTCGCCGCTTCTTTGCGGAATTTGCGCCGGAGGAGTTAAGGCAAAAATGACTTGTAAAGAAATAATGGAAGAAATTGTTAATGACGGACAGAGTTTGCTAAAAACGGCTTACAAGCTGACTGACTGATTTTTTACAGGAATTTTGCCTTTTTTCATTGTTTTGATATGAAAAAAATCGTTTCAGTCCTTTCCTGGATATTGCTTGCCCCCCTTTATCATTTAATGGTTAAAGAAGTGAAAGGCAAGGAAAATATTCCGAAAGGCAATTTTATCCTGGCTTCCAACCATTCGAGCCACCTGGATTGGTTCATTAACGGTTATTTTTGCACGCCTAGAAGGTTTACGTTTATTGGCCAGGTTGATAAAATGACCGGCGCCGCGGCTTTTTGGCGGGACAGGCTTTACGATTATTCCGAAGTTATACCGATGAACCGTAAAGATCCCGAATCCCGGAAGCAGGCGCTTATTGAAGCCGCGGAAAGGCTGAGGCAGGGCTCGATTCTGATTATTTATCCGGAAGGCACGCGTACGCGCGACGGCAAGCTGCATGAATTTAAACCTGGAGTCGCGAGGCTGCATTTTGAAACCGGAGTGCCGATTCTTCCCGTTGCGCTTAAGGGAACTTACGAACTGATGCCTCCCGGCGGAAAGCTGAAAATTAAAAAATCTGTTACCGTAATTGTGGGAAAACCGCTTGATTTGGAAAAAGAACGGAATGCCGCGGCCAAGCTTGACAAAAGCTCCGACGAATACCGCGGACTATGTTTGGATGTTGCGAAGCTGGCGGAAAACAGCATGCAGCAACTTTTGAATAACTAATTATGAACACTATTGTTTCGACGATATCCCGGGCGCTTCTGGGATGGTATATAAAGGGCGCTTTTATCGAAAAGATCGAGGGTTTGGAGAATATTCCTAAAACCGGGAATTTCATCCTGGCTTCCAACCACTTGAGCCATTTGGATTGGTTTATGTGCGGCTATATTGTCAGTCCGCGCAAATTTACCTACATTGGCCAGGTTGACCGTTATAATTCCGGCATCGAAGGGATAGGGCGGAGAATAATGTACTTATGGGCCGATGTGATTCCGATCGATCGGACTAACGATGAATCGAAGCGGCAGGCATTGATAAAGGGCGTGGAAATGCTAAGAAAGGGTTATTGCGTGATAATCTATCCCGAAGGAGGCAGGTCTTATGAAGGCAAAATGAAGGATTTCAAGCCCGGCGTGGGGATGCTCCATTTGCAAAGCGGGGCGCCGGTTTTACCTGTGGCTTTCAACGGCACTTACGAACTGATGCCTCCCGGCGGAAAGCTGAAGGTGAAGAAGATAGTGAAAATAGCGATCGGGAAACCTTTGGACTTCGTTGACCTGAAAAAGAGAGCCCGGAAAACGGATACTTCTTCCAAAGAATATCGCTCAATGTGCGTTAAGGTTGCTTTGGATATCGAGGATAAGGTCAGAGATCTTTATGCGCGGGTCGTCGGCTAGCTTATTGTATCGCCAAAGCACGCGAATAAATTGCCGATAAAATGCAAATAAAAAAAATTCTAATTGCCAATAGGGGAGAGATCGCTTTGAGAATTATCCGTACCTGCAAGGAGATGGGTATCCAAACGGTTGCTTTGTGTCCGATGCCCGGCCAGGAAAAGAATTTTCTGGAAACGACTCTGGCGGATGAATATTGTTATTTGGATCAAGAGGGTTCCCAAGGTTATTTGGACCGGCAAAAATTGATTGAACTTGCCAAAAAAACCAAAGCCGATGCTATCCATCCCGGTTACGGTTTTTTGGCGGAAAACTGGCAATTTGCGCTTTTTTGCGAGAAGAACCGGATCAAATTTATCGGGCCCCAGTTCAAAACATTGCGTAAATTCGAAGACAAGATCGAAGCCAAGAAAATTGCCAGAAAGATCGGGATTCCTGTTCTTCCGGCATCCGATAAGCCTATCAAAAGCAAAAAAGATCTCATTAAATGGGCGACTCAGATCAAACCGCCGTTCGTGCTTAAAGCCCAGCGGGGCGGAGGCGGAATCGGGATTAGGATTATCAACGGCGAGATCAGTTTTGGCGACTTGGTGACCATTTCTTTGGGAGTCCAGCGCCAAATGGCTACGGCATTTTCCGATATTGATTTTTTCCTCGAAAAATATTTGCCCGAAGTAAAGCATGTGGAATTCCAGATTATCGGCGATGGAAGGAACGTGGTTCATTTGGGCGAGCGTGAATGTTCGGTTCAGCGCCGTTTCCAGAAGCTGCTGGAAGAAGCTCCGTCAGCCTTTTTGGACGCCGATCTTAGGAATAAAATGGGAGCATGGGCGGTAAAGATCGGCCGGGAGCTTCATTATCAAGGTGCGGCAACCGTGGAATTTTTAGTGGACAAAGAGAAAAATTTTTATTTTATGGAAGTTAATCCGCGCATCCAGGTGGAACATCCGGTAACCGAAGCCATTACGGGCGTTGATATTGTGGAACAGCAGATCAGGGTGGCCCAGGGGCAGAATATCGGTTTTTCCCAGGAAGACGTCTATTTTAACGGATGGGCGATCGAGGCGCGGGTGAACGCCGAAGACCCGCAAAAAGGCTTTCAGCCTTCGCCCGGGCGCGTGGTGAAATACATACCGCCGGGCGGACAGGGGGTGTTTGTCCATAGCTTCCTCCAGGAAGGCCAGGAGATCTATCCTTATTTTGATTCGCTTTTGGCCAAAGTAATTGCCACGGGCAAAACGCGCAAAGAGGCGATCGGAAAGTTGAAGCGGGCGCTGGGAGAAACGGTTATCGACGGCGTAGCCACGACAATCCCGTTTTTCAAGATGCTTCTTGAAAAAGAAGAATTTGTAAGCGGTGATTATTACACCAATTTTATCGAAAAAAGCGGTATCGTAAAGGAGCTTTCCTTAAAACCGTATTTGCAGAAGAAATGTTCCAGTGATCTGATTGCCAAGCTTGAAGAAAAAGAAGTGGCGGAGATAGTTTTTAATATTTATCAAGGTCTGAGCAAGCATGGCGGCCAGGAATTGTCCGATCGATCCGTTTCCAAATGGGCATTTGCCGAAAGAATGCGGATGCTTGAAGATGAATGAAGCGCCTCTTGGAGGATTATCTTGGACTGCCGTCAAATTCCGGTTGTTAAAAGTTCACGCTCGTCGAAAGATTCTTAAACATATTTTCCCGCGATACATTTTTCTCGTTCGTAATTTTGAAAATTCCGTTCCAAAGATAATTTGCTTAGAGACCGCAAAAAAATAATGAAACTGAAGATCAAAGACAAAGAATACGACGTGGAGATATCCGACCAGGGTGCCGGCGGCCAGGTTAAGATTGTGGTCAATGGCAACGCTTACATGTTTGGAAAGGCGGGCGCGGCCGGCGAGATCAGCGCTCCTCAAACCGCTTTGCCCAAGCGCGATTTTTCCTCAAAAACCATCAAGGCCGCGCTGGCCGGCGTAATCACCGAGGTGTTTGCCAAGGAAGGAGACATGGTCAAGGAAGGCCAAAAGCTTTTAACCTTATCGGCGATGAAAATGGAGAATGAGATTGTTTCCGAGTTTACCGGGAGAATTAAAGAACTTAAGATCAAGCAAAACGACAAAGTCAAAGAAGGGGATGTCCTCATAGTGCTTGCTTGATATCCGGCCAATATGCCAGAAGCAACAAACAAAATTATAATTTTTGAAACGCTTGATTCAACTAACATAAAAGCCAAGGAACTGGCAAGCCAGGGGGCAAAACCTTGGACCGTAGTTAGGGCCGTCAAGCAGGAAGAAGGCTACGGGAAGAAGGGAAGCGGCTGGTTTTCGCCGGAAGGCGGTCTTTACTTTTCGGTAATCCTGCCTAAGAGCAATACCGATGATTTGCAGGCTTTAACGATCCTGGCCGCTTATATTGTGGCCAAGGTAATCAAAGAAGCTTTTAACGTGGAACCGCTTATCAAGCTTCCAAACGATGTGTATTTGAACGGTAAAAAGATTTGCGGCATTCTTACCGAAAACATTATCGGATCGGATGTTAAATCATCGGTGATGGGGATCGGCCTTAATACCAATACCGAAAAGTTCGATTCGGAATTGGAAAACACCGCCACATCGCTTAAAATAGAATTAAAGCGTGAGATTGACAACGAAGCTCTTTTGGGTCAGATTATTGAAGGCTTGAGAAAAACGCTGGCGACGATCAGCCAGTGAATAAATGGAGCAAGGTGGAAAACGCAAGACAGCAATCCGGGTTTTAAATTGTTGTTTCGCGTTTTTCACCCATAAGGTACACGTTTAATCATATGAAGTTTGAAAAAGAAATCGAACAATTAAATAAGAATATTGAGGCAATTGACAGCCAGGAGCTTATTGAAAAACAGCATCAGAAAGGCAAGCTGGCGGCTCGGGAGCGGATAAGCTATCTGCTTGACCCGGAAACTTTCGTTGAGTTGGATCCGTTTGTTGAGACCCGTTTCAATAATCTGGGGCTGGATAAGAAAAAAGTGGCCGGCGACGGCGTGGTGACGGGTTTCGGAAAGGTCAATAACCGGCTGGTTTACGTTTTCAGCCAGGATTTTTCGAAAATGGGGGGATCTTTAGGGGAGATGCACGGGCAAAAAATAGTCCGCGTTATCGAAATGGCCAAAAAAACCGGCAATCCGGTGATCGGTATTATCGATTCCGGAGGGGCGCGGATCCAAGAAGGGATTGCCAGCCTGGATGGCTATGCTTCCATTTTCAACGCCATGGTGAAAGCTTCGGGCGTAATTCCGCAGATTAGCGTGATCGTCGGACCTTCGGCGGGAGGGGCATGTTATGCCCCAGGTTTATCGGATTTTATTTTCATGGTGGAAGGTTTGTCCCAGATGTACATTACCGGTCCGGAGGTGGTTAAAAAAGTGACAGGAGAGGAAGTCAGCTTCGAAGATCTTGGCGGGGCCAATGCCCATGGAACTAAAAGCGGCTGTTCCCACTTCGTTTTTTCCAACGAAAAGGAATGTTTTAACCAGGTTAAAAAAATCTTGTCTTATCTTCCGCAGAATAACATGGAGGATCCGCCCAGGCTTAAAAGCATCCTGGCCGAATTATTTGAAAAAGAAGACAACCAGCGCTTGTTGGAACTGGTTCCCGAAGAGAGTGAGAAGGGCTACGATATGAAAACCGTGATCGAGGAACTGTTCGACAAAAACACTTTTTTTGAAATCCATCAGGGTTTTGCGGTAAATTCGATAGTCGGGTTTGCGAGACTGGGCGGGATAGTTATTGGCGTGGTTGCCAACCAGACCAAATTCATGGCCGGGGTTCTGGATATCGATTCTTCCGACAAAATCGCAAGGTTTGTTCGTTTTTGCGATGCTTTTAACGTACCGATCATTAATCTTGTCGATACGCCCGGCTATCTTCCCGGCGCCAGCCAGGAGCACCAGGGAATCATCCGCCACGGAGCCAAGGTTTTATACGCCTACGCCGAGGCCTCGGTGCCAAAGATCAGCTTGATCATGCGCAAGGCGTTTGGAGGTGCTTATATCGCCCTGGCCAGCCGCAAACTCGGTTATGACAAGGTGCTGGCTTGGCCATCGGCTCAGATCGCGGTGATGGGCGCCGAACAGGCAGTGAAAATTATTTACAAAAAAGAAATTTCCGAATCGAAAGACCCGGAAAAAACCGAGAAGGAGAAGATTGAAGAGATCAAGCAATTATTCTTGAATCCCATGCAGGCGGCCAGGCTCGGCCAGGTTGATATGATCATCAATCCCAAAGATACCCGCCTGATCCTGATGAAGTGCCTGGAACCCTTGCTGACCAAGCGGGAAGGCAAGATAGCCCGGAAGCACGGCAACGTGCCCTTATAAGTTAAAAAAAGTTAAAAAGGCGGGATTTGGTTTAGAAGAGCCGGCGGAAGCCGGCTTTTGGTTAAGATTGTTAAGCCGATTTTCCCGGGTTTTTTCCACGGCACCAACAACTATTTTTGATTGACAAAGATTATAATTTATGATATAATTAATTTAGCAGAAATGCCAGGGTTTAGTGTTAGATTGCCTGGCAAAAAAGGTGAATAGGATGTACAAAGAACTTGTGCAGGCGGCCCTTCTGGCCCTATGCCTGCTCGGATTAGCCGCGGCCCAAGATGGGCCCGGCCGAGTAGCCGACGAGAACGAGAATATGTCAGTTTTTGCCGAGCTATCTCTAACGCCCGGCGAGGACGGGACCGTTAAGGTCGAGAGTATTATCAAAGCCGATGCTCTCGGTAACGGAACCGAGGATTTGGTGTCCGAAGCCAACACCTCCGTAAATTTGGAGGTAGTGGGCAAGGACGGCCGGCGCCAGCCTCTGCTGGAGGGGCTGGGAAACATTTTCCTCGCGAACGGCGAGGCCCGGATATTCGGGACCAACCTCACCGACGGGAACAACTCAACCGTCGACGGGGTGGAGATGACCCTCCGGGTCCAACCCCCGGGCGAAGAGGAGCCGTTTGAGCTGTTCATCAGCCAGCGGTTTCCACAAGGTTTTGGAAGCCTGCTTGCCTAGGCTTCCAAAACAAAGAGGCTATCATCTAGCCTCTTTTACGTTAAAGTTGACAACGTTTGATAAACTGCTAAAATATAAACAGTCCGTTGAGTAAACGGACATTGCTGTTAATAACAACAAACATAAATAACAAATAAGCCGAAACGCGGGGCGCGAAATCAAAAACAGGAAATTATGTTTTAAGTTTCGAGCTTCGAGGATTCGAGTTTAATTACGATGGATATTAAAGCGTTTGGCCTAGCCATTGCCCAGATCGCCGAAGAAAAGGGTTTGGCCCGGGAAAAAATAATTGAAAGCATTGAGACCGCTTTGGCGGCCGCGTACAAGAAAGAATATGGGGAAAAAAGCCAAGTGATCAAGGCTAAAATGGATGTAAGGACCGGTAAAATGGAATTCTGGCAAGTGAAAACGGTTGTTGAGCCGAGCATGCTTTACACCGATGAAGAGTTGGAACAGCTAAAAGACAAGGCGATCGAAGCCAGCGAAGAAAAGATTAAATTCAACCCTGAAAAGCATGTGATGCTTGAGGATGCTTTAAAGGATAATGCCGATATCAAGATCAACGACGAAATCAAGCTTCCTTTGGAGGAGAAGGCGGATTTTGGCCGTATTGCCGCCCAGACCGCGAAGCAAGTGATCATCCAAAAGATCCGCGAAGCGGAAAAGGAAAGCATTTTCCAGGACTTCAAGCTTAAAGAGGGCGAGATTATGTCGGGCGTTATTCAGCGGCTCGAGGGAAAGACCGTGTTTATGGATATTGGAAAAACCCTGGGTATTTTAAACCGCGAGGAGCAGGTGATGGGCGAATTTTACCGGCCAGGCCAGCGCCTCAAAGTGTTTATTATGAAGGTGGAGCAAACCTCGAAGGGACCGGTCATCTTTTTATCGCGAGCTTATCCGAAATTCGTTTCCAAACTTTTTGAATTGGAAGTTCCCGAGATCGCATCCGGCCAAGTTCTGATAAAGTCGATTGCCCGCGAGGCGGGATCGCGCACGAAAATTGCCGTGGCTTCGACCGTTGAAGGTATCGATCCGATCGGCGCGGCCGTAGGACAGCGGGGAACGCGCGTAAGCGCGGTGATCAATGAATTGGGCGGAGAAAAAATCGATATTATTGAATATTCCGGCGAACCGGAGAAATACATTGTTAACGCGCTGTCGCCGGCCAAGATCATGGAGGTGAGGCTTTTGCCGAAAAACAAGGCGCTGGCTATCGTTCCCGACGATCAGTTGTCGCTGGCTATCGGAAAAGACGGCCAGAATGTCCGATTGGCGGCCAAGCTTAGCGGATGGAAGATCGATGTCCGCAGCCATGAAAATCTTGATGAGGAAGCGCTGGCTTTGGAAATGAAGCAAGCGGCGCAAGAGGAGGCGGCGGAAGCGGAACGCTCCGCCGAAGAAACAAAGGAGAACGGCGAGGCAAAAGCCGCGGTTGAAGGCGCAGACAAAGAAGAAGAGTTAAAAGAAAAGAAGGGCAAAAAAGCCAAAAAGGCGAAAACCGGTGAAAAAACCGAAACGAAAATCGAGGACAAGCCGAAAAAGGAAAAGAAATCGAAGTCTAAAACAAAAACAAAAGAAAAATAATGAATAAAGCAACGATCAATAAATTGCCGAAATCAAAGATCGAAACCTTGGTTGAAATACCGGCAGAAGAATTTGGTAAATTCATAGAAACCGCGCTGGATGAATTTGTGAAAGAGCTGGAAGTGGAAGGCTTTCGCAAAGGAATGGCTCCTAAGGAGCTTGTGGCCCGCAAGGCCGGAGATGCCAGGATTCTGGAAAGAGCATCAAAAATCGCCATTGAAGACAGTTATCCTAAAGTGATAACCGAAAACCATCTGGAGCCGCTGGGTTATCCGGAAGTTGAGATCGTCAAACTAGCCAAAGGCAATCCTTTTGAATACAAATTCATTATTTCGGTTTTTCCGGATGTGACACTTGGAGATTATAAAGAAACCGCCAAACAGATTACTTTTAAGGAACCCGAAGTAACCGACGAAGATATTAAGCGGTTAAAGATGGAAAAAGCCCAGCACGAAAAAGAGCACATCCGCGAAGATCTGCTTGATAAATTGCGCGTTATTGCCACGATCGAAGTTCCGGAAGTCATGATAGCGCGTGAAACCGAACGCATGATGGAAGATCTCCGCCGCAAAACCCCGCAGGCATTGAACATGCCTTTTGAGGATTATTTAAAGAAAATCAAGAAAACCGAGGACGAGCTGAAGGCGACTTTCAACGACGACAACGAAAAAAAGATCAAGAATTTCCTGATTCTCCAAGAAATTGCCAAGATCGAAAAGATCGAACCGACCGAAAAGGAGATTGAGGACGTGATAGAAAAAGTTACTTCCGGGGAACAAAAAGAAAATCTTGATATGAACTATTTGAAAGAATATTACAAAGACATCGTCAAAAACGAGAAGGTTTTTGAATTGCTGGAATCTTTTTTCAAAAAGTGACGCAGCCAATTCAGAATAAAAGCCCATTGATGATAAAAATCGATGGGAAAGCAATGAATCTAATACCAACAGTTATCGAAAAGACCCAATACGGAGAACGGGCTTACGATATTTATTCCCGTTTGTTGAAGGAAAGAATAATTTTCCTTGGCGGACAAGTGAATGATGTTGTGGCTAATTCCGTGATAGCCCAGTTTTTATTCTTGGCTTCCAAGGATGAAAAAAAGGATATCCAGCTTTATCTGAACAGTCCGGGAGGTTCGGTTACAGCCGGTTTGGCAATTTACGACACGATTCAGCATATCAAGTGCCCGGTATCGACCGTTTGCGTCGGTATGGCTGCTTCGATGGGAGCTGTATTGCTGACTGCCGGCGCTAAAGGCAAGCGTTTTGCGCTGCCCAACTCCGAGATCATGCTGCATCAGGTGATGGGCGGAGTGACTGGGGAAGCCGTTGAAATCGAGATCACGGCGAAACAGATTCTCAAAATTCGGGAGAAGCTGAATGCGATAATCGCCAAACATACCGGCAAAGATATCAAGCAAATAGCGAACGATACGGATCGGGATTTCTATCTGTCGGCCCAGGAAGCCAAGGAATACGGCTTGATCGACGAAGTGATAAAAACCAAATAATCGAATTTATATTTTTCACAGGAATTTCGCCTCCCGGGGTGGCGGCCAAAGGATGCTTCCTTTGGCATCCTCATTTCTGCCCGCTTTTTGCGGGCAGGAAGCCTAAGGATTCATTTTGTTCCCAGGATCCGCCCGGGGTCTAAAAATTAATAGATCGTGATTTAAGAAGCGCCCCCTTGCTAACGGGGGCGCTTTTGGTCGTATTCCCAAATAAAAGCGGTTATGTTATAATTTACAATACGTAATTTTAAGACGCTAACGCCTAGGCCTAATAAGCTTGGTAAGGCGTAAGCATCCGTTAAAAATGGAATTAAAAAATAATAAAGGTTATGTTTTGTTTTTAGTTTCGATTTTCCTAGCGGTCGCTTGCGTTCTATCGCCCGGCGCTATAACGGCGAATTCTGGTGATAATGTATCGGGCTTTGCCTGGTCGGAAAACATCGGTTGGATTAGTTCAAATTGCACCGATACCGGAACTTGCGCGTCAAGCGATTACGGAATAAACGTAGCTGTTGATGGAAAAATGTCGGGCTTTGCCTGGTCGGAAAACATCGGTTGGATAACGTTTAATGAAATCGATTTGACCGGATGTCCGACCGCCCCTTGCGTGGCTACCGTGGATTTAAGCTGTCCTGCGGGCAAATGTACGGTGAGCGGATGGGCCAGGGTACTGGCCAACGGAGGAGGTTGGGATGGATGGGTAAAGCTGGGAGGAATTGCCCAAGATGGCAGTCCTTACCCTTTGTATATAGACGCTGCCACAGGAGAGTTTCATGGTTGGGCATGGTCAGACCAGGTTTTGGGATGGCTAAGCTTCAATTGCCAAGACCGGGCTGTTTGCGGGACTTCGGACTATAAACTTAAAACCAATTTTGGTTTTGCCCATTCCCCCGAAGCGGCGATGTCTTGCGAAGGCAGCCAATGTAGCGGCGGTACGTGTAATGTGACAACCTGGGTATCGTATCGCCCCGTAGCCGATCCGACGCCTTGTATTTACAAGATTGTTAACGATTCTACGGATCCCGATGGACAAGCTGATATCGCCAAGTCCGAATGGACTTATAAAGTTCAAGGCGCGGACGATTCGACCTATCAAACGATACCGGGCTGTCCGGATTTCGACGGTATAAGCGATTGCACGCTTCAATCCGGTTTGGCAGCTGGAAATTATACGATCAGATTGACGGTTCGGGATTTCGGCTCCAATTCAGATTCAGTAACGCACGATATTACTATCAAGGCGGAGATAGCGGCTGGTTTTATGTGTTCTTTGGACAACATTAATTGGCGGGATTGCGGGCCTTTGTCCGGCAAAATCGCTAAAGACGCGACTGTATATTTCAAAGATGATCCGTCTTTAAGCATCCATTCTGTTGCTAGCGACGGCGAGTCGATCGATACCAGGGAGTGGCTTTGGAAGGGCGGGGTTATAGGGGGAAACAGCGAATCTGCTTTTGTTACTATAGTTGATAAAACTAATACAATAAGGCTGACCGTATCCGATACTGGCGGAAGGTCTGATTACTTGGAATACGAATTAAAGTCAAAATCTATTCCTGACTGGGAAGAAGTTACAATGACTGTTCCCGAACAGAGAAAAATGAATTTGGTTGGTTTTATACTGGACAGATTTTTGGCTGGTATATATCGTTTTTAGCCTTTTATTGTTAATAGAATAGAAGCAGTTAAAATACCTCTAAACGCGTCTTTTTAAACCTAGCCTGGGCTTGTTTTATGCTATATTGCGCAAACAAGCTTTGCAGAACGGGGTTATCCTTTTGTCGGTACTTTCGGGAATAAATGGCGATAGCGCTTCTCCGATTTATTGTACTGAAGAGAAGGAAGGATTTTATAAATCGCAGAATGTCCAATAACTAAAGAAAGTTAATTCAAAGAAACAGTTTAAGAAAAAAACGAGTTTGGCCTTTCGTTCAGAATAATTTTTGTTGATAGTTTTTCCGGCCAGCCCGGAGGAGGCGGGACCAGATTCGCAATTAAAATCATGGATCCATTAATTATAGAAATCATTGTCTTGATCGTCGGCGTGTTTATGGGCTATTACGCCCGCCAGATGATAGCGCAAAAAAGAGCAGGCACTATTGAGAAGATACTTGCCAAGAAAATTCAAAAAGGGAAATTGGAAGCCCAAAAGATTTTGGCTGAGGCTGAAGAAAAAGCCCAGAAGCTTACTGAATCGACGAAAAATGAAATTCAGCAGCGACATAAGGAGCTTATTCGGACCGAGTCATTGGTTTTAAAAAGGGAGAGTATGTTGGAACAGAAGATTACGGAGTTTGAAATAAAAGAAAAAGATTTTCAGGAAAAAATAAAAAAACTCAAGTCTTTAAAGGAAAATTTGGAAGAGGTCCACAAGCAAGCGGTGGATAATTTAGAACGAGTCGCGGGTTTGTCCAAAGCAGATGCCAAGAAGGAATTGTTTGAAGCTTTGGAAAAAGAGTATCAGCGGGATCTTCTCGATAAATCCCGCAGCCTTGAGTCTGACGGAATTGAAAGGTTTAAAAAAAGGGCCAAAGAAATTTTAGTCCAGGCGATTCAGAAATGCGCCCTTTCCCAGGCGCAGGAAGTGACAACATCGATAGTCAGTTTGCCGTCAGACGATATCAAGGGAAGGATTATCGGCAAAGAAGGACGCAATATCCGTACCTTAGAGAGGCTTACGGGAGTGGAAGTGATTATCGATGAAACTCCGGAAACCGTTGTGATTTCCGGTTTTGATCCTACTCGCCGGCAGATCGCGAAAATTGCCTTGGAAAAATTAATACAGGATTCGCGTATTCAGCCGGCCCGCATCGAAGAAACGGTCAAAGTGGCCGAAGAAGAAATAGCTAACCAGATCAAAGAAGCGGGAGAGCAAGCATGTTATGATGTTGGAATCCTTGATTTGCCTCCCAGACTGGTGCAATTGTTCGGACGGTTGCGTTTTCGGACGAGTTACGGCCAGAATGTTTTGCTCCATTCCATGGAAGTGGCCCATTTGGCGGGAGCCATGGCTGCCGAGGTGGGAGGAAATGTCCGGGTAGCGAAAAAGGCCGGATTATTGCACGATATCGGAAAATCGATTGATCAACAGATAGAGGGATCTCATGTGGAGATCGGTATTAAGATTTTGGAGAAGTTTAATATAGATCCGGCCGTAATTTCGGCCATGAAGTCCCATCACGAAGAGTTTCCTTATGAGGGTTTGGAAGGGATATTGGTTCAGGCCGCCGATCAAATATCGGGAGCGCGTCCCGGAGCGAGAAAAGACACGGTCGAAAATTACTTGAAGCGGTTGGGAGAATTGGAAGGCATTGCGACTTCGTTTAACGGCGTAGAAAAAGCTTGGGCTTTGCAGGCCGGCCGCGAGATCAGGGTTTTTGTAAAGCCAAAAGAAATTGATGATTGGGGAGCCAAGAAAATGGCCAAAGAGATTGCCAAAAGGATTGAGGAAGAATTAAGGTATCCAGGGGAAATTAAAGTGAACGTTATTCGAGAAACCCGCGTAACCGAATACGCAAAGTAGCATTAAAAAACAAAAAAAGCCGCATAATGCGGCTTTTTTCTACTATCAAAACCGACCAATAGGCCGGTTTTGAAATTACGGAGCGGGCGATGGGAATCGAACCCACGTCACAAACTTGGAAGGTTTGGGCTCTACCATTGAGCTACGCCCGCATTTTCTAACTTTTGGCTTCGGATATTAGATTATATCAGATATGCAATCCCATTTCCGATAGGAGAACTCTCTTCGGGGTGTCCAGACTCGAACTGGAATTAAATCCTCCCAAAGGACTTGTGCTGCCGTTGCACTACACCCCGATTAAAACCGGGAAAAAATTAAAAACAAAAACTTCCGTTCCTTTCAGGAATATAATATCTTTTTAAGGCCGGTAAGTCAACCTTTGGCGGGATCAGGCTGGTACTGGATTTTCCAACATTATGATTATTTAGTATAATAAATAATACCTTAATTATTTTGCAGGCCAAGGATTTGTTATGGGAATAAAAAGCAACCCAAAGTATGAATCTTCTGCCCGCCTGCGGGGCTTCATACCGCTCCTGGCGAAACAACATTTGTAAAACATAAAATTGAATTTTAAACGCATTAAACTTTTTAAAAACCATGCCTGAATCTTTTTATAAACAGATCAACATTATTGAACAGTGTAAAAAATACGGGATACCGCTTTGGCAATGCCCCCAATTTCTTTTCCTTTTGATGGGATGCGTGATTATGGCAACTTCAATCACGATTTATTTGATAGGCAGCCATTATATTTCCGATCCTGAAATTATAGTGCTTATCGTCTTATTTTTGGCTACTTTCTTGATTTCCATCGCTTTTGTCATTGTTCAGAGTTTTGAGCGGCTGGCGGAAACAAACCGTTTGAAATCGGAGTTCGTAAGTATCGTTTCGCACCAGATCCGGTCTCCTTTAACCAACTTAAAATGGATCGTGGAGCTGCTGATGTCCGGGATATTGGGCAAGATCGAAGAAAAGCAAACGGAGTATTTCAAAATTCTGAAAGAAAACCTTGAAAGGATGCAGGAACTGGTTTCCGAGCTTCTTACTGTTTCGCGCATAGAAGCGACCAAATTGGTTTTTAAAAAAGAGGAATTTTCAATGGAAAATCTTGTGCGGGACTTAGTTGCGGAATTTAAGCCAATCGCAAAATCTTCGAATATCAAGATAAATATGGATTTGGAAAAGAACGCCCCTAAGGTTTATACCGATCCTTTTCAGATATTGCAAGTAGTCGAGAATCTTTTATACAATGCGATAAGGTATATGAATTTTGCTACCGACACCGTCCAGAAAGACAAGGAGCGGGAAATCAATATAAAAGTGTATCACAAGAATTCCCATATTTTCTTTGAGATTGCCGATAACGGCATCGGCATACCGAAAGAAGACCAAAAGTATATTTTTCAGAAGTTTTTCCGGGCTGACAATGTGAGGCGTTATCAAACCAATGGTTCGGGATTGGGTCTTTATATATCCAAAAACATAATTGAACGATCCGGGGGAAAGATCGGTTTTGAGAGCCGCGAGGGCATTGGCACAACGTTCTGGTTTAAATTGCCGGTTTGTCAAAAATAGAAAGCTAAAAAAAACGCTTAAAAATTAAAACGTTCAAGTTAATAATTGCGGGAGGCAGAACGAATCTAAAAAAGGTTAATTAAGAAATTCATTCATTCATACATTATGCCAAAAACTATTCTTTTTATTGAGGATGAGTCAGCTATGCAAAAAACTGTTGGTGCGATAATCCAGCAAGAAGGTTATAATATGATTTCCGCTCTCGATGGCGATTTGGGTATAAAGCTGGCTAGGGAAAAACATCCGGACATGATTCTTCTGGATCTCGTTCTTCCCAAAAGAGACGGGTTTGATGTTCTAAGATCTTTAAAACAGGACGAACAGACGAAATCAATACCTATAATCGTTCTCACTAATTTGGGGGAAATGGAAAATATTGATAAAGCCATAGAATTGGGCGCCACGACCTATCTGGTTAAGAGCGATTACTCTCTCAAGGAAATCATCGAAAAGATAAAAAAGACCGTTGATGGTCCCGCTATGTGACCTCTTGCCGGTATTATCTCGTTTTTAACGTTAAATTGAGCCGCCGGCGAAGCATGGGGCTTTTGTTTGATTAGTATTGCGCCAGTTTTCCTAAAAAAATGAAGGTAGAGCTGCAACAACTTAAAGCTTTTTTACTGGACGCGGGTTTGCTCAATGAGCAACAATTTAGCGAATGTTTGGAAAAAAGCAACGATCTCAACTGCAAAATTGACGATATTTTGGTTTCGGAGAGTTATATTACGCAAGAGGAGCTGATAAAACTAAAAGCTTACATCTTAGGGATTCCTTTTGTTAATCTTGAAAAAGAGGTTATTGCGCATGATGTATTGAAAATGATTCCGGAAGCAATAGCAAAAGCTAACAATATTATTGCTTTTAGGAAAAACATTTCTTCTCTTGAAGTTGCGATGTTGGATCCGGAAGATCTCCGGATGATCGAATTTATTAAAAAAACCACTAATCTAAGGATTTTGCCCAGGCTTACCACTCCTGAAAGCATCAAGAATGGCCTTTTGCAGTATCAAAAGACGCTTCAGGCCGAATTTGGCGAGCTGATCAAGGATGAAGGCGCGGATTTAAAAGATTTAAAAAACGGAGAATCGAAAAACAAGAAAGACGGAAAAGAGTTAAAAATGATAAAAGATGACGAAAGGGGCGTGGAGAGAGTGGAGAAGGAGGAATTAAAAAAAGTTGCCGAGGAGATGCCGGTTATCAGAGTGGTAGACACGCTAATTAAGCACGCGATTCTGCAGCGGGCCAGCGATGTTCATATCGAACCGACCGAAAAGGAAGTTTTAATCCGGTACCGTATCGACGGAATATTGCGCGATGCCATGACTTTGCCGAAAACGGCAGCTTCAGGCATCGTTGCCAGGATTAAGGTTTTATCGAATTTGAAACTTGACGAACATCGTTTGCCGCAAGACGGCCGGTTTAAAGTGGAAAGCGAGGAGTGGCGCTATTCTTTGCGCGTATCGACTTTGCCCGTCTTTCACGGGGAAAAAATCGTTATGCGCCTTTTACCTGAGACTTCGAGGGCGGTAGATTTGAAAAAACTCGGTTTCCGCGGAACACAACTGGATCTAATCGAAGATACTCTGAAAAAAACGATGGGTTTGGTTTTAATTACCGGCCCGACCGGATCAGGAAAAACAACAACGCTTTACTCGATGATGGATATTCTTAACGAGCCGGGAGTTAACATTTCCACCGTTGAAGATCCTATCGAGTACCAGATGCCCAGGATTAACCAGACTCAAGTGAATGCCAAAATCGGCTTAACCTTTGCTTCCGGTCTAAGGACGCTTTTGCGTCAGGATCCCGATATTATCATGGTGGGAGAAATACGTGATAATGAAACAGCGGCGTTAGCGATTAATGCCGCTCTTACCGGGCATTTGGTGTTATCGACTTTGCACACTAATTCGGCGGGAGGCGCCATTCCGCGGCTTATCGACATGAAGGCCGAGCCGTTTTTAATTTCCTCAACCTTAGATTTGATCGTTGCCCAGCGGTTGATCCGGTGTCTGGACGAGCAAAAAGAGGAATATCGTTTAAAGGAATCGGATATTAAGAATTTATCCCGTTATTGTGATTTAAGCCGGATAATGAAAATTCTAAAAGAAGAGAAAATTGTTGGTTCCAAGGCTACTTGGAAAAGCATTCCTTTTTTCCGTCCCACTCCAACGAAGGATTGTCCGGATGGTTATTTGGACAGGATTGGAATTCATGAAACATTGCATCTGTCATCCGCGATAAAGGATTTAATAGTGAATAATTCGACTGCCGATCATATTCAGGCGCAGGCCAAAAAAGAGGGCATGATAACCATGTTTGAAGACGGATTTATCAAAGCGGCCCAAGGAACAACTTCCATTGAGGAAGTTTTAAGGGTAATTGTCGAATAACCAGCAGTTTTGGCGATTAGGTTCGAAGAAATCATATTGAAGACGGAGTTATTTTCAAAAAGAACTTACTTTTTTTCAAAAAAGCAATTATAATAAATCTGTAATATAAAAAAGTGGAGGAGCATATCAACACGGAATACATAAGTTTATTTGAAGCCAGCAAACTTTGCTCTTATTCGGAGCCGTATTTGCGTTTGCGCGCGAGGCAGGGAAAACTGAAGTCGATTAAATTGGGAAAAAAATGGATGACGACCGAGTTATGGATAAAAGATTACGTTAAAAAAACCAAAGAGTGGAATGCTAAAATAGCTGCAAAAAAGGCTCAAGTAAAGGAATTCGAGGCGGAAATGAAGGAAGAGATAAAAGAGATAAAAGAAATTCAAACAAGCATAACTTCGGCAAAAGAAGAAGAAATCATTCAGGAAATTGCGCAACCCGTCTCCATTGAGGAACCGGAGGTTCTGACGGTTAATGAAAATTCCGCGAAACAGATCAGAGATAAGGTCAAGAAAAAAAATTGGGATGAACCGAATCTTATCGACAGAAACCCCGTGCCTGATTTCGCGTTGGTTATCGGCTCGGCTTTGATGTTTGCCTTAGCTATATTTTTCGCCGTATCATCCGTAAACAGTCCTTACGCGCCCTTAAATCCGCCCAAGGAACTTATAGGTTCGGGGCAGGCAACGGCTAAAAATGGCGTTGATACGGTTGTTTTGAGGGAATTTTCCAACGATCTGGTAATGCCGCAATGTTATTGCCAGGGCGAAGAGATATCGCGCAACGGCGCGGGTTTAAAAGACGATTTCTTTACAAGAGCAGCTCAAGCAGTAGCCGAAACGTTTTGGCCTTGGTAGATTGACAGCCAATTAATTTATGCTGTTTGTGCCGGGGAAATGCCCGGTTTTTCGTTTTATTTGTCCGTTTTCTTAATTTCGTTAAGGCCAAAAAAGAGGTATAATTATTTAAGATAGCGAGGAAAAATATTTCTTATTAAAAGGATAATACTATTGGGAAAATAAATATTTGATGTCCAAGCACTCTTATACCAAGCAATCTTATGTCTAAGTACTCTTATGTTGCGAAATCGCTGGAAGGGGTTCAAAAGATAGGCGAAGTTGAGGCTAGCGATTCCCGAGAAGTGGCGAAAATTCTCCATCAAGAGGGTTTTGTGTTGCTTGAAGCGAAATGTGAAGATAAGGTAAAAAGAGGTTTCAAGATCTCGCTTCCGTCTTTTGGGGTTAGCGTCAAAGAAAAGATCTTTTTTACAAAAAATCTCCAAGTTATGATCGCTTCCGGCTTGTCGCTTCCTCGTTCGATTAGCATACTTTCTGCCCAGGCGAAGAATAAGAAGCTAAAAGAAGCGTTAGAAGCGATAAAAACGGAGATTACCCAAGGTAAGAATTTTTCCGAGTCGATGCAAAAATATCCTGGAATATTTTCCGATTTTTATTGCAGCATGGTGAAAGTGGGGGAAGAAACAGGAACCCTTGAAAAAGTACTGGATATTCTCGATAAGCAGCTGGAGAAAGATTATGATCTTCAGTGTAAGGTAAAAGGAGCTTTGATATATCCGGCCGTAATTTTCGTATTGATGATTGGTATCGGAGTTTTGATGCTGGTTTACGTCGTACCTACCTTGTCGGCAACTTTCATTGAACTGAAGGTTGAGCTTCCAATGACCACCCGGATCGTTATGGGCATGGGGAATTTTTTTAAGAGCAATATATTGTTAATTGTTCTTTTAACCGCGTTATTTATCGCCGGTATGGCTAAATTTATCAGAACTAATGTTGGAAAAAGATCTTACGACAATTTAATGCTTTTAATGCCGATTATTTCTCCTATCGTAAAAAATATCAATTCGGCATATACGGTTAGGAATCTAAGTTCTCTGATCGCTTCAGGCGTATCTCTTCCGCGGGCCTTGGAAATAACGGCCAATACTTTAGGCAATTATCAGTATAAAACAGCCTTGATTGAGGCTGAAGAGAAAGTGAAAAAGGGCGAAAAATTTTCGGAAACGTTAAAACAATACGATTCAATTTATCCGGCTACTTTGATCCAAATGATTGCTGTCGGAGAGGAGACGGGAGAGACGAGCGTTATCCTTTCCAAGCTGGCCGATTTTTATGAAAATGAAGTTAGCGAGGCGACAAAAAACCTTGCATCTGTAATTGAACCATTTTTAATGATTATCATTGGAGCCGTTGTGGGGTTTTTTGCCGTTTCCATGATCCAGCCGATGTATTCGATGATGGATTCCATCAATTAACACTGAAAACAAAAATAGGCCGGGTTTAAAATACCGGATTCACCGCGGTTCAGGTTCGACAGAGCGTAAATAATTCATCAAACCTAAGATGATTTTCAGAAAAAAACAAACAATCAAAAATAAAGGATTTACGCTGATTGAAGCCTTGGTCGGAGTAACGATTTTTGCGATTGTTTTTTTCGGAATATTCGGTGCTTACCGGCTTGGTTTGAAAGTTATCGGAGTAAGCAAGAATAAAATAGTTGCGACTGCGCTAGCCAACAGCCGGATCGAAGAGATAAAAAACCTTACTTACGAATCGGCGGGATTGGTAGACGCGGTGCTTCCAATGGCAGAGGGAATTTTAGAGCAGGAAATCGTTAAAACCATAAACGGGGTTGATTATACGATTGAAACTAAAATTCAGTTTGTAACGGATTCGGAAGACGGATTCGGAGCAGCGGATAATTGTAATTGGGATTATAAAAAAGCCGATGTGACTGTTACGTGGCAGGATAGTTTCGCCGGCCAGTTGACGGTCTCCGCCGCTATTTCTCCAAAAAACGCAGTTCAGGAGGCTCAAACATGCTTAAGCCAGCCTGGAGGGATATTGACGGTTACTGTATTTGATTCGACCGGAGCCCTCGTTTTGTCTCCAACGATATCCGTTTATGAAGAAGCGACAAGCAATTTGATTGATACTGCGGTTCCGTCAAGCGGAAAACATTCTTTTACTTTACCGGTCGGCACCTACCGGGTGGAAGTTGATAAATCCGGATACGGAAATGCCAGAACTTACAGCACTGCTGAAGTTGCGGTTCCCGATAGTCCCAATCCTGCCGTATTGAATGGCGATGCTACCGAGATGAGCCTTATGACCGATCAAAATAGTACGTTGGTTGTTGATGGGGCTGTTCCGAACGGCCATGATAATTTCGGCGATACTTTTTCAGACCAATCATTGATCTCGGATATATTCGACGCGCAGGTGGTTTCCGGAGCCGTGTTAATAGCGGGGCCCGCGTATTCGGAGGACGGATATGTAATTTCTAATTCCGTAGCTCCGTCAGATCTGGTTTCTTGGGATTACGCGGAATTTACCGATCACCGTCCGGCATCCACTGATATCAAATATCAAATTCTTTATTTTGACGGCGCTGATTGGACATTAGTGCCCGAAGGCAGCTTGGGAGGGAATACCATTGGTTTTGGAAGTTCGCCTATTAATCTTTCGGGATTGGATAAGAACATCTATTCGCAGCTGAAGATTAAAGGGACTCTTTTATCAAACGATCCGTTAGCTACGCCCGAGATCAGAGACTGGAGAATTTCTTGGACAAACGATACGAGCGTTCCGATAGGAGATGTCGCTTTCAATTTATTGGGATCTAAAACTATCGGGAAAAACGGGGCAGGCGAAACCGTATATAAATACTCCGCTAACCATATTCTTGATGCTTCGGGACATTTGGATATAGAAGATATTGAGGGTGACGCATACACTATAGCTGTTGACCCGTCGGAAGGATTAAGCCTGATTGGCATTGATCCGAGCCCTCAGCCCATAAATGCCGTTCCGGGAAGCGTTGTACCGGTAAAATTATTTTTACGGGCCCAGAATGCATTATTGGCAACGGTTGAAAACGATGTTACTTTGGGTCCGGTTTTCTCCGCCTCGATCAGGCTTCAGAATGCGTCGCTTGGCTATGATAAAACCCAATACACAAATGAGGATGGCCAAACTTATTTCGCGCCGCTGCAAAACGGGGTTTATGACCTGACGGTTTCTCTCCAGGGTTATACGGATTATTCAGGCACGGCGACGGTATCCGGGGAAACGGCAAAAATCATCAGTATTCAACAGAATGAGTGATTTTTAATCAATAGCATGAAATTTATTACTGATAAAAAAGTAAAATTGGCAGATAAAGGGTTTACTTTGATTGAATCAATCGCGGTTATTTTTGTTTTTGCTTTAATTTTTGGAGTGGTATCGGCTTCGATAGTTATGATTTATCAAACTCAAGGATATTCTATTCAGCAATCTATGGCGATAGACGAAGCCAGGCGCGGGGTTGAAGTCATGGCTAGCGAAATCCGGCAGGCTAATTACGGAGAAAACGGGGCCTATCCCATAGAAATGGGCGCGGGGAAAGAATTTATTTTTTATAGCGATGTTGATGCGGACGGCACTATCGAAAAAGTCCGATATTTTTTGGCGACAGTGAACAGCGGATCCGATACCGGACAGTGTTCAACCAATTCAAAAGGGGGGTCGTGCAATGTTAATTTTACGAACTTCCTGACAGGAACTTTAAAATCAGCTCAATTGAAAGTATCGGTAGAGGGAGACCTTGGCAGCAGCAACGAAACGGCTTCTGTATATATCGACGGATCCAATATTGATACTCTGTGCGTGAGCGGATGCAATGATTGCGCTGCGGCTTGGCAGGGCGTGCAAACTTACGATATTACTTCGGCGGCCCAGGATGATTCCGTGCAAGTTATGGTTGACGGCAGCAACCAGGTTGATCCGGGGTGTTCCTGGGGAGGATCCCATTCGTTGAAAGCGCAGTTTGAGTTCTCGTTTGTTGAAGAGATTCCTAACGTCGGGAATCAGCTTAAAAGAGGCGTAATTGAACCGTCAGGAGTGCCGCCGGTTTATCTGGACAGCCAGGAAGAAGTAAAAATTATTACTTCTTATGTCAGGAATGCTCCGCCGATCTTTACTTATTTCGATAAGGACGGCAATCAAATTATTCTGGACCCGGCGATATTACGCGATACGAAAATGATGAAACTTTTCATGGTTATCAATATCGATCCCAACCGCCCTCCGGGCGATTATGACTTGGAACAGTATGTGCAATTGAGGAATTTAAAAGAAGAATGATCGTTAATTGCAAAAGAAGCATAATGGATGTATTAATTTCAAAAAAAGATAGGCAAGAAAAAGGGTTCATTGTGTTTTATGTGCTGATTTTTGGCGCGGTCTTTCTGGTCCTTATAGGCGCCCTTTTCGGGCTTATTTTAATGCAGTTGCGCCATTCGGCCCAAAAGGTAAGCTGGAACCAATCGTTGAACATTGCCGAAGCTGGCGTGGAATATTATCGCTGGTGCTTGAACCATGGTGTTGAGGCCGGTTGCTCCGGAACCAAGGATTATCTGGACAATAACGGCAACTCGATCGGAAAGTTTACCATTGACTCCGACTCCGCGGAAATGTGCGGGCAAGTTATCCAAAGAACGATTACTTCGGTTGGCTGGACCAATAATTATCCTTCAAGCAAGCGAACTATCAGGGTGCTGTATGCCAAAGACTCCATAGCTAAGTATTCCTATATTTTAAACAGCAACGTTTGGATTGGAGACGACCATATTATTAACGGCCCTTACCATTCCAACGGAGGAATCCGTATGGATGGAAGCAACCAGTCGCTTATCAGCAGCGCTGCGGTGCGCAACAATGCCGGGGAATGGATTTGTACTTCTTCCTTTGGCTGCAATCCGTGCCCGACCGGCGATGGCTGCTATACCTCTGGAGGAAACTGTATCTGTCCCGGAGTTTTTACAACCACCGATAATCCTACAGTCAGCCTTTTTAAATATCCTACACCTCCGTTTGATTTCAACGCGATTACCATCGATTTGGCAATGATAAAAGACAAGGCTCAAAACGGAGGCGGTTTGTATTTTCCGAAATCAGTTGATCTTGTTCCGGGAAGCAAAGGCTACCATTTAAAATTTTTGAGTAACGGCCGAGTGGAAGTTTGGGCGGTAAGAGCTCTTCAACAGACAAATGGTTATAGCGAAGAAGAAGGCTGGCAGCAGGATCGTTTTACCATTAATAATGAGAGCCTATACGGGACCTACAGCATACCTGCCGATTGCTCGGTGATATACCTGGAAGATAACCTATGGGTTGAAGGTACGGTGAAGGGAAAGGTTGTTGTCGCTTCGGCCGACCTCATAAACATTAATGTCGATACGAGCATCGTTCTTCCTTCCAACATCACTTACTCCACTTATAGCGGTTCCGATGGGTTGGCGCTTATTGCCGAAAAGAATGTTTTGATCGGTCCCCAGTCTCCTAATAATATGGAGCTGCACACAATTATTGTTGCCCAGAAAGGAAGGTTTGGACGCAATCATTATCCGAATAATTTTCGTGATTCTCTAACAATATATGGTTCGATAATTTCCAACGGGCGGGTCGGTACCCAATGGACCAGCGGCAGCCAGATAGTTTCCGGGTACACGAATCGCTATACTTATTACGACAGAAACCAGGTCTATAATCCTCCGCCATTCATAGCTTCAACAAGCTCGGATTTTAAAATTGTAAGGTGGCAAGAGATAGATTAAAATGGTAAATGGGCGTTCTCTTAATAGAATGCGGATGCAATTGATTTATTATGGAACTATTAAGTTTAAAAACTGCCGCGTTCGGCCTTGAAATAACAGATTTTTATCTGCGTGCGGTTGATTTGAAGAAAAGAAACGGAAAAACAGTTATTTCGGCGATTTCGTGTCTTGAGATTGCTCCGGGGATTGTTGAAGCGGGGGAAGTGAAAGACGATAAAAAACTGGCTGAAGCGATAAAAAACTGTATAAAGAAAGCCAAGGGACAAAAGATAGAAAAAAAATACGTGGTTGTTTCCTTGCCCGACGATAAGGCTTTTTTACAAGTTATCCAAATGCCGAAGATGTCGGAAAAGGATCTGCGTTCGGCAGTTTCCTTTGAGGCGGAAAACTATATACCAATGCCTTTAACGAAGGCCAGTTTTGATTATCAGGCGATACCGGAGCCAAGCGGAAAAATTGATCATCTCGATATTCTGATTGCCGCCTTTCCGAAAACTGTGATCGATCCTTATGTTGATGCTGTTAAAAAAGCAGGCTTGTCTCCTATTGCTTTCGAGCTGGAGTCGCAGGCTGTTGCCCGTATACTGGTCAATGATGGTTTTTCCGACGCTCCGGTTCTAATAATCAACGTTGGCGACGTAAAGACCAATTTGGCAGTATATGCCGGTTATTCGTTGCGCATCTCTTTTTCCATTCCTATTTCCAACAAATATTTTATTAATACGATTTCAAAAAGCCTTGGCGTTAATACGAAGGAGGCGGAATTTATCAAAATCAATTACGGAATAGAAAAATATAACAGCGGGGAAGCCTGTTTGAAAGAAAAAAAGGATGATATCAAACTGGCGAAAGGGCGAACCGAAAAAGACCAAAGGGCGATTTTCGAATCTCTTTTGCCCGGGATCATAGATTTCACCCAACAAACGGAAAAATACTTGAATTATTATCATACCCATGCCAGCCATGAACATCTTGGGAAAGATAAGCGGATGGTTAGAAAGATTTTCTTGTGCGGTTCCGGAGCCAATTTGAAAGGATTGGATCAATTGATAAACATGAAATTAAAGCTTCCGGTCAAAAAGGGAGATATATTTTCAAACGGCTTATTGGCGGAAAAAGAAAAAAAGTCCGTTATCCCTGATGGAGATACAAGCCAATTTGTTACTGCTTTCGGGCTGGCCGTAAGGGGATTGGTCGGCAAAGAATAGGCCAAAGAAAGTTTTTAAAAATGATAAACCTTCTTCCCAAAAAACAAAAAGACGAACTGGAACAGGAGCAAATGTTTCGCGTCATTATGATCTTAGGTATTGTGATGGTTGCCAGTTTGATTTGCCTGGCTTTGATGTTTCTCGTAGTCAAATTCCTTTTTGAAGCAAAGTTGGACGTTAAGAAGATTTCCGTTGAAGATAAGAAGAAGATGATCCAAATCATGAAGGTTGAAGATGAAGAAAAAAGCATTTCTTATTATAATGCTAATTTTACCAAATTGGTTGCTATCTATAAGAACCAAATTAATGCTTCTTCAATGTTTCAGGATTTGATAGGCTCATTGCCCAATGGGATATATCTCAAGAATTTGTCATTGACAGGCAATAAAGTAGCGGTTTCGGGGTATTGTCCCGACCGGGCCAGCCTTGTTGCTTTCAAAGAAAACTTGGAAAAAAATCCCGGTTTTCAGAAACTGGATTTCCCGGCCAATGACTGGGTGGAACAGAAAAATATCAATTTCAGTTTAAATTTCGTATATGTACCAAATAAATAAAATATCAGCGGCCATACTGTTTTTTTCGGTAATTTTATTGGTTATTATCGGAACGGTAATCGGTCCGCTGGTTTTTGAGATAGAAGATATCGGAGCCAGTATTAAAGAACAAAACCAGAATATTCTGGTATTGGAAGAAAGAACAATAAAAGCTAAAGAATTCCGCGAATTCCGCGCCAAGAACGGGGAAGATCTGGCAAAGTTGGAAAAGGCTCTTGTAAATATGGAAATGCCGCTGGATTTTATTAATTTTCTTGAAAAAGTTTCAGAGGAATGCCAGGTGGATTCTTCTTTTTTCCCCGCGCCTTCTTCAAAAGCGGAAAAAGACAGCTTGCCGTCGGTAAGCTTTCAGATTGTTCTTACGGGTAATTTTTCTTCAGCGATGAAGTTCTTAAAAAAAATTGAATCGGGCCCTTATCTAATTGAAATACGCAACTTAACGGTAAAAAATGAACAAAATACTTTGGATGTGGAGGGGAATGATGATCAGAAGGGCCAAGTTAAATTGGATATTTCCATAAAAGCTTACGCGAAAAAACAGATTTAACGGTTCATCATCCGAATATGAAAACAATTAGATTCAAAGCGAAAAACATCAATGTTCGGTTGAAAAAAATGGCATCGAACCCTTTTTTGGTTTTTTGCTGTTTGTTGTTTGTATCCGCGGCAATCTCTGTTTGTTTTTTTCTTTATTGCGAAGCCGTGCTCTCCGGAGCCGGAGCCGCTGAAGAAGGATCGGTATTGCAAGTCAAAGAATTTGACAGTTCCTCGGCGGTTAATGTTTTTAATATTTGGCAAACCAGGGAACAGGATTATAGAAACGCCGATTCCATCTCTTATCCGGATTTGTTCAAGGATATCGCAATTGACTAAAGATTTCTATTGTCTATAATACCGTTGTTCGCGTTTTCCCATAGCTTAATATCCTGGTTTTTTTTCGAGGAAGCTGGAACATCTGCCAATTTGCTCCCATAGCTCAATGGATAGAATACTAGCCTTCGTTTCGCTTGTCGTATGCCCCTGTAGCTCAATGGATAGAGCATCTGCCTTCTAAGCAGAAAATACAGGTTCGATTCCTGTCAGGGGCACAAGTGCATAGGCAAGAAAGCTGGATATGTAGGTTCGATTGCTACTAGGGGCACCAACAGGCATAGCGCCAAAATAGCAAGATATTAAAGATTGAAATAATTGACAAAATAAGGTAGCATTGTTTTGTAAAATGATAAGGTGATGTTACGGTGGCCATGGTGTAATGGCAGCACGAGAGTTTGTGGAGCTCTCTGTACGGGTTCGAATCCCGTTGGTCACCCCATTCGTTCTGAATTGCGGCTAAAGCCTCATTTTTAGCTTCAAAAGTGAGAGTTTTAGTTAGTTCGAGCCGCCTATATTTGTCTTCCAGCGCCGGATAGCCTTTTTCTATCGGAACAAGCCATTCATTGGCTTCTATAAGCAGTTTTTTATCCTGAATGGAAAAGTTCGAGCCAAGCGCGGCGAGTAGTTCGTGCTTTTGCCTTATATCGGCACGAAGGAAAGCGGCGCGGGCGTAGGTTATGAAGTTAAACGTCTTTTCCGTAAGCTCCAGCCATTTTTCCGCACGAGTTTCGGTCTGCCGCAGGGTTTCCTTCAGTTTGGCGATTTTTTCCTTCAGTAATTCGCTTTCCTTGATGAAAGTTTCATCGTCAATCAAATCCCTGTAGCGCATACGGGTCAGGTTGTCGAGCTCTTTCTGGGTTGCAACCAGCGAGGTGTGTTGCATTTCGTATGTTTTGGCGCGGTCGGTTATCTCTTTGTCATTCTGTCTGTTCAAAATATCCAAAGCCCACTGGCGGAATACCGGCAAGATTGTGTATTTTTCAATTTCTTCTTCAATCTGTTGTTCGAGTTCTTCCACGCGGATGGGTTTCGCGTGCAAGCACTTAACGCCGCGCTTCTTTTTGGTGCAGTGGTAATAAGTATAGCTTTTTAATCCCCCAGTGCGTTTCACTATTTTTATTTTTTCAGTGGCGGTATACATTGCGCCGCAATCTTTGCAGTAAATAATCCCAGTATACGCAAAATCGTGGTCCTTGGCCCGTGGCTTGCCCCTTTTGCCGAGAATGACCTGAACTCGGTCGTATTCTTCCAGAGTAATCATCGGCGGATGATTGCCTTGGTAGGTTTTGCCAGACCATTCAAACATCCCAGTATAAAAAATGTTGGTGAAAAACTTGTAAATTGCGGTATTTGAGATTTCATCGCCGCCCTTTCTCTTATACTGTTTCGTTTTGAAACCCCATTCATTATTAGCGATTTTTCTTATTTGGGGTGGGGTATAGTTGTCGGTAAGCATCAAATCCCACATCTTGCGGACCAAATCAAAGCGTTCGGGGTCTTTTTCAATCGTATGTTCCAGCTGGTTGTTGACATAGCCCATTGGCGCGTGGCAAGGGAGCCAGCCACGTTCAGCTTTGCCTTCCATACCTCTCCGGCTGTTTTTGCGCAGGTCAATAATGAATTGATTGGCCATTCCGCTCTCCACACTAAAAAGAAGCACGTTGTCATCGGGCAGGTATTTGCGGTCTATTGTTTGGATGCATTGAATTACTCCTTGCTGGAGCATCCAGCTCAAGGTTCCGCTATCAACGGGGTTGCGGGAAAGCCGATTGATTTGCCAGCAGAGGATGCCATTGGCCTCGCCTTTTTTAATACGATTTATCATATCGCTAAAAATAGGGCGATAGTCTGGCTTTTTGGCGGATTTGGCTTCGGTTAGGATTTCCTTTATTTCCAAATTAGAGTTACGCGCTAATTCTTTAAGCCGGTTCACTTGGTCCTCGATGGATTGGACTTGCCGGTCCTCGCTTTCAGAGGATTTACGGGCATAAAGGAAATATGTGATTTTTTGGTTATTTTGTGTGTTCATATACCAAAAGGGACGGTCTGGTTGTCCCAACTCACTTAATCCGAAGAGTAAGCCTCATTGGCAGACCGCCCCTTTAGGGCAACGAGGCAAATAAAAACTCTCCGTTTTTTATAATGAGTGGGACAACACAATTATTATATCATCTTTTCCGCTTTTAGGCGAGAGTAATTGATTGCTGTCCGTTGATAAAGCTTTTCAAGCTGTTGTTGCTTTTTTGTCGGTTTTCCGGCGTAAAATCGCTTTTTGATTTTCTTTTCCAGTTTATCAATTTTATCTTTGGTTAGCAGGGTTTCAAAAAGGGGATGCATACGATAGCGCCGGTTTGTGTTCCTCTCGCTATAGGTCAGGTTATAGCAATGGCGGCAGGCAAAATAATCGCCAGCTTTATAGAGCGTTCTTACGCGGCGGCCACAATATACCCCGTTCTTATACCAAGGGCAGGCAAACCAATATCGTTGACCGCCATAATTACAGGGGGTTGAGGTAATCGGAATGCGATAATCAAAATCCCTTTTTTCGCCGTTTTGTTCGGTTTGGGTATAGTGGATGCGGGCGTATTTATCATCGTCCAAAAGGGCAACTTCAATGCCGATACTGCTTTTGTCGCCAGTGAAACCATTTGTCCAAGATATTGTGCTTGAGTGCCATCGTTGCAATAGACCTTGTTGTTTTAGCCAGCTTATATCAATTTTTTTGAGATAATCAGCTTCGGGTTTTGTTGATGAGTAATATCTTCCCATATTTTTTTGTGCCGAAATTTTGCCGAAATCATTAAGGAAAACCCAGTTTTATCCATTATTTTCCATTATGATTTTGCGAAACGAACCCAATTATTCTTGCTGGTTAACGTCAATATCAATGGCCGCGGGGAGAGCTACTTTTTGCCCGTTGCGAATGGCTTGCAGGCGCTGTAATTCGTGGAGGGCCTTATAAATACCCCGCTCCAAACAGGTTTCATAGCGGGTAAATTTACCGTAGCTGTCGTAATTGGCAAAGTCATAGCTTAGCGCCGTGCCAAAGTTTTTCTCATTTTCCGTGTCGTGTTCAATCATTTCCCGTTCCGCGATAATCGCCCGTTTCAACCGCCAAGTATTTGAGATTATCCTTTCGGCCAACAGCATTTCTACCTCATTGGCAGGTTTAAGTTCCGACCTTATCGCTTTCCCAAGCTCTTCCAGTTCGGTTTCGTTTTCGTTTTCCAGAGCCAGCGCGGTAGTAAGTATGCCGTGTTTTATGGCATTATATCGGCTCACCGCCTTACCTTCTTCGGTTTTGACGCCGCCGAGTTTGGCATTTTGGCGGTTAGCTTCAATCTGTTTTTGAGATGTTTCTTCCATAGTTTTGTTTTAATTATGATTTACCCCACCCTCGCCCTCACCATTTTTATTGTTAAGAAGTTGGCGGACGGAAGCGGGGAAGATAATGACTTTTCTTTTATCGTTGCGGTCCTGTTCTTGGGTGATTAGACCGGCGGTTTCCAGCATTGGCAGGATTTGTTGCCTCAACTGGCAGTTATCGAGTGGCCTTCCGTAAACCTCGTAATGACGGGACAACATATCCTGACGCGTTATCCCTATAATTCCCGCGTAGTTGCCCAGCGCTTCAATCTCTTCGTCATTTGGGTTTTTCTCTTTCCACAGCGGCAGGATAATTTCCTGATAGAGGTTATAGATATAAGGGGGCAGGTTCAGTTCTTGGCAAAGCGAGATTTTGTCCCATAGATTAAAACCCTCATCAATGTCGTTATCGTTGGCGATTATGGTTGTGTCTTGACGTTCCCGCCAGAAGAGGTTGAGGAGCGCGAAAGATTTAATCAGGGCAAGGAGCCGCCGGATGTCCCGCTGATGCCGTGGTTTTAGCATCTTGTTATCGCCAAAAAACTTGTTTTTGATGCGTTCTTGGTTGGCAATTTTTATTTCTTTAATACCTTCCAGCTTGATGGCGCGGATGCGTTCTTTGAGCAAGCCGCGGTTCGGGTCCTCATCCAGCCAGCTGGTGTATTTGTCATTGTCGGCTTCCTTGCGGATGGTGGCATCAATGCCTTGCTGGATTTTGTTTTGGTTGACTTCCGGCGACAGCAGGAGAAATCGGGTTGCTTCCTGTTCGTCAATTCGAAGTCCTGCCGTGCAAAAGATTACTGCCGGATAGCCGCGCAAAAGGATAGTCTTTGTCTTAAGGCCGAATTTTTGCGACTTGTCGGTGATTTTTAGGGTGATTTCTTTTTTATCGTGTGATAGAAGTGGGCGCAGGCGAGCGAGAAGTTCGTTGTGCGGCTGGTCAAGGAAAATCAATATTTTATGGGAGAGGTCAACCAAATAGCCTTTGTGCTCCTTATCAAATTCGCCGACATCGTGAAAGAACGCCGTGGGACTGCAATAAGCAATTTCCATCACATCCTCCTTGGGGAACAATTTGGCGATTTCGGTCGGGATGTAGCTTTTGCCGGTGCTGGATGGGGCGTTATAGGAAATATTGAACTGGGCGTTTTCCGAGTAGGCGGAAAGCTGACAGAGAAAAGTCGCAAGCTTATTTTGTTTGTCCTCCTTGATGGTGAGGCCAAGTGTTTCCGCGAGTTGGTCCGCGGTCAGGGGAGCGAATTGGGAAACGTCAATCTTTTCAGGATAAGGGTGGGCGTATTTTTCAAACAAGTCATCGGTTACTCCATTGAGCTTTGCGAAATAATCAGTTAGGTCGCCCTTTTCACCAACCTCTTGCGGCAGGGTAATGATGGAAATATTTTGACATCCAAAATCGCTTAGCATCTTGGCAACCCGTTGCGCCCCGTTCCGGCCCGCTTCATCGTTGTCAAAGCAAACATAGATATTCTGATATTTTCCGATAACCTTTTTCGCCCATTCTTCCTTAAAGGTTCCGGCTCCGTGGGTGGAGGTAATGGCAGTAATGCCTTTTGATACCGCAATCAGGCGGTCCAGTTCGCCTTCGCATATCAGGATGGTTTCGCCGCCCTTTTCGATGGTTTCCCAGTCATAAGGCTGGGCCTCAACCCCCTTGGGATAGGTGATTTTGTCGTTGCCGTAGGCGGGGTCTTGCCGAAGCTTAAAAAAGGAGAAATTACCAAAGCTGTCTTTGATTGGTATGGTTATCCACCAGCTTCCGTAAAACTTACCGTATCCGAGCTTGTAAGCGTCTATTGTGGCGTCAGCAATGCCCCTAAGGTTGAGATATTGCCGCACATTCGGGCGAAGTGCTTGTTGGCACTCATCAACCAGCTCCGCCCCGAATAAACGGCGATGTGGCGATTGCGTGCGTGCGGGGACATAATCGCCAAAGAATTTCTGGAGAGTGATGAGGTTTCCCTTGGCCCCACATTTTTTGCAGTCGTATTGGCCGGTTTCGTTGTCAAAATACAGATGCCAGTCGCCGGTAGGGCTATCTTTGTCGCAATCGCCGAATAGGCAGGCGGTAACGATTTCCTTACCGGCTACCCTGAACTTAATGCCCTTCTGGGCCAGATACTCTCCGATGGTAATGTTTGTCATAGTGTGTAATGTTATTTTTTTGTCGCCTTGCGGCGCGCTTCAACTCGGTCCAGTTCTTCTTGGGTTATGGGCTTATAGATGAGCGACATCAAATTGACCAGCTTGATGCCTTTTTCGTAGGCCTCCTGCTTGCCGATTTTCTTGCCAAGATACTTTTCGTAAAGCTCTTGGAATTTAGCGATGTCGTTATCCGATAAGACCATAGTGTTACTTAGAATAAAGACGATTTTTGAGCGCCTTGATGGCGTCAAAGAACGAGCGGGCCTTAACTTCCAGACGGTCAGCCCAGTAGCCGTCAACGGTTTCATCAATGCCGTCCTCACGCTTGAATATGAACAAGGATTTATAAGGGTTTTCCTTGTTAAGCGACAGCAACTCAAAACCCGCGCATAGGAGCGCGGCGGAACAGCCGAGGTCGTAAGTGCTGAACACTTCGGAACTATCCTTTAGGGGGATGAATTGCACATCCTCAATATGTTTTTTTGCCATAGTAATGGTGTTTAATTATTTGAGCTTTTGGCCAAAGCTTTACTGTTAATGATTTTTTTGCCTTCACTTGAAAACTCGTCAATGGGCTATTAAATTAAAGACGCCAAAACGAAAAATCCCCCTTTATTTCGGGGGATTTGGGGTGAATGGCGTTCTATTTATTCACAGGAGTCAGTTATCAAGTGAACTTTTTAGTGAAAATATCCAAGGTCGGAATTAAGGCCGTATTTTGCGCCATCATACTTGTGGAGTATCGGGAGCGCTTTGTTCTTTTTGCACAAGCCATTGATGATTGCAATTCGGTTAAGTATTGATTTCTGACTGCCGTTCTTGCTCATTTCCGCGCCAAGTTGGCGTGAGGTTTGGGCCATTTCATTATGGGCCTTGATTGAGAACAGGTAGGATACCAAATTTGCGTCAAGTCGAGTAATGTTCTCCTTAGCGCGGAACTGACCACCGCGGATTTTATCAAAGAGGAGTTGAGGCGGGTTTATTCTAAGGGCGATATTATCATCAAGAATGATGCTGTCGTTGTCGGTTTGGTAAATATTTTGCGGAAAATTAGAGTTCAAAAACGGCTCATTGACGGTAATGCCGCTACTTTCTATCGCTTGGATATAATCAGCGAGAGGCGTTGTAATGACTTTTGTTGGGAGTTGGGTATGAGGCGTTCCTACATAAAAAACAACACTGTGAAGGGGGGTGTTAACTATTGATAATTTTGGTTTTTCAATCTGGTCAATGTTTGCGGCAAAAAATGGATGATAAGTCGCGCCATTTAACTGGCAATTCCCAAAATCCCAAAGCAGGTTGGGTATGTTTTCCGTAACCTTGGGCGATTTGATGCCCAGCGCATCTTGGAATAATTCAAGGAAGCGGTCCACATCGAAATCCCATTGTTTTAGCTCTTGCGGGTTGAAGTAATCGCGGCCCGCGTCTTCATTCTGTTCGCATTGGGTAAAGGCCTTTGTGTCGTTGATAAAATGCGCGTCCAAAAACTCATTGCCGCAGGTGGGGCAAAGTCTTTGTTTCGCATCGCTTGCTACCCGCAAGATGCCGAGGGAAAGGAGGATTTCAGCCTCTTCTTTATTGGCCTGAAATTCCTTGTTGGGCAAGGATACGGGGGGTAGGGTTGCCAGATTGTTGAGCAGTTGGGTTATTAAAGCCACAGTCAAGGTGTGATTTTTTAAGGATTTTGCGCGTTCGGATATGAAATTCATCCGTGCCATTCAATGAGCAACTGTCTTTCCAGTTGATATTGAAAGTAACGGTGCCTTTTTGGCGCGGGCGGACCGGCGTGTATTTTATTTTCATCTCAACCCGATTGATGACCATATTATTCATTCTGGCGGCAAGGTCAAGGCGGCTAAGCTGGTCCCACATTGCACGGGTTTCGCGCATTGTATCGTCCCTTAGACTTACCCTTATCTGTGATTTGCGGTCGGGGGTGGCCATATCAATGGCTTTGAGATACCACCATTCTACTTGGTCGCTGGCCTCTGTGATAAGATTAAAACTTGGGTTTTTAATCAAATCAAGATTAAAAGTTTGCCGCGTGTCGTCAAAGTCAACACCAAAGACCGCTTTCAAAAAAACTCCCAACAGTTCTTGCTGTTTTTGAAACCCGCCCTTCGCTTTAATTTCCAACTCGCTTCCTTCTTCAGTGTTGATTTTCCGATAGAGATAATAGATTTCAAAAATCGGACGGTGCGTGCCGTTTTGGATTACTTTACTGGTGCCTTCTTCAGGGACAAAATTGGCTTCGGCGTGGTCGGTCAGTCGCGCAACGACATAAACATTATTTCCTTTTTGATACATTTCCACCGAACCATATTTACCCTTTGCCTCCTTTTGGAGAAAGTAATTTTTCAGGGCGACTTCCAGTTGGTTCTTCTTACCCAGAACGAAGCTGGGCGCTTTTGTCGGGGCGGGGGTGCGTTTCCAACCGGTTAGGTCAAGGAATTGCTGGACCGCATCCGCATTGTCAAAAACTTCGGGGTAATTTAAGAAAAACCAAAATGCCTTGTCGTAGTTGTTCATTTGCGAAAGTTCTGTCATCGGCAAGGCGATATTTCTATCAGCCGCTTCGCTCAAAAGGTTTAACACGCCTTTCTCGTTTGCCATATTGTTAATGCGCTGGAAATCACTTTCGGTGCTTTGCCTTTTGCCGTCTGGTTGCTGGCCCATAAAGGCCCTGATTTCAGCAACTGTTTGGTTGTTGCTTTGGTGTTGACCCGCGGTATAGGTGTAGCCGGTAATGTTGCGGGAAGTGAAGTATTGCTCAATTAGCGAGTAATTCCCGATTTCCTGAAGGAAGCCTTCCTCCGAATATTCTCTTGCCATAGTATTGTAATAGTAATTACGCTCCCGTTGGGGAGCGGTTTTTGCCGAAATCCTTTCGGTGGTGTATTATGAAATAGTATCAAAAGTGATGTAAAAATCAATGGCTAAAGAACCATCTCAAAATCAAAAAATGCCGGAGCTTTTAACCCTTCAGGAGGCGTGCGATTTGTTAAAAGTCCACCCGAACACCTTGCGTAAGTGGGACGCCCAAGGTGTTTTGCCTGCAATCCGCATCGGGACCAAGCGGGTGCGGCGTTATCGCAAGGATGACCTCATCAAGTTCCTGCAATCGGGAAAGTAACTACCAATAAAATTACAATTACAATGGCAAAAGAAATCCAAAAAATTGAACAGGCCAAAGGCCGCCCCCTGCTCCAGTGGGTCGGCAAACATCCGCTGGAAAGCATTGAATACTATCCGGCGCAGGAAAAAGAAGCCTACGGCGATTTGGCGTCAAAGGAGTTCAATAAACTTTTTTGGGGCGATAATCTGCAAGTGCTGGCCCATCTGCTCAAGGAATATCGCGGCACGGTGGATTTGATTTACATTGACCCGCCGTTCGACAGCAAGGCTGATTATGTGAAAAAAGTGAAATTACGCGGTGAACAATTTGAGGGTCAGCAACAAAATGTTTTGGAAGAAAAGCAATATACCGATATTTGGGAGCAAGACGAATACTTGCAGTTTATGTATGAGCGCTTGATGTTGATGAAGGAGCTTCTTTCGGATAAAGGTTTTATAGTCGTTCATCTGAATGTCGAACGTTCGCATTATATTAAAACCGTGATGGACGAAGTTTTTGGGAATTTTAATTTTCGTAACGAGATAATCGTTCGCAGGATAAGAAAAAGTTACGTGGAAGAAAAGGGTGTTTCAACCTTAAATGAAGGTGTGGATTATCTGCTTCTCTATTCTTCAAATCCGGCTACTCGCTTCAAAGCCCCCGTAAAATTTTCTCCCAAGGAAGAAAGATGGCACGGATTTGATGCCCCGAATATTCGGCCAAATTTGACTTACGAACTTTTTGGAAAGCTTCCGCCAGCAGGTCGTTGTTGGATGATGTCAAAAGGAGAGGCGGAAAAAATGATTAAAGATGGAAGCTTAAGGCCAAATCAGAAAACTGGCGTGCCTGAATATAAGCTTGAAGCCACCGATTTTATAACCAGAGATACACTATGGGATGATATTACCGCTTATGCCTTTACAACGGGTTACCCCACAGAAAAGAAAGAGGATATGCTTGAAATCCTTATCCAAACATTTGCGGGAGAGGGGGGTGTTGTCGCGGACTTTTTTATTGGTTCGGGGACGACTTGCGCAGTAGCCCAAAAGCTGGGTCGCCGGTGGATTGGGTGCGACATCAATCTGGGCGCGATACAGACCACTACCAAGCGGCTCAATCAAGTAATTGAAGACCAGCGCAAGGATAAGAAAGGCGGCAAGGATTTCAAGGGTCTGTTGGCGTTCAAGGTTTTGAACGTCAATGATTATGATGTTTTCAAGAACGAGCTGGAAGCCAAGGAAATTATAATGGAGATGTATGGGGTGGAGCCGGTTAAGCGGACTTATTTTGATGGGACGCTGGATAAGAGCTTTGTTAAGGTGATGCCGCTCAACCGCGTTTTGAACAGAATGGACATTCGCACGCTCATCAAAAACATCAATGAAAAGATTGATGGTTTTACGGCTAAAGCAAAGTCAAAGTCTGGTGAGCCGGTTTATGAGGAAGGTGTTTTAGTGATTTGTTCGGGGGTGGAGCTGGATGTTTCGGATTTCATCAAAAAAGAGAATAAGACTGGCGTTAAGATTGATGTGCGCGATATTCAAACCGACAAACAAAACCTTATTTTCAAGCAAAAGCCGGAGGCCAAAATTAAAGTGAAAGCGGCAGGGGGTAAATTGGAGGTTAAGGTTTTGGATTTCCATTCCCCGATTTTGATGCGCAAGCTGGAGATTGAGAACAGTAAAGTTGTTAAGAAAGAGAACCGTGCCAAGGTGGGAGATTTCCGCCAAATTATTGACAGCGTGGCGGTTGATGTTGACTATAACGGCAAACTTTTCAATGCCGAGATTATGGATTTACCCGATAAGAAAGAGGTAATCAAGGCCGATTATTCGTGGGATTACAAAAAGAAAGGTGATTATACGGTGGCGGTCAAGGTGGTGGATGTTTTGGGCGAGGAGTATTTTGAAACTTTTAACGTAACCGCATAATCCGATGGACAGCTTATTTCTGCAACAAATCAAAAAACAAGTTGAGGAGTGGCGGGGCAAAAAGTATCAGGGAGCGGAGCCGGAAACTTTGAATATCCTGACTCACATCAAGCGGGTCGGGTTTTTGCACGCGCCGCAGGTGGAGGCTTTGGAAACCTACATCTATCTCAAGGAAATTATTGGGAACAAGCCTTCGCTTGAGGTTTTTCGTTTATCGTTTGCGAGTGAGAAGGAATTATTGATTGGCTTGGGTATTCCAAAAAGCGAAGCGTTTGAGCTTATCGGTAATGATAAAGAGATTGAGCGGCGGTTGGCGGAGGCATTTGGCACTTCGGATTATGCCAATCAGGTTTACGCGCTAACGATGGGGTCGGGTAAGACCATACTGATGGCGGCGATGATGCTTTATGATTTCACTTTGTCGTTTTATCATCCCAAGGACGGGCAGTTTGCCAAGAACGCTCTCGTGTTTGCACCCGATACCACGATTATTGAAAGCCTGAAAGAAATAAAGACATTTGACTATTCCAAGGTTTTGCCTAAGGAATATGCCAATATCGTCTTGAACATCAAATACCACTATCTTGAAAGCCCCGAAAGCGCTCTTGCTCCCATCGGGAATTACAATGTCATTGTTTCCAACTCGCAAAAGATAATCCTGAAAACAAGGAATGGCAACGGTAATGGCAATGCCACGAAGCGGCTTTTTGGCGATACCAACGAAATGGAGCGCCGCGAGGTTGAGAACGCCCGTTTGCAGGCAATCCGCCAGCTTTCGGGTTTGATTGTGTTCGTTGATGAGGCCCATCATTCCTACGGCCAGACCCTTGAAGGCACTTTGAAGAAAACCCGCCAAACCATTGAATATTTACACAAGAACACGCCGCTGACGGCGGTTATTAACTTGACCGGCACTCCGTATGTGAACAACAAGATGATTGCCGATGTGGTTTATCACTTCGGGCTAAAAGAGGGTATTGAGCGGGGCATCTTGAAGCAGGTCCATATTTCAGATTACGGCAATGTTAAATCCCAGCAATTTGTTTCCGAGGTCGTTGATACTTTTTTGAGCGAGTATGGAACGAAAAAGCTGGAAGGAAGGTTGCCCAAGATTGCCTTTTATTCGGCCAGCATAGAGGATTTAAGGAAAGAGCTTAAGCCAAAGCTGGAAAAGGAACTTACCCAGAGAGGTATTTCGTTTGATAAAATTCTTGAATACCACACCGAAGCCGAAGAAAGCAAAGATGAATTTTTGAAATTGGACACGGCGGAAAGCAAAAAGCAGTTCGTTTTGTTGGTGGGTAAAGGCACCGAGGGCTGGAACTGCCGGTCGTTGGTAGCGTGCGCCCTATACCGCAAGCCGCACAGCTCAATTTTCGTTTTGCAATCTTCAACCAGATGTTTGCGAAGCATCGGCGACAATTCCACGAAAGCCCGCATTTTTCTGTCGCTGGAAAATTACAAAATCCTTGACCGCGAACTGAAGAGTAATTTTTCTTCAAGTATCAGCGAGCTTAATGCGCAGGACCAGAATACCGTTGAGCATACCTTGAAAGTTGAAAAGCGCCGGACGGTCAAAGTAAAAAAGGTTTTGAAAGAAATTGTTGCCGTTCAAAACAATAAAGCGGGTCAAATTAAAGTTGATTTTTCCAAGTTCAAAAAAGAAAATTACCAGCATTATATCAACGAAGGCGGGATTTTTCTGGGCGATGGCGGGCGGGCTGGTTATGCGGAAGTGCGGGCAACAAGGAAAATCACCGAAACCAACGATTTTACTTTTTACGAAATTGCCGAAATCATCAACCGCCGAACGCATCTTTCTTGTTTTGCCATTGAGCAAATTGTTTCCGATAGCGGCAAAAACCGTACCGCGTTTGTAAAGGAAGTAAATGAATGCTCCGCCCTATTGCCCTTTACCGTGGATGAAATCTTGAACAAGGCTTATAGCTACGAAGAGAAAACTGAAACCGTTGAAGAGATGCTTGAGCTTACCAAGCTTTACCCGTTCAAAATCAGCGTCCAGCAGGGTAAAAATAAGCTTGTTATTTATCGTGAGAATGAGGAGCGGGATGGGCGCAAGGGTCGCATCGGTTTTCATATCAACCCCTACAACTTTGACAGTGGCGATGAAAAGGACCTTTTCCGTTATTTGAGGGATGTCCTTGAGAGGCGAGAAGCCATTAAAGATGTATATTTCACCGGCGGCGTCCACGATGCCAGTCATAACGATTTCTATTTTGAGTATTGGAGCCCTGAAAAACAGCGGATTGCCCGTTACTTCCCTGATTTTCTGGTTGAAACTACAAAGGGCCGGTTCTTGGTGGTGGAAGTGAAGAGCACTGGCGAGAAGCTTGATTACGAGGCAAACAAAAAGTCGTATGGCGGAACAATAAAGACGCTGACCAACGAGGTCTTTGCCAAAGAAGTTGGTTTCAAGGATTTTCAGGCGGCCAACAAAAACTTTGATTACCGCATTGTTTTTGACGCTTCAATCCAAAGGGAGCAGGTTAAACTTTTTGAAGAAATAGAAAAGGCAGTCCAGTAAAATATGGATAATCTACTTATTTTTGGAGGATTATTGGTTTTAGCGGTTTTGGCGTTTAAGTTTTTCCAAAAACCGCAGGATGATGAAGGTGGCGATTTTGTTAAAAAAGGATACCAATACAAGAAAAAAGACTTTTTCCTGACGCGGGCCGAACACCAGTGTTATGACGCGCTGATTGAAGCGGCAGGCAAGGATTACTATATATTTCCGCAAGCCCACCTGTCTTCAATAGTGGATAATAAGGTTATCGGCCAGAACTGGAACGCCGCCTTCCGCCATATAAATGGCAAATCGGTTGATTTTGTTTTATGCGATAAAAGCTATATCGCACCCAGATTGGCGATTGAGTTAGATGACCGCACGCACCAGCGCATGGACCGGCTGGCGCGGGACGGCGAAGTTGAGCGTATTCTTAACCAAGCCGGACTTCCCTTATTGCGATTGGATAATCGCGGCAATTTCAATCCCACTGAAATTAGTCAGCAAATTAAAGCTTATCTTGCAAAGTAATGAATTGCAGGTTAAGAGAACACACATATGTTTAGGTCGGTTAATGGGTTAACCCCAAAAGAAAACAAAATACTTGGAAGTTTAACCAAGGCTGTTTTTATGATTATCGGGTTGGCTATTTCTTATGCAATCTGGGGGAATAATATATTATTTGAGCCTTTATTTTATTTAATTGAAGGTGTCAGTTATGGCCTTGCTTGGATTTTATTGAGAGTTACTGGTATTTGGAAATATTGATTATGGACGCAAAACTTGAAGCTTTGAAGGAATTAAACCAAAGATTAACGCCACCCAGAGAATTGGGCGGCGTGTTTTTGCCGGTTGGGGTAAAGGAACAATTTGAGATAATGTTTGTTGCAGAGATGCCTTCTATGAATGAGCCAAAGAACGAAGAGGGCAAGGCGCTAAATTTTAATTTTGGCATAACCGCAAAGGACAGGTTGCTGATAAATATGATGAAAAAGTATGGGGTTGCCGGTAGCTATGTAACCGACATAGTGAAAGAAAGAGATATTCCAAGAAAACCGACAAAGGAGGAAATCCGTAAATGGTTACCGTTCTTGCTTGAGGAAGTAAGGATAATCCAGCCTCGCGCCATTATTGTTTTGGGCAAGAGGACTTACGAAGCCAGTTTTAGGCCATATGTTGAACCGGCTATACCCAGCGAGATAAAAATTGATTACGTGTTCCATTATAGCCAGCAGGGCGCAAAGACAAATCTGGAAGTAGAGCAAAGGTTTAGTGAGGTAGTGCTGAAAATAAAAAATAGTGTATAGCGGGGTGGGGTAAATTAGACGGAATGAGCGAAATGTGTTAAAATAAAAATGTAAGAGCTTAAAAATTTAATCCTGTGCGCAGGGTAATGCGCCGGATAATTCTGCCCGAAAGGGAAAGGCAAGCGGGGAAATCTGCCGTGAGCCGAATGGATTATCCCGACTAACTGCAAAGGCGGTTGGGAGATTTCACTAATCTAAGAGGTATAAATCTTAGGGTATTCGTGAAAGCTCTTAGCCGCTTTTTCTTACAAATGTCGACGGATACTCTATGGTCTATGCTCCTACACAAATATGGAAGACGTAAAAAGAAAAATGTTCTTTGTTGAATGTGATGAATGTGGGTTTGCCGTTGGGTTTGACTACCCTAATGAAACATTCTTTTTCTGCAAGGAACACAAATTTGGCGTTAATGTTCCGAACGATGACCTCGGTATAAATCACATATGCAAAGGGTGCGACAAGCGAATGGAGCGTTATGATTTATATGAAGAAGACAATGTGTGCCCGATTTGTAATGGAATGATGACTATGTGCTATCAATTCGTGAAGGATTAGCGGCGAAATGTTAGCGGTAAATAAATCTAACCAAATAAAACATTATGAACATCTATTTCGTCCGCCACGGACAAACAAAAATGAACGAATTTCAATTAAGCCAGAGCGAGCACGAGCCGCTTTCTGAAACTGGCTTAAAACAGGCGCAAATGATTGCCCAGCGGGTTAAAACCTTGCCGGTTGAGATAATTCACGCCAGTCCGATGAAACGGGCTTCCCAGGCCGCGGAAATTATAAGAGAGGCGATTGATAAAGAGATTATCTATTCCGACTTAATAAAAGAACATCGGCGGCCTTCGGTTATGATTGGCCACGCCAATGAGGAGGAGTTTGTAAAAAAGATAAATTACGAGTGTAACCAGCATCAAAATGATATAAGCTGGCATTATTCCGATGAGGAGAACTTTTTGGAATATAAGACGCGGGCAAGGAAAGCGTTGGAATACCTGTCAGCGTTGCCGCAAAAGAACATCTTGGTGGTTTCCCACGGCAACTTCATCAAAATGCTTGTTTTAACTATGGCTCTCGGCGATTTAATCCAGCCAGCGGTCCTTTATTCATTTGCCAATAAGTTCCGTTTGCGCAATACCGGCCTGACGTATTGTAAGAAAACCGCTACGGGCTGGAGCATCGAAGCTTTCAATGATCATCAGCACTTAGGCTAATCAAACTATTGCGAAGAAATAGTGAATTGTAGGGTGGGGCAAATTATCACTTTTCTACATACTCAAGAGCGGGAATGTATACGGTGGCATCGTTTCTTCTCTCAAAAATAGTTCGAACGTCCTCTACTGTGGCACCCCATTCGTCGCTTGCGTTCCTCAGGGTCTTTGACCTGCCAAAGTTTGAAGCTAAATTTAACATGCCCCCTGCGTGAAATCCGAACCGATAGTTGACCCCGTAATTGTTTTAGGCAAACACATTTTGCACTCTCAACGCCTCATTAGGAGTGAGTCCGTTAAGAGCGCAATGCTCCAAATTATTGTAGCATGCGTTCCAAGTTTTCACCCTGGATCTCAATTC
>JAKLGH010000011.1 GCA_022710775.1 Patescibacteria group bacterium
TTACACATGGGAATCGATCTCAAAACTCCGGAAGAAATACTTCAAAAGTGATTCCAAGGTGCTGGTTAGAAAACGGGCCGATTATCCCCAGGCATCCGCCGCAAAGGAAAAACCGGTGAAATTGCGGTAAAAAAAATCGGGTATAATTCCCGATTATTCAATGTATCCGCTTGGCAATGCTCGCCATGGCAACCGTCGATGTTCCCATCCTATTCAGGATTACGACGCAGAAGCACAGCTTGTATCCATCATTTTTCTTTTTTAACGAAGAAAAAAAGTTTTCCCTTTCCCGGTCGATGAATTCCTCCAGCCTCTCTTCGGTCATAACGGCCGGCGAACGGCTGTTGACAAAGCGCTCAACGCTAAAAATATAGGTATCGCATTTTTCAAGATACAAAGGTTGATCCGAATTGACCGAACCGGTAAAAACCGGATTTCCCGCGAGCGGCTGGTCCGCGTAATTAAGCAGATCGCCAAGCCTCCTTGGATAAAACGGCTTGTAAAAGTCTAAGCAAACCGCGAGCTCCCCGGCGCCGATGGCCAACCGGCCTTCCAGCATCTCCAGGATCTCGGGAGCCACGATCTCAATATGCTCATATACGGTACTTTTTTTAGCTCCAAAGGCGGTTCCTTTAGGTTCGCGCTCCAAAGCCAAAACTTCGCAAGACATTCCTGCCATTTTTTTCTCCTCCTTTTTAAAGAACAATAAGGCAATAAGCTTATAAAACAAAAAATTCTCATTGCCTGAGAATTTGCCGTTTGCCAATTATTGATCTAGCCGTTACAAACGAAAATTTCCCAGACAACGAGTCCGTATAAAGTAATAGCTAAACCAAAAATTTTTCCTGGCGCGTAAATTCATTTATTTTGTTTACAAAAATAATTTAACAAATATATCTTTAAAATGCAAGCTTTCGCGCGTTGCGGCTAAAAAAAAGCGGCATTTTATGTTGCCGCTACTCCCGGATCCATTTTATCGCGCTTGCCATCAAAACCAGTTCCCGCCTTTTCAAAACATCTCTCCTTGTAAAGTACGCGGAAAATAAAATCATCAATCCAACAATAATCAAAAAAGCGGCGGATTTGAAAGCATGTAGGTCTGCCGGCTTTGTGAAAAATACAAAAACCGCAACGAAGACGTATGCAATCAAATATATCCCGGGGCCTTTAATATATTCTTCTATGGCGCTTTTCCGCCATTCATTTTTTTGCTCCCCGGTCAACCCGGGAAACAACCCGTTTTTGTCCAGGTTCAAACCAAGATCAAATAAACCATCGAACACTTCTCTCACCGCCAAGATTATAAATTTATTTATAACATTTGTCAATCTTTGAAGGTTATTATCAAAAAAAGAAAACGGCTGTTGCCGTTTCATTATTTAAACTCGCAGGCCCCGAAATGCTTTGCCAGCTCTTCTTTGATCTCCTTGGTCAGGCTAACGCCCGATAAAAGGCCGTGTGTAAAAGCGCCAGGCTGGCCGCATTGGGAGCATTTCCTGAAATGCGCTTCCAGCTTCTCTTTGCCCGTAGCAGTTGTCGGATAACCGGACACCGAAACCATCAAATAGGCAAGGTTGCAAAGCGTAGTATCGATGCCGTTCTCGTCTGCAACGATTTTTTTAACCGCCAGGTTCTGCCAAGCTGCCTCTCTTAATTTAAGGGTTTTCTGCCTGGTATACCCGACAAGGAACAAAGTTCCGGCAAAAGCCGCAATCGCCGCAATCGCGTAATATCCCGGATCTTTGAACCAAGCTATATAGACACAGCTGGCCAGAACAAATAATATCGGTATCAAGGTTATGGAATATTGCCGAATGATTTTGTTTCTCCAATGCTGTTTCTGGCCGTCGGCTAGCTCCGGAAATATCCATTTAGGGTCAAGCTCAAAGCCAAAATCCGTCAGTCCGTACACCTAAAATCACCATAATTATTATAATATAATTTTGGAATATGTCAAATAAACGGCTTAACTTTTTGTTTCTTCCGCCAGGCGGGGAAACAACGTCATTTTTTCGCCGCTGGCCATCTTCGCGATCTTGCCTGAAGTTTCGGGCATAAACGGAGCAACCAGCTTCCCTATTTCCTCTAGGGCATACATCAAGTTGCCAACGCTGTTTTTGTCATTGGTCTTCCAAGGCTGTTTTTGTTCAATGTAGCGGTCGCAAAATCCGATCAAGCCCCAAATGCCGGCCAGCGCTTCGTTGAATTTATATTCCTCCATGGAACGGCCAACCTGGTCCTTGGCTTTGGCAATTTCGGCCGCCACATCGCCCTGCTCGCGGACATCCATCGCTTGGTTTTTGGCGGCAACAGTTGTTATCCGCGAAGCCAGGTTGCCCAAGCCCTTGGCCAAGTCGGCGTTATAGCGTTCTTCAAAGCGCGCAACGCTGAAATCTCCGTCTTCGGTTGACGGAATTTCGCGCAAGACGAAATATCGCACCGCGTCCGCGCCGTATTTTTCAACCAGCGCGAACGGGTCAACCACGTTGCCCAGGCTCTTGGACATTTTTTGGCCCTCGCTGGTAATGTAGCCATGCACGAAAATGTCGCTTGGAACCCGCAAACCGGCCGAAAGCAGCATCCCGATCCAGTGCACGGCGTGGAAACGGACTATTCCTTTGCCTATGACATGGACGATCCGCGGATTATTCTGCCACCACTGCTCGAACAACGATTCGTCGCCGCCATAACCCAGAGCGCTGATATAATTGGCCAAAGCGTCAAACCACACCCACAGGATCTGCGTTTCGTCTCCGGGCACGGGAATGCCCCAGCCCTTGGCGCGCTCGGCCGATCGGGAGACGCAGATATCCTCTACGCCCGAATTCAGAAAACTCATGATCTCGTTTTCCCTCCCTTTGGGGGTAATCCGCAGCGCGCCGCTTTGAATCAGCTCCTTGATCCCTCCCTGATAAGAAGAAAGCCGGAAAAAATAATTTTCCTCTTTGACCAATTCGGGCCTTTTTTGATGCTCGGGGCACAAACCGTTAACAAGCTCCTCTTCTTTGTAATATTCCTCGCACCCAACGCAATAAAGGCCGCTGTAGGTCTTTTTATAAATGTCTTTGGCGCAGGCCTGCCATAATTTTTTAGCCGCGGCAAAGTGGCGCTCCTCGGTAGTTCGGATGAAATCATCGTATGATAAGCTGAGCGCTTCGCCCATAGACCGGAATACGCCCGCGTTGGCGTCCACCAGCTCCCGCGCGGATTTGCCGGCGCGTTCGGCCGCCAGCACGTTTTTTAAGCTGTTTTCATCGGTACCGGAAACAAAACGAACATCTTCCCCGGCAAAACGGCGGTAGCGCGCCAGCGCGTCCGCCTGGATCTTCTCCATAGCGTGCCCCAAATGGGGAAAGGCGTTCACGTAATCGATTGCGGTAGTTATATAATATTTTCCTTTAGGCATGGCTTTGGCCGTTATGGCGGCTATTGTTTCTCTTATCATAAACCAAATATTTATCAAAATGAAAGGCTGAATAAAAAACGCGCTTTTTCCAAGCGCGCAAATTCCGGCATCTAATAAAGATCAACAGCAATAAGAGCGGAAAACTTCAAGCGAGGACATATCCGCCACCTTATACCAGACGTAGTTATCGTAATTATCGATTCCGGCTCCGCTGGCAACCTTGGCCGCCGATGCCCCGTCCAAAACCCTGCCGTTTAAAAAATCGGAAGGTTCAAGAAAGTCCATACTCTTGGGCCAAAATACCACCTTGCCGCGGGCTATGCTGCTGATCAAATACAGCGCCCTTTGTTCGTCCGGAAAAAACATTTTTCCCCTTTCAAATTTTTCCGTGTTTAAAAGAAAAACTCCCGGCTTGATCTCCCGATACCGAATGGTTATTGCCCTGTATGCCGTCGCTCTGCCGAATTTATTTCCGTTTGTGCCCGGCCTTTCAATCTCAACCAACATGCGATTTTCACTCTCCTTATGTTAAAGAACCAACAAAAAACCCTCTTTACGAGGGGTATATTTTCGAATTATGTTATTTTCTTTATTGTTCGAAAAGACGCCCCTCAAAAAGAAGGTCAATAATAATTTGATTAATGGCGTTAATTGCGTATTCCATGTTCCAATATTTTATTACTCTGTCTAACCGCCTTTGTCAACCCTGCCTTCGAGCACAAAAACGAACTCCCCTTTGATAATCCCCTTTTTCAAATCATTAGCCGCTTCTTCGATCGTTCCCCGGTAAATGGTTTCGAATTTCTTGGTCAATTCGCGGCAAATCACGATTCGCCTCGATTTATCGGGCTCAAGCGCTTTAATATCCTCCAGCGTCCTGATTATCCGGTAGGTTGATTCATAGAATAGGGCCGTAAAAGAATAAGCTAATGCCTCCTCGAAAAATTTCTTCCGCTTGTTCTTGGCCGGCGGAAATCCGGCAAAGATAAAGCGGTCGCTTCCAAAACCGCAGATACTCAAGGCGGCGGTAACGGCCGACGGACCAGGTATGGGAATGATTTTGATTTCGGTTCCAAAAACCTGGATCAAGCTCTCGATCAGTTGATTGCCCGGATCCGATATTCCGGGCGTTCCGGCATCCGAAACCAAGGCCAGATTTTTTCCTTCCCGCAAAAGGCCGGCAATGCGGCCGATTTTTTTTAGCGTTGAATGCTGGTGGTAGCTTTCGGTGGTTTTTTCGATCGCAAAATGGTTAAACAGCCTAAGGGCTACCCGCGTATCTTCGCACAAGACCAAATCAACGCTTTTTAACGTTTCGACCGCGCGGAAGGTCATATCTTCCAGATTTCCGATCGGCGTCGCGACGATATATAATTTACCCGGCATAGATCGTTTTTCTTTTATCTGTCTTTATTTTTTTCCAGATACAAACGGGCAAGATCAAAAAATATGCCAAAAAGCGGGATAGCCAGGATCGCCCCGGCAAGGCCCATCAAGCGTTCTCCGACCAGCAACGAGCCTAGAACCAAAATCGGAGGCAATTCGGTAAATCTTTTGGCCAAAATAGGCGTTAAGATATTGCTTTCGATCTGCTGGATCAGGATAAAAACAGCTATGAACAGCAAAGCCGTCTCCCACGAATAAATAAGGGTAAAGAGCCCGATAATAAAACCGGCGAAAACCGGTCCGATAAAGGGAATGATATCTAAAATTCCGGCGAATACTCCGAAGATTATCGGATATTTGATGCCCAAAACAAAGCAAGTAATGCTTGTCGCCACCCCGACCAGAGCCATCATTATGGCTTTGGCCGCGAACCATCCCGAAATCTTTACCTTGGTGCGGCTCCAAACATCCAGATAAAATTCTTCGTATCTTTTCGGAGAAACAACTTTTACCAGTTTTTCAACCGCACTCTCTTCCAGGGAAATAAAGAGCGCTATGGTAAAAACCGTAATCGATATCAGAATGTTGCCGAATATCCCGGCAATAGAGCTCACAATGCTGGAAGTCGAACCTACAAACCACTGGCGCGCCGCCTCTGTGAACGCTTCCATGTTCGAAAAAACCTCGAATCCCAGCCCCGAGAGGAATGGCGATATTTTTTCGAAATAGATCGGGAAAAGGACCGAGAACTGTTCTATTTCCACAATAAAAACCGGGGCAATAAGGTAAACGAACGAACCGAGCATTCCCAAGATCGCAACGTAGACCAAGAAAACAGCCAGTGTCCGCGCTACGCGCAGCCGCTGCAAAAAATCAATGGCCGGACTGAACAACACCGAGATGACCAACCCGAACAAAAACAAGATCAAAATGTCCTTAATGATCCAAATGACATAGGCGGAAAAGAAAACAACAACCAATTTAAAAATAGCCCGCCATGAGATATCCAGCTTTCCATCTTCTTGTTTTGAAAAGATATTCGGGATCATTGATTTTTGAATTTATACCCTGAATTCTGAGAAAATTTTTTAAATCTTAAGAAGGTCTCTGAACCTTTTTTCATCGTCGAAAGCTCCGATTATGGCCATATTCAATTTTTCAGGCCTGAATATATCGCAAGCAACTTCCTGGATATCTTTAGAAGTCACTTTATTGATCTTCTTAAACATATTTTCCGGAGTTTCGATCTTTCCTTCCATCAATTCCTGTTCGGCATAAAACGAAGCCAGGTTGTCTGACGCTTCCAAAGCCAGGATCGTCTTTCCGATCATATTGTCCTTTGCCCTTTTTAATTCCTGAACCGAGACTTTTTCTTCCTTGATTTTTTTGAACTCGTTTAAAATCGTGGTTATACCCAGATCAATCCTTTTTGAATCAAGGCCCGCCATCACCGCTAAGCTGCCGGTTTCCGGGTCCATCGTGTTGTCAACCCGGATATGGTAAGCCAGCCCCAGTTTCTCGCGAACTTCGATGAACAGCCGAGAACTCATCATTCCGCCCAGAATCGTCGCCATCACTTCCAAAGCGTAGCGTTTGGGATGGAACACATTGTATCCGCGGACGCCCAAGGCCACATGGGTTTGGTCGCACGCCCTTTTTTGCAAAAGAAATCCCGGTTTATCCTGGGATTCTGAAACCGCAACTTTTTTCTTCGGTTCGCTGCTTTTGATACCCGCAAAGTATTTACGCGCCTTTGATAAAGCTTGGGGTACGGCCACGTTGCCGGCTACCACAACAATTGTGTTCGACGCGACGTATTGAAGCGCCCGGTAATCAAACATCTGGCCCCTGGTCATATTTTTTACCGTTTCTTTGGTGCCGGCGATATCCCATCCGGCTGGCTGGTCGCCATAGAGCAATTCCTGCCAGAGGTTGCCGATGTAGCGCATCGGATGGTCGTAATACATATTGATTTCCTCGATGATCACCCCCCGCTCCTTATCTATTTCATCGGCCGGCAGCAGAGAATTCAAATAAATATCGGAAACCCAGTCCATAGCCAGATCGAATTTCTGGTAAGCGACCTTGGCCCAATAGCCCGTGTAATCCGTTCCGGTGAAAGCGTTGAAATTTCCGCCCACCTTGTCCACATCTTCGGCGATCCGAACCTTATCGGGGCGCTTTTTAGTTCCCTTGAAAAACATATGCTCCAAAAAATGGGAAATGCCGCTGATCTCCTTTGTTTCATATTTCGAACCGGTTCCGACCAACGCCATCACGGTTACCGCCTTGGTGCTTTTCGCGGGCACAACTAAAATCCTCAATCCGTTCTTTAATGTGATTTTTTTGTACATATTGATTTATCGTTCAATTACGCATCTATATCAGAAAAATTAAAACTTTATATCTAGAGGAATACTTGAAACTAATTCGTATTTATCCGCTTCTTTTTTTTGATACAAGTTAAATCTGTATTTTCCAGGCACAGTAAAAGGCAAACCTTGAAATTTTGCCCGATGTCTGAACATCGATGAGCCTTGTTTAATTGAAAAAGTATTTTCGAAGGTTTTTAATATTTTATTCGCTGGATCCACTATCTCAATTTTAAATTCTAGTTTATTGTCTTTGCTAGCATCAATTATTTCCCAAGAGCTTAGAATTTGATAATCAGCCGGAAAAGCCAACGGATTAACCTGACTTGCGGAATTTAATTTTGTTTTATCAACAGAAAATTCCACTTTTTCCAAGCAGTTAAAAACACTAACTAAATTGTTATCGACATCTATCGACGAATCTCTGCATAATATTGCCCAAATTAACTTCATAAATTTTAATTAAGTACGCTAGTTTCCTGCTGCCCACTACCACTAGATTTAAAATCACGCTCTCTTAAAATTGTTACAACGCTTTGATAACCTGATTGCCTAGAAATTACCGCGTCGCCAAATAAAAGTTTGATTCCTAAGCTTTTTGCTAACCTTGTCAACAAATCAACTCCGATTTTATAATCTCCATTTTCTACTTTTGAAATAATCTTTTGGGTAGTTTTAGCCTTTTCGGCAAGTTTTTCTTGCGTCATTCCAATAGCAAGCCGAGCACAATTAATTTCTATCGCAATTTTCATACGGGCTTCAATTTCTTGTTCTAAATGGCCATATAAAGGGTATTTTTTAATTGCCTTTATTGGATCCTTATTTTTTTTAATCAAATTCTTCATAATTTCCCGGGTTTTTAATAAAATCTTGGTAATATTGCTGCCCTTCTCGATACTTTTCTTCAATCATTTTTTCGGTTTTTTTTCCTTTTCCCCCTTCATATGGAACACCTTTATCAAAACCATTTAATAAAACTAGTTTCCCGAACCGGCAGAAATATAAAAGCCTAATCGCCCTACCGCTTTTCTTAATTGTGATTTCTTGAACATCGTATCCTTTAAGAGCCGAAGTATAATCCCCCACACCGATTCCTCCCTTATCTGCCACTATTTTAATAACAGCTTTAATTTTAAGTAAAGTTTTCACTTTCTTTTCACTAGTTTTGTTTTTATCACTTGAACTAGGCGCATATTTTTCAACATAAGCATTGAACGGAACATGGCCAAACTTTGAGCGATAACGCACAATTTCCAATAACATAATTTTTCATTAGCCGCCGTCCCAACTATATTAATATATTCAATATATCCGATTGGATATAATATGTCAAGCATTACTACGCTAGCCCCTTTCATAAGAGCAATTTCAAGCCATTGACCTATTTTCGCTGAAGATAATCTGCCAAGGTATCAATCTTTATTCGGTCCTGTTTCATGGTATCGCGATCGCGGACCGTTACGTCGCCGTTAGCAAGCGTATCGAAATCAATCGTGACGCAATAAGGCGTACCGATCTCGTCCTGGCGCCGGTAGCGCCGGCCGATAGTCCCGGCTTCGTCGTATCTGCACATAAAATGCGGCTTCAATAGCTGGTAGACTTCCCTGGCCTTATCGACCAGGTCGGGCTTGTTTTTTAACAGCGGAAGGATAGCGATCTTGACCGGAGCCATGGCTCTGGAAAAACGCAAAACGGTTTCCGCTTCCTTGGTTGCCTCGGTTGTCGTTGTCCGTCCGCCTTCGATCTCCAGGTAAGCGTCGCAAATCACCGCAAACATCAGCCTTTCCACGCCGCAAGACGGCTCGATTACGAAAGGAAGATATTTTTCCTTGGTTGTTTCGTCAAAATAGCTTAGATCAACCCCGGAGAATTTCTGATGCTGGGTCAGATCGTGGGCTTGCCGGTTGGCGATGCCTTCGATCTCGGACCAGCCGAACGGGAATTTGTATTCTATGTCGCTGCAGGCCTTCGCGTAATGGGCCAGTTCCGATTTCTCATGTTCCCTGATCCGCAAATTCTCTTTCTTTATTCCAAGCGATTCGACATACCAGCCAAGCCTTCTTGCGATCCATTCTTCATGCAGTTGTTCATCGGTGCCGGGTTTACAAAAATACTCCATTTCCATCTGTTCGAATTCGCGCTGGCGGAAAATGAAATTTCCGGGAGTGATCTCGTTGCGGAAAGCCTTGCCGATCTGCGCGATGCCGAAAGGCATCTTGACCCGTTGCGTATCAAGAATATTTTTGTAATTGGTAAAAATACCCTGCGCGGTCTCCGGCCTCAAATAAACTTGCGACGCGCTATCCTCGGCCGGACCGGCATAGGTTTTAAACATCAAATTAAAAAGGCGGGGGGCGGTAAGCTCCCCGGAGCAATCCGGGCATTCCACCCCTTCTAAAACCTTGCCCCAGTCTTTGGCATCTTCAACGCTTAGGCTTCGTTTTTTGAATTCCTCGGTCTCTTTGATCTTGTCGGCCAGATGGTCGGCTCTAAACCGCTTGTGGCAAGCTTTGCATTCTACCAGCGGGTCGGTAAAGTTGGAAACGTGGCCCGAAGCCACCCACGCGGTCGGATTCATGATAATAGCCGCGTCCAAACCGAAAATATCGTCGCGTTCCTGGACCATGGAGCGCCACCAGGCGTTTTTGATGTTGTTTTTCAACTGGACTCCCAACGGGCCGTAATCGTAAAAACCCTGGATTCCTCCGTAGATCTCCGATGACGGGAAAATAAAACCTTTCTGCTTGGTAAGTGAAATAATTTTTTGCGTTAAATCCATTGTATTCTTTCCCTTCTTAGAGGACGTTATGAGAACAAATGCCTGCCTGCCGGCAGGCTATTTGCTTTTTTATGCAATTTAATTTTAGCCAATGCTTACAGGATCGCTATTCGTTTCCGCTTATAACTTTGCCTTTCTCTTCGGACATATTCTGATCGGAAAGGGATACGGTGTCAAGGGCCGCGGTTTCAGCCTCCAAAACCATATCCGTCCAATTGTCATCCCCGGAAATCCTGGCTTCCCCCATAAGCTGGACGCTTTTGGCGACATCATCCCTGGTCGGAGTGATCGATACCTGGAACGATACGTTTTCCGGCGCCGTGATCACGCCCTGCCCCGTCTTGAGGTCGCCGATATTCCAGGTCAGCTTGCCTGATTCCTGGTCATAGACTAATTTTCCGGCCTGCTGTTCGGGAAAAATTTGTCCGGTGAATTTAACGTTTTTGGGCATCATGGCCGTAGCCACGACGTTCTTCACGTCGGAATAATAATTCTTTGCCTGCCAGGTAATGGTATAGGTTGTAGTCTCTGAAACGGCCGGCGGAATCGGCCCGGTATTCCCGAAGATCTCATCCATATAATAAACCTTCTGGACCAATTCCAGCTTGGAACTGATCTTGGTCGTGAAATACTGGGTCGCCTGGCCGACCATAACCCGATTCGATAACGAAGGTTTCTTGATCTGGCTGAGATCGTCTTTAAGTTTTATCCAAAATTCGGCCTTGCCTTCTTCCATTGGAGCAAGGTATTGCAGTTTTGAATTCTTCCGCCAGTCAAAGATAATCGAATTGTCTCCTTGCTCAAAACTTCCCGTTTCGGATTTGATGGCGTTGAAATCGAAGAGGTCGCCATCCAGTTTGTTGATCATATACAGGTTGTATCGGTCTTCTCCGGAAATATTCTGGAAAAAGATCTCATAATGCAGCCAATCTCCGGGTTTTGCCACATATTTCGGATTGCCGTTGATTTCCTGGCGGATCGAAACCGAAGGCTTTTGGATCTCAACGCCTTTTTCTATCTCTTTGAGCAAAGTGAATTCCCCGTCCTTCCAAACACCGAGCTTGGCGCGAAAAACCTTCGCATCTCCGATATTCCCGGAAAGCCGCCCGGTCACGTCGATGCTTCCCGCCTCGTTTTTGTTTAAAACCGGGATATCCCACTCCGTTTTGTCCAACGACTTCGGCAATGATTCAACAAATTCAAAACCCGACGGATACTCGACTTGGGCGCGCAAATCGGTCAGAAGCCAAGGTATATTGGAAGAATAGTTCAGCTTGAAGTTGAAATTCTTATCGGCCTCCAGTTTTGAAGGAAGGTCGAATTCAAAAGTAAGCGGAACCGATTTGATCACGGTAGTAAAGCTTGTGGTCGATTCATAAGTAACCTTCAGGTTTTTCGGCTGGTAATTCAAAGTTGCCTTGGCGATCTTGGGATCGCCTTCCTTCCCGATAAGCTTCATTTTAAAAGAAAACGTTCTTTCCTCGCCCGGATAGATCGCCCCGCCCAGCTTATCGCTGGTTAAAATCTCTTTTTGGTAGATTTTGTCGTCTTTTACGGAAAAAGCGGGCGGCTCGAACAGCAAGGTCGGATTTTCCAGACGGAAATCGCCGTTGTTCTTATATTTAACGACGTACTCGGTCTCTTCTCCCAGGGAAATTTCCTGGGGACCAATGATCTCCAGCTTTAAAACTTCTTTGGAATAAACGTTCCGCTGAAACAAAACATATCCCACAACGGTCAGGATCAAAACAGCGAAAAGCAAAACTTTGATTAATTTGCTCATAGGATTGTGTCTAGAAAGCCGGTTGATATCGCCTCTAGTTTGTTTTTTTGGCTCTCCGTCAATTTTATTCTTGACGCGGTTTCAACGTTGCTCTCCTCGAAAAACTTGAGAATCCTCAATATACCGGAGTCGATTTGAAAATCCCGCGCATCCGGAGGGCGGCAAGCCTTGCAGCTTATTCCGCCGTCGCCGGGTTCGAAATAAATAATGCCGCAAGCCGGCTTTAGCTTGCAAAAACAGCATACATCAAGTTGGGGGCGATAGCCAAGCCCAGCCAGTAAATTCCAGAAAAAATAATGATAAACCGCGGCAGTTTCCCGCAGGTCCGTTTTTTTTAAAAATAGCAGGGTTTCTAGCAGCAGGCTCCAGGATTTTTCGTCCCGTTCCTGGCCTCTCAACGCTTTCGCCATCAATTGCGCGATCTTTTTTGCGGTTTCCGTTTTATTTAGATCGGCGCCTATTTCCCCGAATTTATCCCTGATAATGGATCCGGTCAGCGTTTTCCCGGCTTTGCCTTGAATAAACTCAACGTCGGAAAGGCTCAAAATCCGGGTTTGCGAGCGCAGTTTGGAAGTCATCTTTCTTATCCCTTTTCCCATAACTTCCAAACGCCCGAAATCCTTCGTATAAATTGTAAATAGCTGATCGGCCTCTCCTTTGTCAATTTCTTTTAAAAATACGCCGCTGGTCTTGTAATTAACAAACATTCTTTTTTAATATCAAAGCAACCGTTTAGTATATTTTTTTCTGCTTTTCGCCGATCATTCCGCGCAAAACATTGGTTGCCCGGGTTCTGCCCATCCGCCCCGTACCCAGCGATTTAGGCGGCTTTATCTGGCCTTTTTCGATTCCGCGAATCGTTTTTTGGACATCTTCTTTCCTGACAAAATTCCGATCCGGAAAAAATTCCTGCGCCAGCCCCGACCGGTCTTTCCGGCCAAGCTTGGTCATTTGTTTCAGATTGTCGTTTTTCCACAAGGAATATTTCAAATCGTCTTTTTTGACAAAATCCTTTGTCCCGAAAACGGTTTTTGGGATCTCAATTTTTTTTCCGGCTTCGATCTGTTTTTTTTGGGGCAAACCCGCCGTCTTCTCCGGAGTTTTCGACAAAGCGGCTTTTATCTTCTCTTTCGCTTTAGCTTTTTCCTGCGATACATCCTGTTCCGACGGCTGGATTTTCTCCTTCTTTTTTTCCTTAAACTCCGGCGCGTCGAAAACGTCCGTTTCGCCTTGCGATCCTTTTGGCCGGGTCAGGCGGGAAAAAATACTTTGCCTGACTTCCGTTTTGGGCGGAATGGATGGGGAAACATTCGCCGTGCCTGAAGAGCTGTTTGGCTGGCCGGAAGCCGTATTGGGAGACGCAAACGGATCACCGGGCGCGGGCGCTCCGGGAACAGAGCCCGGGGCGCCGGGTACAGCTTCAAGGCCCGGGCGGGCATCGATATTCTGTTGGCCGTGGCGGACAGGCTCGTTCGCCTTCTCCAATTTCTGGACATCAGCCGGCTTATCTCCCGACAGGTTGCGATTATCAGCGATCGGACACATAAAGAATAGTTAAAATAAATCAAAGACTTTAACAATAAACAGAAAATAAACAAGCAAATACATTATCCCTTCCCAATAGTGGATCCTTCTCGATATGCCAGAAATGATCAGCAAAGCCGCCGAAGCCATTAAAAAAGGCAGGCCGACAGCGTAAGTAACCGTATCCAGAATGACTTTCCCGAACATGGAACTTGCTCCCAAAACCAAAGAAAGGTTGATAATGCTTGAACCAAAAACATTTCCAAGCGCCATACTTCCCATCCTTCTGGCAGCCGCGTTTACCGCAACCAGAAGTTCCGGTAAAGCCGTTCCGATTGCCAGCATCGTCATAGCCAAAATTGATCCATCCGCGTTTAAAAGATCGGAAACATTCACCAGCGAATCGATAGTCAGTTTCGCTCCGATTGCCAAACCCGCAAAACCGAAAACGAGCTGTAAAAAAGCCTTCAGGGAAAATTCTGATTCGTTTTTTGCGGCCAGGCTCTTTTCGATCCGGCCGGGCAGAATTTCAACCAGTTTGGCTTCATCTTTTCCGCTCAAAAGATCGGGGGTCAGCAAGCTGTCCGATGTAAGCTCATCATCCTTTCCGGCCCCCATGACATAAAAAATGCAAACAAGAAATCCGGCCAAAAGAATTATTCCTTCCAGCGCGTTTATCGCCTGGTCGCGGGCCATAAAATAAAATAAGACCAAACTGATCGCAAATAAGGAAGCGTCGAGGTCAAGCAATCTTTTCCGGACCGAAAGCATTTTTGCCGATATTACGCTCGCTCCAACCACCAGCAGGATCCCGGCTATAGTGGATCCGATTGCCAGCGCCGCGGCCAGCTCCCCCCGGCCGCGCAAAACCGCGGCGATCGAGGCGGACAATTCCGGAAGCGATGTGCCAAGCGACACAACGGTCAGTCCCATGATAAAAGCCGGAATCTTCAGATTGGCAGCCAGCTTTATCGCAGAACCGGTCAAAAGATCGGCCGATTTAACCAAAAGCAGCAAGGCTGCCGCAAAAACCAATGACCAGAAGAATAAAAGCATTTTTTTTTAAATCTGAAGACTGCTGTTTGACAATTATTTTTTACCAGGATTTTTTATTTTAACATTTTTTGCCGGCCGGCAACAGTATGATTTTCATATCCGAAAAATCAAAAAAAATCCCTTGCTTAAGGGGATATTTTTTGCCGGGCTAAAACTAAATTTTTTTGATTGCCAGCGACACTTCGCCAAGCTCGGTTTTGAATTTATCCGCTACCGCGCTTTTGGGAGGATTTTTGAAATCAAGGCTTTTGGCTTTGGTTTCCGATATAATTTGTTTCTGGTTTTTTTGAATCAGCTTTTTAAGCTCATCAGTTGTTTTAACGTAAATGTTAATGGCGTCTCTTGGGGTGTAACGGGCGGTTTTGCGGGCATCCTGTATATGCCGCAAAATTTCCCGAACCGTTCCCTCTTCCTTTAATTCCGGCGTAAGCGCGTAATCGAATTCCATCTCGCCTTCTTTAACCGGCTCAAAAACCACGGCTTTCACGTTCAGCTCTTCGGAAAGCAGCGCGCACAGCTCTTTGCTCAAGGGCTTCTTGTCATTGATCGTGATCTTGTTCAGCGGCTGCCGGATCTTTACGGCGTGTTTGGCCCGATCAGCCAAAGCTAAAGTTACTATTTTGCGCGCTTTTTCCATATCAACGCCTAAACCGGAATCCAGCAAATTTTTGGGAAAAACCGGCCAAAGTTCCAGATGCACCGACTTCTGATTTTTGTAATTGTTATTGCTCAATTTTTGGTAGATATCCTCGCTTAAGAAAGGAACGAAAGGAGCTATAATCTTAGAAAATTCCATTAATACGTAAGCGAACACGGATGAAGCCTGCTTAAGCTCGGCGGCATTCCTGGGTTGCTGAAGGCGGCGGCGCGAACGGCGGACATACCAGAGCGACAGGTCGTTTATCGCAAAATTTTCGAGCAACCGGGCCGCGGCAGTAATGTCGTATGCATCCAAAAGCTTCTTGGCTTCTTGGGCGGTTCCGGCCAGCCGCGACACGATCCAGCGGTCAAGCACGTTTTTTGGCGCCACGCTTTTAGGCGCCTTGATCCCGGGAGCGTAGGTCTCAAGGAATACCAGGCAGTTAAAGACGGTCAGAATGAATTTCTTCATCGCCTGGTCAATATCTTTTTCGGCGAACAGTTTATACTCGCCCGGATTGTTGACAGTATAAAAATACCAGCGGATGGCATCGGCGCTGTATTTTTCGGCTAACAGCCAGAAATCAACGATATTGCCTTTCGATTTGGACATCTTCTCTCCTTTTTCATCAAGGACGTGTCCCAGCGAAACAACGTTCTTGTAAGGCGCGCCGAAACCCATCATGGTTGAGATTGCCAGCAAGGTGTAAAACCAGCCGCGCGTCTGATCGATCGCCTCGGAGATAAAATCGGCCGGGAAAAGTTTCGGCCAAGCAAGCTTGGCGCCGCGCGGTTGGCCGGCGTCGGTTTCTCCAAAGGGCCAGCCGGCCTGGGCAAACGGCATCGCCCCGGAATCGAACCATACATCCAAAACATCGGGAATCTTCTTGGCCGTACCGCCGCACTTGGGACATTTAAACTCCACTCCGTCCACGTATGGCCGGTGAAGATCGATCTCCATGTTTTCGTTGAAGGGCAGTTTCTTGAATTCAACTTCGCGCCACTCGCCGGTTTTGATCTTGGTTTTGGGTTTTAAATATCTTCTTTGGGCGATCTCCTTAACGTCCTCGCCGTTTAAGGTTCCCTCAAGAACGGTAAGCGGAATTTCGTGGGAAACGATAACGATATTCTGGTCGCGGTATTTCGCGTCGATGGAGCTGATAAGATCATACATCCTTTTTTTAACGGCATTGAAGCTCTCGCCTTTGGGCAAAACCGTTTCCAAAGGTTTTTCATGCTTGTTCAGATAATCCCACGCAAGCTTCGGATATTTCCCGTTAAAAATGCCGACGTTGAAATCCCTTAGCCGCTTGTCATAGACGACCTTGGCTCCGCTTGCCTCCGAGATGATACGGGCCGTTTGCTTTGTCCGCTCAAGATCGGAAGAAATGATCAGATCAATCCTTGCCTTGCAAAGCCTGCCGGCGCTCTTTTTAACTTCATTCCGGCCGGCCTCCGTCAGCGAAAGCAGTTTCTTCTCGGGCCAGCAACTGGATATTTTTTTTATTTGCCTTTCGGAATCTCCATGCCGGAAAAGAAAATAACGGTTACTCGAGTATTTGTAAGAAACCAGATCGCCAACCGAGCCAACCACCGAATTCCGATTGCAGTTAACGCACTGCCAGATCGGCAGCGGCGTTCCCCAGTAACGCTCGCGGGAAATCGCCCAATCCTTGGCTTCCTTAAGCCATTCCCCGAACCGGCCTTCTTTAATATGGGCCGGGATCCAGTTGATCGATTTGTTATTAGCGGCAAGATCCGAACGCAATCTCGACATTTCGATGAACCAGCTTTTTTTTGCGTAATAGATCAGCGGCGTTTTGCAGCGCCAGCAGAAAGGATAATCGTGTTCGTAGGGCTCAACCTTGAAAAGCAGGCCGCGGCCTTTAAGATCTTCGATGATCAGCGGATCAGCGGCTTTCACGAACAAGCCGGCCCATTGCTTGACATCAAGGCTAAACTTCCCGTCCTCGTTGACGGTCATGATAACCGGAAATTCCGGTTCGCCCTTTTGCTTTAAGACCTTGTTTTGTTCTTTAATGGCGTTCATATCGTCCTCGCCGAAAGCCGGCGCAATATGAACCAGGCCGGAACCGTCGCTAAGCGATACGAAATCCGCCAGGATTACTTTATAAGCGGCCTGGTCCGCCTCCTTGGAAAATTCAAAGATCGGCTGGTAACGCAGATCCGCCAGGTCTTTGCCGGTAAATTCGGAAATTACTTCAATTTCCGATTCGGGGCCAAGAACACTCAAACGCTCTTTGGCCAAAACCAAAACTTCGCCGCTCTGCCTCTTCAGCCTCGCTTTTACGTATTGAGATTTCCCGTTCACGGCCACCGCCACGTTACCGGGCAGCGTCCAGGGAGTTGTGGTCCAGACAAGTAATGAACAATTTTTGTGCTCGGGATTAAGAATCCGGAATTTTACAAAGATCGAAGGATCCTTTACCAGCTTGTAGCCTTGAGCCACCTCATGGCTGGATAAAGGCGTTCCGCAGCGCGGACAGTAAGGCACAACCTTATAATCCTGGAAAAGCAGCTTCTTCTCCCAGGCCGTTTTCAAAAGGAACCAGACCGACTCCATATAACGGCGGTCGTAGGTAATGTAAGGATCGGACATATCCACCCAAAAACCGACGCGTTCGGTGAGCGCCTCAAAATCCTTTTTAAATTCCCAAACCGATTCCTTGCATTTCTTGTTAAACTCGGCTATTCCGTATTTTTCAATATCTTTTTTTTGCGTAAACCCCAATTTTTTCTCGATCTGAAGCTCTACGGGCAGACCGTGCGTGTCCCATCCGGCGCGGCGGATTACCTTAAATCCGTTCATGGTTTTGTACCGGCAAATGACGTCTTTGTAGATCCGGGCGAGAACGTGATGAAAACCGGGCTTGGCGTTAGCCGTCGGCGGTCCTTCAAAAAAAACAAAGTCCTTGGCGCGCGGGCGTAAAGTTACCGATTTTTGAAAAATCGCGTTTCGGTTCCAAAAAGCTATCGTATCTTTTTCTTTTTGATTAAAATTGCTTTCCATGGATTAAAGCTGAAATTATAAGCGGACGTCTTGGTACCGGCATCGCAACCGGCTTTGCGGCTAAATTCCATTCGCCGCTTTTTTTATAAACAGGCCGGCTGGAACCGAATACCAAAAGGGATATGCTCCCAACGGCGGGCAGCTTAGGCAGCGGAACGGTCACATTTTTTCCGGAGCGCTTATACCCATCAAATCGAAAGTATTCTTCAAGACTATCTTGGTCGCCATCACCAGCTGCAATCTGGCAGCCGTAAGTTTCTTGTCTTCGGTTATTACGCGGCAATCGCAGTAAAATTTATGGAAGCTCGTCGCCAAATCCTGCGAATACTGGAACAGCCGCTGCACCTGATAATCGGCGGCCGTGTCTTCGACTACTTCCTGCAAGCGCAAAAGTTCTTTGATAAGTTCTATTTCGCTTGAAAAAACCAAAAGCCCCGTCGCGGAGCTTGCCGCCGGTTTTACAGCTTTGCTTTTCGCCAAAATGCTCGAAATGCGGGCATAAGCGTATTGCACGTAGAATACCGGGCTTTTTTCGCTTTTTTCTTTGGCCAGCTCCACATCGAATTCCATTTGCGCGTTAAGCGATTTGACCAAGTAGAAAAACCGAGCCGCGTCCAACCCGACTTCGTCGACAAGAGATTCCAAAGTAATGATATTGCCCTCCCTTTTTGACATTTTCCCGCCCTTGAGCCGGACGATCTGCGAGATTAAAACTTCATATTCCCCTTTATAGCCCAAGATTTTCATTACGGCGTTCATCCGCGGAATATGCCCCTGATGGTCGGCGCCCCAGATATCGATGATCTTTTTGTATCCCCGCTCGATCTTATAGCGGTGGTAAGCGATATCGGAAAGAAAGTAGGTCGGACTTCCGTTCTTGCGCAACAGCACCTCGTCTTTCTGCCCGGCATCCGACAGCTTCAGCCAGTAAGCGTCGTCTTTTTCGAAAACCAGTTTCTGTTTTTTTAAGATGTCATAGGTGCTGATGACCCAGCTTTGCTTGTATAGGTCTTCTTCCGATATCCAATAGTCGAATTTGATGTCCAATTTTTTTTCGACAAATTTCTTCAGGTCTTTTAACACCGCCTGGGACAGATAATAACCGGCCTCGGTCTCGGAGACCATCTTCGACAAACCAGGTTTAAGCTTTTCGATCGTTTCTTTTAAATACGGGGTAAGATAACTCTCCCCGTGTCCTAACGCCGTTTTGCCAAGTTCCTGTATCTGTTTGGAAACTTTGGCATCGTTGATGTAAAATTCCTTGTCGGTTTTGTATCCGGCCTTGGTCAGGATCCGGGCCAGAACATCGCCGTAAAAAGCTCCCCGGCCGTTGCCTACATGCATCTGGCCGGAAGGATTGGAAGAAATGAATTCAACTTGGGTTTTCAGATTTTTACCGATATTGATCGCGCCGAATTTATCTTTTTCTTTCAGGATCCGGGAAACTTCTTTCTGGAAATAATTCTTAGAAACCCGGAAATTGATAAAACCCGGCCCGGCCACCTCGATCTTCTCGAAAAGCTTTTTTGACGGGCCGTCCTCGATCCTGGCCTTGATCAGATCCGCCAAATCTTTCGGATTCTTCTTGGTTGCTTGGGCAATCTGCATCGCGATGTTGGAAGCATAGTCCCCATGATCCCGGTCTTTCGAGAATTCCACCGCTGCCGCGCCACTGGTCAAGCTAAAACCTTCAATGGAGATGGACTTGTCTTTGGCCAGCGATCGGACCGCTTCGCATACCGCTTCTTTTATTTCTTGACGAATCATTTCTTTTATGGTGTATTATTTAAAAATCCCTGTTTTTATCAGTTTAGCCCAATATCTGCTAAAATAAAAGATTGCGAAGAAAAGCCAAGAAATTTTAAGAAAAACATAAGCAATGAAGTTATTGGCGGAAAATAAAAAAGCCCGCTACGATTACGAGATCGGCGAAAAATTCGAAGCCGGAATAATCCTTTCGGGACAAGAGGTAAAATCTTTGAAAACGCGAGGCATCAGCTTGGCAGGTTCTTATGTTTTGGTAAAAAACAACGGAATATTCTGGATCGGCGCCAAGGTCTTGGCCTACCAGCCGAAAAACGTTTCTTTATCGTATGATCCGGAACGAACGCGGAAACTTCTGCTCAAAAAAAGCGAAATCAGATACCTGACGGGCAAATCAGCCCAAAGAGGCTTGACTTTCGTGCCCATTAGGTTATATACTAAAGGACGTAGTGACGGCTCTGGAAAAATCAAGCTTGAGTTTGCTGTTGCGCGCGGGAAAAAGAAATACGACAAGCGCGAAACCATAAAAAAACGCGAAACCCAGCTTGAGATCAACAGAGCCTTGAAACAGTGTCGTTAAAACGGGGATGCAAGGTTTCGATGGATTACGACCTGAAACAGGCAAGCCAAGTTGCTGTATCTTGTAAAAATCAGCGAACCAATAAGTGTCAACAACTTATTTGAACAACCCGCTTTGGCCTACGCCTAACCGCTAATCCAACGCGTATCCGGATTGCCGAATCTCTCTTAAGCTTTCCGGGTATAATCAATGGGAGACTAGGCTGCCAGCTAAAACCCTGGCTGGACAGCCGAAATCAAGGGGATAGGTTTATAAGAATTTTGTCCGTTTTTTATCTTATGGACCCATACAAATCGGACTAAGCTTGTATCACCTTTTTCAGCCGCTCGTTTTCCAGATACGGGTTCGAGTCCCGTCTTCTCCACACGAATATTTTTTTAAGCCAGTTAAGCCTATTAAGCTTTTTAAGTGAATTGTTTTTTTACTTAAGAGGCTTAATCAGCTTGATAAACTTAAACGGCTGAATTAACTGAATTAAACAGTGTTTAAAAAACCATTAGTAAATAACCAAATAAGGGCATCGCAGGTAAGATTGATTGATGAAACCGACCGGCAGATTGGCGTTGTAACTCTGAAAGAAGCCTTGGAATCCGCTTGGGCTAAAAATCTGGATCTTGTCCAAGTGACGGAGAAAACCGTTCCTCCGGTCGTTAAGATCACGGAATACGGCAAATACCTTTACGCGCTGCAGAAAAAAGACAAAAGCCCGAAAAGGACAAGTGAAGTTAAAGGCATCAGGTTGAGTTACAATATTTCCCTGCATGACATGGAAATGAGAGCCGCCCAAGCCGAAAAATTTTTAAAAAAGGGCGATAAGGTAAAAATCGAATTGCGTTTAAGGGGCCGGGAAAAAGCTTTCGGCAATTTATCGAAGGAGAAAGTCGGCCAATTCCTGGATATGCTGCAAAAACTGGTTCCCTGCAAGATCGACAAGGAATTAAAAAGGGAGCAACACGGCTTTACAATGATAATTTCAAAGCAAGCGTAAAAAACATGAAAACAAGAAAATCGATCACCAAACGGTTCAAAATCACCAAGAACGGCAAGATCATGAGAAGGCTGACGGGCGCCAACCATTACCGCGTAAAAAAATCCGGGAACCGGGTAAGAAAAGGGCGTAAATGGGTTATGGTCAACGAATCGGAAGCGAAAAAAATCAGAAAGCTGATCATCAAATAACAACCAGCCAATTAAGTCTATTAGGCCTATTAAGTCTTTTAAACAATATCAGATACGTTTAAAAGCTTAGCTAACTTAATAAACTTAAAAGGCTTTTACCGACATGACACGCGTAAAAAGAGGCACAATCCATCACAAGAAAAGAAAACACCTTATCGAATATGCGAAGGGTTTCCGCTGGGGCCGAAAATCAAAACTGGCCGCAGCCAAGCAGGGCGTTTATAAAGCCTGGTCTTACGCTTTCCGGGATCGGAAAAACAAGAAGCGCAGCAACCGGGCCTTGTGGAGCATACACATCAACGCTTTAAGCCGCCAAAACGGCCTGACTTACAGCAGGTTGATGGGTTCCCTGAAAAAGAACAACATTATCATCGACCGAAAGATCCTTTCCGAACTTTCGACGGCCAATCCGGAAGTATTCAAAAAAATCGTGGAAAAGGTAAAAGAATAGATATAGATCCGCCAAAAAATAAAAAGCCCCCGCACCAGCGGGGGTTTTGGTTTAGCCCTTCAATAAAGCAAAGGCCACATCTTGAGAAACTAATATCTCTATCCGGCGGTCAAGCTCCAAATCCACGTAGCGGTCCAATTCATCCGCGGTGTTGCATAAAGCCCATTGGTCTAATTCACGAATATCGAAAAGATGCATTTGGTAGAAACGGGCATAAAACAATGCCCTAACCTGGTCAATCGGCATCTGGCGGAGATCTTTTAGAACCTCGATAATTTCGCCTTTAATGACCCTTGCCGCTAACTCTTTCCGCAAGCCGGTATCAGCTATCTTTCCCCTCATATCCTCCAACGATTTCATGTTCCTTCTTCCTTATTCTGTTTTACTGGTTAATATAGATAAATAAAATATAACAAAATATCTTAAAAGTCAATATCGGTCAACCAAAGATAAAAACCCCGGCGTTTCGCGGGGTTCTATTGAGGCAAAGCGGCAGATTTTTGCTCCGCTGGCCGGCGCGCTTCCCTTTCGGTGATCAGACGGTATGGACTGCCTTCTTCGCCAGCCCGCTGGCCGGCGGCCGCCATCTTCCCTCTATCTAAAGCCTCGTGTTTAACAAATACGGCGATCCATTCCTCAAAAGGCGTTAAGGTTTTGCCTTTGGCTAGTAAGTCCTGGGCTAGCGCATCAAGATCATGGTTGTTCAGCCCGGCAACCGCCTCAGCCGCAGAGATCATTCCGCCGATTCGATTAATATTCCGCAAGTCCTTCCAAATCCTTTTTCTTTTAGCATTAGTGTCCATTGTTAAAGACCTCCGCAATCAATTTATCTTGGAATCACTTTTAAAACAAGAGTAAAAAAACGAGACTGATAAAAGCAGTCTCATGGTTCCAAATAAGAAATCTCTTCGATCTCCATCAGCTCGATCTCAAAGCTGTCGAAAAAACGCCTTACGCTTTTTTTGCCGTCCGTTTCAAATATTTCCGGACCGCACTGCCCCATGCTCACGATCCCGCCCCAAAGGACATACCGCTTTGTTTCCCTGGCTGACCAGTCGTAATATAAAATATCTAACTGCCGAAGATTCACTTCTTGGGGCAAGGCCGCGACGATTTCGCGCGTGGAAGCGTATTTTGCTTTGTTAAAACATATCATTCTCAACGATTTGCCTCCGGATAACCTTATACAGAACATAAAGAACAGTGCTGTTTAGATATTCATAGCTCAATTTCTCCCAGCCGTAAAATATTGGCCTTAACTGCCAAAAAGGGATGCCGCAGGCACCCCTTTAAATCGTTTTATATCTGAATTTAAACAGTCATCATCAGCAATTTGACCGCCAGCCAGGAAATAGCCAAGAACAGCAGCGAGAAGAAAACAATATACAGCTTCCGGCTCTGGCCTTTCTTACGCATCGTCCAGGTTGAATAGCCTTTTGCTTCCAATTCGGCGAACAGCGGCGCATCTTCGTACCTGACCCGCGACGCCAGCCATCCGAAAAATACGATGATCAGCGGAAAATACAAATTAAGCGCCGAAAACGGGCTGTAATAGTATCCGTAAGAATAATTGCCTGAAGTGAATATGTTATAGGCTATTATGAATGCCGCAAAATAAAACAGGATCTGGGCGGTTTTTCTTTTCCATACATAGCCTTTCTGTTTAAGCTTGTCCATCAAATCGGCCTCTTCCTGCTCCGATTTTTTGGGTAAAACATAAAAAGTGGCCACGATCAAACCAATAATCGACAAACAGTTGGACACTCCCAGAAGCAGAAGCTTTCCGATATTGGTTCTCAAGTCCTTGAGCAAAGCCAGTCCGGCAAGCAAACCGGCCAAAACAGAGCAAAGAATCAAAAGAATGACCGAGATGGCTAGAGGATGGGTAGCGACAAGCGTTGCGTAAACAGTCTTAGCCGGTGCGGAATTTTCGATCCAAAGATCATCGGTAAGGTATTTTGAGGGCGGATTGATTTCGATCTTGGTGTAACCGGTCGCTTTGTTCGTTCCAAAAAAATCATTATTGCTTTGTCCGCCGTTAAACCGGGCATTGGTATAATAGCTGACTTTTGAAAAATTCTTGATGCCTTCGAACAATTCCGGAGTAACATGGCCTACAACTTTAATCGTGGCCGGCACTATTTTGCTTTCATAAACGCTGGTTGGAAGCAGGGGGAAATAAATCTTGTTGGTCGGAAACATCACCAACACCCCTTTAACCCGCTGCCTGGCCGGAACAATAGGATGGTTCGGATACGGATTCGGATATAAAGACGGCGGCGTCATGCTGTCGCTGGAATCGGGCATTACGTTGCCATACGCATCATCATCGGCCATTTCTTCGACCAGTCCCATATTTCTGGCCAAGGAAAATAATTCTTTTAAAGCCGGGTTGCCCGCGAACGATTGCAGATAGTCAACCGTAGTTTCCAAATTCATAGCTACCGAGCCGTCCCCGGCGCGCCGAGCTCCGATCGCAGGATATTTCGCAGTCATACTTACCAGCATGTCTTGAAGTTCCGGAGCCAAAAGAAGTTTGCGCAATGAGCTTTCCGAATAGTCCTTTAAAACCTGGTCTCCGGCAGTTTTTACCGTTTCCTGTTTGTTTATCCAGGAAGCAACGAAAGAAAAATCTTTTCCAATGTAGCTGTCCAATACCGGAACCATGCCCGCTTCGATCTTTAATCCCTTCTCTTTAAAGTAATTATATAATCCATCGGCGGTCTTAGCCGTAATAATCTCGGTGGTCATGCCTTCCTTGTCCAAGCTTTCGTAGACAACAACGTCCTGTAAAGCGGAATTGCCGGAAACCGGCATCGAAAGGCTCGATTTTAGTCCGGAATCCATTTCATAGGAGCCGTAGTAGTTCCTTTGCCTGAAAAACAACGGATAAACCTGGCTGCCATAAAGAAAGTCTTTAGCGCTGGATAAGCTTGTTTTAGCCTTTCCCGAAACTTCTTCCCCGTTCATTCTCGGAAACTCTGTGGCGATATCAATTACCACTTTGGCCGGATCGGCCGGTACCGGAAAAAGCCAGATCGCGTCTTTATCCGCCGCGACGCCCATTTTTACCCCGACGATCATTTTCTGCAAACCATTCTGATAATTGATATATGCCTGCTGGTCGCCTTCATCGGAATAATCCCAACGGTCGGAATAAGGATCGGGCTTTACAATGATCATACCGTCCGCGCTAGCCGATAAAACGCCCGACAAAGAAAACAATAGCGCCAAAGATAAAACAGCGAACCGTTTTTTTATTTTCATAAATTTTTGCGGCTAACCGCCGCAGTTTCTTGCTTGAGATTTATTTGCCGTTTAAGATATTATACCGGCAAATCAAGAAGAGTTAAAGAGTGTGACAGCGTTTTTCCGGATTATGAAAACCGCAAAAAACTTCAAAAAACTTCAAAACCATAAAAAATTAAAAACCGGTTTTTTAACGCCTCTCTATTTCGATTCTAGGGTCTTTTGGCGTTTTCTTTGAATATTTGGCCAAATAAGATCTCCCTATCGCCTCTAAGTCCGGCTCCGATAATTTTTTTCCCAAATTCCTCACTAAAACAGCCGGGCCGGGGAAATTTCCGGGAGAAAATACCGTATCTCCGGCTTTGGCCAATGCCGGAAGAATCTCGGATTCTGCTTTGTCGCGGGCAACAACAACTAAAGCTTGTTTTTCAAAAAAAATCCGGCCGCTCTTTAAAGCCAGAACGTCATTCCCGTCAAGATCAGGGTTGATCTTAAGCGCGCAAGCCAGTTTGTCGCCATAATCTTTTTCGCAAAGGATACAGCCGCCGGACGGCTGGGGAATTTCTTTGATTTTTAATTTATCCGCCAGTTCCAGCTGGCGCTTGCGCGACCGGCCCGATATGGCTTCTAATTTTTCACGGTTGACCAATCCGCTGGTCTCCGCCTCGGTCGCAGGCAATAATTTGGCCGACAACGGCCTTAATAGTTTTCCGGCCAATCCGGATTCTTTCTCAATCAAAGCAAGGGACTTTTTGTTTTGGGACATCGGCCGTTCTTCCAGCACTTCTCCGGTGGCAATAAGATCAAAACCTTCCTTTTCCATTATTTCTCTCGCTTTAAGCAGCATCAATAAATGGCAGTCGATGCAAGGATTGATAGCGGCACCCCGGCCGAATTTGGGTTTTTTTACGATTTTAAGCTGGTCATCGGAAAAATCGATAACCCTTAAAGGCAAACCCAGATAGTCCGACGCTTTTTGAGCCGCATCGGGGCAGAAAAAATAACTTTTAAAACAAAGCGGGGAAACTTTAATCCCTTGTTCCATTAATATTCTTGCCGCAAGAATTGAATCCAATCCGCCCGACATCAAAAGAATAACTCTTGCGGTTTTACCTTTTTTCCTTTCCATTGCCGTAATTTTTCGCCAAAAGCAGGTTTGCTTTCGTTAATATTTTTTTCGAGTTGGAAAAAGAAAGCGATTTGCGGGCTTCATTGAATTCCAACCAATCAAAACCAGTGTGCTCTGAAGATATTTTCACTTCAGCCGTTTCGGTCCTGGCGAGATAAAAAGAAACTATCTTAAAAATTTTTTTTTCGCCAACAACAAAAAAATATTTGATCGTCTCCCGAAAACCTTTGGCAATCTTAAGGTCGCTGATCCCGGTTTCTTCCGCCACTTCCCGCCTCATTGCCTCGACATCGCTTTCGCCCGGTTCCAAGTGTCCTTTCGGGAAATCGCAATAATCCTTTTTGGCGCGATGGCTAAGCGCAGGGTAACGCAAAAGCAGATAATAGATCTTATCCCCGGCTTTCCGGTAAATCACCGCTCCCGCTGAAATTTCTCTGGGCATTTCTTTGTTTTCGTCGAAAATTAATAATCCCCGTTCCTTATCAACGGCTCACCGGAAAAAACCAGCGTTGCCAGGCTTTTCTTTGCGGCACCATCGATCATCTCCCAGGGATAAGCGGATGTTTTCACTAAAACCAGCGCTTTTCTTTTTTCAAGGTAAATCCGGCAAGCATCGGCATAAACGCATCCGATCGAGCCCGTCTCCCCGTTCTGCGAAAAACCGATCCCGCCAAAACCTAAAGATTCGGCTTCAAAAATATCAATAGTAAAGAAAAGCTCCGGGCTTGCTTCGGTTCCCGCTTTTTGGACCAATATTTCTTTCATCGCCCCTTCCGCGACCGGATGACCAAAATTTTCTATCACCGCGAAGCCTTGCGGATATTTGAACTGAAAGCCAAAATCCTGATCGATATAAGTTTTCCATCCTTCCACATCCTTGGCAGCCAGAGGCTTGATAGACACTTCCCGATTAAACGATTTCGCCAAACTCCACCATAAACCGGGCCAGACAATATAAATAATTACGGTTCCGGCAAGAGCCGCGGCAATGATTAATTTCCTTTTTTTATCCATTTTAATATTAATCTTATGTGTCTTTTATGTGTCTTTTATATTTCTGTTGCTAATCTTTTTTAAAGCATTCCAGCAATAACTGCAATGGCTGAGCATTAACGATATCCCCGATTTCCGCCCAGCCACGCCTAGCTTGGGCAATGCCAAACTCAATGAACCGCAGCTGGTCTGCCGAATGGGCGTCGGTATTGATTGCCATTTTCACTCCCGCAGCTTTCGCCCGCCGGATGTTAAGATCATTCAGATCAAGCCGCGCCGGACAGGAATTGATTTCCAATATGGTACCCGTTTTTTTTGCCGTTTCAAGCAGCTGGTCAAAATCTGCCGGATACTCATCGCGCTGTTTCAAAATCCTGCCGGTCGGATGGGAAATAATATCAATGTTTGGATTCTCCATGGCTCTTATTATCCGCCTGGTCATAGCGGGCTTCTCCATTTTCATATTTGAATGCACCCCGGCAATAGCAAAATCCAATTTTCTCAAAGCCTCGTTTGTTATATCGATCGAACCGTCAGGCATAATGTTGGCCTCGCATCCTTTCAAGACCCTGAAATCGGAACCTTCGGATAAAAATCTCTTATTCAGCTTATCGATATGGCTGTTCCTTTTTTCCAAACCCGCTTCATCCAAGCCGTGCTCGATCTTTAAAAACTTGGTATGGTCGGCAATCCCGACATATCGGTATCCGCGAGCCATAGCCGCGGCCGCCAGCTCCTCGATCGAATCGGAACCGCCGTCCCAATCAGAATGGCAGTGCAAATCGCCAAAAATTTCATCATAGCCTATGATCTTGGGAAGCAACCCGTCTTTGGCTGCTTTAACCTCGCCCTGGTTCTCCCGCATTTCCGGAGGAATATATTGCAAACCAAGCAATTTATATATTTCCTCTTCGTTCCGCCCGGCGATCATTTCCTTGCCGCGAAACAAACCATATTCCGAAAGCTTTAATCCCTTGTCCTGGGCAATGCGCCGAAGCGCCACGTTATGGTCCTTGGAACCGGTAAAATACTGGAGGGCCGCTCCGTACGACCGCGCCGGAAGCACGCGGATGTCCATATCAAAACCCTCTTCCATCCGGACCGAGGCCTTAGTACCGCCTTTTCCCCAAACCTTGGCTACTCCGTCGAGCGCCGTAAAAAAATCCATGATGCGCCCGGCCCCTCCAGGTCCCGCTTTGGGGGAAAGAATGACCAGAAAATCGGCATCGCCGACGGTTTCTTTCATCCGGCGCAGGGATCCGGCCAGCTCGGCTTTCTTGACCTCGGGCAGCGCTTCCAGTTTTTTTCTCACCTCCCGCACCTTCGGCAGAATATCCCCCAATAAAAGCCTTCCCTTGGAACGTTTTAAAAATTCTATGCCTTCCAGAATATTTTTTTCCGTTTTCCCGCCAAACCCGAAAAGCGGGGCGATCCGGCGTTCTTTAGCCGCAGCTTCCACTTCCGCCACCGTCCTTACGCCTAATTTTTCATAAAGAAATTTGGCGCGCCTGGGGCCCATGCCTTCGATCGCTATAATTTCTTCAAGGTTGACCGGCAAGGTTTTTTTCAGCTTTTCATGATATCCGATCTTCCCGGTTTTCAAATACTCTTCGATCTTTTCGGCAATGCTTAAACCTACGCCGGGAATATTTTTTAACGCTTTAATACCGCCATTGGCGTAAACTTCGGAAATATTTTCCTCCATGGTTTCCAAAGCGATCGCCGCTTTGCGGTAAGCGAAAGGCTTGAAAGCGATGTGGTCAGCTTCCAGGAAATCGGAAATTTCGTTAAAGATTTTCGCAAGCTCCTGGTTTTTCATAACGCGTTAAGTAGGACCCTCCCCGCCTTTTTGGATCAAATCTCGAAAATTAAAATAAAGTCCCCGCCCAACCTTCTTTTCCATGTCATTCTTAAGCAGAAAAAGAATAAATGATCCGGCTAAGCCAAGCAGCCCAACGAACAAAAACACCGTTTTAAAACCAAACATCCCGGCCAGCCAGCTGCCGGCCAGCGCGCTCACCCCCGTTCCGATGCCGACCGAAGTGGCGTCCAAACCCCACTCGGTCGCTTCCCGGCCTTTATCGATATGCCGGGTAAAAAGCGCCGACCAGCCCGTGAAATTGGCAACCATAGCCACGGCGTGAAAAGCCTGCAGCAAATACAGGTGCCACGGCTTAACCGCGAAAATAAACCCAAACGATACCAAGGAAGCCGCGAATAATCCGGCAGTCATAAAATAATAATTAATTTTTTCATTTCCCACGCTGTCGAGATAAATACCCAGCGGCACTCTCAAAACCGAAAGCAATATCCAGTAAATGGCGGTTGCCATCCCAACAACCAATTCGCTGCCTCCGTCGATCTGCTTAACCACGTAAATAGCCAGGATCGGGGAAACCAGGCCCCAACCGCTCCAGAAGACAAAATCGCTGATCAAAAGCCATTTTATAACCCGGTTTATTTTTATATTGAACATGTCTTCAATGATTATTGGATTTTTTGCTAATCAGGCAAACGTTTAAAATCGGAACGGCGAAAAACCTTGATCAAAGCTAACAGGTCTTTGACCGCTCCAGATTCTTACTCGATTGCGGCAATACCGCGGATTAAACCAAGATTATTCCATCATAGCTGAAATATTGTATTTATTTAATATTGACTTTTTCAATTATTTTAGTTAGAATCCAGGCTAGGAGGAATCCCGAATGGTTGATGGTTTTTTGGTACGCCACAATAAAACCTTGAGAATAATCGCTCTTTGCGCCATAGGCATCGGAACGTTCTGCTTGTTTATGGTAGCGCTTTTTGACGCGACTACGGATAAATCGCGTTATGAACGCAACGCCGAGATATTAAAAAAAGAGATATCCCTGGGTCTCATCCAGCCAACATTGCTTGCCGATAATATCAACCCCGGCTTGCGGTCGGAAATGGACAACGCACAGACAAGAACGCTGATCTATCTGGTCAACGACACCGAATGCGGGTTCGCCCTGTATCTGGTCACAACTCCCGCTAGCTTAAGCCAGCGGGCGTCGATCAGCGGAGAACGGATCCCGGGAATAAACGCTTCATCACCCGCCGGATTCAAACAGATCGGCGGATCGATCGGCGACAATCTGGAACAAACTCCGCAAGTCTACCGATATGTTGATTTAAAACGAGAAAGAGTCATATATTACCTTGACTGGTACTCCTCTTCCTGCAATTTCGATTTATTTGAGGCCCGAACTTGAAGTTCGGGTTTTTTCTTCTTTGTTCGAATATGCGTTGGCAAAGATAAGCTTTCTGATTATAATTAAAGTAATAATTCCGCGAAGCAACATGAAAAACGCTAAAGGAAAAACCTACGAAATACTGAAGCCCGGACAGAAAATCGACTGGACGCAAAAAAACGGCGAATGGCGCGACAACGCGGATTTTTGGGTCAAAATAATCCGGGAGAATCTCGACCCTTTCCGCTTGCGCCTTACCAATAAAGCGGTGCTTGAATATTTTAAAGGTAAAATCGGCCTCGCGGTTCTCGATGCCGGATGCGGGGAAGGCTATCTTTGCCGCCTGCTGGCGCGCAAAGGCCATAAGATGCGGGGCATCGATCTTGATCCAAAGCTGATAGCGGCGGCCAAAGCAGAAGAAACAAAAAAGCCCTTAAAAATCGAATACTCCGTCGGAAACATAAAAAAACTGCCGTATAAAAATGGGGCTTTCGACGTTGTTTTATCAAACCATTCCATCAATGAGCTTGATGATCCGAAAAAAGCGCTTTTCGAATTCTCCCGCGTCTTAAAGCCCAGCGGCCGGATTATTTTGTTCTTTTTGCATCCGTGTTTTGATCTGAACCCGGAAGACATCAAGGAAAAATTCCCTCAATATTATTTCCAAAACGTTAAAATCACGCGGAAATGTTTTCTGGTTAGCGGCATTATGTCCCCTTCTTCTTATTCGTATTTGCATCTCTCTTTATCGGAATGGACGGCTTCCATCGCCAAAGCCGGCTTTCTAATCGAGAAAATAGAAGAACCCCATCCAAAAATAGCGGAAATGGAGTTTGATCCCTGGTGGAAGGAAAATTTCAAAAAACCGCTTTTTATCCTGATTCAAGCGAAAAAAAATTAACTCCCCCTGTTTACGGCTGGTCAGGATCAATGACCAGTTTCCGCGAAAGGAATTTTTTTTCTAAAATATCCAGAAACCTGATCAGGGCCGGATCGTAAATATACTGGCGCACTTGTTCGTACCATCCCCAGATCGGGAATTTTTTGTTTATTTTATAGTATTGGAGAGCCTGCAAATAAGTAGTGAGCCAATAGACCTGGTTAACGAAAGTCCCTTCAAAAGTCGTTTGCCGTTTGCATTCATCCCATAGCCCGATTAACTCCTTTTTAAGCCGAGGGTGAAGATTGGCTGTTAGTTTTTCCAGCGCTTTTTTCTCTTTTTTGTAATCCTGAATAAACAGCCTTTCTTTTTCTTTCTTTAAAAGCTTGGGCCATCGTTTCAGCACTTCATTCTTATTCCCCCCGCTAATAAGCTTATCGTAAGGGGTTTCATCTCCGGCATAGATTTCGCATATTTCGTAAGCCAGGCTCATTTTTAACATCTTTTCGTGATTCAACCGCTTCCTCGAGCCTAAAAGCCAAACAGCTAAAGCCGTCAGAAAAGCGTGCTCCACGATGGTTTCCGGATTCTTGACCTCGCGTAAAACCCAACCGCGCCTGGGCATTTTTTTGAATTGGCCGATTTTCATCAAAAATTCTATTTCTCCAAAAGCCGCTTTCTTTTTGTAAAAATTCTTTTCCAATTTATCGAGAAAATCCCTCAAGACCGGAATATCGACAACTTCTTCCACCTCTTCCCACCAGCCCATCACGGGGGTGTCCGGAGCCGACCCCCAATATTCCAGGGCCTGCAATAAAGTCTCAACTTTATCCCCTTGCCTAACAAACCGCCCTTCGCGGTTTCTCATTTTTTCGTAATCCATCCAAAAATCCATCATTTCCTTCCGGTCTTTTTGGTCAAGACCCTTGATGAGCTTTTGCAATGCCTTCTTTTCTTTATTGTGCTTAACCCTGTCCCTTTTCAACTTAACGCCCTTGGGCAGGCGTATGTAGTGTTTTAGCATTTCCAGCCTTTGGACAGGGTCGGCAGGCAAAAGACCCCAATAAGGAGTCATATCTCCGGCATAAACTTCGCATATATCGTGAACCAAACTGGTCTTGATCACCTTTTCGATATTCATCTTCCTTTTTTCCTTCATTCCCAAGATCCAATTCATCAGAGCCACGCGATAGCTGTGCTGGGCAATAGTTTCCGGTTCCTTGACCCCAAGCCAAACAAATCCCGTACGAGGCATTTTTTTAAGATTTCCGGCTTTTATTAAAAAATCCAGTATTTTTTCCATGGCGGCTCTATTTGCTTCCTAAGAATAGAGCCAGAAACATCTGGCTCTATCCCGCTCCACTAGGCAATCGAATATTTAATTTTCTTGATCTTATAAACGGTTTTATGCGGCGATGAAACAACAATCTCGTCGCCTACCTTTTTCCCCAAAAGCTGGCGCCCAACCGGAGATTCATTGGAGATCTTTCCTTCGGCCGGATTGGCTTCCAGGGTGCCCACAATTACAAATTCGTCCTTGCTTCCTCCTATTTCCACCAACACGGTCGCGCCCAGATCAATGGCGTCCTGCTGGGTCTTGGGAGGCATCTTGATCAATTTGGTATTCTTTAGAATATTCTCCAGTTCCAGCAGCTTCGAATCAAGCATGCTTAAATCCTCCTGATAAGCGAGATATTCGGGATCTACGTCTTCGGAATGGAGGATCTTAGGAGCTTCTCCGGTTGTTTTCAGATGTTTTATCTGAAGCAGATCTTCGTACTCTTTCTTGATCTTCTTTAAGCCTTCCTTGGTTAAATAGAAATTATTTTCGTCTGGCATGTTTTTAAAAAAATCTCCCTTGGCGAAGGGAGTTCTTATTACATTAGACCGCTTTCTTTATTAATTGCTCCCTTCGTTATAATATCCTGGCATAACAAAAAGCCATGGGAACTGTTTTCCCTAAGTGAAGGTTATTAGCAACTTTTACGGCTATTTTTATCATTTCGATTTTTATCTTATGACCTTTTAATCTGCTTCTTCTGGTATTTTCCTATGTTATCTTTAATTAATTGTATATGGTGGAAATAAATTGTCAAGACAAATAATTTAGCAAAATAAAAAGCCAGGTTGTCAACAAATACGTAATGGTTCAGGACCTTGGAATCACCCTCTGGTAGAATCCAAGTATATGGCATACTCAAAGAATCCGCATCTGG
>JAKLGH010000012.1 GCA_022710775.1 Patescibacteria group bacterium
TGTTTTTGCCATGCTTATTGCCATGCGGCCAGCTTAACGCTGGCCGCGGAAACCGCCAAATGTGCGTACACATTACCATTGATATTTGACAAAAATGAAAATTAATATATAATATAGTCGGTGATTGCTATTAAAAGAATTGATATACTGCGGGCTTTAGAAAAACAGTTTATACCTGTAACGGCAGGAATCGTAATTGTTCTTATCTGCGGAGGAATGTTATATATGCATCTTTACCCAGCCTCCTCGAATCCCAATGCCCGTGGCTCGGTAGTCGAACCGGTAAAATGGGATGAGAATACATATTATTTCGCCGCGGCGGGCCCATCTTGGCCGGTGTCTAAAAAAGCTTTCTTCGATAAGCATCCGGAGCTGAAGTTTGTCGGCGCTAGCCCCGACAATACCGGACAACACGGCACTCAATTAGGCACATGGCTGTACGTGAAGCCAAAGCAATGATCCCAAAAGGGGATCTTTTTTGTTGCCGCCGATACTTGCGGCAGTTTATGGGAAAGTACGGCGAGCACGCTATTGCGCAACTCCGGTTCTTTTGTTAATGGCTGCCACTTTCTTATTTTTACTGATATTTTACTGAGATAGAAGGTCAAAAATGTGTCAATCCGCCCGAACAAAAACCAAAAAACCGCCTTTCAGCGGTTTTTTGTCATAATTAGCGATTTATCCGGTAAACTAATTCTCTCCGCCGAAAGTCCCGGTCGGGTCGGATATGCTGGAGTCGCTCTCCATTTCATCGCCGTCCTGATCCTCAACAGTACCTCCAATCTGCGCCGCATCGCCGAAATCCTCATCAGTGATTTCTATATCGCTGCCGCTGGTCAAGGTAATAGTGAGAATCTTGCCGGTCGAGCTAAGCGCAAGCTTCGATGTAAATTTGCCGCTGTCCTCAACCGAACCCATGTCAAAGGAAGCAATTCCCTTGATCGTCACTTTGCCCGAGGATGAAACGCTCACACCGCCGGTTTCCGAATAGGCAACTCCGGTTACCGTTTCTCCCTCATCGAGATCGTCGTTGACCGATTCCGGATCGATTGGTTCGTTGAAAGTGATGGAGATGTAATCTCCGACGTCGATATAGCCTTCGTCTCCGCCGTCGTATACGCGGATGGAAAAAATGTAGGGAGAATCGTCGTCAAAACTGCCGCCAAACGTGCCTCTAGGATAAAATATGCCCGAATCATACTTCATCGCGTTACGGTTTAAATCCTCGACAACGCCGCCCAGTTGATCTGCGCGGCCAAAATTTTCATCACTGATTTCAATCGAAGCGCCGCTTTCTAACGTTATTCTTAAAATCTCTCCGTTTGAGCTTAAAGAAATTCTGACATTAAAATCGCCCGAGTCTTCCACCGATCCCGTGTCAAAAGACGCAATATTTTCAATTGTGACTTTTCCTGTTCCGGAAACGCTCACGCCGCCGGTTTCCCAATAATCGACAACTTCGATGTAGCCGCCTTCGACCAAATCATCATTAACCGATTCCGGATCGATTGGTTCGTTGAAAGTGATGGAGATGTAATCTCCGACGTCGATATAGCCTTCGTCTCCGCCGTCGTATACGCGGATGGAGGAAATGTAGGGAGAATCGTCGTCATCATAAATATCCTTTCCGCCGAAAGTTCCTGTCGGGTCATTGATACTGGAATCCCATTTCATTTCATTGCCATGCCTGTTTTCTATCGTGCCACCTACCTGAGCCGCATCATCGAAACTCTCGTTTCTGATTTTGATCTCGCTGCCGCTGGTAAGGGTAATTGTCAAAACCCTGCCATTCGAACTTAAAGCTTCCTTGGCAACAAAATCGCCCGAGTCTTCCACCGATCCCATGTCGAAGAAGGCAATATCCCTGACAGCTACCGTACCGGAGGATGAAACGCTCACGCCGCCGGTTTCCCAGTAATCGATGCCCCTAACGTAGTCTCCTTCGTCCAAATTCCTGTTGACCGATTCCGGATCGATTGGTTCGTTGAAAGTGATGGAGATGTAATCTCCGACGTCGATATAGCCTTCGTCTCCGCCGTCGTATACGCGGATGGAGGAAATGTAGGGAGAATCGTCGTCATTCCCGTTTTCCCTCCCGAAAGTTCCTTTCAAATTATTAATCTTAACATTTGCAAGTACTGAGTTCCCGTATTCGTCTTCTATTATACCTCCAGCCTGGCGAGCGTTGGTAAAATTCTCGTTTCTGATTTCGATATCGCTGCCGCTGGTCAAGGTAATAGTGAGAATCTTGCCGGTCGAGCTAAGCGCAAGCTTCGATGTAAATTTGCCGCTGTCCTCAACCGAACCCATGTCAAAGGAAGCAATTCCCTTGATCGTTACCTTTCCGGCCGAAGAAACGCTCACGCCGCCGGTTTCCCAGTAATCGATGCCCCTAACGTAGTCTCCTTCGTCCAAATTCCTGTTGACCGATTCCGGATCGATTGGTTCGTTGAAAGTGATGGAGATGTAATCTCCGACGTCGATATAGCCTTCGTCTCCGCCGTCGTATACGCGGATGGAGGAAATGAAGGGTGCGCCGCTTTCAGGCTGATAATAATTAAGTAATTGCTGAAGTGAAGCGATCTGTGCTTTTAGCGCTTCGATCCTGGCAGAAAGAATCGAATATGCGTCTTGAGAAGCCCTGGCGGACCTAAGATTGTTAAACAATGTCTTTGTCGAGTTGCCCGCGTATCCCGTGCCGGGAAGGCCATGAGCAACTTGAAATTTGGCTAGCGCGGTTCTTGTGGCATAACCAAAAAACAATGTTTCCGAACCGTATGATCCCGGCCCGGACAAAGCTACCGGATAACCGTTCTCGTTCAAATACCGCTGCAAGCTTCTGACATCTTCTCCGACCGATCCAAAGCTTATATTCCTGAATAACAGCGGGGGAAGAGATTCCGCTTCCGCAATTCCACATGCCGGAACAAATGCAAAATACATCAGCAACAGACAAGCCGTTGCGGCGTTGATAAGTTTTGTTGTGATTTTGTTTGACATTTGGCTTTAATAATTGTTAAGAACGCTAAACAATTGGCTATTGCAACTCATTACCTTTATCGCACGACGATAATTGATCTAAAGGTAAGCCAAACTGTCTTAGTCGACCATACGCGTTCATTCGATAATATATTATTTTCACAATATAATATTGCGCGGGAAAAATGCAAGCATTTTTCTAAAATCTCTGCTTAATATAAACGCACAAAATATCTGGCGTTAAAAAAAAGACCGCCATAAGGGGCCTTTTTTTATTACTTGCTGCTATCAGCCAAACTTAATCATCTCCGCCGAAAGTCCCGGTCGGGTCGGATATGCTGGAGTCGCTCTCCATTTCATCGCCGTCCTGATCCTCAACAGTACCTCCAATCTGCGCCGCATCGCTGAAATCCTCATCATCGATCTCTAAATCGCTGCCGCTGGTCAAGGTAATAGTGAGAATCTTGCCGGTCGAGCTAAGCGCAAGCTTTGATGTAAATTTGCCGCTGTCCTCAACCGAACCCATGTCAAAGGAAGCAATTCCCTTGATCGTCACTTTGCCCGAGGATGAAACGCTCACACCGCCGGTTTCCGAATAGGCAACTCCGGTTACCGTTTCTCCCTCATCGAGATCGTCGTTGACCGATTCCGGATCGATGGCTTCGCTGAAAGTAATAGCGATCGAATCTTTGGTGTCGATGTATCCTTCTTCACCGCCGTCGCTGATCTTGATCGTTGAAATATAAGGTCCGTCATTGCTCGAACTTCCTCCGCCGAAAGTCCCGGTCGGGTCGGATATGCTGGAGTCGCTCTCCATTTCATCGCCGTCAAGGTCTTCCACGATTCCGCCAATCTGCTGGCCATCGTCAAAATCTTCGTCCTCGATCCCGATATCGTCCCCGTCAAACAGAGTAACCGTTAAAATTTTACCCGTAGAGTTTAGGCTTAACTTAACATCAAAATCCCCGGATTCATCAACCTCTCCCATGCTGAATGAGGCAATGCCCTCGACCGTTACTTTGCCGGCCGAAGAAACGCTCACTCCGCCGACCGACCAGTAATCCACATCTTCAACGGTTTCTCCCTCGTCGAGATCGTCGTTGACCGATTCCGGATCAATGGCTTCGCTGAAAGTGATGGTCAGATAATCGCCAACGTCGACTTGGTCTTCGTCCCCGCCGTCAGAAACTTTGATCGAAGAAATATATGGTCCTTCTTCATCGTCATCGTCTCCGTTCTCATCGCCGCCGAAAGTCCCGGACGGGTCGTCAATATTGCTGTCGTATTCCATTTCGTTGCCATCCTTATCTTCGATCGTGCCGCCGCTTTGGGTGGCATTGTCAAAATCCTCATCGGTGATATCGATATCGCTGCCGCTCGTTAAAGTAACGGTCAAAATTTTACCCGTCGAATTAAGAGCGATCTTGGAAGTGAATTTTCCCTCATTCTCAACCGATCCCATGTCAAAAGTAGCAATATCCTTAATCGTCACTGTTCCGCCGGATGAAACGCTCACTCCGCCGGTTTTTGTCGATGAAATGCTGCTCACGGTTTCTCCCTCGTCGAGATCGTCGTTGACCGATTCCGGATCAATGGCTTCGCTGAAAGTGATGGCGATCGAATCGCCAATATCAATATATCCCTCGTCGCCGCCGTCCGAAACTTTAATCGCGGAAATTTCGGGCCCGTCTCCGTCATTATCGTCATCATCGTCATCGTCATCGCCCTTTTCCCCGCCAAAAGTGCCAGTGGGCTCATCAATGCTGGAATCGCTTTTCATTTCATTTCCGTCTTTGTCTTCAATCGACCCTCCAATTTGGGCGGCGCTGCTAAAATCCTCGCTCTTAATCTTAACGTCATCGCCTCCGGTGATGGTTATGGTCAGTATCTTGCCGGTAGAGCTAAGCGCAAGTTTGGATTTGAAATTCTCCGAATCCTCAACCGAACCCATGTCAAAGGAAGCAATTCCCTTGATCGTAACTTTGCCGGCCGAAGATAAGCTCACGCCGCCGACCTCCGAATAGGCAACTCCGGTTACGGTTTCTCCCTCGTCGAGATCGTCGTTGACCGATTCCGGATCGATAGCTTCGCTGAAAGTGATGGAGATGTAATCTCCTTCATCAATATAATCTTCATCGCCTCCGTCAGCGACTTTAATCGATGAAATACTGGGAGCCGTTTCGTCGCCCATGCTGTCGAGCAGCGCCTGCAGCGCGGCGATTTGCTTCTGTAAGTCTTGAATCTTAGCTAATAAAACGGCGTTCGATTCTCCGCCGCTCAATAATGCCCTGGTCTGGCTACCGCAATAACCGGTTGCGGGCAATCCGTTGGCGGCTTGGTAATTCATTAAAGCGGCTTTCGTGGCGAATCCAAAACGCGCGGTTTCGCTCCCGGGCGAGCCCGGACCGGCCAGCGCCACTTTGTAGCCGATGCTGTTCAAATACTTTTGCAGGCTTCTAACGTCTTCCCCGATCGAGCCAACCGTGAGATCCCTGCTTATTTGCAGCCCCGATTCCGCTTTTGCCGTATTTATCGCCAAAACGGCGGCAAACACCGCAACAAGCGCGAAGCATAAAACAAAAACCGATAGCTTTTTAAAACTTTCTTTTTTATTGTTTGTCATTTTTTTTTGTTTTTTTATTTACCGCCGCAGCATCCGCTGCCGATGGTCTCGATATTAATGCCTAACACCAAAACGAACCGGTGCGGCGATCAGTCGACCCAAACTTCAGGGTTAGATCCCTTTTGTATTTATTATATATAAAAACGTTAAAAAAATCTTTCAATTATCCTGTTTACCGCGATAAAATCTTACAATAACCGGTAATTTTTCGCAAATCACAATGTCTATATTAATCTATATTAATCTATATTAAAATGTCTATATTAAAAAATAGCTGGAACCTGCAATTACGCCGAAAAAATTGATTTGAAAATCCTTATCGAATCGGATACATTTAATACAATAAGCATCAACCATGGATAAATACGTTCTTTTCACCGCTGCCGATTTTCCGGCTTTTTTGGCCGAACTCGCCATGTTTGGCGGATACGGAGATTTAATATTTTTGCACGACCGCTTTTCAGGCGGACTTTATATCCTGGCGGACAAAGAAAAGAAAATGGCCAAGACAGGCCTGAAATTATACGCTAGCCCGAAAGCGGTAGAAAGACTGGTTAAAAAGGGATTTAATCTATCGGAGCGGGTCGAAAAGTTGACAGCGCTCTACCCGGAAAGCAGTTTTAAAAATCAGACTTCGGCAAAGCTTAGACTTATTTTGTTCGAATATTACAAAACCAACATTCCATTCTTAAAAATTTATAGTTTTACCGAAGGAATATATTCTTCTTTGATTGACGCGACAATCAGAAATTTCATTTTTAAATCCATTAAAGATAAAGAGCAAGCCGCGCGCGCGTTCACGGCACTATTGAACCCAAGCAATCAAAAAACCGTCGCTATCGAAAGGGAAGAAATCTTGCATAAAACGGCAGCGCCCCAGCTCATAATCGACCTGTGCTCCTCGGTCCGTAAAATGGGTAGCGCCAAATTCATCCTGCGCTCCACCGTGAACAAAAGCTACGGGTTTTTAACATCTTTATTAAAGGAAATATCCAGAAGATACTGCCTTTCCCCGGCGCAATGCCAGGCTTGCCGACGCGACGAGGTCATTAAGATATTGGAGGGAAAAACGGTCGATACCGCCGCGATCAACGAACGGGTAAAATTTTTCGCTGCTTTCATGAAAAAGAACGAACCTAAATTTTTAACCGGACCTTGCGGGCGGAAAACCATAGATAGAATAAAATTCATTATTCCGGAAAAAGTCACCGAGTTCCGCGGGGATCCGGCCAGCGCCGGCCGCGCAACCGGCGAAGTAATGGTCCTTCCTGTCATCCTGGCCAAGAGCGGACAAGGATTGCTTAGGGCAAAGATCAAAAAAATGAAAAAAGGGGATATCCTCGTCGCCAATACTACAGGTCCGGAGATGGTAATGGCTTGTAGAAAGGCGGGGGGAATCGTGGCCAACGAAGGAGGAATCAACTCCCACGCCGCAATCGTCTCCCGGGAGCTGGGCATCCCGGGCATTGTGAGCACCAAGATAGCCACGCAGGTTTTGAAGGACGGGGATATTATCGAGGTGGACGCGGACAACGGGATCGTAAAAATCGTCGAAAAAACACGATAAAAAACGCTAAAAATATTTTTAAATATGATCGAAAATTATAAATACATCAGGTTTTTTGGCCAAATTTCCGGAAAAGACGCTAAAACCGCCGGGGGCAAAGCGGCAAATTTGGCCCGGCTGGTCCGGGCGGGCATTCCGGTCCCAAACGGATTCGCGATCCTGGCTCCGGCTTTTCTGGAATTATCAAAGGCTTCCAACATTGGCGAAAAAATAGAAGCGGTTCAAAGCAAAATCGACGCCGCCGACGCCAAATCGGTCAAAACAGGATCAGAAGCCATCAAAAGGATTATCATGGCCGCTAATTTGGCGGATTTAGGAATTGAAACGCTGGCCGCGTTCGCGGCTCTGGGCGCCAAGCTCGTATCGGTGCGCAGTTCGGCTACAAGCGAGGATTCAAAAAGCGATTCCTGGGCAGGCCAGCTTGAAACTAATTTAAACGTTGCCAAGCCGGATTTAATCGAAAAGGTTAAAAAAAGCTGGGCATCGTTGTACGGCGAAAGGGCGTTGCAATACGCCGCTGAAAAGAAACTGGACGGAAAAACCAATTCTGTCGCTGTGATCGTTCAAGCCATGATCAAACCGGAGGTTTCGGGCGTTTGCTTTACGGTCCACCCGGTCACTAATTCCAAAAAACAAATGGTCATTGAATCCGTCTGGGGCTTGGGCGAAAGCCTGGTCCAAGGCGCGGTTACGCCCGACCGGTATTTGGTAAGCCGGCCGGATCTAACTATCCTTGACGTCAATGCCAATAGCCAGGATAAAATGATCGCCAAAACCGCTCGCGGATCCGGTTGGATAAAAGTACCAAAATCCAAACGATTAGCCCAAAAATTATCGGGTTTCCAAATCGTGGAATTATGCCGTTTATGCTTAAAAATTGAAAAGCTTTATAAAGCTCCGCAGGATATCGAATGGGCCAGGACCTCGGATGGATTCTGTATTCTCCAAACCCGGCCGATCACCACTTTTAAAAATTGATGATAATCGCTGGAAAAATATGGCAGGGAGCTTGCCATTCAAATTGTCTTTTTTAAATTTTTCATCAACAGTGTTGTTAGTTAGGATCTGACGTTATAGAATTAACAGGTAAAACGTTTGCCAAAAAAAACCAGCCATCATATGTACTTATTTTTCGACACCGAAACTACCGGACTGCCGGCCAGTTGGCGATCTCCCGTGGAAGATCTGAAAAACTGGCCCAGAATGGTGCAGGCTGCCTGGATCATCCATGACGACCACGGCAACGAATTAGCCAGCAAAAACTATATTATCAAGCCGGAAGGATTCGAAATCCCGGAAAACGCGGCTAAACTGCACGGCATAACCACCAAAAGAGCGATCAGCGAAGGATTTCCGTTAATGGACGTATTGCAAGAATTCAAGGAAGCGCTGGCTGGTGCCGATTGCCTGGTTGGACACAACGTGAGTTTTGATGAAAAGATAATCGGTGCGGAATTTTTGAGAAACAGCATGAAAAATTATCTTGCCGGGATGAATACGATTTGCACAATGCTATGTGCTACCGAATATTGCGCTATCGAGAACCAATACGGTTACAAATGGCCTAAACTCTCGGAATTGCATTTTGAACTTTTCCATTCCGGTTTTAGGGAAGCCCACAATGCCGCGGCCGATATTAAAATAACCGCCAAATGCTTTTGGGAAATGAAGAGAAGGGGAATAATACTATAAATTTTTTCGACCGGAGCTCATAAAATCTTGATTTTTTGCTCAAGATATTTTTTTGAATTGCGAAAAGTCTTTATTTTTTATTTTTTTTATTGTATAATGCTTGGCAACGCACAAATAAACTGCCGTAAAAAAATCCAGGCATATCACTGTTATGACAATTATCAATCGCCAAGAACAATTTAATCCTCTGAATTTGGCTGCTTTGATAGAAAAGCAGCAATCTGGCCCTTGCGTTTCAATTTACATACCGACAGCAAGAGATGCCGTTAAAGAAAATCGGATACGCTTCGAAAACCAGTTAAAAAAAATTAAGCGTTATGTGGCAGACTTGGATACCGAAGCCAAATCCATTCTTGCGCGCCCAAGTCTGCTCCTGGAGGACCCTTTTTTTTGGCAAAACCAAAGCGATGGTTTGGCTTTTTTCGCAACATCCGATTTTAATGCCTGCTATTGCCTGCCTATTCTTATGCCTGAAATAGCCGTTTTTGGAAATCGTTTCCATTTGAAACCGCTTTTCCAATTTATTGGAGAAAACGGCATATTTCATTTGCTCTCGTTGAGTAGAAAAAATACAAGATTTTATCGCGGAAATCGGTACGGAATGACCGAAATTAAAGTTCCAGGATTGCCTGGCGCTCTGACGGATGTATTGCCCGATCGGGATTTTGAAAAGATGCTTCAGTCCCATGGCAGCAAGCCGCAGAACGGCGGAGAATTTTTCCATGGAAAAGGCGGCCAAAAAGACGTCAGAAAAATTAACTTACAAAAATATTTTCGCAAAATAGACTTTGCTGTATGCAATACAATGGCCTCCGGGAAAAAGCCGCTCATAATAGCTGGGCCGGGTTATTTTCTATCTCTTTACCGCGAAATCAATACTTATCGAAATCTAATTCAAGAAGGCGTTGAAGGGAATTTTGACAAAACCGGCATCGAAAATACGCTTTACGGATCAACCTGGAGAATAGCCGACCATTATTTCTCGCAGTCAAAAATAACCGCCATCAATAGATATCGAGCCATGAAGCAATCCAACCTGGTTTCAAATGACGTGAAACAAATCGTGCCGGCGGCGATCAACGGCTTGATCGAAACCTTGATTGTGGCAGTCGGTGTTCATGTCTGGGGTACTTGCGATTTGGATAGCAAAACAATAACAACCCATGAAAACGAGCAGTCCGGCGACATTGATTTGCTTGATATTGCCGCCGTCCATACTTTTCTTCACCGCGGTTCTCTTTTTGCGGTCAAGAAAAATGAAATGCCCGATAACGCCAAGATTGCCGCGATCTTGCGTTATTAATTATTTAATAATCTAATAAGGTTCTTTCGCCAAACTAGTTCAATTTTAAACAAGAATGTCTCCGGTCTAATTTTTATTCTTTTGATAATTTACCGTTTCGCATTCCGGCGTTGCTCTGAATCCGCTCAATCTGTTGGGCCTATAACAAGTGGCGCCATACCAACGGTAATTATTTGTTACCGGACTTTTTTTATTATCGGACCTTTATTTTTTTCCGACTAAGAAACATGAATCAAGGCTGGTCGGGCGGCGGTTGCGTCTTACAACAGCAAACCAATCCGGATTTTTTGTCCGCGCCCAATTCATCGATGCAATCGGATACTACTAAGCTGCCGCTGGCATGATAAGGAAACTCTCCCGCCGCGCATACCGTAAATGTCTGGTCCTCGTTCTCAATCCAGGTTCCGCAATATCCCTGGCTGCAACCAAGAGATTTACAAGCTTGGTCGCAATTCAAACTTTTTTTTCGGCGGCATCCGAACCGCTAAAATCAGCCAAACCGGAATCCGCCGGACTAGATCCTCCGGATAAAAAAGGTGTTTCTACTTTATCGTTTTCCTTAACAGCCTTTTTGTTTCGGCTTACGGACGGCTGGGTCAGTAGAACTCCGGCAAAAAGCAAAATCGAAACAACGATAATTATGGGAGCCGTAAACAATCTGTTCATGAATTTGATTGTATTGTTAACTTACGGTTTTTTATATTTTATCAATTGAAAATCAAATGTCGCAATTCAGTTTTTTTATTGTTTGCAAGCTCTATTCGCTTCGCGGCAGCAATGAATAATGGCAATCTCAAAAAAAGCATCTTTAGCCGTTTGACGGAATTTGACTTCGCCAACGAAACTCTTTTATAATTTTGATTTAAAGCGACTTATGTATTAGAATCTAAAAGGTTCATTTTTTCGCCGAAGGAGGATTTTTAATGGAAAATAGATACCCGTATACCCTGACAAGTTATTCGAGTATGGCTATGCTAATAGTTCTTGGCCTGTACTCCATGGAATTTATCGATATTAACTCGGCTATCGCGCTAGTTGTCGCTTTATTCTTAGTGATAGTGGCTGACTGTTCGTATTTGCGCTATCAATGTACAAAGAAACGGAATTCGAGAACGCGGCATTTTAAACGCTTGACATGCAGCGGAAACGCTGCTTTTTTTCTTCAAAGCTATGGTTAGAATATGATATAATGAACACGCTATGAAAAAAACGATTATATTAATTTCGGTCAGCGCAGCGCTAATTTTTTTGCCGTTGAAGTCTTATGCCGCGGCAACAGCCACTTCAACTCCGGAAACCCCCCTGGAAATTTATGGACAATGGAACGGACTGGAAGCAGTTGAGATACTCGAATCTCCTTATTCCCAAACCTCGCTGAAAAAACTAATCAGGCAACTTAGCGATGACGCGGAAAAAACTGTAAAAATACCTGTTCTTTTCGGAGTTTACCGGATGCATCTTAAGCCCAATTTCGGCGAATGGCGGGGAAACGGGCGAACGCACGAAGGTTTGGACATAGTCGTACCGAAAGGCGCTCCAATCGTTTCGCCTACGGGTGCCGTAGTCTTAAGCGCGGGAACCGGAGCCAGTTCCGGAAAAACCGTATCAACGGCCAACCCGGGAGGAGAAACTTTTGTTTATATGCATCTTGATTCCATCGCCAACGTAAAATCCGGCGACATTTTGGAACCCGGAGACCTGATCGGCTTTGCCGGCAATTCCGGAAACGCGGCCGGAGGAGCGGCCCATCTGCATTTTGAGATCAGGCATAACGGAGCAACCGATCCTTATCCGCGCCTTCTCACCGATTTTACCTTTAAGGAAAAAATTTCCTTTGTTTCAAAAATCCTGGAGCAATCAAATGACGAAACAGCCCTGGCCGCCTTTTTAGCCGCCAATTACGCCACCGAATTATACGCGGCGCAAAATTCAGGCGTAGCGCTCCCAAAAAAAATAGCTTTGGCGCTGTCAGCCGGCCTAAAAAACACGCTGTCGCTTGGCGCCAGAAACGCCAGTGTCGCGGCCCTGCAAACCTTCTTAATCAACCAGGGTAAGGGGCCGGCTGCCAATGCTCTTGCCTGCTACGGTCCAACCGGCTATTTTGGAAAAGTAACCGAAGCGGCCTTGGTAGAATACAAGTCTTTTACGAAAATATCTCCGGCCGACGGTACATGCGTTATCCCAAAGGATAACGATTTCTCCGTTGTTTTGGCGGCGGCCGCCAGACCATTGTTAACCAATAGCACCGCGCCATCGATTGACGATCTGAAGGCGATGATAGCGCGGCTGAAAGCTCAAATCTCTGCACTTCAAGAACAGCTGGCGCGGCTGAACTCCCAGTCCAAAACCCGCATTAACTGATGTTTTTCCGTTTTTCTTGACTTAACCGGGCCGCAAGCCCCGGCCTTCAGGCCGGGGTTGTTGACAAATAAGCTATTGGTTGTATAATGATGGCGGTGAAATAATGAAGTTTCGGAATTTATGGCTCTTTGCCAACTTTATCGGTTTTTTTTATGGTATTTATTTGTCGATTTCTCATCCGGAGAACGTCACCGGAGTCTTCATGGCTCTGCAATCTCTGGCAATCGGCACCTACATAGCCATACATACCTATAAAGCGTTGGCTTTGCTGATGGCCGCCGCGTCAATCTTGGGCGCTTTTTGCGCCGGATATCTGGCCGGAGCCGCGGAAAACGAAAAACCAAAACCTTTTATGCTTTTGCCCGCCATTTTACTGGCAATAGCAGGCGTTAACGCCCTATTTTATCCGACGGGCTTCAGGCTGGTTTTTGAATACCTCGGATTTATCTATGTCGCTTTTGGCTTGGCAATGATAAACATCGGAAGCATATATTGGTTAATCCACGATATCGAGGAATCGCCCAAAGTCCGCAGAAAACTGCGGCTTTCTTTTACTTGAGTCCTCATTTCCAAAATTACCGGGTTTTGCTAGGATAAGGCCAAACCTATGGAACCGCTAGCTTCAAAAATCCGGCCCAAAAATCTTGAAGAGTTTGTCGGCCAGATTCACTTGGTCGGACCCGGAAAGCCTTTACGGGTGGCAATCGAAAAAAAGCATGTTTTTTCGTTTATCCTTTGGGGTCCGCCCGGAGTGGGAAAAACAACGCTTGCCAAAATATACGCGGGATCCTTGGGCGCGGACCTTTATGAATTATCGGCTGTCTCGGCTGGCAAGGACGATATTAAAAAAATCATTGCGGTTGGCGGAGGGCTGTTTTCTAAAACCAAAGTTCTTTTTTTGGACGAAATCCACCGTTTCAATAAATCCCAGCAGGATTTTTTACTGCCTTATGTTGAGCGCGGAGATCTGGTTTTGGTTGGCGCAACTACGGAAAATCCGAGTTTCGAGGTCATTTCTCCTTTGTTGAGCCGGTGCCGGGTTTTTACGCTTGAAAGCCTCTCAAGGAACGATATGGCAACGATTCTAAGCCGCTGCGGCATACCGCTCCAAACCGCCGAAAAAGACTGGCTCATCAATATGGCTGACGGAGACGCCCGCCAGGCGATAAACGTTTTGGAAAACGCGCTTGAGCTTTACGGAGAAATCACTCTAGATGCCTTGAAAAACACGGTGCAAAACCGTTTTTTAAGGTTTGATAAAAAAGGAGAAGAACATTTCAATACTATCAGCGCGTTCATTAAAAGCATGCGTGCCGGGCAGCCCGATGCCGCTCTTTATTACCTCGCGCGGATGGTTGTTTCCGGCGAAGACGCCAAATTCATCGCCCGGCGTATGGTGGTATTCGCCTCCGAGGATATCGGGTTGGCCAACCCTGAAGCCCTTAATTTGGCTAATAATGTTTTTAGGGCTTGTGAAACTATCGGCCTCCCTGAAGCGGCGATCAACCTGGCCCACGGCGTAGTTTATTTGAGTTTGTCCCAAAAAAACCGCTCCGCCTACGATGCTTATCTTGAAGCGGCAAACGATGCCAAAGAATACGGAAACTTACCCATACCCCTCAAGCTGCGCAACGCGCCCACAAAATTAATGAAAGAGCTTGGCTACCACAAAGACTATGAAATGTATGACAAGAACGATCTTTTGCCCGAGGAGTTAAAGGGAAAAAAGTATTTTAAGCAGTGATCAAGCCAAACCGCCAAGTCAGAACCAGCGCCTTTCTTTAATTAAAGATGGCAGCAGCCGAAAAATAAGACCCGGTTTATCCTTGACAAATTAAGCAAATTATATTATAATTATCAGTGTTATGATACTATTGGCTTTCTCTATGAAACCTATCAACAAGAACAGCAGTTTAGACTTAAATGTCTTGCTGGCCCTGGTTTTGAACCTGGCCCTGGTTTTTGCTTTATATCCGACCCTGACGGCAAATGCCGCCGACTGTTCGCTTAAAGATAAACCGAAAGTCAGCGCGGGCGCCGACCAGACAGTCCAGGAATTAAAAAATGTCTCCTTGGTCGGATCGGCTAAGGACGCAAAAGATTTGGAATACGAATGGACTTGCAACGGCGGAACAGTTGAAAGCGCTTCTTTGATAGAAGCCAATTTCATTGCGCCTGAAGTCGAACAAGACACTTATTTTGTTTGTACCCTGAAAGCAACCAGCGAATGCGGTTTCGATTACGACACTGCCAATATTCTGGTTCTAAACAAACCTGGAGAAGTCCTGGGGGAAGCCGACCAAGCTATCTTATCGGCTGAACCAAGTTCGGGTTGCGCTCCTTTGAATAATGTAAGTTTGACCGCCGATATCGGAGAAAACAACGACGCAAGCCGCGAATATACATACTATTTCTACTGCAACGGAGATACCGATTGGAATAAAACATTGATCACTCACGAGAACAGCTTTACCGCTAAGGACCTTTGTAATTATGACGAAACCGGTACTTATAACGCGTACGTTAAAGTAACGGCCGTGGGGCAGCCCGATATCAAAGAAAGCATTATGATCGCAGTTGACGACTGCAAAACCGAAGATAACACGGACAGCAACGCAAATGTTAACGGCGGCGATCAAACCAACGGCACCGGCGATGACAGCGAAAATACCCAAAATCAGACCATCTCCGTGAACCAGTTGGTTAGCAATATCACCGCGAAAACAACGTACAGCGATTCGGCTGACGCAAAAGCAGGTGACGATCTGTCCTTCCAAGTTACGCTGGAAGCAGTCGGAAGGAAATTACCGGATGTGGTTTTGGCCGATATTTTGCCAAACGGAATCGACAATGTACGCGACATCACTATCGACGGCAAAGAGGTAAACGGAAATCTCGGGGAGGGAATAAGATTGGAAGATATCGATGAAGGCACCGCAATGACCGTTGTTTTTACCGCCACGATCGAGGATCAAGGCGACTTTGACGGCAATGAACCGACCCTTACCAATACTGTTTCTGCCCGTTGCGCCGATGATAGCTGTTCTGGCCGGGATTCCGCGGAAATCAATCTTGCAGACCGGATTAAGACGGAGGTTCTCACGACCAACAATACCGGTTTTGGCGATAATCCGCTCACTGATTCGTTTGTCATCCCGGCTGGATTATCCCTGCTGCTGGTTTGGATGTTCAAAACCCGCCTTATCCAGTTTGATAAATGGGCCGACGGTCAAAAATTGCGTTATTCCGTTTATAAATCTAGAAAAAACCTTAATCTTAAAAGATCTAAGCTTATAAAAAAAGATATCTCTGATAGGTGGTCTTAACCTTAGGCTGAAACTGACGATTGAACGCAATACACCGCCCCAAAGCGGTTATTTTGTTATGCCGAACAGAGACCGGGACTCTGTTGATTACTTTTAGCTTAAATTTTTTGTAAAATTTTCAGCCAATGCCTGTTTGCCGTTATCGCATATTTTAATCTTCTTTGGTAAAATCAAAAATATAATTCGCAAATGTTTTTTCCCGGCGCGGTATGGAACCGCACAGGCGGAAAGAATGCTTCCTTCTTCGCGGAATCCGGGTAATTTGCCCGGCAAGTAATTATTTTCTATGAACAAAGGCTTTACTCTGATCGAACTGCTGGTTACAATTTCCATCATCGGCATTCTTGCCGCGGCTATTCTGGTAAGCTTTGCTCAAGCTACCGGATCGGCCAGGGATGCCAGAAGAAAAGCCGAGCTTCAGCGCGTCGGGCGGATTTTTTTAACCACCTGCTATATGCCCGACAGCGGACCCGGAACCTACGACATAGCCGTTTTGGCTGCGGAATTAAAAAATAAGTATCCCCAATATTCCGGCCAATTTTCTTCGCTGCCCAGCGATCCAAAGCTTGGGATCGCCGGCCGTTCTTATTACGAGTACACGGTATCCGCTGACGGATTAAAATGCGCGATATACGCGAACCTTGAGCGTAAAATCGAGCCGGTAACCTTGCCGGGCATCAGCGTACCGACCGCCGGAGGCGGAACCGGAGTTTTCAAATCGTCAGAAATTGGCTGGAACAAAACCGACCGATACTTCCAGGTATCAAATTAGCTTTAAAATTAACCATATCTTCATAGTATGGACAGCAGCCGGATAAAAATCATAGAAGTCAGCGATTTGATGCAAACAGGATACAGCTACGCATTATCGGAGCCGGCCGGAAAAAATTTCGATCCGGAATTCAAACCTGAGCTTTCGCCGAAAATGATGCTGGCTCTCGGCATTTTTGGCGGCAAATACTTAACCGATTGCACAAACGAGTTTCCCAAGGATTGGTTTATACGGGCAAAACTCTGCCATGAATATCATAACCCGGAGTTAAATTTCTTTAAAATAAATGCGAGCCAGCCGCTGGCTTATTGGCAAAAAAAAGGCTGGATCCATCCGGCTGATCCGCGCGGATGGTTTCAATGGTATTGCCGCTATTACTTGGGCCGGCGGCTCGGCGAAGAAGACAAGCGCCAAATCAATCGCTGGAAGGCGATGAAAAGACATATCGCTCAATTAAAAATCAATTGCTTAAAGGGTGATCTTACGTGCCGGCCCCGCCAAAGGCAGGCGTTATTGCATTGGGCCTATGACAGCCGGAAAATGTAGGTCGTCTGCTTAGCCGGAATTAGAGCCAGTTTTGATTGGCGTTGACATCCACGGCGCTTTTGTTATAACGAGGCTAGTTTCATTTAAAATGGTGCCGTAGGCGCCTTTGCGGGAGAGTGTGTTAAAAATGAAAGTTTGGCATAAAATACTGCTTGGCTTTGCGATCTATACGATCTTGTTCGTCGCGGTCTTCTTTGGCCTTTACGCCGGCGCAATGGATCAGGAGCCGGATAAATATTTGGACCGGGCAGCAACCGGCCGATCAATGGCCGACAGTTTTGGCTCAAGTTACAGCGAAATAACCAACATTACCGGCGCGCCCCAATACGGCTATTCGCACGAAGAACGACAGGCGAGTTTCGAAAACTTTAAGGAACAAACAAACCGTATTCTGGGAAATAATCATTCAGCCTTGGTCGGGACTTTCGTGAAAGATTATCAAAATCAACTGATTGTTGAAGAATATTGGTACCTGAAAGCAACTCCCATCGGCACCATAGTCGGAAAAATTATGGAGCCGACGGTTGCATACCCCATACCGGCTACCGAATGGGGACCGCAGAAATATTTCCGCCTACCCTGGACTGAAAATATCAAAGACCGTTCAATCGTCTTTTCCAAGCCGAAAACGAACGCTTTAAAACCTTATTTTTACTTTCACGCGTTCTTCTCTTATCTTTTGCTTACCGTCGGCTCGATTGCGACAATGGGAATCGTTGCATTTTTTTATATCGTCGCTTGGATAGCATGGATCGGCGTGCAAGATAAATCGAAAAACAAAACCAAAAAGGCTTAACCCGCCTTTTTTTATCGGGCAAAAATCCGCCAGCTTCAAATCGAATAAATATTTTTTCCGGGCCGGCTTAGTGGAAAATACAAGATTTGTCTGGCCGGCATGAAGATAAAGAAACTGGTTTTACCGCCCGATCTTAAAATATTCCGCGAAGCGATCATCGCGGCGCTGTTGAAAGCAAGCTGCTATCATTGCCGGGAGGTTCACTACGATAAGTTACTTCTCTCTGGAGGAATTCGCTAAACAATAACGCGTTAACCCGCGTTTTTCTTTTACCGCCCCTGTCGCCAGTTATCTTGCTTTGTTGTTGACATAATTAATGCATTATGTTAAAATATTGAAAATTTCTAGGAGTTTGATTTAAATGGAAGATACCGAAAATAAAACTCCGGTCGCCCGCGTAATTAGGTGTAATATAGAGGAGGCAATCTTACAGGTTTATACGCCTATGAAATTTCGATCCGTCGAATCTATCGCTACCCGGAATGCCCAGATGGCGCAAGAACGTTGCCGGTATTACGCCGGAATGCTGGCCAGAACTGTCCGAACCAAGCCAAAGCAAAAGAGAATGGACACAGCATTAATGCCGGACCAAAGGTCAAACTTCTTAACCGAAAGCATTGAGGTATAGGTGATTAGAATGGAAAAATTTGAATGGATAATTCGGCGGCCCGACTCGCTAACCGATGAACCGGTTGTTTGCGCCCAAACAAGTAAACGCCCAACCGAAGATATCGGTCCAGAGCTGTTTAAAGCTTTGCGGATATCTTCAGCGGTCAAAATGGGATTTTGCGAGTCTCTAAAAGACCGCAAAATCCGGTCTAGCTCCGAAAAACGCGGCCGCGACAGCCAAATAAAGGCCAAGGCCGGCCGCCATCCAACAGGCGTTGCAAAACATTCGGCCCGAGGACCAAGAAGGTAAGACAGGGAACCATCTCTGTCTTTTTTCGTTGTCTTAAACATTGACCTGCGGCAAAAACCCGCCTAAAATCAATGATTGGACCAAAACATATGAATGGCGAAAAAAACAATATCAACGTTCTCGTATCGGTCACGACTACTTACGGCTCCGACTGGCGCAATAAATTCGCGGAAGCTTCCACTCTGGGAATCACCGAATGCGCGTTGTTTCCCACAACTCTCTCTAAAAAAGAAAGAGAGGAATATTTTAGTTTGCTAAAAAATTCAAATATAAAAAGCTGCCCGTTCGTGCATTTGAGAAGCGACATGACGCAGGACGAGATCGAATACCTCGCCAAAAATTTCGGAACCAAGGTTTTCAATACCCATTGCCAAGCCGAATATCCTCATGTCAACGATTGGTCAAAGTACGCCGACCGGATTTACATTGAAAATCTTTACCACGACTTCGATTGCGATGAAATGAAAAATTGGGCCGGCATCTGCCTGGATGTTTCACACCTGGAAAACGACCGGCGGCAAAATAAGGCCAGGTTTAAATCCGTGACAGAATCCCTTAAAATCTATCCTATCGGCTGCAATCATATCAGCGGCGTGGCCGATAATATCCGGACCAATTCCGAAGGCGAACAGCGTTTCGACACCCATCATTTTGAAAACCTTTCCGACTTTGATTATCTGAGAAATTATCCCAAAAAATATTTTTCCCGGTTTTGCGCAATCGAGGTTGAAAACACGCTTCAAGAACAATTGGCAGCGAAGAAATATATTGAAACTATTTTGGCCGGGATTTAACCTGGCTTACGATCCGATTTATACCGTATTCTGCGATCGTTTTCGCTTGACTAGATGCCGCAATCTGATATACGGCAAACAGCAAATTAAAAAACCGCTCAAAGTATAAATCCAAAGACTTCTTAACCGGTTTCGATGCTATTAACGCGATTGTTGTTACAAAGGTAAAAGAATTCAAAAAATTCATCAGATTTGACCCGTTCGATAAGAACATTCTCAAACACGAAAACGACTTTGACAACCATGCGACATACAAAGATACGGTTGTCTTTTTACGGGTGGAAATCATACCGACCGAAACCGATCTGATGGTCATAGAGAATATAGGGAATATTTCAGAATTTGATAAAATAGAATTTCCCAAGTAAAGCCAATTTGGCTTTTTTTTGTCGGCTAATCGACAAAAAAAAGGCGTTAACGCCTTTCAACTTTCGGACAAACGATGATCTAAATGATACTTCCACATTGCTATTTTCACACTTTCGGCTAACATATACAGCATTAAGGCGATCATGACCAACAATTCCGTGATAGCGCCAATCGGTCCGGAATAAACATCATACCTGAAATCCAGCCCAAAAATTAAAGCTAAGAAGCCAAAACTAAAGCACAATATTTGACTTAGCTTGTAATCATAAATTTCTCCACTGGTAGATCCTTTATTGGCCAAACTCCGATACGCGATTCCCGCCATGATCTGGAAACAGCCGCATAAAACAAGCAACACGATGAACGGATTAAACCGGCTTAAAGCAGGATCAATATAAACGGTAACAACTTGCCCCAAAGCCAGGAAGCAATTAATCAGTACAATAACGAGTCTCGTTTGCGCCGACATCTTAACCCTCCATTTTTAAAATTCTGCTTTCTTATGGCATATTTTTACCGATAAGGCAATGGCGGGTTGAGGCAAGCAATTTGCGCGGCGTTGTGTTATAATACTTTTTGTCTGATATTTAGACCATGGAATATTCCCAACAATTCAACTTTGGAGCACCCCAAACCAAAAAGGATATCTACACGGTCTCTGAATATGTCGAGTTGCTTAACCAAAAAATCAAGCCGTTGACAGTCAAGGTTATCGGGGAAGTAAGCGAAGCAAAGCTGGGGCCAACCGGCCATATGTATTTTTCTTTAAAAGACGAAAAAAACGGTTTTGTGATCAGCGGCGCTATTTGGCGGTCGCGCTATGAACTATACGGGATAAAGCTCGCCGTCGGATTAAAGATCGTCGCATCGGGCCATGCGGAGATTTACGGGCCTTCGGGCCGTCTTTCATTCATAGCAGACTCGATCGAACTGGCCGGGGAAGGAGCCTTAAAGAAAGAATACGACCGCCTGCTGAAAAAACTGGCCCAAGAGGGGATATTCGACCAGCAAAAAAAACGGCCAATCCCAAAATTCATCCGGCGGATAGGGGTGATTACCTCCAAGCAGGGAGCGGTTATCCATGACTTTACGACCAACTTAGGCAAGTTCGGCTTCGTCATCGAATTTATCGATTCGCGCGTTGAAGGTCAATTGGCGGTTGGCGACCTTGTCGCTTCAATCAAGACATTTAAAAAACGGCGAATCGACGTATTGGTGATCATGCGGGGCGGCGGCTCGCTGGAAGCCATGATGGCGTTCAATAACGAAACCATCGTGCGTGAAATAGCGGCTTTTCCGGTTCCGGTCATCGCCGGCATCGGCCACGATAAAGACGTGCCCCTGGCTGCCATGGCCGCCGATCTGGCTACTTCGACCCCGTCGATCGCCGCCACAACGATTAGCCAGTCATGGGAAGAAATCGGCCGGTCGCTGGATCGTTACGAAGTTTTTACCGTCGGGGAATATAAAAACGTGCTGAACAACGCCAAATCAAAACTTGGCCGCCATGCCCAGGCATTCGGAAGCTTTAAATATATTTTGAACAACGTGCGCCGATTTCTGGACGACAGCGGTTCGAGAATCGCGGCCCAGCTGAAATTGGCGCTGATGGCCGCAAGCCAGCAATTGGAGTATCTTGAAAAAAACATGGCTTCAAATGATCCCGAGCGTCAGTTAAAAATCGGATTCTCGATCGTGAAATCCCACGGAAGGATTTTAAAAAGCGTTGCCGCTGCGGCTGTCGGAGAAAAAATCGATATCAGCCTGGCGGACGGCACGATCAACTCCCAAATCATTAAGATCGAAAATAAATAATCGCATAAAAATGACGGCAAAAGCAAAAAAAGATATCAATTTAAACGAAAATCTGAAGAAGCTGGGTGACATTTCAGCTTGGTTCAATTCCCAAAAGGAAGTAGACCTTGAGACCGGGTTGGAAAAGGTTAAGGAAGCGGCCAAGCTTATCAAAGACAGCCGCGAAAAACTGGCTAATCTGGAAAACGAATTTAAAGAAATAGAAAAGGAGTTTTCGAAAGATCTCAACGACGCGGATCTCAAAAATAATTTCCCCGTATAGATAATAATGGCAAAACTTTATAAAGACCTTGATCACAAGGATATTTTTGGCGTTTTGGCCGGCCTCGCCCAATACTACGGCATAGACCGGCACAACCTGCGGGTAATTTGGATCGTCATAACCTGCCTAACCGGAGTCCTTCCCGGAATTCTTGTTTATATGGTAGCCGCGGTCGCTATTCCCGAACCGCCGATAAAAAAATAAGCCCTTTCGGCATATTGATTCATTGGCTAGGGCTTCAAAAAAAAGCCCTTGCGACATATTTATTCATTGGCTAGGGCTTCAAAAAAAAGCCCTTGCGACATATTTATTCATTGGCTAGGGCTTCAAAAAAAAGCCCTTGCGACATATTCATTCATTGGCTAGGGCTTCAAAAAAAAGCCCTTGCGACATATTCATTAACCAAAGCTTAAAAAGCGGGCGCAGAATTGGCCGCTTTTTTAATTACCTTACAGCCGAACCCGGAGCGACAATGTCATCGACCCAAAGAGGGGAAGCGGCGGAGTCAGCTGCGACAGCCACCAGCATCATGCCCTGGGATACTCCTTCGCCCATTTTACGCTCTGCCAGGTTAACCGCGAATACGCAGGTTTTTCCGGCCAGATCTTCGGGCTTGAAGCGTTTTTGGACGCCCGCAAAGATCTTTTTTGGTCCGATTTCCGCTCCAAAATCAACGTCCAGTTCCAAAAGTTTTTGGCTCCAATCCGGAATGGCGCACTTAACGATCTTGCCGGCGCGCAGATCTATTTTTTCAAAATCGGTAAATTCGATTATTGGTTTCATATATATTTTATCTTCAGTTCTCAAAATAACACCAACCGCGAGGTTTGGCAAAGCCTGGCGTTAGCAATTTTAATTTGCGCTGATTATTTTAACAGTTTTTTGCGCCGTTTCCTCAAAAAATAAAAAAATGGTTAAATAAAAGTAGCTAAGTCCAGCAAAAATGAAAGGGAAAAAAAACGAACTTTATTACGCCGCGATAACCGCCGTTTTGGTTTTAGCCGCTTTGGTAACGCTTCTTTTGGATTACGGAAAATTGGGGAGCATCCTGGCTCGAACGGACTTTTACTTGATCCTATGCGCCGTTTTGTTCACCGCTGTTTCCTATATCGCGCATTCTTTCAGCTTTTGGTCGGTTTGCCGAATCTTTAAGGCGAGCATTCCTTCGCGTGAATTGCTGGAGATCGGCTTTGTTTCCAGCTCGCTTACCAACGTTCTGTCAGCCGCCGGCCTGCCAGGCCATACTTACCGGATCATTACCATGAAACGCAACCGGGTAGCGGCTGGCGACGTAACTGCTATCACGGTATTCCATACTTATTTCAACAATGCCGTTTTTTTTCTTTTATTGCCGCTGTCTTTATTGTTTATCTTCAACGCTAGTTTTATCACCCGTGGCGAATTACTGGGTCTTGCGGCGGCGGCACTCATTTTTGTCATGTTCTTTTTAATGTCCACGGCAGCCTTATTCAAAAAAAATGTCCGTATGAAATTAACCGGCTTAATCGTCTCTTTGGCGGATATCTTTCATAAGAGAAAGCCAGTCGCGGATTTTATGGATAATTTCGGGACCGCGATCGAGCGCGGCAAACAGCAAAGCCAGAAACGCCCTTTTTTACTGTTCTCGCTTATAGTTTTTTTGGTAGCCGACTGGGTATCAATGATTTTAACCCTCGGCTATTGCTTTGCCGCCTTCGGATCAGAAGTAGGCTTCGGAAAACTGCTGGTTGGATTTACTTCAGGCATCGCAGCCGGGGCGTTGTCGTTTATACCTGGCGGGCTGGGCATCTTTGAAAGCTCCATGGCCGGGATGTTCGCGATTTTGGGTACCGGCCTGGAAAACGCCGTGCTGGCGGTTTTGCTGTTCCGGTTCATCTATTATCTCCTGCCGTTCGGCTTTAGCCTTTTATTCTTCGGTAAAATCATTTTAGAATCAAGAAGGGAGGCCAAAACAACTTGACATGCAATACGCTAAAGGATATAGTATCAAATGATGAAAATGGACGCAAATAATGCCATAGAAATTAGCGCGCTCACAAGCCTCGCGGCAATGGCTTGTTTTTGTTGTATCATCTGCCGTTCATCCGGGAGTTTTAAGATCAAATTCTAAGCTTATTGGCCTGATCAAATCTCAACCTCCCGGAAAACGGGAGGTTGTTTGTTAATCGCTTCCGGTTTTAGCTTTATTTTATAGCGGTAAGTGCCAATCATTGATTTTTTCCTGGAGTCCCGGCAATTAATTTTGCCCGGACTCCAGGGCGGAATCCGCCTTGAATAGTTATGCGCTCTTTAACAAGGAGGAAAAGAAAATGGAATATTATATCACCGGCAAAGATGAATTATCTGCCGAGATCAAGTCCAGATTGCCCTTAAAAAAAAGGCTGGCTGGCCTGGCCGATAAGTTCGCGAAAAAAGAATTCGGAATTTCCGGTTTTTCGGAAATGTCGGAACAAAATCTTGATCTTCCGACAAGCCGACCCTGCGGCGTTCTCTGCCGCCAGGTAGCTACCGCCAGGATAGAAGAGGTTTGCAATTATGTATCGTGCGCTTGCCTCAACCTTTTACCGATGAATTTTACGTTCGGTCTCGATACATTCAGCACCCGAAACGCCGATAAAGTAAATCTGGTCAAAGTAAGGTACGCCGTCGGCCATTCAAAGAACGGCCGGCCAATGGTCCGCGTTGAAAAACTCGCCGATCCTAAAGCTTTGGAAGGCATGATCTTAAGGGAAATTATGGTTGACGTCGGCATCAGCTTGCCGGAATACCATCGCCGCCTGCGGTCGAAAACATTCGGGCAGTATTGTCCGCCAACGCGGGAGATAGGCTCGCTATTCTCGTTGTATTTGAGGAAAGCGAAAAAACATCCGCCTTGGGTATTCGAGATCAACAAATTCCATACGGTCAAGAAAACCATCAATGAGGCCAATCTCTACGCTTCGCGGCCGCCTGCCTCGTGGTATTACCCGCTATACCTGGCGAATTTCTTATCCGGCAATCTCGTCCTGTTTGAAACCTACGAAAACAAAAGTGGAGACGTCCATAAAATCAAGGAAGATTTTCGCACCGCTATGGATATCATCATGGACGCCACCGGCTTCTATCCTATGGTTGTACAAACGCCGCCGCTCGACCTGGACATGATGCTGATAAATACCGCGCTGTTCGAATCCGAATGGAGAAGCCAGATATCCGTTCCTGAAAACTTTTCCTGCGATACCGTTGCGCTTTTTTCGCTGATTGCCAAGCAAGCAATCGCGATAGGCAGCGATGGCGTTTCCCCATAGGAAGGTAAAACCTTCCTTTTTTACTGGATTTAAAAATGCTAACATGGATAACACTAACGTTCCCCGCCTATGAACCAAGAATTCGATCCAATCGGTTTTATCGAAGGCTTATTGCAATTTTCACCGCGCTTGGGTTTAAGCGAAAGAAAAGCCGCCGAATTCATTATTTCGGTCTTAAAAGGAAATAATGTCGCCTTTACGGTCCAAGAATTTGAAACATCCGTTCCGGTTGCCAGAAAGGCAAGGCTGGAAGCGGACGGGAAACGTATTGACTGCCTTAATTCCAGTTTTACCGGCGGCGTAATTGACGGTAAAAACAGCATAGTTAGTTCGCTAACGCCCTCGCGGCTTTTTTTGGAATACCCAAACATCAATTTCAACCCGGAGTGCCCAGCGATCTCTTTGGGTAATTTTTATTTTGCCCCGTCCGTAGCTTTGAGCAAAACCGACCTTCCTAAAATTTTGCGGGCCAAAAAGGTTAAAGCCGAAACCGTGGTTGAACCGTACAACTACAGCGCTTGGAACATCTTGGTCGGCAACGCGGAAAATCCCAACAGCATTATTTTCGCCCACTACGACTCCCTGGCAACGGGCGCCTGCGATAACGCTTCGGGAGCAAGCATCTTGATGCACATGGTCTTAAAACAGCCGGAATTTTTAAAAAAGAACCTGTTTGTTTTCGCGGCCAATGAAGAACTCTCTTACGACAAGCCCACTTATTGGGGCCACGGATTCCGGGCTTTCGAGGAAGCAAATTTAAGCCTCATGGCCTCGTCCAAACGGCTGATTGCGGTTGATTGCGCGGGAAACGGAAAAAACAATTTTGAATCCAGCGAACGGATGGTTTATTTGGCTTTTCCGATTAAAAGATCCGGCGAATGGATGGAAAAAATCCTGGTACTTTGCGGCGATCTTAAAAAAGAAGACAAGGTTTACCATTCCAAGCTCGACAGCCTCAAACAGCTGAATAAAAAAAGCTTGATGGAAGCGGCTAATTTATTGGCCAAAGAGCTTTTCAAATTTTCTTTCTAGAAAAATCCGTTATAGCGGATCGCTCGCGATATTCTGCCCATTATTAATTTAGCGGATCATGCGGGGTATTTTTAAATTATTTTTTTGAATATCATTAACCTTTGGCTTAATAACCCGCCAAAGGAACATCGTTTAAAAAACCGAAATTGATTCAAAGGGTTTATCCGCTGCCTAAACAATAATAAAAAACTCCCATAAGGGAGTAATATTGGAACAGATCGCTATGCTTCCGCCAAAAGCTGGAAACCGGGATATTTCCCGTAGATCGGGATCATGTTCATTTTCTTTTCCGGCTTAGCTTTATCGAACAAGGTCTTTAATTCAGCCATCTCCTGTTTGGGAAGAGCAATCTCAACTCTTTTTGAATCCGCCGCCAAGGCTATCCCTTTAGCCCAAAAGTTGATCCGCCAGCCATCTTTGCCGATCAGATCAGGAAATTGCTCAATAAATTTCCGGGTTGCTCGGCTGCTTTCGGCGTTGCAAACTATTTCGATGCCGATCAGGTTTTCTTGGCTTGCGTCTTTTAGGAGGGTATATTCCAAACCCTTTGACGGTATTTCTATGTGTTTCATCTAAACCTCCAATATGCAATTTTATTATAAATAACAATCGTTTAATCTTTGCCCGCTCGTTATGAGTATTTAAAGGTACCAATGATGTTATAATACATTGAATAAATTTGTAAACTGCCAAGAAAACCCAAACCGGGAAAACAGCGTCGTTTCGTACCGATATCGTGGACTATTTTTTTTGATTATTGTAAGATAATAGGGTATCCAAAGGCACGTCGTTTTTTTGTTTTAAAAAAAGCGATGCAAAGCATAAAGAGGAATGCGGCTTTTATCGATATGAAATGAGGGTGCGGTTTATACTAATATGAAATTAGGGTGCGGTTTATACTAATATGAAATTAGGGTGCGGTTTATACTAATATGAAATTAAAAAAAATACATTTGGCCGTTGTTTTGCTGATTTTGATAAGTTTTACCTCCGGCCTGACCCTTGGGGAAAAAAAATGCACTTATTGCCCGGGAGTCGCTCAAGGGGTTAAGCAATCTTTTACCTGTAGGGCTTGGACGTTCTTTGAAGGCAGCTCGTGCCCCCAGGAAACCGCTGATCTCAGCCTCTTTTGGGAAACCTGGAACAGCTTGCAAAACAAATATGTCGATAAAAGCAAGATCGATACCCAAAAAATGATATTTGGCGCGATCGGAGGAATGGTTTCCGCGGTCGGAGACCCTTATACTGTTTTTTTTAATCCAGACGATTCGAAAGATTTCATCGACGACTCGCGCGGCGAGTTTGAAGGCGTGGGAATGGAAGTTGGAATCAAAAAAAACACACTTCAGGTCGTAACTCCCCTGGAAGGAACGCCGGCCCAGAAAGCCGGACTTCGCGCCGGCGACGTAATCGTTAAAATAAACGGCGAACAATCCGCAAGCATGAGCGTTGACGAAGCGATAGACCTGATACGCGGGCCGCGCGGCACCGAAGTTACGCTTTCGATTTTTCGCGAAGAGTGGAAAGAAACCCGGGATATCAAACTCGTACGGGATTTGATCGATGTTCCGGCCGTCAAATGGCGGATGATCGATGAAAGTACGGCTTATATCCAGCTCTTCCAATTCACCGAAGACGCTAACGAAGAGTTTAAGAACGCGGCAATGCAAGTGCTCGATAAGCCGGCTCAAAAGATCATTCTGGATCTCCGGAACAATCCGGGCGGATATCTCAGCGTTGCCCAGGATATCGCGGGATGGTTTTTGGAACGCGGCCAATTGGTAACCGTTGAAGATATGGGTGAAAACAACGGTAATCTGGAATACAAGGCGGAAGGACCGGCGCTGTTTTCCAAGACTCCTATCGTAATCCTTATCAATGGCGGTTCGGCGTCAGCGTCCGAAATTTTAGCGGGCGCGCTGCGGGACAACCGCGGCATTCAGCTGGTAGGGGAAAAATCGTTCGGTAAAGGATCGGTCCAACAGCTTGAACCGCTTTCAGGAGGATCGACCCTTAAGGTCACCGTAGCTAAGTGGCTTACGCCAAAAGGAAGCCAAATCAGCGAGAAAGGATTGGAAGCCGATGTTGAGGTAAAAATGACTCCCGCAGATTATGAAGCCGAAAAAGATCCCCAGCTCGATAAGGCTATTGAAATAATATCTCAAATGAAGTAAAATCGAGTATTGATTGATAATAACCGGGCCTATCGAACAAGGCGGCACAAATAAACAAGAAAATTAGATAAGAAGGATTAAAGCAAGGCTATATTTAAAATTGAAAATAAAAGAACTAATATGCGGGTAATATTATTAAAAGACATAGAAAACTTAGGGAAACAGTACGAAACCAAAGACGTAGCGGATGGATACGCGAATAATTTCCTGTTGCCCAAAGGCCTCGCCAAACAGGCCACAAAGAACGCCGTGATTTGGGCTAAAACTCAGCTGGAAATTTCAGCCAAAAAAACAGAAGCGGAGCTTAAAGTTATCCAGCAGGAGGCATCTAATATCGACGGCCAGGAAATCACGCTGCAAGTTAAAGTAGGGGACAAGGACCAGCTATTCGAATCGATCAACGAGCAAAAGATCTGCGATAAACTTAAAGAAGCCGGTTTTCAGATCGACAAGAAACAGATCGCCCTCGAAGAACCGATAAAAAAACTTGGAGAATTTCCGGTTAAGATCAAATTCGGCCATAATCTTGAAGCTGAAATCAAAGTGATCGTTTCGGGATTGGCCGATTAATTCATTGAACGCGGCGCCTCGGGGCTTTGCCTGAGAATGAGCCAAGAGGATTCCAAAAGGGCGTTCCTTTGGCCTTCACGCCGGGTGCATGCCCCTGCCGATGGAACACATTTGAAAAGTATTTTTAAATTATCGTTCCGTTTTTTCAACATAAACAAAAATGCCTAAATATATCTTCGTTGCCGGCGGCGTAATGTCTAGCATCGGCAAAGGAGTCGCTACGGCTTCCATAGGTAAAATCCTGGAAGGCAAAGGATTCAAAGTTACGGCCGTAAAAAACGATCCGTATATAAATGTCGATGCTGGCACGATGAACCCGGTTGAGCACGGAGAAGTCTTTGTGACCGACGATGGCACCGAAAGCGACCAGGACCTAGGCAACTACGAAAGGTTTCTGGATGAGAATCTTGGTTCGGTAAATTACGCAACCACGGGGCGCGTCTATCTTTCCGTGATCGAACGAGAACGGAATTTAGAATACAACGGGCGCTGCGTCGAGGTTGTTCCCGACATACCCAATGAAGTCATCAGGCGGATTAAAGCGGCTGGAAAAAAATCCCGGGCCGATTTTGTTTTAATCGAGATCGGGGGAACCGTCGGAGAATACCAGAACATGCTTTTTTTGGAAGCAGCCAGGATGCTTAAGCTTCAAAACCCCAAAGACGTCCTTTTTATCTTGATGGGCTACCTGCCTATCCCGGAGATGGTCGGGGAAATGAAAACAAAACCGACCCAGAATGCCGTGAAAATGCTTAACGGCGCGGGCATCCAGCCGGATATCATTCTTGGCCGTTCTTCGCAACCGCTAGACGAACCCAGAAAACGGAAAATTTCCACTTTTTGCAATGTCGACCCCAAAGACGTTATTTCGGCGACCGATGCAAAATCAATCTACGAAGTGCCGCTGAATTACGAAAGGGAAAATTTAAGCAGTCGGATACTTTCTAAATTCCGCATGCGGCCAAGGAAAAACAACTTTAAGGAATGGGAAAAACTGATCGATACGATCCACAACGCCACCAAGCCGGTAAAAATAGGCATTATCGGAAAATATTTCGAAAGCGGAAAATTTACTCTGATGGATTCATACATCTCCGTTATCGAATCTATCAAGCACGCCGCGTGGCATTATGATAGAAAACCCGAGATCACCTGGCTGTCGGCCGAAAACTACGAGGAAAATCCCAAAAATCTCGAAGAACTCAAAGAATACGACGGTATTATCATACCCGGCGGATTCGGCAGCCGCGGCGTTGAAGGAAAAATCAAAGCCATAGAATATGTGCGAACCAATAAAATCCCTTTTCTAGGCTTGTGCCTTGGGATGCAGCTGGCAACGATCGAATTCGCCAGACATGCCTGCGGACTGGATAAAGCGACTTCGCGCGAATTCAATCCGAAAACCGAACAGCCGGTCATCGACGTAATGGACGAGCAAAAAGCTCTGATAAATGAAAAAAAATTTGGAGGGACGATGCGCCTTGGCGCTTATGATTGCGAACTGGCAGTTGGAACGCGGGCCTTTGAAATTTACGGTAATCAAAAATTAATTTCGGAACGACATCGCCACCGGTACGAGTTGAATAACGACTATCGGAAAACTTTGGAAGACTGCGGTTTGATAATGTCAGGCGTTAATCCGGAAAAAAACCTGGTTGAGATCATCGAACTCAAAAACCATCCCTTTTTTATGGCCTCTCAATTCCATCCCGAATTCAAATCCCGGCCGTTGCGGCCTCATCCGCTTTTCCGGGAATTTATTCGCTGCGCCGCCAAACAATAATATTTCAACAAAAAAAAGGCCTTCACGGCCTTTTTTTTGTTTTCTGGATTATTTCTTTTTTCCTTCCACTACGTTCACCATTTTTACGATTCTTTGCTTTTGGTCGTATCCCTTCTTCCTTTTGGTGCTAAAAGACACAACTCCATCCATAACCGAATATATTGTGTCGTCGCTCCCGATTTTAACGTTTTTGCCGGGCGCGAATTTGGTTCCGCGCTGGCGGATGATCACGCTTCCGACTTTCACGGTTTGCCCGTCATATGCCTTAACGCCCAGATATTTGGGATTGGAATCTCTGCCTAATTTTGAGCCGCCCGCGGCTTTGGTCTTTGCCATATTATGATTATCATCAATCGCCGCGCCATTTGCTTCATTTTGCCAATGGGCGGCGCAGATTAAGATTAAAACAACAGTGAAATAATAGCAGAAGTCCTGTTATTTGTCAAAGAAAAAGGCGCTGAATGCGCCCAAAACCTGCTTTTATCTTTTAAGCCTTCGGCTTTTTATCACCCGGCTAAACTCGTCTAGCGGAACGCCTCTTGCAATACTGGCTGCCGCGGACAGACGCCTAAAAAATTCTTTCGCATACCAAGGCTGGGTTATGATCCTTAATTCCTTAATGTCATCCCTGGGTACGCACCCCAGGCTTCCGTCGTTGGGACCGATGATCGTGTATCCCGAGTTGGTTTTTATAACGATCGCATCGGGTTCCGATCTTCTATTGCCCGCTTTGGTCAGCACTAGGAACAGGTCGTCCTTGAATTCATGCTCCCGGTAAGCCAAAAGGGCTTTCTTGGTCTCTTTGGGCGAAGTTAAATCGTCGGCAAAAACAACCGCGCTTGCCATCGGGTCACCGATATATCCTTCGGACTGCTCTTCCAATTGGCTAAGGGCCACCCAAAGCTCGACGCCTTTTTTAGAAAAGTCGTGCAAGATTTGAATATTTCTGATATGCCGTTCTTTCAACGCTTTCGCCTCCTTAATGAACTGCCATTTTAATAACATGCGCTATCTTTAGAGTCAATAATATCGGGTAATGTGCAAGGACATTTTGCGCCTTTTTGCTAAGCTGGGAGGAGCATGAAAACTATGGCTGAAAGCAAAGCAGC
>JAKLGH010000013.1 GCA_022710775.1 Patescibacteria group bacterium
GCTGCTTTGCTTTCAGCCATAGTTTTCATGCTCCTCCCAGCTTAGCAAAAAGGCGCAAAATGTCCTTGCACATTACCTATTTGAATTGACAATGACCTGGTCTATCACTATCATCATTGTCCCAATAGTAGCGGAAATTGCTCTTATGTTATTGTTGCCTATTGGCGATAAAAGTGACGCTAAAATAATCATTAATCCAATTGATGCCAAAAAATAATTAGCCAACAATTCCATTAGCTTCTTTTTAACGAATATTTCTGCCATCGAAACACCTCATTCAATTTTTGAATTTGCTGGTTCTATTTTGCCACATTCAAAAATTGTTTCAAGTAATATAAAAAGAACAGCTTGGCGCCGTTCTTTTAGGTGCTGGATCCTTCAAAATATTCCGATACTCTCGTTAGCGGCTGGCCAATAAGAATTGATATTGTAACAAAAATTAACCAGACAATAACGCAGTGAACGCGGATACTTGATTCAAAATTGAAACCGGTTATCCCGATTAGTAAACAAATTCAGCCGATACCAGAGCGTTCTGTCCGCTATCTTCAGCACTTTGCTTTTTTCCATTGAATCCCCTTTTTGCGGAATTATTAAACGTACTGATACCAGTATTTGGTATTTAGCCTCAAATTGCAAGTTGCCGATTGAACGGACACACTGACTTTTTATTCAATTTGCCCCAATTAAAATAACATCCCCGTTTAAAGGGGATGATGCGAAATGTTCTTGATTTTGTTCCGCCAAAACCAGGAGGAAAGGAATAATAAGCACACCGCTCCGGCTGGTAGAAATATCATCGGCGTAATATGCCCAACAACGTTTTTTAAGAACTCGATTCCGAATACTCCGGCAGTGAACAGGCAGACCAAAGAATTCAGTTCGGCAAGACTGCCGCCGAGTCCTAGAATTTCTTGGTTAAACGGGTTATCCCATATTACCATCAAAGCTCCAATCGTGCAGATGGTACTGGCAACAATCAAGGCAATCTGTAAAGGATCGAAGCTGATATCCAGCAAGACGACTGGCAAAAAAGCGACAGCCATCAATTGAAAGATTTCGTAAGCGCAGAGGATATACATCCACGCTGCTGGTTTGCTTTCCATTAAATCCACCGATTATATTATATATTAAATTATTATCCTGTCAATAGTTTACCTTTGAATTATTTTCCGGAAATCATTTTTGCAGAGGCTATCTTTAAATGAAAAAAGCGGGGTTAGCCGCTATCGCTGAATTTTTCGGGCGCATCCTTGAATTTTGATACGCTGGCGGACAGAACGGTTTTTCTTTTATCATCCTCGATCTCGTAGATCCTTAGTTTCTTCGCGTCTTCGTGATACGGCAGGGCTAGTGAAAAATCAAACCGGTCTTCACTGTCGCACAAGCCGCGGTTGCCGGATTCACCTGATTCGCAATCAAAACATTGCGTTTCGATCGTGAATGTGAACGGGCAAGACAGCAGGATTTCCCCGGTGGCATTCGTTATTTCCAGTTCGTATTCCCGGTCGCGGGTGCTGGTGAGCCGGTTTGTGCAGCCGCCGTATTCCTGGAAAGCCTCAAGATAGCTTTTGTCGTCATATTTGCACAGGATCGCGTCAACGCTTTCCGAATAATCGGATCTTACCCTGTCGGAGCCGAGTTTTACGCACTCCTCGCCATCGGGAGCGAATGTGCCGGTAGAAACCGGGTAATTGTCCACCCGCAAATCTTGAAGCGACATTTTTCCCTCCCGATAGGCGATGTCGGATTCGTAATGCAGGTTTTTCGGATCGCCGTTGTTTGATAAATCGATTACTTCGCCCGAAAGTTCGTTACCATTCGGATCGTTTCCGGCTTGGCAAAGCGCTGCCAGCAAAAGAAAGATTACTCCGGTTTTAAGAACTCTATTCATCGAATCCTCCCCAATTGTTGCCGACTGATAATATTATCCTATATTTTTATTAATTTGTCAAATAAAACTGGCCGATTTTTTAAAGATAAAAGCAGCGCTGTTTAAGCTGCTGCTTCATATGTCAACTTCCCTACATCCCCCTTACATCGTAAGGGCCGAATCGGACATACCCATTATCATCATAGACAGTGATATCAGCACCGTCATAATGGTAAGGGATCTCCAGGGTCAGCGGCTGATCGCTTTCGTAGCAGCCGCCGGTCCACTGGCCGTCCGCGATCGAATCGGAGCAGATCGTGTTGGAATGGTCGAATCGGCCTTCTTCCAGCACGCGCTGTTGCCTGTCGATCAGCTGGAAGTACCAGCTCCCGCCGCTCCGGTAATCCGGGGCAGAGCCTTCGATGACGCTGATCTCATCGAGCCGCATGTAGTGTTCGCCCGTATCGCGGAGCGTTAGGAAGTAGATTCTTCCCGAGTCCTCATTATCCCGGTCAAAACGGGTTATTCTTTCTCCCTGGCCGTAGTAGGCTTGGGCTAGGGGCTCATCCTCTGGAAATTGATCCAATCCCCAGACGGGCTGCGGTATCGGTTCTAGCCCTCCGTGCTGGCATGCCTGGCCGCTGGCTGTTAGAGCCAGAATGACCAGGCTCAAAATTAATGCTTTCCTCATTTTCAAGCCTCAAAAAGCTTATTTTCTTGCCCTAATTATATCATAAATTAGCATAATTGTCAATCAAATTCCGCAATCTTCGGTTGTCAGCCAAACAAAAAAAGCGGTTATTCCGCTTTTAATTTTTCTTGGAAAAAATATTGAATAACGGCAGCCAAAGCATAGGCGAAAAATGTTCCTAACAGTAAATACGAAAGAAAATCCGCGATTCTTTCCGTGTTGATCGAATAGAGAATGCCATAGACAGTTATTACGCATCCAAACACTAAAAAGGCCATTAAAACGAATTTAGTCGCTCGAATGACGATGCCCTCCCTAAATTATGATGAACTAAAGCCACTATAGGTGATTTTTTCGTCCTTATCAAGGTGAAACGACCGGCGGTTTTATGAAGGTTTGCCAAAGATTTTAGCGTCTGGTAGTATTGTAATACGATAGCGGTTTAAACTGCGCTTCGTCTGTATGGACACAAAATTCTCCAAAAAACGGTTTGAAATACCTCATAATCTGGAAATTCCGCCCCAGAGCGTTGAACTTGAGCAATCGGTGATCGGCAGCCTTATGATCGACAAATCGGCGATCACCAAGATTGTCGATTTTTTATCGCCACAGGATTTCTATAAGCCCGGCCATAAAGAGATCTATACGGTTTGCCAAGAACTTTTTGAAAAAGGAGAACCGATAGATTTCCTGTCGGTTTCCAACCGGCTGAAGGAAAAAGGGGTTCTGGATAAGGTTGGAGGAAACGCATATTTGACCGAAACGATCAATTTAGTGCCCAGTACCAGCCATGTGGCTTCGTACGCTCGAACCGTTCAGCGGAAAAGGATCTTGCGCGACCTTATTTCAGCCTCGCAAGAGATCGAACAGCTTGGCTATAACGAATCCGACGAGCTGAATGAAGTGCTCGATGAAGCGGAACGGAAAATTTTTGCCATCGCGCAGAGAGGAGTGGCCCAGAATTTTACGCTGATCAAAGATACTCTACCCGACGCTTTTGAACGGATCGAAAAACTTTCCCAAGGCAAAACTACGAGAGGCCTCGCGACCGGCTATACCGATCTGGACAAAGTACTGTCAGGATTGCAAAAATCCGACTTGGTAGTCCTGGCGGCCCGGCCGTCCATGGGAAAATCGACCCTTGCCATCAATATCGCGCAAAATATCGCTTATAACGAAAAAATCACGGTTGGCGTATTTTCGCTTGAAATGTCCAAAGACCAGATTGTCGACCGTTTAATCTCGTCGATTTCGGGAGTAGACCTCTGGAAAATCAGAACCGGGAAGCTCAACGGGGAAGGCGATGAAAACGATTTTGTCAGGATCCAGCGGGCGCTGGCAGTCCTTTCGGAAATGCCCATCTATATCGATGATGTTGGGTCGCCTTCGGTTCTCCAGATGAAAGCCTTGTGCCGGCGCTTGCAGGCCGAAAAAGGGCTGGGCTTGCTGGTTATCGATTATTTGCAGCTGATGGAACCGCTTAATAAAATGGCCAGCCCGGTCCAGCAGGTTTCGGAAAACTCAAGGGCTTTAAAGGGTTTGGCGCGCGAATTGAATATTCCGGTTTTGGTGATTTCCCAATTGTCCCGCGCGGTGGAACAGCGCGTTCCTTCCATTCCCAAGCTTTCCGATCTCCGCGAATCCGGCGCAATCGAACAGGACGCGGACGTGGTAATGTTCATTTACCGCGAAGACCGATATCGGGATAACTCCGAAAAAAAAGGAATTGCCGAAATCATCATAGCCAAACACCGGAACGGACCCGTGGGCAAGATCGAGACCTTTTTCGACGATCAGACCGTAAGCTTCAAAAATATTGAGAAACGCTACCAGGAATACGAAATTTAGCGAGAAAAGCTGGAATTGCGCTAACAGACGGTTTATTAAATATGTATTCGCCCAGTATCCAAAAATTAATCGAGGAGTTTTCCAAATTGCCGGGTGTCGGACCGCGGGCGGCGGCGCGTTTTGCCTTCTCCCTGATCGGAAAAAAAAGATCGGAAACAGACGGTTTGGCGCAGGCGATCATTAACGTTAAGAAAAATGTTAAATGCTGCCGCCTTTGTTTTAATGTTTACGAATCCGATCTTGAGATCTGCGGCATTTGCTCGGATGCCCGGCGCGACAACGGCCTTCTTTGCGTAGTGGCCAATGAAACGGATTTGGCAACGATCGACAAGACCGGGGCTTATAAAGGGCGGTATTTTGTTTTGGGCAGCCCTCTTTCAAGCTTGCGCCGCCACCCGGCCGATACGGCCCGCCTATCCGAATTGGAAAAGAGGGCGCGACAGAACAAGGCGCTGAAAGAAATCATTCTGGCCATCAATCCGACGCCAGACGGCCAAGCGGCTATTTTATATTTGGAAAGAATGCTTAAGCCTTCGGGCGTAAAGATTACCCGGCTGGGTTTGGGCCTGCCGTTTGGCGGAGAACTTGAATATGCGGATGAGGAAACACTGCAATCGGCTCTGCGCGGACGCCAATGATGTTTTGCAAAAGAAAAAGGATCCTTACAGGATCCGGTTAAACGATTTTGCTTGGCTAAGATAAGAAATAACCGCTTGCGGGTTATTAAGGAACTTGATGGCAAAGGTAAGTATCCGCGGATCGTAGAGCATCTTTAAATGGTCAGCGTCGGGAAATTGGACATATGCGGTATAAGGAAGCGCTTGAAAAGCGCTTTTTGTGTACCAATGAACGGATGCCCGGCCCCCTATTTCCAAAGGCGGCATCATGCCCAAGGACTTCTCCGTGAGCGATTTCATAAAGGGCGAGTCATTTACCATATCAAGTTCACACGGATATTTGAACGGCCGCCGTTTTCCATGCAGCGCCCAGCGCGCGATCTGGAATTTTGACGCGGTATTGGGACCTTCAAACAAGATTATCGGTCCGGAAAATTCTTCGAGATCGGCAGCCAGCGAGCGCACCATCGCGTTGCACATTGAATGGGACGCTATCGCGTACAGGTTTTCTTCTTCGATAACAATTTTTAGCTTTTTTGCTAATTCTTTCAATGGAGCCCTGGTCGGCAGTCCTTGGAAGTAATCAAGAATAACCAGTTCGTATCCGTTGGCTAGGAAATACGGTTTGGCTAAATCCGCGATTTGCCTGACTAAGGCCACTTTTTCTTCGTTGATCATGAACCCGGGCCCGAACCCGACTTTTCTTTTTAACACTTTCCGCCTCCTTATTTTTAAAGATCCGTTTTATTCTAAAAACAATATAATAATTTGTCAATCGTCATTCGGTAATACTTTGACGCACGCAAGAGAAAGCCCGCGAATATTCGTGGGCTATATATGAGGGAAGAATGAAAAATGAATGTGATAAAAAGTGCTATGAAAACTAGCGAAAAGAGCTGCAAAAAATGGGAGTAGAGGGGGGACAATTTAATCATAATCCCATTCAATGATCGCTGTCAAGAGACGGGGTGTGGATAAACCAAAAAAGACCGCCGTGAGGCGGTCTTTTGAAGTTTGATAGCAAATACGGCTATTTGGAGTCTATGGATTTGATCTCGACCTCCGTAAACAGCTGGCGGTGCCCCTTTTTACGGTGATAGCGTTTTTTAGCCTTATATTTGAAGGCGATCACTTTTTCGCTTTTGCCTTGTTTTAAGATAGTGGCTGATACGGTCGCGTTTGGTATGGCAGGCTGGCCGATGGCCACCTTTTCGCCATTTTCCACGAGCAAAACATCGGAAAAAGTGACTTCCTTACCTTCATCGCCTTCGATCTTTTCGATCTTGATCTTTTTTCCGGGGCTCACTAAATATTGTTTTCCCCCTGTTTTGATTACGGCCAACATATTGATTATATGGTTTAGTTATTGATAACCCGTTTATACTATAATATTTTCGTCTAAAAGTCAAATCAGGTTCAGCTGTCGGACGGCTTGTCGATTTGCTTGGCTTCGGCTGGAGAACGGACTTCTTCGGTTATCCGAATTACATCCTTGTCAATTTTGGAGAATTCCTTGCTTGCGCCGTTGTAAGCGTTTACCGCCGTTCCCAGATGCCCGCCCAGTTTCTTCATATACTCGTCGTAAGCAACCAAATGGCGGCCCAGCTGTTCTACCCTTTTGCGTATTTCTTTTGCGGATTCCTCGATCTGCATGGATCTTAATCCCTGCAATATGGTTTGCAGATAAACATAAAAAGACGTTGGGGATACGATATGGACCTTTTTCTCCCGGACTGCGTAATCAATCATATCGCGGGTATTGCTCTTCATAGCCCCGATTTTATTCACTAAGAGATCGTAATATATCGCTTCGGCCGGAATGAACATGAAGGCAAAGTCAAGCGTTCCTTCGTTGGGACGGATATATTTGGCCGTTTCATCGATCCTGTTCTTTAAATCGCTGCAAAAGACCTTTTCCAAGTCCTCTTTTTTTTCCGAATCTTCCTCTTGGATTATCCGATTGTAGTTTTCCAGCGAGAATTTTGAATCGATGGGGATGATCTTGTCTTTTAGGATGATCGCGGCATCCACTATTTTCCCGTCTTTAAACTCATATTGCATCTTGTATTGGCTGGGGCTGAACACATTCTTTAAAAGCTCTTCTAAATAATACTCGCCCAAAATTCCTCTTTGCTTGGTATTTTTCAAGACATTTTCCAAAGATTGGAGCTGTTCGGCAAACCCGACCACCTGCTTGTTGGTATTGTCGAGCTCCGCAAGTTTTTTGGAAACATCCTGGATTAACCTGGCGCTTTGGGAAAACTGCTGCTGGAGCATCTGGTTGTTGAAACCAAGATGATCCCGCATAGCCTTGCTTGATTCCGAAAGCTTGTCATCCAGAGTTTCGGCTATCCGGCCGATCTGCTGCTGGAGCATTAAAAGAGCGCCGTCATTGTTTTTTTCCGGTTTTTTGCGAGTCAAAATATAAGTCTGGATGCCAAGCACTGCCAGTACGAGAAAAAAAAGAAACAGTGATGCGTTGTCCATTTATATAAATTAATTCAGCGGGCGCAAAAAAGCAAATCGAATTTATATTTCCCGCAGGAGTTTCGCCTCCCGTGGTAAGAAACCACGGCGGTGACCGAAGGAAATCCCGAAGCATTGAGGGGCGGCCAGAGGATGCTTCCTCCCCCGCATGATGCGGAGCGGAGTACCTAAGTCCTCCTCCTTTCTTCCCGCTTTTTTGCGGGAAGGAAACTGTAAGTTTCCTTTTGTTCCTAGGACTTGCCCAGGGTCTTCAAATTAATAACCGATTTAGTCCAGGAACTTGGCGGTCCAGGTTTTGGCGCGTTTCAGCTCGCTTGGCGTGCCTTCAAACACGATCCGGCCGCCGCGGTCTCCGCCGTCCGGACCCATTTCGACCACCCAATCCCCTTCCATCAGCACCTGCGGATTATGCTCGATAACGATCACCGAATTGCCTTTTTCGACCAGGCGCCTTAAAATGACCAGCAGTTTTTTGGTATCGTCAAAATGGAGGCCGACCGTGGGTTCGTCCAAGATATAAACAGTTTTTCCGGTTTCCCGCTTGGAAAGCTCGAAAGCCAGCTTTATCCTCTGCGCTTCACCTCCGGAAAGGCTTGGGGCGCTTTGGCCAAGCTGCAAGTATCCCAGTCCGATGTCGCAAAGCAGCTGCAACCGCTCCCTGATCATCGGGATTTCGGTAAAGAAATTTTTTGCTTCTTCGATGCTCATAGCCAGAATGTCCGCTATGCTTTTATCTTTGTATTTTACGTTCAGGACTTCGGAAGTGAAGCGCTGGCCGCGGCAAAGCTCGCATTCAACGTAAACATCTGGCAGAAAATACATTTCCACTTTCTGAAAGCCTTCCCCTTGGCAGACGGGACACCGCCCTTGCCGGGTATTGAAAGAAAAATGGCCGGGCCCGAACCCGCGGATCTGGGCGTCGCGGGATCGGGAGTAAAGTTCGCGCATATGGTTGAAAACTCCTGTGTAAGTGGCCGGATTGGAGCGCGGAGTTTTGCCTATCGGGCTTTGATCGACCAGAACGACTTTATTGATATGCTCGGCGCCTTTCAATTCCTTGTACTCGCCCGGTATGGCTTTGGCGCCGTAAAATTGCCTTTGCAAAATGCGCGCTAGGGTTTCGATGACAGCAGTGCTTTTTCCCGAACCAGATACGCCGCCGACGCAGGCAAATTTTTCCAGCGGGATTTTCAAATTAACATTTTTCAAGCTGAACTGGCTGGCTCCCGAAAGTTCAAGCCACCTGGTATCCTTGTCGATTTTTTTCTTGGGAAAACCCGTGCCGATAGTCAGCTGCCCTGAAAGGTATTTCCCCGTAAGCGAACCGGATCTTAATATCTCGTTATAAGTTCCTTCAAAAACCACTTTGCCGCCAAGCTTTCCCGCGCCCGGCCCGATTTCGATGATCCAGTCGGCGTTGCGCATCACCTGTTCGTCGTGTTCGACGACGATTACCGTGTTTTGAAGGTCTTGGAGTTCGCGCAAGGCTTTGATCAGCCGTTGGACGTCTCTTTGGTGCAATCCCACCGTTGGTTCGTCCAAAACGTAGATAACGCCCGAAAGGGCCGAACCGAGCTGGCAGGCCAGGCGGATGCGCTGGTTCTCTCCGACTGAAAGCGTTGTTGCTTCGCGGGCCAGGTCGATATAATCCACGCCGACTTCAACTAAAAAGCTTAAGCGTTTGGATATTTCCCTGATCAACGGCTGGGCGATTCCGCGATCGCGCTCGCTAAGGCCGGCCTCCAGTTTTTTAAAAAATGGAATTTCCTCGCGGACCGGCATCGATGACAACTCGAAAATATTTTTACCGTCGATCTTGACCGCCAGCGGTTCGCGGGCCAGGCGCGCTCCCCGGCAGTCGGGACAGGATATCTCGGTCATATATTTTGAGATTTCCGATCGCAGGTACTCCGAGGTGGTTTCATGGTATGTCCGCTCCATACGGGGAACAATACCTTCGTAATTCGGGAATTTATCGCTTCCAAAGAGCGCTATTTGCTTATGCTCTTCGGATAGATTCTTGAATGGGGCATCCAGCGAAAAGCCCAGGCGCTCCGCCAGGTTTTCCAGCGACCACTTTTGGTAGGGAACGGCCAGCGACCGCTGGGACCAGCGGCCCAGATTAAACCAAGGTAAAACCGCCCCTTCATTCAAAGATAAGCCAGGATTTATCATTAAGTCGGCATTTATCTTCAGCAGCTTGCCCAGGCCTTGGCAGGTTTTGCAGGCTCCATAGGGATTATTGAACGAAAAAATCTTGGGCTCGATCGCAGGCAAAGATATCTGGCAGTCAGGGCAGGAAAAGTTGCTGGAATAAACAAGCTCATTTTCCAAGTTTCCGATCTTTGAATAAGCGGAAATCCGGCCTTTGCCCATTTCAAGCCCTTTCTTGACCGAAAGCAATATCTTTTCTTTTTCTTCCTTCAGGAAATTATCGAGCTTCTTTCTTTTGCGGGCCATTGCTTCAGCTTCGGTTTTGGCCATTCTTTTTTTATCAATATTGATCCCGTTCGCGTAATTTCTCAAGTCAAATTTATCGATGACCACTTCGATATTATGGGTTTTTTGCCGGTCCAGAATCTTATCCCTGGCCTCTTCGACGTTGAAAAAAATTCCGTCGATGCGGATTTTTGGCCATCCGGCGCGGTAAATTTCCTCAAGCGTTCCCTGATGCTGGCCTTTTTTATGGGTGATCACGGAAGCCATGATCAGTATTTCGTTTTGGAGCGCGGAACGGAATATGCTTTCCGCTATGCGGTTGGGCGTCTGCGAAACTACAGGCTTGCCGCAGCCGGGGCAATGGGGTTTTCCGATATGCGCGTAGATCAGCCGGAGATAATCGTAGATTTCGGTCAGGGTGCCGACGGTTGATCTGGGATTTGAAGTGATGGTTTTTTGATTTACCGCGACCGTCGGGGAAAGCCCGCTAATCCGCTCTACGTCGGGTTTTTTCATTCCGCCCAAGAACTGCCGGGCGTATGAGGACAGGCTTTCAAGATAGCGCCGCTGGCCTTCCTGGAAGATGGTATCGAACGCCAATGAAGATTTGCCCGAACCTGATATCCCGCAGATAACAACCAGCTTGTTCTTCGGGATTTTAATGTCGATATTCTTCAGGTTATGGACCGCGACATTTTTTAATTCAATGAAATTCTTGTCCATATTGTGTAGTATCAGCCAAAAAAGGCATTAAGCAATTCATTATATACTATGTGTCAAGATTTTCCAAGACCTGCCGCGGGCACCGGGCGGACAAAACATTATAGCCCGGACCAAAAAAAAGAGACAGCTTATGTCTCTATGAACGATTTGAGGGTATTTTAGGGCAGTTTACTCGATCAGCCGGAATGAGAGCGCTTCATTGACCAAACTGTTGGTTGGCCCGCTTCGCTTCAGCCGTTCGGCGATAGTGCGCTGGCTGTGGGTAAAATCGGCCGCTATGGATAAAGCGTCAAAATCGCGTCTGAAATTTTCAGTTGCTTTCATAAAAGCAATAGTACGCTCAATGATGGCATTTCTGCCAATTTTTTTTATTTCGGTTGTGGTTGCTCCGATTTCGTCGGGCCTAATTTTAAAGCGATGCATTAGGATAATTAGCTTATCGCCCGATCCCGGTACTTGGTTTTTGGATTCTGAAAGCATTGCAACCGCCGTTTTAACGGCGTCTTCCCTGTCGAACATATTACACCTCTTGATGTGCTAAACCTTTTTTAGCACAATAAGATTTTTTTTGTCAAAATTTGGCCGGTGCGGGCGTAAAAAAATACGTTTTCGTTTAGAGAAAGCGCGCGCTGGATATCGAAATATACGGAAGGCCGGAACCGCACCGTTTGCCGTATTTTTTTACCTGGTTCGTTTGGCCTGTGATTTTTGAAGCAAATACCCCATTCTTAGCCGTTTGGCGTAAATATTAAACCAGAGAAGCGGGATCATAACCGCGGGGAAAGCAATACTGAATTGCGTGCCGGCCAGGCCCAAATTATCGTGAAGATAGTAAGAAATGGGAAAGCCGAGAAAAATAACGATCCAGCGGTAGTCGCGCGGCTCGGTGAAATAGACCTGGCGCGCTTTCAATCCGTTGATAGTGCGCTTTTTCCGGAACTCCGCCAACTCCCGTTGCTCGGCCTCAACTCCCCTTTTATAAAAATAATAGAGGCCGAATGCCAGAGGTAAGCCGATTTTCAGATCAAGCCCGATGAGCCTTGCGCATAGGCAAAGAAATATTAGCGGTCCGGCCATTCCGGCCATGCTGGGCTTGGCGGTGCGATTTTCCGCGTAGATTTTTAGCTTCCCTTTTTTACTGCCGTCATCGATGAGAAGCTTGATACTTATTTTCATCACCTCCAAAAATCCTTCTCCCGAGTGTCAAAGAGCAAGACGTTGCTTCAGAAATACTATTTATTCCACGGATCGTCAATTAAAAAGGATTGATATGCCATCAATCCTTTAATCTGTTTCTAGTCGCAAAATGGATCACGACCACTATGGCGGCGGCTATGATCGACACGTAGAATGCCGGTATTGGATCACCTCCATTTGATCCTATAGCATTTATAATTTAGAAAAAAATATTTATCAAGACCGAGAAAATAGACTTTGCGCTGCTTTCACGTTTTTACGTTTAGCAGCTGCTGTTTTGAACGTTGTACGCGTTGTTCTAAGCTGATCCGCCGCAAGGCTGATTCCAGAAAATTCCCGTATTTTGCCGCCCTACGGGCCAAACCTAGATAGCGAAGCCCGATTTTCCGGTAGTTGCGCGATTCGGAATAATTGTTATAATAACCTGATGCGCGAACAAGACAAAAAAGCATTTTTGCCCAAGGATGCGGCCCTGAAAAACCAGATCGACCGGTTGCCCGACCGATCCGGCGTTTATTTTTTCAAGGATGGCAAGGAATCGATCCTATACGTCGGCAAGGCCAAAAATCTGAAAAAACGCGTAATCTCCCATTTTTCAAGGCCAGAACAGCATGCCTGGGATTTTATGTCGCAGGTTTCAAGGGTTGATTTTATCGAAACCGCCAATGAAAACGATGCACTGTTGGTCGAATCCCAGCTGATTAAAAAATACCAGCCCAAGTTCAATGTCGTCTGGAAAGACGATAAAGCCTATTTTTACGTTGCCGCGACAAAGGAAAAATTTCCGCGGGTATTCATTACCCACCAGCCAAAAAATATCGAGGTTAGCCGCCTGGCCGGCCCGTTCACGCGGGGCGCGGAATTAAAAACGCTGCTAAAAGAATTGCGTAAGATTTTTCTTTTCCGAACGTGCCGCCATATCCCGAAAAAACCATGCTTATACTACAGCCTGGCATTGTGCCCCGCTCCGTGCTTAAACAAGCGGATCGGCGCCAGGTACGGCCAATCGATAGATGCTTTATTCGCTCTGCTGGCTCTTTACCGGCCGGATAAACTGCGGATCGAAGGTTACGATATTTCAAACATTTCCGGTACTTTGGCTGTCGGTTCGATGGCGGTGTTCGAAGGGGGCCACCGAAAAGCTTCGGATTACCGCAAGTTCAAGATCAGGACCGTTGAAGGGCAAAACGACGTGGCTTCGCTCAAGGAAATATTCTCAAGGCGCCAAAAGCACGCCGAATGGCCTAAAGCCGGCCTGGTGTTGTTGGACGGCGGCAAAGGGCAATTAAAGGCCGCCAGGGGGTATTTGGGGCCGGTGATCGCTCTAGCCAAGATACAGCGGTCTTCTGGCAAAATATTTTCCCCTTTTTCCAAGACTTTCGTCTTACTCGATAAATTGCCAAGAGATCTGCGAAACATCTTGTTGCGGGTCCGCGACGAAGCCCACCGTTTCGCGATCACCTACCACAAAAGCCGCCGCGAAAAACTGATTTCAGACAATAAATGAATTTTCGACCGCGCATAAAAAAAGAGCCTTTTTTCAACAAGGCTCAATCTCATCACGGTATGCCGTTTCCTCGATAATATTTCTTCCCGGATACGAGAGGATATAGAGCGGCTCCGGATCGTCGTCGGAGTCAAAGTCCATCGCGAATATTTCTTAAACAATCGGACTGCCATGGAATTTTACTTTTGTTCCTATTTCCAAAATTTCTACCATAATACCCTCCTAGCCGATAATGCTATAATACAGGAATTTTAAAGTCAATAATCATGTATCAATTCAAGGTCGTTTCTAAATTTGAACCGCAAGGCGACCAGCCCCGGGCAATCAAAAAGCTGGTTTGCGGAATTAAAAAGGGTTTGGATTTCCAAACCTTGCTTGGAGTGACCGGCTCGGGAAAAACGTTTACCATGGCCAAATTGGTTGAAGAAGTCCAGCGGCCAACCTTGGTGATCTCGCCAAACAAAACTTTGGCAGCCCAATTATACGAGGAGTTTAAAAATTTTTTTCCCACAAACGCCGTTTCCTATTTCGTATCTTTTTACGACTACTACCAGCCGGAAGCCTATATTCCCCAGACAGATACTTATATTGAAAAGGATTCCAAGATCAACGAAGAGATAGACCGGATGCGCCATGAAACAGTGCAGCATTTACTGACGCGCCGCGACTCATTGGTCGTGGCATCGGTTTCCTGTATTTACAATTTAGGTTCGCCCGAAACCTATAGAAAGTATGCGCTAAATCTGGCGGTCGGCCAGAATATGGCCGAACATGAATTGTTCGGCTGCCTGCTCGATTTGCAATATGAGCGGAATGATTACGATCTTTGGCGCGGTAAATTCCGGAAGCGAATGAATTATTGCGACATCTGGCTGTCCGGCGATGATCGCATCGTCCGAGTCGAGATTGAAAATCAAAAAATCAAAACTTTATATGAAAGTTCTGTTCCTTTCGGCAAATTTATTAAAATAACCAATGCCGAGATCTGGCCGGCAAAATTCTGGCTCTCGGACAAGGAAAAGTTAAATATTGCCTTGTCGAACATCGGTTTGGAAATGCAAAAAAGGCAGGAAACTTTAAAAAGTTCCAAAAAATTGATCGAGGCCGAGCGAATCAAGCGGCGCACCGAATACGATATGTCGATGATGCGGGAAACCGGTTATTGCCACGGCATTGAAAATTACTCGCGGCATATCGATTTTCGCGAACCAGACAGCGCTCCCTATACCCTTCTTGATTATTTTCCCAAGGATTATTTGGTATTAATAGACGAGTCCCATATTACCGTGCCGCAGATTCGCGGCATGCAGATTGGAGACCATGCGCGCAAAAAAGCGCTGATCGAATACGGTTTCCGCCTGCCATCGGCTTACGATAACCGCCCGCTCAAATATGAGGAATTTCTTGCCAAGCTCAATCAAACCGTTTTTGTTTCAGCTACGCCGGGCGAATACGAGAAAGATATTTCCGAAAACATCGCCGAACAGATCGTGCGCCCGACCTTCCTGCTTGACCCGGAGATCGAGATCCGGCCAAGCGCCGGCCAGATCGAAGACCTGCTTAAAGAAATTGAGATTAGGAAGGCAAAAAACCAGCGGGTATTAGCTCTCACGATTACCAAAAGGCTGTCGGAGGCGCTGTCCGACCATTTAAAGCAAAAAAAGATCAAAGCCGAATATCTGCATTCCGAAATCAAGACTTTAGCAAGGCCAAAAATCCTGGCTGATCTCCGTAAGGGAAAATATGACGTTCTGGTTGGCATAAACCTGCTGCGCGAAGGATTGGACCTGCCCGAAGTGTCCTTGATCGCAATTTTTGACGCCGATAAAGAGGGATTTTTGCGCGATGAAACATCTTTGGTGCAGATTATCGGCCGGACATCCCGGCATCGCGAAGGGAAAATCATCATGTACGCCGACCGGATTACGGCTTCGATGAAAAAAGCGATCAGCGAAACCGACCGGCGCCGCGCGATCCAAGCCGAATACAACCGAAAACATAACGCGGAACCGATGGAAATCGTCAAAGATGTTTACGATTCTCTGTCCGGCAAGGACAACGATTCGCAAAAAGAAAAACCTCCATCCGAGGAATTTTTGAAAGACTATTTAAGGCAGCTTAATTTAAGGCTTGATCTGGCCAGGCGCAACCTTCAGTTCGAAAAAGCCGCCCGGATCAAAGAAAAAATTGACGCTGTTAAAGAAAAGGCGCAAAATTTAGAAAAATAGCTTACTTGATGAATATCTCGGCTATGAGAAAGGCGATATAAACCAGCAGCAGGAATATCGCTTCTTTCTTGGAGACTTTTCGGTTTGTTTTGATGAAAATAAAAAATAGCAGCGCTGCCGCTATCAAAAAATAACGCGCTGTCGCAAAAAGGGAAAAATCGGTGATAACGATGGGCGAAAAAAGGGCAACAGAACCTAAAACCAAAGTTGCGGGAATGATCACCGCGCCCATGAGGTCGCCTAAGATCATGCGGGTTTCCCCTTTCCGGGCCGAAGCGATCGAGAAATAAAGTTCAGGGAACGAGTTGCCGAGGCCAACAACTAGGACTCCAACCATTGCCAAGGGCAAATTATATTCTATTGAGAATTTGCCTGCCTGAAAAATAATTCCTTGGGCCACAATGATAAGCATAATTGTTCCGAGCAAAATTTTTCCCAAATCGCGCATAAACAGCGGAAAACGCTTTGACAGAGGCACGGTATAATTGTCGTAAACTTTTTTAAATCGGTCTTGCTTGGAAAACAGCCAATAGATATAAGAGAAGAATAATACAAGCAGCAATAATCCGTCGAAACGAGAAAGCTTTCCATCCATAAAAAGAACAAGGGGAAGCAAAGCCGCTATTATAGTGAATAGAGAGCTTGTTTGGAAAGTCGCTCCTTTAGCCGGTATGCCGTCGCGCGCAAAAAGCGCGGCCAGCGCGATGACGAGCGTCATGTCAACCACATTGCCGCCGACAACATCTCCGAAAGACAGTTCGGGCATTTTATTGGCAATCGCCAGGACGGCTAAAATGATATTCGGCAGCGAGCCGGCGAATGCCATCATTATGAACGCCACGACAAACTCTTTCCATTCCAGGAATTTGGCGACCCTCTGCAGTCCTTCAACAATCCATTGCCCGGAAAAATACAAGATTACGCAGGCGGCGATAAAATACAATATATATGTAAAAAGCATATTAAATGCGTTGATTGGCCTTATTCGGCCTTTTACCACAACGAATAAGCCAATTCATAGATTATACCGCCAATGAAAAATAGTATTAAGGGGTAGGCGATCAAGTTTTTTTCCGGGCGGATTTTTTGGTACATCATTACGATCATTATGCCGTCAATGCTTAAAAGAATGCCTCCGACAAAAGAAAAAATTGCAATAAAATCCTTTATTCCGGCCAAATAAAGCGCCAAAGGCGTTGCGGCCGTTATCGACCAGGCTGCCAGCTTATTTATTTTCAGGTCATAGGCCAGGATCTTTTTTAGCGTAAGGCCGATAATAATAAAAGACGTGAAGCTGGTAATAAATCCAAATAAAAAACAGAGCGAAAGAAGACCGTTTCCAAATAAGGGTTTTAGGCCCATCAATGCCGACTGAGTTGTGTTTCCGCCCGTAAGCCCGATGATCAGGATGATAAACGAGACATAAGCGAACAGCGATAGAGCCGAAGACCAAACAACGACCGGTTTCAAAAATTTTTTCCGGTTTTCCCGCCCGAGCATTTCCTCAACTTCCGGTATCGAGGAAGAGGCCCATAACGCGAAAAGCACGGCTCCGTAAGGCAAAAGCAAGTCCTTGCCGGTTCCGGAATTTACCAGTAAATTGCTTAGTTGGAAAGAAGGCAGGCCAATGATCATGATAGCGCCCATTATGGTAAAGAATATCACCAGCCCCCATAATTCGATTTTTGAAACAAGGTTAATGCCTAAGTAGATAAAAAGAGACCCGGCCAAAAAATACGCGATACTAAAAGCGTTTTCAGGGGCGCTCAGCCAGGGAGAAAAAAAACTTTGTAGAAATTGCCCTCCGATCACCATAAAAGCGATCATTGAGGCCAAAAATCCGACAATAGTGCACACAAGGGCGATCCATTCTGCCTTGGCGCCCAGATGGATTTTGACAAATCCGGGAAATCTTTTATAGTCAGGAGTGCTTAAGGCTACTTCGGCGAACATCAGATGGATAATGACGGCAACGAAACCCAAAACCAGAAAATAAGCGGCCATTACTCCGATTCCGACGCGCGACGCGATATAGGGTAACGCAAAAATACCAATGCCGATGGTTGTATTGCAAAGAGTAGCCAGCGAATAAAACGGAAAGTTCTCTTTCATTAAAAAGATGCGTAAATGTCTTATCCGACAATAACCGGCTTGGATAGCCAGCCGCCGTCCGAGGACTCCAGCTCGATAATATATTTTTCCACGGCTAAATCCGGAAAAGCGGCTAAAACAATTTTTTTTGCTTCGCCCAATATATTTTCATAATGGGTGGTTTCGGCCGCTTTACTTTCAAAATTTTTGGATCCGCCGTAGGCGCCGCAATCCATGTGCATCGTCAGAATAACGCCTTGGCAGTTATGAAGCTTTTTTGATATTTCTATCTGTTCCAAGAAATAACCTCTGGTTTCTTCTTCTATCAAACCTTTTAAAGATCCGGCGGTAACGCATAGGTCGCAGCCATCGTGGCGTTCAAGAAAATAGTTTTCAACTTGCGGATGCAATCTCCAATCCAGGCAATTAAAGAGTAGCCAAATTTTTTTATCGGGGTCAGATGACATATTTTTTAATTATTCAGTTATTTTTTTATTCGACGATACGAATTGGAACCAGCGGCCTGTCCGATGTCTGCTTTGCATGTTTCCTGTGGGCGTTATAGGATTTGAACCTATGGCCTTTCCGATGTGAACGGAACGCTCTGCCACTGAGCTAAACGCCCTTTCAAATGCGCGTCGCGCATTGTAAGACGTACAATGAAACATTGTAGCATTTTATGATTTTTTTTAAAGAGCAAAAAAGAGGGCTTGCGCCCTCCTTTTTGTGTCCTAGCCGATTAGTTGAACCGGTCGGCGATCCTCTGGGCCTTAAGTTTGGCCCTTTCAAGATCGAGAACTTTCCGCGATTTGTAGGCAAAGTAGCTGCGCCTCTTGGCATCAAGCCATTCTTCGGCTTTGATAAGCTTGGCCTTGAAGGCCCAGATCAGGAAAAGGGCAAGCCCGGCCGGTATCACGAACGAATCGATAAAAGGATTGTTGGTGAAGCCGGTGGAAACGGTCGTTGCGCCTTCAACCTGGGTCTTGTTGACGGTTACTGTGGCTGAATCTTCGTCGGAACAATCATCGTTATCGCATTCGGCTTTAGCCGTATTGATAATGCGATTCTGCCCGAAGCTGAAGCTGTCCTTGCCGGCCACATAAGCGGTGAAGGTAACTTTTACGGTATCGCCTTCGTCTATATCGCCCAGATCAAGGCCGTTTTCCAGGTCATCGCTTACCTTGGAACCGTCAACGTAGATGTCCCGGGCATCATGGATGCCGCTTGGCAGGATATCGGTAAGTTCAACGTTTTCCAAGTCGCCGTTCACGGCTTCAACCGTTATCTTGAATGAAATTACATCTCCCGGGGCGGCAATTATCGAATCAAGATAAGCGGTCTTGTCCGTAACATTGCTTACAAGTTTTTCGATAGAAATGTTGCCTTCTTCATCATCATCGCAGTCTTCCGCCTCGATGGTGGTCTCATCGTCGATATCAAGGTCGTCTCCGCTTTCCACCCTCACGCGGGCCGTAAAGGTTCCGCTTTCCGAATAATCGCAAAGCTCTTCGGCCGTGTAGCTGGTTTTGCTGGTAGTAACCTTTTTGTCGTAATCGTCATCGTCATTATCCTCGTCGCAATAGAAATAATAGGTATAATCCCCGTCGCCGTGGCCGTTGGGAGATACTTCGGCGTAAAGGTCCACGTTCTTTAACGGGGCGCAGCCATTATCCGGATGTCCATCCAGCAATACGGTCGGATCATCGGATCCTCCGCCCCCGCATCTTCGGGTGGTAATGGTTGCCGTGGCTGTATCGGTCAAGCCGAGAGCCGAAACCTTGACCGATGCGGTATGGGTTCCTTTGGCCTCGTACGTGCAGAGATCGTTGGCTGTGTAGTTCCTGGCGGTCGTTGTTACCGTTTTTTCATAGTTTCCGTCGTTGGTACAATCGAAATAGTAGGTGATTTGATCGGTTGACTCGCCGCCCACTAAAGTCGCCTCGGCGGTCAAGTCGACATTCCTTAGGGTGATACAGCCGCTCTTGGTGCTGGTAGTGAGGTTTACGGTTAGACCCTTCTCGGTTTTGTTTTTTACCAGAATATTAACGGTATCGGTGTCAAAACCGCAATTGTTAGAGACCTTCAAAGTGCAAACATAATAGGTATCAACACTGACGCTCGGTGCCTGGAAAACAGCTTTGGCGCTGGAGGCATCAGTAAGGGAGCCCCCATTGCAGGTCCAGGAATAAGTCAGATTAGAACCCGTAGACGAGCCGTCAAGCAAGATCGATGACGATTCAAAGATTTCTTTATCGTCGCCGGCTTCGGCGACAGGCACGTCTCCTGAAACTGAAACAGTAACGCTGTCGGTATCGGAACCGTCATTGCCGGTGCAGGTCAAAATGTAAGTCTTTGATCCTTGAATCGCGGCCATCGATTGCGATCCATTAACCGCTTTCGTTCCCGACCAGGCTCCGGATGCCGAGCAAGAGGTTGCATTTATTGAAGTCCAGGTTAAAGTGAAATTTTCTTGGCAGCCTATCGATTCCGGGCCTTTGAGGTCAACCGAAACCGGTTTGACTACGTGTTCGCAAATTCCCGCGCCTTTACATATGGAACCGACGGCGCAATTTTTATCATCTCCCCATTCCAAGCAATCGTCGGTATCGTAGTTACCGCAAATTTGGTAAGTACTTTCGCCGGAACATTTTTTGGCACCTGTTGTTGAACATTCGTTCGTGCATTTGATGACGCAATTTCCGCCATCGCACTTCTTGCCGTCGATCGCGCAATCGTATTCATTGGCCCATTCCCTGTTTTCGTAGCACGCGGCGTAAGCGCATCCCCGCTTGATCTTTTCCCGCTGGGTCCAGTCTCCGGAACATCGGTAGTTTTCGGTCCACTCGTCGTTACCGCAGTCCTCGGCCAGCTCCTGCTTATTATTGCAGGAATCGTACCAATACAGATCATTATTGACGCATTCTTTTTTGACATGATCGGTACACTTGCAAATGCCGGCTCCGGTACAAGATTGGCCGGTTGGGCAATCTTTAGCGTCGCCCCACTCCGTGCAGGAATCGGAATCGTAGTTTCCGCAGGTTTCAACTTTGCCGTTCGCGCAGCGCTTGGCGCCGCTGGTACATTCGTTTGAGCAAGGGATTACGCAATGCCCGCCTTCGCAAACCGTCCCGCTAGGACAGGATTTTGATGCGGACCAGTACCAACATCCATTGCAGTATTGGCTGCATACTTTGTAAGATGTTGAGCTGGAACATTTCAACTCCCCGGATTTACACTCGCTTTGACAGCCGCAAGAATTGCAGGCCGAGGCGGTTTTGGCTCCAACCGCGATAGCGATAATTAAAACTAAAACCAGAAAAACCATGGCAAAAGCCATTTTTTTCAAAAAATTGCTCATATGTTTGTTTATTACGTTATTATTTATTTTAGCCATATGGAATAATTAGAATAAACGCGGCTTAATAAAGAATTTATCTTATAATTTAATTATACACTATTTGATATATTTTGTCAATACTTAGGGCCAGCCAAACTCCGATAAATACCGTTTTATGTCCCATGACCTTAACATATAAATGAAAAATTGCAACATAAAGCCATGTCCCAAAACAAACCGCCCCCGTTTAGACGGGGCGGCTGTTTTATTAATCTGGCGGAATACCCCGCCGGCTTTGCCCCGGGGCAGTTTATTAAAAGTCCGTTTTTTAGAGTCTTAAAGCTTTTTTTGCTTTAAGAATTGCCACTTTAAGGTTTAAATTCCGAGACGAGCGGAAACGCTGATAGGACGTTTTACGGCCGTCAAACCATTGTTCCGGCTGAATAATGCGGTTTTTGGCCATCCAGATACACAAGGCGGCCAGACTGAGCGGAAAGATGAACGAATCGATGAATGGATTGTCGCCAAACCCGGTTGAGATCGCGGTAATGCCCGCGACCTCCGCTCTTTGGACGATTATATCGGCTTCGTCGGAATCGCTGGTGCCTTCGCCGCGCGCCGTTGCCGTATTGGTAATGGTGGTTTGTCCATAGCTGAAGCTGGATGCTTTATCCACGGTTGCGGTAAACGTTACAACGACTTCATCGTCCTCATCGAGATCGTCGAGATCCAAGCCATCCTCAATATCCCCGCCGTTGGGCCTTCCATCGATCTCGATATCCCGGATATTTACAAGGCCATCGGGGAGAACATCGGATAAAGTTAAATTCTCAACGTCATCAGACACGGCTTCGATGCTGATCTTAAAGCTTACGTAATCTCCGGGCCTGGCATTCACGGAAGTAAGGTACCCGGCTCCGCGGGATAGATTGCTGACGGTTTTTTCCACCTTAAGATTACCCTCGCCGTTTTCACAATCGTCGGTGTTTATCTTAACGGTATCTTCGTCGGATTGACCGTTGCTTTCAACTTTAACCCTGGCCGTATAGTCATCGGCGTCGTCGTAGTCGCACAAATTGCGGGCCGTATATGTCGTATCTCTGGTGGTGATTTCCTTGTCCCAATCATCGTCATCTTCGCAATCGAAATAGTAAGTATATTCTATATCGTCGTCATTATCATAACCGGTGATATGCGCGGTCAAATCAACATTGTCCAAGGGCGCGCAGCCGCTGTCGGGGCTCGCCGTAAGATTGACTTTAAATTCTTTTCCTCCGCAGCTTTTCACTTTAACATCAGCCGTATCGGTGGCTTCTTCTTCGCCTGCCTCAACTTTGACTCTGGCTGTGTGGGTGCCGGTTGAATTGTAGTCGCAAAGGTCTTTAGCTGTGTATTTGTCCTGGCTTGTAGTAATTGTTTTTTCCCAGTCTCCGTCGTCGTCGCAGTCAAAACGATACGTATATTCGCCGAAATTTTGGCTGTTGTCATCGCTAATGACGGCTGTCAAATCAACATTATTGACAGGTTTGCAGCCGCTGGCCGGCTCAGCTTTGAGGCGAACCGTAAATTCCCGTCCGCAATCATTAACCTCAATTATTGCGTTGTCCGTAGCTTCTTCGCCGGATTCCAAGCCTTCAACCTTGACTTCGGGCTGGTATTCGCCTTCATCGTCGTAATCGCATAGGTCTTTAGCCGTATACGATGTCGCAGTTGTCGTAATGGTTTTGTCCCAGCTCCCATTGCCGTGGCAAGAGAAATAATAGGTGTATTTACTGTCTTTATCCCCTTCGATATCGATGATTCGAGCCGTTAGATCAACATTGTCCAAGGGCGCGCAGCCGCTGTCGGGGCTGGCGGTCAGTTCAACCGAAAATGTGCCGTGTCCGCATTCATCAGCCGTAATATTGGCGCTATCGGTTGCTTCTGCATTGGTGGTATATCCAACTACCTTAACTTGGGCATTATAGTTGCCTTCGGTTTCATAATCGCATAGATCCTTGGCCGTATAGGTTGCGGCAGTCGTAGTTATGGTTTTATCCCACTCGCCGTCTCCTTGGCAGGAAAAATAATAGGTGTATTTGCTGTCTTTGTCGCCTTCCAGGTTGGTGATCTTGGCAGTAAGGTCAACGTTGTTTAACGGCGCGCAGCCGCTGTCAGGGTTTGCCGAAAGGTCAACCGAAAATTGGCCGGAGATCTTATTTTTAACGGTAACGTTTACCGTATCTGAATCTGTTTTATTGCAATTATTGGTAACTTTGAGCGTGCAGGAATAAACTGTATCGCGCGAAACTTCTGGAGCATTAAAGGTCGGCTCCGCCGTATCTGCATTGTCCAGGCTGCCTCCGTTACAAGTCCAGGCGTAAACCAGATCATCGTTGTCATAACCGGCGGTAGAACCCGATCCGTCCAAGCCGGTCTCGCCGTTTTCTTCGACTTGTTTGTCGTTTCCGGCGTTTGCTTCGGGGCTCACAATATTAACGTCAACCGTTATGCTGTCGGAGGCTTTTCCGCCCGGGCCGGTACAAGCCAGGGAAAAAGTTTTCTTGGCCATGATACCATCGATGGTCTCCGATCCGGACGTATCTTTTGTTCCTGACCAGGCGCCCGATGCTGTGCAAGTTTCCGCTTTGTCCGATGTCCAGCCTATAGTGGCTGATCCTTTACAAGATACGGAGGCCGGTCCGGCTAATTCTACAACTGGCTTATCGGCGCCGCAGTCTTGGGAACAAGTGTTCTTGGTCTCGCCGCAGTCGGAGTTGCACTTGCCGTCGCCGCAGTAAAAGCACTGGTCGTCGCACTTTTCATAGCTGCTCCATTCGGTGCAGGAATCGGAATCATAGTTGCCGCAGGTACGGCCCGCGGTTCCCGAGCACTGATGGTCGTTTAAGGTGCACTGGTCGGTGCAGGAAGCGCCGCAGTCTTGGGAACAAGTGTTCTTGGTCTCGCCGCAGTCGGAGTTGCACTTGCCGTCGCCGCAGTAAAAGCA
>JAKLGH010000014.1 GCA_022710775.1 Patescibacteria group bacterium
CTTCTCGGACTTGAAAAGAAAATTAGTTTGTTGGAATATGAAATACAACGATACAAAGCATTGCGGCTTAAAAGGCAAAACGCCGAATCAAATCTTGGCCGAAAATCATTAATTCCAAAACCGCCAAAAGTCCGTACCTAAAACACAATCAGTAAATTATCAACGTGTGGCTTATTAGCTAAATTTCACCGGCTAACAAAAAAAACAGGGTTGCCCCTGTTTGTTTGCGGCTAGCTCTATTCAATGAACGTGAGCGCTTTGCCGAATTTTTCGCCTCTTCCGGTACGGCCGATCCGGTGGATATAGTCCTCGTAGGTTTCCGGGATATCGAAGTTGATGACGTGCGTAATGTCGGAAATGTCCAATCCTCTCGCGGCCACGTCGGTGGCGACCAAAATGTTAACGCGGTTGGTTTTAAAGAGTTCAAGGGCTCTCTGTCTTCCGGAAAAATTTTTATTGCCGTGGATCGATTCGGCTTTGAATCCCCTTTTCTGCAATGTCTGGTAAAGATGCTCGACTCCGTATTTAGTGCGGCCGAAGATCAAAACCTTTTCGAATTCCTTGTTGTTTAAAAGATTGTGGAGGGTTTCAATCTTGCTTTTCCCGTTGCCAACCCTTACAACGTCCTGTTCTACGTTCTTGGAAGTGTCGCGCGTTTTCAAAAAGATGCGTTCCGGCTCCCGTAGAAATTCGCCGATCAGTTTTTCGATCTCGCGCGACAAGGTTGCCGAGAAGAACAATGTTTGGCGGTTTTGGGGCGTTTTTGCTAGCATCGCGCGGATATCGGCTATGAATCCCATATCGAGCATCCGGTCGGCTTCGTCGAGCACGACTGCGCTGAATTTTAATAGCTGGACGCGGTTGCGTTCGGCCAAGTCCTTCAGCCTGCCCGGGGTGCCGATTATAAAGCTTGTATCCTGGCGCAATTCGTAGATCTGGCGGCTGATATTGGCTCCTCCGACGCAGCAGGCCGAATAAATATGCAACCCTTTGCTTAGATCTTTCAGCTCCTGGTTTATCTGGACTGCGAGTTCGCGCGTTGGGGCGATTATCAAAACTTTGTACCGCTTGTCGGCCATAGCCTTATTGATCAGCGGTACCAGGAACGCGGCGGTTTTGCCTGTTCCCGTATCGGCAATGCCAACCACATCCTTGCCGGCCAAGATATGAGGTATCGTCTGCTCTTGGATGGTCGTAGCGATCTTATAGCCGCGATTTTCGATTTGGTGTTTCAGCTGGCTATTCAACGAAAAATCATTGAATTTGTATTCAATTTCGGGCCGTGCGGTTTCATTCGCCATTACCGCTTTGTTCACAAACTTGGCGGGGTCGATCTTGATACCGCGGCCCCTTCTGGGAGCGCTAGCCGACCTTCCCCTGCTGCTTTGGTTTCCGCTACCACTTGTGTTTCTATTGCCAAACCTTCTAGGCCTGGCGGAAAACGAAGGTTTTGAAAAACTTCTTTTCTTCTGCATGTAATATGCTTCCATATGCTTTATCCATAACTTCCAGCTAATTACGCTTCAGGTTTTTTGACCAATTAAAAAGCCAGCCAGTACAAGGTCGCCAGTTAATTTCTTTAGATGAAGGCCTCTAGAGCGGGCCTCAAGCGTCCGCGAGCGCGTCCGCCAAACTTTGAAAAACTAACGAGATTTAAGTTATAAGATTATTATATATTAACCCACTATATTTGTCAAGGAAAAGAGCCTTATCCGATCCTCGTTTTGCTTTAAACGTTGCTAAATTTCAATGCTTTGGCCAAGCTCCGGTATGGAGATGGAAAGCTGCGGATAAGCAGCTTCCGCTATTTTTTTGAAGGCTGCGGCTTGAGGCAGTTCGTTATGGACTAAAACCAAATTCTTTAATCCCTCGGTCTTTCCCGCGTATTCCAACAGGTCTTTTTGGTCGGCATGGGCGCTTAATTCGTTAAGAGCTATCACTTTGGCGCGGACATCGTAAAAATTTCCATAGATCTTTATCGGGCTGACGCCTTCCAGGATCCTTCGGCCCAGGGTGTTTTCGGCCTGAAAGCCGGTTATTAAAATAATATTGTTCGGATCGCCTATATTTCTTTTTAAATGGTGCAAAATTCTTCCTCCTTCGCACATCCCCGAAGCCGCGATCACCATAAAAGGGATATTCTGGTTGTTGAGGGCTTTGGATTCTTCGACCGAACGGACGTTGATCAGGTTAACGAAGGAAAAAGGAGAATCGCCGTCATTCCCAAAATCGTTCCAGAATTGTTCATCAAAATAATCAGTATAGCGCGTAAAGACCCGCGTAATCTCGTCGGCCAGCGGGCTATCGACGTAAATGGGCAAGGCAGGGATGGATTTTTTACGGCTTAAATTATGAAGGACGTATATTAATTCCTGGATGCGGCCTAATGAGAATGCCGGCACGATGATCCGGCTTTTGGTTTTTACCGCTTCGTTGATAATATCTTTTAATTCATCGCAAACCACCTCAACCGGCCGGTGTATGCGGCTGCCGTAAGTGCATTCCATCAGCAGGGTTGATACGCTTTCTTGGATGAATTCCGGCGAGCGCAGGATAGGCAGGTCTGCCCGGCCCAGGTCGCCCGAATATGCCACGTTTTTTACCGATCCTTTCTCCTTGATTTCCAGCAGCACGGCGGCCGAACCGAGAATGTGGCCGGCCTCGTAAAATTTGAAGCGGATATTGGCGTTGATTGTTTTCCAAACATTGCCCGGATTGGAATATGGGACGGCTTCAAAATGCTTTACGGCCTTCTCGACATCTTCGGCGGTATAGATCGGTGCAACAGGCTCTCTGCCGGATACGTGGGCATTATAATAGTCCGAATCTGTTTTTTGGATCGAGGCTGAGTTCAGCAATATCAGGCGGGCTATTTCGGCTGTCGCGGGAGTGCAGTATATCCGCCCTTTAAATCCCTGCTTTACAAGCACCGGCAATGTACCGCAATGGTCAAGGTGGGCGTGGGTTAGGATTACCGCGTCTATATCTTCGGCTCGGAACGGAAGCTCCCTGTTTAACCTGTCGGATTCTTTTTTGTCTCCCTGGTAAAATCCGCAGTCGAGCAACAGATTATATCCCTCGGTTTGCACAAGGTGCTTTGAACCGGTTACAGTACGCGCTGCGCCCAAGAAAGTTATTTTCATAATGGCTGTAGTTATCTTATTTAACTGGAGGAATACTCCCGGGTTTTGCCCCGGGATAGTTTATTGGCTCATTGTACCAAACCCGCGGCGCAATAAAAACACCGGCATACCGGCAAGGCCATTAATTTTTTGGAATATTTACCCGCTCGATATTGTTTTCCTTTAAGAAATTGTTTATGGCTTTCAAAAAGGTTTTTCCGAATTGTTTCAGTTTCATTGCCCCAACGCCGTTGATGCGCGCGAATTCTTCATTTGTTCTGGGAAAGTAACGGGCCATTTCCTGCAAGGATACGTTGTTAAAGATGACGAAAGGCGGTACCTGGGCTTTATCAGCCAGTTCCTTGCGCAATACCCGGAGCATTTCGAATAGTTCTTCGTTGTAGCCAAGCGTGGTTTTCTTGATTTTTGCCTGGACCAATTTCTCAATCTTTTCTTCGTTTCCGGGGTTTGGGAGCGCAAGCGTTTCTTTGCCTTGCAGGAATACCATGCCTGTTTTTGTGATCGAAAGAGTCGGAAAACGCCCTTCGCTTTTAACCAGATAGCCAAGATCGATCAACTGGCCGGCGACATGCGAAAGCTGTTTTTCCGATTGGCCGGCGGCGATGCCATATACCGAGAGCCGGTTGTGGCCGTGGTATTTGATCTTTTTCAGTTTTTTTCCGAGCAGTACGTCGATTACGTGGCTTTGCCCGAAGCGGTTTTCCAGCAGAGCCGCGGCCGCAAGAACCATTCTGGCGGCGGCCGTGGCATCAAATTCGGCCGGGGAATCCGGTTTGCCCGCCTCGGATGCCGTTGCGCTTTTTGCCTGGCAAATATCGCAGGCGCCGCAGCTGCCTTGAGCCAGCTCCTCGCCGAAGTAAGAAAGCAGGTACTTTTTGCGGCAGGTTGAGAGCTTCGCGTAATTCATAACCTCTTGCAGTTTTTGGCGCGAGCGTTCCCGCGATTCATCGTCCCGGATCTGGTCGATGAAGAATTCGTGCTTTCTGGTATCGGCGTAAGTGTAGAACAGAACGCATTCGCTGGGCAGGCCGTCGCGCCCGGCGCGCCCGATTTCCTGGTAATATCCTTCCAGCGTTTTGGGATAAGTGTAATGCACTACCAGCCGGACATCTGGTTTGTCTATGCCCATGCCGAAAGCGATCGTTGCCACGATGATATTAATTTCGTCTTTAATAAAAAGCTCCTGCGCGGCGTTGCGGTCTTTGGTGCTTAGGCCCGCGTGGTAGGCTTTTGCCTTGAATCTTTGCGAGCGCAGCTGGCGGGCGATGTCTTCAGTTTCTTTCCTTGAGAAGCAATAGATTATCACTGGGTCGTGCCGGTATTTCTGCAGGATGGCCGACAGCTTTTGAAACGCCTGTTTTTTTTCGATAACCCTCACATGCAAGTTTTTCCGGTCAAAACTCGAAATGAAAACCCGGGCTCCGCCCAATTGAAGCTGGCTGGCAATATCTTCGCGTACTTTGGCGGTGGCCGTGGCGGTGAGAGCTACCAGGGGCGTTTTTGGAAAAAGGTATTTTAACCGGCTAAGATGACGGTAATCCGGGCGGAAATCGTGGCCCCACTCGGAAATGCAATGCGCTTCGTCCACCGCTACCAGGCTCACAGGCAGCGTTTTCAGGAATTCCTGGAAGGACGGCAAAGAAAAACGTTCGGGCGCCACATATAATATTTTTACCAGGTTTTTTCTTAGCTTGTTAAAAATTTCAGCGATCTGTTTTGGCGACAACGAGGAGTTGATGAATTCGGCGCTTACGCCGCAGGTTTTCAGAGCGTCAACCTGGTCTTTCATGAGGGCGATGAGCGGAGAGACGACCAAAGTTAAGCCATCCAATTTCAGGGCCGGCAATTGGTAGCAAAGGGATTTTCCGCCGCCGGTCGGCATTAAAACAAAACAATCGTTTCCCTTAACGATGTGATTGACGATTTCTTCCTGCATTGGCCGGAATTCATCATATCCAAAATATCGCTTGAGCAGATCTTTCATTGTTCCGTTTAACCCCTTCATCGTACCAGATTAACAGAGCCGCGACAATTCGATTGCCGTATGAGGCGGATTATGTTAAAATTACTCATAGAACATTAGGAACACTTGGGGGTGTTGGATACGTCGATTCTCGACGACATTATTGATGAAACTGATCTAATTCCGGAGGATCCAAAAATTTACGATAAAATCGTACCGCTGGTGGGCATCCCGAGGGTTCCCTGGCATGACCACGACTTAGATATAATTTAAAGCATAAAGAGCCGGCCGCTCTTTTTCTTTTTAGGCCCGGTTTAAAAAAAAGCTGATCGATCGATCAACTTTTGAAGTCCAACATCCTTCTGGTTTCCCGTATTAAGGCCTCCATTGAATATTGGGGATTCCATCTTTCCATTACGAAAAAAGACCTGCCCCACCCGCAAAAATGCTCATAATCCAGATAGCCGTTAGCAACCTTTCTGCCGACAGATCTGTATCTTATTTCGCCAGCAGGATCTTTTTTCTTATCAAGGCTTACGGTGCAAAGATAAAACCTGGCTCGTTTGCTGCGTCTATCTATATCGGCCGGGTTTACGGCCAAATAAACATATTCGCCCTCTTCGGATACGCATGACATCACTATCTGGAACGATTGGTACATTCCCTGCCTCCTTTTTCCTTTTGCAATCAAAGTATCATAACCGGCCGATTATGCAAATTTCGAATGATTTTCCTCCGGTTCGGTGTGGCAACAAATCAATAATTTTAATAAAATAAATAAGAAGAGGAAGAGCTAGCAGCCGAGAACGTTTTGAATCTAACGCAGATTAGGGATTATCATGGCAATGAACAGCGAAAAAAGGCTTCGTCCGGCAATGAGAGATTTTAAGGAAAGCGATATTTTTAGATGCACAAAAATAATCAGCGAGACCCTGGGAGCTTATAACGCGCGCCTGGCAAAAAGGCATTTTTTTGAAGGGTTGGATCTTAAGGCCGAAGCGAAAAGCCGGAAATTTTACAAGTATACCTATCTTAAGCGGAAAGTATTGGTTTTAGGCGATGAACCGATTGCGATCGGGGGTACTTACCGGATAAACACTTTTCCGGAAGAAATGATGGGAATAGACTGGTTCGCGGTGAAAAAAGAATACCAGCGGCAGGGATTCGGTACCCGGCTGGTAAAATGGTCGATCGATGACGTGATAAGGCGCGATAAAAAAGTCCTTTTTGTTTGGGCGACAAAAAAAGCGGTTTCCTTTTACGACCGCTTTGATTTCAAACGAGTAAATTTGGACCTTAAGCCGAAGGAAACGTCGATTTTGCTGGTTAAGAAAGTTATTTGATCTAATATGCCTTGGCTGATATTTGCCATAGCGGCGCCATTTTTATACGGAATATCCAATTTTTTGGATAAGTTTTTGGTCGAAAAGAAAATTAAAGATCCGCTTTTTTTAACGATCATAGGCGGTACGGCCATGTTTTTGACCGGCTTGCTGATTTTGCTGTTGAGGGGTTTGGAGCCGCTGGGATTGATTTCGGCGGCCGTTCTGCTGGCCGGCGGAGCGTTAAGCCAAATTTTTTTACTGCCTTACTACAAAGCGATTGCTTTAGACGATATTTCAAGGATATCTCCCATCTTTCAGGTCATACCGGTTTTAGTTTTTGTGTTTTCCTACGTTCTTTTGGGAGAAACGCTGTCGTTAAAGCAATTTACCGGTTTCATACTGATTTTAGCCGGAGGCATTATTGTATCGATAGAGAAAGCCAGTAAAGGAATTTTTAAGATCAGGAAGGCTTTTTGGTGGGCTTTGCTGGCCAGTTTTCTCATGTCCTTGCCGCTGGTGCTGTTTAAATTCGCGGCTGCCGATATTAATTTTTGGGATGCGATTGTTTATAATTGCGGAGGGATTTTTCTGGGTACGCTAATTTTGCTGATTTTCGGTTTAGATGGTTTTTGGAGCCGGATCAAAAGAATCGATGCGCAAACCTGGTATATTTTGGCGGCAAACGAATGTATTTATTACGCCGGGCTTTTGTGCGCCACGTACGCCGCTTATCTGGGGCCGGTTTCCCTGGTGGCGGTGCTGAATGGTTTTTTGCCGGGGTTCGTTCTGATTTTCGGCTATATCCTGTCGATTTACTTTCCGCAAATCATCAAAGAGGATATTTCTAAAGATGCTATTGCTCTAAAGCTTGTTTCGATAGTTTTAATGATAGGCGGGCTCTGGATCATAAACACTTAGCTTTGCAAAATAATCGTAATAAAAAAACCGGCCGAATCTAGCGGCAGGCTCTTGTTTAAATCAAGGATTAAATATGCGATTTAACGTCTTTGTGGCCGTTTTTATTCCGCGCTCTCACGCAGATGTAATGTTTCTCATGCCGGCCGATTTCAACCATTTCATCTCCGCAAATTAAGCAAACGTGGTTTATTTCAGCGCATTTCCAGCAAATTAATTCACCGGTTAACTTGATTTGCGTGATAAAGATAACCGATCCGCATTTGTGGCAAACCAGCGGAGAAAAAATCTTTTGCTTCGATCGTCTGGAGGGCCAATGTTTCTTGCAGTACCATTCTTTCTTGCCTGTGTACTTCCTTACACCCTCGGTTGTCCCGCATTCGTGGCACGGATGTTTTGGCTTAGCCGGCTTCTTCCTGGGCGGCCAATGATCCGAGCAGTACCATTCGTCCTTGCCCCGGTATTTTCTCGTTTTTTCGCGCGTTCCGCATTCTTTGCATGGCTGCTTGGGCTTGCCCGCTATCTTTCTAGCCGGCCAATGCTCTTTGCAATACCATTCTTCTTTGCCACTGTACTTTCTGACTCCCTTAAGCGTACCGCACACATCGCAAGCGTACAAAATTCTAGGCCTTGCTTCTTGTTTGTGTTTTTTTTTGTGTTTGGGAAAATGTTTTAGGCAATACCAAACATTTTCCAGGTAAACTTTTTTGAGGCCTTCAGTTTTCCCGCATTTGGCGCACCGGGGTTCTTTCCAGTACCGGCAGTTTTTAACTTCTTCAAGCTGTTTTTTATAGCATTGCCAGCAAAGGCGGGTATTTCCTCTCCTTAACATTACGCTGCTGTCCGGCTGGCCGCAATTTTCGCAGACGCTTTCTGCGATAACTTCATTTGCGGCCATAAACGTTTCTTCGAAGTTGATTGTCGCATCGGCCGTCGGTTCCATATTTCATCCCCTAAATCAATTGTTAATAAAGCTGATTATTTCTAGAATAAAATAACCATTATGTCAAACATAGGATTTACCTTTTCTTTAAAAAATCAAATTGGCTGGAATAGCGATGTTTTGCATTAATATAGCGCCGGAGTAAAAAAAAGAGGATTAACAATCCTCTCAAGGCTTCTCTGGCCTGTTATGACCATCGTTCTTTATAATCCACCTGAAATTACCATGGCCGAATATTTCTTGGAACGAACGCCCGCTCAGCGGCTTAATAGCAACCACAATTCTGTGAGGCAGCACGCGCCACATTTCAAACTCGGTTTTTTCCCTTTCAAGGGCGGAAATTTCTTTGTCAGACCAGCTTTTACCCTCTTGCTTATCCAGAATGACTACCTTCATTTTTACCTCCGTGTTACATTTTAATAAGGAATTATTATATTATATTATGATGTTATTGTCAAATGCAGACAGCAAGGCATTTACTCAAAAAAAATCGGTGACCATAAACACAATTTCCGCATCGGCCCCATTCCTTTTCAATAAGCTCCCAAGGGATAGGCGCCGGAAGGGTGGAAATTTTAACAATGCCGTTTTTCGTCTTGTTGGAAATGTAGCAGCAGCTAGCCGGAACTTTCTGTGGTAGTGTCAATAAAAAAACATTCAAGACGTGCGATAACGCTGACCACTTAAAGGCACCTAAGTTGCACTAAGGTAACTGTTATACCTTGCACAAAGAGCTAGGTGGGTTTTTTGATAGTCCATTAAGAAACCTAAAGCCGTCTTTTCAGACGGATTTAGGTTTAATTAATCCTAGTTTCTTTTCGCGGCGCCAACCCTTAATTTCGGTTTCTCGCCTTCTCGCTGTTTTAAGGTTAGCAAATGTTTCTGAATATTTTAACTTAACCGGACGCCTTATCTTTGTGTAATGCGCGCCCCATTTTGAACTATTATGCTGCTTTAATCTTTTATCTAAGTTATTGGTGCAACCAACATAAAGACTTCCGTCGGCGCATTCGAGGATGTAGGTGTAATAGGTCATAAATTTAATCGCTTACCCGCTCAGTTTTTTTTGAAGACTCCGAGGAAGTTTTCCATAAATGCGTCACTTCGCTTCGCTCAGTGTCTTCGTCGCTCTATTTATTTGGCCTTGCGGCCGCAGGCTCTGAGGAGCGGCGGCGACGAAGAGCTGCGGGACCTGGATTCGAACCAAGATAAGCACCTCCAAAGGGTGCCGTCCTACCATTAGACGATCCCGCAAAAACTAACGCCATTATCATACTACCAAATAGGGATAAAATCAACTTAGTCTTCGCGATTATGCTTGACTTTTTTCAATTTTAACGTATTTTATAACAAGAAAAAACATGGAGGCTTGATTTTGAAAGAGCTGGCAAGCTTGGAATTGTTCATTGACCGCAGTTTTGAAAAGTATCAAAAGTATTCGTCAAAACAGATCAGCCTGTTCTTCGGGCTGGTGTGGATGCTGGAATTTTTGATATGTATTTTCTTTCTCTTCGGCTGGCATCAGGCGATGATCGTTGGAATAGTATATCCCGTCTTGTCGTTTTTTACGGTAAGCCAGGTAAATTCCCGGCGGGCGATCAGGATTGGGTTATATATTTCCATATATATTGCTTTCGTGTCGCTTTTATACATTGGGATTCTCCGGTTTCCCTAACCGCGCAAGCGCGGTTTTCTTTTACTTTGATTTAAAGATCGTTATGATTTTTTAGAGTTGTCTTATGGATGAATTTAATAATTAGCTAGCCGTTACTAATAAGCGACCATTCGCACATTCGCGCGAATGGTTCCGGGGATTTTCGTCATTATCCGGCCTGGTTTTTCTTGACAAAAATATATTTAATGATACGCTATAATTCTCAAAACATCAGCTGAGAGTAATAAACTGAGGTGTAAAAATGCCGGGATTATGTCCAAGATGCGGCCGGGTATATTGCGACGATACGGCCGAAGAAAGGGGCCAGAGTGAAGCGGAGTTTTGGGAAGATATGCGGCGCGACATCACGCCCGAAGAATTAGAAGCTTGGGAGTCTCAAGACGATGCCAAAAAGATTGCGGCAGCTCAAGCGATTGCCGCTCAACGAAAAGCCGGAACTTTTGTTCCAACCTTTAATCATGCTGAGCGGGCATTACACATGCTGAACGCCTGAACCAGGCGTTTTTCTTTTACAAAAAAAGCGCCTTGGAACCATTCGCGCGAATGGTTCCAAGGCGCGGTAAGTTTAATAACTGCGTTATATAGAATTACCGCAGGTCGCTTTTTATTTTGTTTGGATTGTTCAAACGATCAAAACTTGACAATTAACATAAAATATTATATAATTATTAAAATCTTAATAGGGTGAGATTGTGAAGCAGATGTGCTTAGCGGCATCAGCTGTAATGCTGGTTTTATTCCTGGTTTGGACTCCGGTCCTGGCCGGGAACGCAACGGAAGAGATGAAGATAACCAAGGTAAACTTCGAGCTGGTTGGCCGGGAGCAACCTCTTATCGAAGTTTATATATGGCTTAACGACACTATTAAAACCGAGGAATTGCAAGATTACTCGGTAATGATCGTGGGCGAAAACGGTAGCCGCTCCGATCGTATGGGCTATACGGAGTTCGAAATTAAGAATATGCAGAGACTCCGGTTTATCAATTCCACGACCGGAGACATATACGATGTCCAAATGGCCGTGGAGGAGGGCCTGCTGAACCCCGCAGATGGCACGATGAAGGGCATTGAGCCCTACGTCATGTATCAACCTACTTTCACCGGAGCTTATCGTTTTGATTTCTGGCTCTGGGATAGTGTGGGCAAGATAAAGGCGGTCGCGCTGTATCATAACGGTTCAGAGATTGACCGCCGGGAAACGCCATTTGAGTACACGCCAATCTACGGCGAGTACGTGGTGTTTACCCCATCCAGGAAGGTTTCCTATACCTTCAGCTGAAGCTCTTTTGAGCTTCATTTTTTTAGTTTTGACCAGAATTCTGGCAACTTTCAATAACAGCCAGCTCCAACGGCAGCTGGGGTATGGGCGAATAGCGGATTTTTTCTTGGGCGGCTAGGAACAGCTCGATAACCTTTTTCAACTGATCGATCTTCAAGCCGGCGGTTTGTTGTTTCAAGCGGGCAAATTCTTCGGGAGTTAAGCCCGAAGCCGACAGCAGGCTGGCGCTTTCTGAATCATTCAATCCCGAGAGGGCCATGATTAATCCCTGGCGAAGATAGCCGATAGTGCTTTTAGCGAACTCCTGCAGGTCGTATCCCCTGTCCGAAACTCTGCCGATGAAGCTTACGGCCTCCGCCGTTTTTTTGTCTTTGATCAGATCAATGAGATCCCCCACCAGTTTAATTTCTACGATTCCCAGTATGTCCCGGATATCTCCGGCTTTGATCTCCCGTTCCCTCTCTTTGCTGCCAAAAGATATCACTTGTCCCAAAAGGCTTTCGGCGTCGCGAACCGATCCCCCGGCGTTGAGCGCAACCAGCTCAAGAGCCGCTTTCTCTATCTTAACGTTTTCGCGCTTGGCCAGATCTTTTAAGCGGGCAACAAGTTCGTCGAGGCGCAATTTTCGGAAATCAAAACGCTGGCAGCGCGAAATGATCGTGGGCAGCATTTTGTGGAGTTCGGTGGTGGCTAAAATAAATATGGCATGCGAGGGCGGTTCTTCCAGGGTTTTTAAAAGAGCGTTGGCCGCGTCCTTGGATAACTGGTGGCATTCATCGATGATAAACACCTTATACTTGGATTTCGCTGGGACGTATTTAATGCCGTCGCGCAGTTCCCGGATATCGTCAATTCCCCGATGCGACGCGGCGTCGATCTCGATTAAGTCCATAGAATTACCGCCGGCGATCTCAAGGCAAGACGAACATTTTCCGCACGGTTCGGCGTCGCCGTCTTTTCGATTGAGGCAGTTCAAAGCCTTGGCCATGATCCGGGCGGTTGTGGTTTTTCCGCAGCCGCGCGTGCCGGAAAATAAATAAGCGTGCGAAACATGCCCGCTTTTAATGGAATTGGACAGGGTTTGGATGATATGGTCCTGGCCGGCAACTTCGGAGAATAGCTGGGGCCGGTATTTGCGATATAAGACTAGGTTTTCCATGTAAATTAGTTGGTAAGCAAGAACAGCGGGAACAGCGTGCAGAGCTGAAAGGGCGAATAAGTTTAGAATCTAATTCATACTCTTGTTGCTTTCTCGCTGTTAGCGCTTTTCTTGCTTATTTCTTGAATACGATGAATTTGTAGCCGATAAAATTCCAGGCAAAGGTTACGATTACCGCGCCGATGCCGCCGAGGTTGCCCCATAATTGCGCCGGCAGGCCGAATTGCGGCCCCAGCACGTTTACGATCAGATGCGCAACGGTGACGTTGATGACCAAGCCAGCGAGTGTAACCGCGAAAAATTGGTAAAATTCTTTTTTTACGCCGGTCGTATCTTGTTTTTTAAACGCCCAGAACTTATCGGGAATATATTTCAAAACAGTGGCAATGATAAAAGATACCGCTTTGAACGCCAGATACAAAGCGCCCGAACTCACGGAAAAATACGCGATAAACGCGCTTAGCGCTCCCAGATCAAAGATCGTAGCGAGGACGCCGATCAGTAAAAATTTGGCCAGCTGAAATACGAATAAATATTTTTTTCCGATCAAAAAAGCGATCCATAGGCAAAAGGGCGCCAAAAGGGTGAACAAAGGCAGGAGTATCCATAAAATCGGGCCAAAAACGCCCAGTTTTTCCACAAAGCCCGGCTGGCCGAGCAAATTAATAAAATAAACAGCGGTAATGGCGCCGATGCCGGCGGAGATAAGCAGATCGATTTTTTTCATATTTTTTGACTGGACGGATGTTTTAGGCAACCTTTGGCCATTTTATCACGCGGCAATCCGATTGACAATCAAACGCCGGTTTGATATTTTTATATAAACTATGGAAAGCTTAAATATAAAAACAGACAACAGCCCAAGCCTAAGGCTTGCCGTCCCGGTGATTTGCTGTATCAGCCTCTTTTAGGCAAGGAGATTTCAACTAACGCCGAAATCTAATTGCCTCAAAGAGGCTTTTTTAATAAACAGGCCGCAAGATCAAAAAACCAAAACAATGAAAAATATACTTCACTATATCGGAAAAACGCCGATGATCCAAATAGAAACAGGGAATCCCAAGGTTAAAATGTTTGCCAAGCTCGAAGGATCCAATCCAACCGGATCGATCAAGGACCGGATTGCTTTGGCTATGGTTGAAAAAGCGGAAAAATCCGGAGTTTTGGCCAAGGGAAAAACCATCATTGAGCCGACCAGCGGCAATACGGGCATATCGCTGGCAATGGTAGCCGCAATCAAGGGATATAAGATAAAAATCGTAATGCCGGAATCCATGAGCGTTGAACGCCGGAAAATGATCAAGGCCTTCGGGGCCGAATTAATCCTGGTAAAACCCGAAGAATGGCGGGACGCGGCGATAAAAATGACCAAACGGATGGTCGAAGCCGATAAAAACCTGGTGATGCTTAACCAATTTGAAAATCAGGAAAATTGCGTCTCCCATTATAAGACGACCGGCAAGGAAATACTGGAGCAAGTCAAAGGCAGGATCGACTATTTCGTCGGCGGAATCGGAACGGGCGGAACGATCACGGGTATCGCGAAACGCCTCAAGGAAAAGCATCCGAAGGCCCAAGTAATCGGCGTCCAGCCCGTTCAAGGCTGTATTATCGAAGGGCTGAAATCCATCAAGGACGGCTATGTTCCGCCGGTACTTGAACCCAGCCTCCCGTGCGGCGACCATTCCAAGTCGCTGATCGACGCCATTGTTGAAGTGACTGATTCCGATTCGTTTGAGGCGGCAAGGGAACTGGCCAAAAAATCCGGCGTTTTAGTTGGAGCCAGTTCCGGCGCCTTGTTTTTTGTCGCGCGTTCAATCGCTAAAAAGATCGAGAAAGGCACGATTGTCACTATCTTCCCCGACCGCGGCGAAAAATATTTGAGCACGCCGGTTTTCGAATAGAAAAAAGCTAACAGTTATCGAAAAGCACCCGCGAAAGCGGGTGCTTTAAATTTGGGCAAATTAAAGGGAAGCTTTAAGCTTCCCATTTTTTTACGCGGCTATAAGGTGCGTATACAGGTTCTCCAATGTCAGGTCGCTGGTGGCGAGAAAGTTGGCGATCCGCACCGGGTCGACGAGCTGGTCGCTGCCGACATAACGGAGAGCGTATCCCCGGTTTTCGATTCGGCTTGGGCAGCATCTGCCCAATGCTTGCCGGATCGCCAGAATGGCGACTTGGGCATCGCTGCCGGTCAAAACCGGCTTTTTCTCGTCATCTAACCACAATTCCGCATCTCTTTGGCTGAAATCAATCATCAGCCCTGCGCAATCCACTATTGCTTTCATTTAATCCCTCTATTCTCGTTTCGGTACGCGGGCATTGCCCGATCTAAAAAAACATTAACACGTTTTTAATAAAAGTCAAGCTAAGCTACTCTATCAGAACCTTTTTGATCGTTTCAAAATATATTACCTCGATGTCGCTGTCGTTGCCGATCTTTGGATTCAGGCTGTCTCGGATGGCGACGACCGAAACCCGTTTTCCGTTATTGGCGGCCCGTCTTAGATACTGGTAAAAATCGCCGTCGCCCGACAGCAAAATTACGTGGCACACGTCCGGATCATCAGCAATATCTTCCAGATTGCTGATAATAAACCGATCCATATTGTAATCTCTTTTTCCGTTGCGCTTCACCGGCAGAGTATTTATGTCGCATGTTTCTACCTTCACTCCTTCCGTCTGCAGGCCGTTTATAAAGCCGTTTTTTGCTTCGAGCGTTGGAAATTCGGTTGCCGATTTTTCAACCAAGAACATATCGAAGTATATGATCCTCATCCGTCGAGTGATCTTGATTTTCGGCTTGTCCGGGTACAAAATTTCGCCAAGCTTGTAATAATTTACGTGAAGCGACGTCCAGTTGGGTACTTTATACCGGAAATTTTGAGCATCGATCAAAACAACTATCAATCCCTTATTTCGTGCATCTTTCGGATCTTGGATGCCAGAGACTGGTTTCGTACTCTCTCACCTCGGGGAATCTAGTTATAAATGTGCTTTTTGACATTATCCTATTTTTAATTATTTGCGTCAACGGCGGTTGCGCAAAATGCCCTTTTTGTTAATATCATCATAAAGCCACGCGCCACGGCTCTAATCAATTGTTAAACAATATGATCAACCTATATAACAGCCTTACGCGGAAAAAAGAGGAATTCAAGCCGGTAAAGGCCGGGGAGGTATCGATATATACCTGCGGGCCGACGGTTTATTGGTACGCTCATGTGGGAAATCTGCGCACCTATATTTTTGAAGATGTTCTAAAAAGGGTTTTGATCTATGCCGGCTATAAAGTGAATCACGTGATGAACATCACCGACGTGGGCCATTTGACCAGCGACGAGGATACCGGCGAGGATAAAATGGAAAAGGGCGCCAAGCGGGAGAACAAGACAGTTTGGGATATCGCGCAAATGTATACCGACGCTTTCCAGAAAGACCTGGCTACCCTCAACATCATTGAACCCGATGTTTGGGTTAAGGCGACCGATACCATACCCGGCCAGATCGAACTGATAAAAAAACTTGAAGCAAAAGGTTTTACCTACGTCATCGCGGACGGAGTTTATTTCGATACTGCCAAGCTTAAGGAATACGGCCGGCTGTGGCCAAACAAAATGGATATCAAGGCCGGAGCGCGCGTGGAAATGGTTGAAGGAAAAAAGAACGACCGCGATTTCGCCCTTTGGAAATTTACCCCGTCCGGAGTCAAAAGACAGATGGAATGGGATTCGCCCTGGGGCAAGGGGTTTCCGGGGTGGCATACCGAATGCGTAGTGATGTCTTGCGACAACCTGGGGATACCTTTTGATATCCATTGCGGGGGCATCGACCATGTTTTGATCCACCATACCAACGAATTGGCCCAAGCCGAGGCAGCGTACGGCAAGCAGATGTGCAATTTCTGGATGCACGGCGACTATCTTAACTTAAAGGGCGAAAAGATCGCCAAATCTTCGGGAAATATCGTGCTGGTCGGCGATTTGGCGAAAAGAAACATAGATCCCCTTGCCTACCGGTATTTGTGCTTTACCACCCATTACCGCATTCCCCTCTCCTTTTCCTGGGAATCGATCGAAGCCGCCGATAACGCGCTAAAGACCCTTTATGAGAAAGTCAGGGCAATGAAGGCTGCCGGAATAACCGCGGTTTCCCTGAAATCCAGGGAAGCAGAGGCTTACCGCGAAAAATTTGAAGCAGGCATCTATGACGATCTTAATATGCCCAAGGCCTTGGCTGTTCTTTGGGAAGCAGTTAAAGATTCGAAATTGTCCGAATCCGAAAAACTGGCCTTGATGATTGATTTTGACCGGGTATTCGGTTTCAAGTTTGATGCTGTGGAAACGATCGATATTCCGGCCGAGATCTCGGAATTGGTCCGCTTGCGCGAGGCCGCCCGCCAGGCAAAGGATTGGTCAAAAAGCGATGAGTACCGGCAGCAGATCGAAAAACTAGGGTATTCGGTAGAAGACACGGCGGCCGGCCCAAAGATAAAGAAAATATAATTTGGCAACGTCTTCTGCACAAACAAAAGCGGCGCTGGTTCGCGCCGTTTTTCAATATTTGCGGGCCTGATTTAGCCTTTTTTGCCGGCGAGGCTCCCAATAACAGCTGTCGACAACAATAACGGCTATACTTGGGGTGATAATTAATGCTTCAACTTCGGTACTGATCACGGAAAACGCGGCTAGAGCAAACGCCAATAATATCGCGGCTGTGGCGTATACGGCCGGCTGACGCAAATTTTTGCAGTCCAATTTTGTTCCTCCTGCCTACTTAAAAGTAAAGTTCTGTCCGAATTATCTCATATTTCGGCAAACTTGCAAGCAAAAAATAAGCTATGGTTTCCAAGATATCTTTAGGCGCGGAATGAATGGGATCTTTAAATAATAAAGCGCGCTTTATCGGCGCGCGTTTCTTAGAAAATATTCTTTATTTGTTTTAGGCAAACACATTTTGCACTCTCAACGCCTCATTGGGAGTGAGTCCGTTAAGAGCGCAATGCTCCAAAT
>JAKLGH010000015.1 GCA_022710775.1 Patescibacteria group bacterium
CTGCTTTGCTTTCAGCCATAGTTTTCATGCTCCTCCCAGCTTAGCAAAAAGGCGCAAAATGTCCTTGCACATTACCCCTTTTTCTTGACTTTAAATTACCAGCGTTTATTATCTACAATTACGGTCAGTTATTTAAAAATTCATCAAAGAGGCAAGAGCATGAAAAAATTGGAAGGAATCGAAATAATAGGATCGGATGGAATTCCCGCGCCGCCGGCTGTTCAAAACGAGCTCAATATATTATTGTCGGCCTTTGACCTTTGCGTCAACGGGCATGGTTTGCCTCATGAAGCCATGGAGATAGCGAACCTGCTTGCAGCCATTTTAAAGGGGCATACCTTGCGCTGTAAACCCGGTTGCGCCTTGCCTGATTGGGCCGGCGAGCTGGTCAAGTTCTACTTGGAGAACGGCTTGCTTGCCATGGCTGCCAAGGCCGCCGCGCTTCGGGAGAAACCTTTGAACGCGAAAGAGCTTGATATTTATCGCCGCGCTCTTATTGAAAAAAAGAAATACCTGGCTCATTGTTCCGAGCTAGCCGATATATTGAGCCAAGCGGGGTTGATCATGCCGGCTGCCGCCGCGGCCAAACTTGCCGGACGCGACCTGACGGAGAGCAACTTGGAAGCGGTAAGACAGCAAATCTTGATGGGCAACCCAAATGTATCATTGGAATAGAACGGCAAAAACGTTCTTTTTTTTCTTGTAATTTCGCCGTTTTTTGATAAAGTGATAATGTCTTTCGGGCCCTTAGCTCAGTTGGTAGAGCGCCTCATTTGCAATGAGGAGGTCACCGGTTCGAGTCCGGTAGGGTCCACATTTATCTAATTATAATCATCAAAAAAAATGAAAAAATCACAACAAAATTTATTGAAGGCGATCACCGGCGAGTCGTTGGCGCGTAATAAATATACGTTTTACGCGCAAGAAGCAATTAAGGAAGGGTTGATCTGGATAGCGCGGGTTTTTGAAGAAACCGCGGATAATGAAAGGGTTCACGCAAAAGAAGAATTAGAGCTTATAGGCGAAAAAGTAGAAACGGCCAACACTTTGGATATACAGGGTTTGGGGAAAACCTTGGAGAATCTCCGCCATGCCGCCGCAGGAGAAAGGTACGAATGGGGGACGATGTATCCGGATTTCGAGCAGACCGCGCGGGAAGAAGGCGAGGAAAAAATCGCTTCCCTATTCGCAATGGTTAAAACCGTGGAAGCAAAGCACGAAGAAAGATTTACCTTTTTAGCGGACCGCTTGGAAGCGGGAACCTTATACCAGAGCGAAACCGAGATCGAATGGAAATGCCTGAATTGCGGTTATATCCACAAAGGCAACAGCGCGCCGGGAAAATGCCCGCTTTGCCAGAAACCCCAAGGCTGGTACATGGGCTTGGGCTTGGTAAGATAGCCTGATTGGCCTAATGGATTTATAAAAGTCTGCTTACTTTTTTTGGCATATCTGGAATGGAAAATACCGAACAAATCAAAAAAATCACGCCATACCGGGACATTAACGATGTGCTGTTTTTTTTGGCAATCGGCATCAAGGACATTCTTGGTCAGGACTTGGTCGGATTTTATCTAACCGGATCCCTGACTTACGGTGATTTCGTTGAGCAGAGGAGCGATATTGACCTGGCGGTTGTTTTAAAAAAACCAATGGCGCTTGAGAATTTGGAATTGGTCAAGCGGCTGCATTTGGACGCGGAGCGCCAACATGGAAAATGGGCAAAAAAGATCGAATGTTCATATATTCCGCTCGCCATGTTGAAAAATAAGCTGCCCCCGAAAGATCCGCGTCCTTATATGGGTGCCGGCATATTCTACCCGGCCGCGCCTTACGGTAATGAGTGGCTGATCAATAAATATTTTTTATGCAAATACGGCATTGCGCTGATCGGCCCGGATTTCAAAGATTTGGCCGGACCGGTTGATATTGCTGACGTGCAAAAAGCCTGCGTTAAAGATTTGCACAAGGAATGGGAGCCAAAGATAACCGATCCGGATTTTTTGGCGGACAGCCATCAGCAATCATACGTTGTTTTGAACCTATGCCGGATTCTTTATACGGTAAGGCGCGGCGAGGCTGTTTCCAAGAAAATGGCCGCCTCGTGGGTAGCCAAAGAGTATCCGCAATGGGAAAGCCTGATCAAAACCGCCGACAACTGGCATTATGGCGTAAAAATGGAACGTCTAATTGAAACGATCGATTTTATCAGATTTATCCTTGAAAAAGTAGGGGGAGGGGAGAAAAAATAATCCGCATTTGTAAATGACAAAATCATTGAAAATTTTGACCAAACGCCTGGATGCCGTTATAATGGCTTAACATTATGACAAACAAAAAAAATCTGGCTAATTTGGTTTTGGTCGTTTTATTTTGCGCGTTTTTGATTCTCGCTAATTCCATTTCGCTTGTAACTGACTGGTGGTGGTTTTCCGAGGTTGGCTATACCCAGGTCTTCCTTAAATCCCTGCTGGCCAAAGCGGAACTGTTCGGCGCGGCGGCGGTTTTTACCGCTGTTTTTTTGATTGGTAATTTATATCTTGCGGCCCGCTCTAAAATTACCTGGAAAGCGGTTTTGCCGGCAGCCATTGCCGGCCGGGCGGTAGACGTGGTTGATCACTCAGTAAAGAAAGCCGCTCTGGCAGCCAGCTTGGTTTTGGCGTTCTTTTTCGGCCTGGCGGCCGCTGCTCACTGGCAAGAGGTTTTAAAATTTGTTTCGGGCGCGCCGTTTAAAGCGGCTGATCCGATTTTTAACCAGGATGTTGGATTTTATACTTTTGTTCTTCCTATCGTTCAGATAGGGCTTGGTTTGCTGGAAACATTAATCATTGTCGCTTTGGCCGCCTGCGGTTTTATATATTTCTTAAGGGGCAGTTTTCATTTTACCGGGTTGAGATTGGCGGCTGGTTCCAAATCGCTTGACCGGATTCGGGTTGACCGTTTGGCCCGGATGCATCTTGGCATTCTGGCGGCGTTATTGTTCGCGGTTATTGCCGTCGGGGCATATCTTTCCCGCTTTAACCTTCTGACCAGCCAAAACGGCTTAGTGTTCGGCGCGACATTTACGGACGTATCAGTGAGGATGTTTGTGTTTCTTGTTTCCGCGGCAGCCGCCGTTATCGCCGCCGTATCGGCTCTTTATTGGTCGTGGAAATCGAAAATAATGCCGCTGGCCTGGGCTGTTGCTATCTATCTGCTCGTTGGTTTTTTGGGGCCGGTGGTTCCGTCTTTTGTCCAGAAACTTGTGGTGGCTCCTAATGAGCTGGTAAAAGAAACGCCGTATATCCAACACAACATCGCCGCTACGCGCCGCGCTTACGCTCTTGATAAAATCGAGGAACGGGAAATTTCGGGCGACAAGCCTATTACCGCGTCCGACATTGCTGCCAACAACCTGACGGTCAAGAATGTCCGGCTTTGGGACAGGGATCCTCTTCTGTCAACTTTTTCCCAGATCCAGGAGATCAGGACATATTATGAATTTTCCCAAGTCGATAACGACCGTTATGTCATCAACGGGGAAATCCGCCAGATCATGCTGTCGCCCCGGGAGCTGTCTTCGTCGAGCCTGCCCAACCGGAATTGGATCAACGAACGGCTTACGTTCACCCACGGGTACGGAGTGGCGGCCGGGCCGGTTAACCAAGTTACCCCGGAAGGCTTGCCGGTATTGTTCGTTAAGGATATACCGCCGAAATCCGACGTGAAAGAACTGGAGCTTGCGCGTCCGGAGATTTATTATGGCGAGATGCCCAACGATTACGTTGTTGTAAAAACCAAGTCGTTGGAATTCAACTATCCTAAAGGCGAGGAAAACGTTTACGCGGCTTACGAAGGAACGGGAGGCGTGCGGCTGGATTCATTGGCCAAACGCGTTTTTTACGCGCTTAAATTCCAGTCCCTGAAATTACTGCTGTCCAACGATATTACCAATGACAGCCGTATTCTATATCACCGGATCGTTGCCGAGCGCGTAGCCAAAATTGCGCCTTTTTTGGTCTTCGATAAAGATCCCTATATTGTCATTGCCGATAAAAGGATATATTGGGTTATTGATGCCTATACGACAAGCGACCGTTATCCATATTCCCAACCGCAGGTATTGGAAGGAAAACGCGTGAACTACGCGCGCAATTCGGTAAAGGCGGTGGTTGATGCTTTTAACGGCAGCGTTGTTTTTTACCAAGCCGATCAAGACGATCCGATTTTAAAAACCTACGGCGCGATTTTTCCTGGAATGTTTAAGCCGATGGCGGAAATGCCGGCGGAGCTGGCAAGCCACTTACGCTATCCCGAGGATATTTTCGCTCTTCAAACTGCGGCTTATTCGGTTTACCACATGGACGATTCGCAGATATTCTACAATAAAGAAGACCAATGGGAGATCGCGGCTATAGCAACCGACGGGAAAGGATCATCATCCGGTTCTATGCAGCCCCGCCATATCATCATGAAGCTGCCCGGGGAAACAAAGGAAGAATTCGTTTTAATGCTTCCTTTTACCCCCCGCGCGAAAGATAATCTGTCGGCCTGGATGGTGGCGCGCAACGACGGTGAAAATTACGGAAAATTGCTTGTTTACCGTTTTCCCAAGGATAAGCTGGTTTTCGGGCCCAAACAGATCATTGGCCGGATCAACCAGGATCCCGAGATCAGCCAGCAAATCTCGTTATGGAGCCAGGGCGGTTCGCAGGTGATCCAAGGCCCGCTGTTGGTGATTCCGATAGAAGAATCACTGATGTATGTGCGTCCGCTTTATCTTAAAGCCGAATCCGGAAAGATTCCAGAATTGAAAAGGGTGATCGTGGCGTATGATAATTCAATTGCCATGGCCGGAACGTTGGAAGAAGCCTTATCGAAGATCTTTGGTTCCGGATCGTCAAAATCCTCGGAAGAAAACGGAGAGGTAAAAACAAAGCCGTTATCCGCAAGCGATACTAAACGCGTTCAGGACGCGATCGCGGCCTACGAGGAAGCGATGCGGGCGCAAAAAAACGGCGATTGGGCGGGCTACGGTGAGGCGATAAAGAGATTGGGCGATATTTTGAAGCAGTAGATAAAAATACATTTATGGATGTTTTAGAATTCCGTTCAAAGATCAAGCCAAACGCAGTGATTTCGATTGGCGGCCGGGACTATACCGTGAAGGAGGTGGTCAAGTTCCGGTTCGACGACGGAAATTATTATATTAAATGTTTTTTGGAAGGCGGTTTTGTTTTCGCCGACGATCTTAGCGAGAATACATTTATTCTGGTTAAAGGAATAAAAACTCCGTTTAAGCGGCCCTTTCCGGAAAATTTGGAATTCGACGGTAAAAATTTCAAATTTCTTTTTTCCGCCCATGCGGTCGCCGAAGAGATCCAAGGGGACGAGGTTTTTAAAAAAGGGGAGAGCGAAAGATTTTGGGACTACGCGGCGGATGACGGAAGCTACCTAAGCCTGGGTATCAATGACCAGAGCGGCGAACGGTCGGATGATTGGGGAAGGATCGTTAATAACGGAGATGTCGCAATAAAATAGGAGGCCGGGTTAAATTTTTTACCGCTTGTCCGACATTTAAAACCAAATTAAAATTTTAGCCTGTTTTTCAGGTTTTTTCGTTATCATAAACCGTGCCAATTTTTCTTGACTTTATAGCTAAAAAATGCTATAATAACAGTTAGAAGGCTGAGGAATCATCTTCCACTGCCGGTTTAAAAAGGAGGTTAAGAGATGAAAGAAGTTATGGATTTAACGGATTTCTATAAGGGGAAACCCGTTCCAATGATGCTTGTTAAACTAGGTTTGAAGAAAGAGCTTCAAGCCTACGCCATCATCCTCGACGAGCAGCTCGGCTTACCGGCTGACATGCCTATCACCGAGAAGATGATGCTTGATGTTATCAAAGCTCATCAATTGGGTGACGAGGGTGAGATGAGGCAGCAGATCGGGCGCCTAAGATTTGACGCCATTGTGGCCAAATTCCAGGAACGGCTTCAGGCGCTTGGCATCATGTTCGGGATCACGCCCGAACAGGCAAAGAAGGCCGCATTTGGCATGGATCTCGATAAGGAGGATCTCGGAGAAAAGATCTTCGCCTTGTTCGGGAATAAGAAGGTTCCGGTGCCCGCTCAACTCGTAAAAACCGGGTTCCAGGGAGAGATCAAAGCCTACACTATCATCCTCAATGATCAGCTCGGCCTGCCGGCCGATATGCCCATCACCGAGAAGATGATGCTAGCGGCCATCCAAGCTCATCTGCTTAGTGGCAGAAACCGGACCGAAATGAAAGAGGCGATCGGACCGGCCCGGTTCGAGGGCATTATCAAAAAATTCGAAGAGCGCGAACGCGCTCACGAAATAATGTTCGGGATCACTCCCGGACAAGTAAGGGAAGTGGTTCTCAAGATGCGACCTTGAGCCAACGCTTCCTTTTTATTTTGGCATAAGGGGGTTCGCCAGAAAAAAAAGCCTGTATACATCGCCGCTTTCTATTGACATTATTTTAGAATAGTGATATAATAAAAAAAACTGCAAAGGCTAGTGCCTATGCATTGGATGGAGGTAACCGTTGATGTATCCATACGATTTAGAACATCTCCAAAAGGAGATTATGGAAGACTTAAGTCCGCAAGAAGTCGCCGCGAAAGATATAGGCTGGTGTAGCGCGAAATATCTTGAACTTACCGGATTGGTTCTCGGCGGCTTGTTCGACGATGAAGTATTCGATGACGCGGAAACGACTTTTGGCGCTTTTTACGCCGCGCTCCAAGCACGAATTACAGAGCTTGGCGGCACAGTCATTCCGTTTAGAGACGTTATAATTCCGGAAAATGTTTAGGTAAATTCCTAGATTTTTTCGGGAGAGTGAAGGAAGCGGTTCTCAAGAGGTGATCTTGGGCCAACGCTTCCTTTTTATTTTTGTTATAAATGTTGACAAATATTAGCAAAATGATATAATTTTTAAGTCAAGCCTATACGGCTTGAATTTGCATTTTTAAAATTCAAATTGGAAAGGGTGATGAAATGACCAAGAAGAAGATATTAGACGGGATTGTTTTGACCGGAAACGACTGGCCAAAGGATAAGATATTGGAAGTGTATCCGGGAGACTTTTCGGTTTGGGCCGAGGATTCCAATCCGCGGGGAAAATGTTTCTTGCGGGACCCCATTCTTAATGCGCCAAAAAGGCGGGCCCGCGGCGGGGTGTTCTATTTGAACACCATGACCTCGCGCGACAGTTTCTATGTGGAACTGTTCAATGCCGGCATCAGTTCGCGCAAAAAACGATATGCATTATTTATGGTTAAATCAAAGAATCCGGCCGAGGATAACTTTTTTGGCCAGATCAGGCTTGTTACCAACTATGCCTTGCGCGATTACTACGGGGCGCTGGACGCGGACGAGTGCGAAGAGTTCCCGCCCCAGATTTGCGGCGCCGGCGAAGCTATGTGGAGGTTCATGGGCCAGGAGGTTAATTCTTGCAACCTTGGAGAAAGAGATGCTTTCGAAGAATTTGACGGCGAGAGGATAAGATGCCGGATAAGGTTTGGACTCACTGTGGAGCGCAGCGTTAAAGTGCTTGACGGCCGCGGAAATCCTGATTTAGATTGCGTAATCCGCATGTGGTCGCAGCCGTATTATCCGCAGATTCCGTAAGGCTGGCTAGCCAGCCTTTTTTTCGTTAAAAATTGCTATCGGTTTTTTTCACGCCGCCGCCTTTGACAGCTTACTTGGCTTTGCTACTGAAAGGCGGGAGAATGAAAATTGTTGATGAAGATGAATGTCTCGAAAGGGAATGGATCGCCAGAAAAAGCGTCAGAGTCAACGAAAATGGCTATATCGCCAAAGGCGTAAATTTTTCCGATATTTGGCCCAAAAGCGAACAAGCGGAGGACTGGCCTGGCGATATGGACCTATTCATTCATTACGACGCCTTGTTGGATATTTACGATCATACATGGGGAACTAATTGCTAAGATCCTATGCATCCGCACCATTTAACGCATGGCTGCGGCTTGCTCGCTCATTTTGGCGCTAAAGATCAAACCTACAAAGGATATGAAGCTTGGTCGAACTTGCCAATTTGTGGGAGTCATAGTTTTCTATTTTAAAAAAGTTGAATTTATTTCAAATTTTTCTTTTATTGCGGCAAACCGGATATTTAAATAATAAAATTTCAACTTCCCTTTTTGCTTGACAATAGGTATTATATTGTGTTGAATATAATACAAAGGCCCAAAGACCATAAAATAATAATAAAATAATAAATAAAATAATATATAAAAAATCATGGATGCCAATAATTGGTCAGTAATTACAACAGAAGCTTTAAAGAACTCCTGGGTGGGAATGGTGGAATTTTTCCCCAAGCTGGTTATCGGCTTGCTTATTTTTGTCATCGGCTGGCTCATTTCATCCGGAGTCGGAAAAGTGGTTGCGGCCGCCCTTGATAAAATAGGGTTTGACCGTATATTTATAAAGGGCGGATGGAAAAGCGCTCTTGAAAAAGCCGATATCAAGGTTCACCCTTCGGAATTTCTCGGAGCGATCGTAAAATGGATCCTGGTCATAGTTTTTCTTTTGATCTTCGTTGAGATTTTGGGTTTCAGCCAGTTTGCCTTGTTTCTTAAAGAGGTGATCGCCTGGCTGCCTAATATCGTGATTGCCGCTGCCATTTTCGTGGTTTCGGTTATCATTGCCGATATCCTCGAGAAGATCATTAACGCTTCAGTGCGTGAAATCGGCGTCAAGCACGCCGAGTTTATCGGGTCGATGGTAAGGTGGTCAATCTATGTCTTTGCCGCTTTTGCCATCTTTATCCAATTGGGCGTGGCGCCCAGCATCATCAATACCCTGATCATGGGTATTGTCGGAATGTTTGCGCTGGCCTTCGGATTGGCGTTCGGCTTGGGAGGAAAAGAGGCCGCCGCCGACCTGATCAAAAGCGTTCGCAACAAGCTTTCCGAATAGCGTCGGTTTTAAGATAACGGAAAAAGGGCTTTTTGCCCTTTTGTCGTTTTAGGGAGCGCTTCAATTCCGTTATTAATTCGTTAAGAGGCGATAATTAAACGCTCCGCGATGGCTGTTTAGCTAGCTTTACAAAAAAGAAGTTCTGCGTTATGTAATCCGCAAAAGAAAATCAGCCGCTGAAATACCATGTTAAGGCATATTTTAGAACAGGAACTGGCGAAAGGGGAGGCGGCAGTATCCGTAGTCAAACTGGTTTCTTTGCTGGTCCAAGAAGCGCAGGAGCTAAAAGCTTCCGATATCCATATTGATCCGCAAAGGGAGTTGTTATGCGTGCGCTATCGGATCGACGGCTGGCTTTGCCGTGCCCATGACTTGCCTAAACAGCTTCACGGCGAAATTATCAGCCGGATCAAGATATTGTCGGGATTGCGCACCGATGAACACCAGGCGGCTCAAGACGGTCGTTTCCGGGCCAATCTCGACGGCCGGCGGCCTTACGATGTCCGCGTTTCCGTTGCTCCGACCTATTATGGGGAGAACGCCGTGTTGCGCTTGCTTTCCGATACGGCGGGGGAATTTACGCTGGCGGGGCTTGGTTTCAGCCAGGAAAACCAAAAAAAGATAGAGAATGCCGTTAAAAAGCCTTACGGAATGATTTTGGCTACCGGTCCGACGGGCAGCGGGAAAACCTCAACTCTTTATGCTTTGCTTAAATCTTTGAACCGGCCCGAGGTATCGATTGTTACCATCGAAGACCCGATAGAGTATTCCATTGACGGTATTGAGCAGATCCAGGTTAATTCGCGCACCAGCTTAACGTTTGCCAACGGTTTGCGCAGCATTTTACGCCAGGATCCAAACATCATCATGGTGGGGGAGATACGGGATCCGGAAACCGCGCATATTGCGGTCAACGCGGCTTTGACAGGCCATTTGGTTTTCTCTTCGCTGCATACTAATGACGCGTCAACCACACTGCCGCGGTTGCTTGATATGGGTGTTGAAAGTTATTTGATGGCTTCCACGGTTAATGCTGCCATCGGCCAGCGATTGGTCCGAAAGATTTGCTCTAACTGCAAGGAAGTTAAAAAGATCACGGAATTAGAGCTGAAAAGCTTGTCAGGCATTGTCGATGAGAGATTGTTAGGCGGACAAAATGAATTTTATTTCGGCAAAGGCTGCGATAAATGCGCGAATCTAGGTTATCGGGGCCGTATCGGCATTAATGAAGTGCTTGTGCCCGACGCCCAAATAAGGGCAGCGGTTTTGAAGAGATCATCGGCCGGGGAAATTAAAAAGATCGCGGTAAAGCAGGGAATGGCAACGATGGTGGAAGACGGATTTATAAAAGCCCAACAGGGAATTACTACGATCGAGGAGGTTTTGAGAATTATCCATGAATAGCATGATGAAAATTTTGAGGCGGATTTTTAACGCGGTCCGGGCGGAAACCAATAAAAAGAGTTTTAGCCGGATGGCGGTCCAGGGCCAGATTATTTTTGCCAAGAGGCTGGCGATTTTGATCAGAGCCGGCATTCCGATAGCCGAAAGCCTTAATATGCTGGAACAGCAAGCTAGCGGAAAATCCAATGCCGGGATTATGCGCGTTTTGCGCGAACGGATGGAACAAGGCCAGACCCTCGCGGCCGGAATGCGGTTTTGCAAGAATGCGTTTGACAATTTTTCCGTGAACGTCGTCGATATGGGCGAGATGAGCGGGACGCTGGCTTTAAATCTTCAATATCTGGCCTCCGAACTGAAGAAAAGACAGGAGTTAAGAAGGAGCATGGCCAGTGCTTTGGTCTATCCCTCAATACTGGCTCTTGCGTCCGCCGGTATTCTTATAATGCTGGTTGTTTGCGTGTTTCCTAAGGTGTTACCGATTTATCGCAGTTTTAATTACCAATTGCCGTGGAGCACGCGTTTTTTTGTCGCGGTTGGCGATATCGTGCAAAGCTATTGGCTTTTGATTGTTTCTGCTTCAGTATTTTTCGTTCTAACCGCGTTTTTTTTGTTCCGATTAAAGCCGGTCAGGCTTTGGTTTGACCGGAGTATCCTGTGCTTTCCGCTGCTGGGACCGTTATTAGCCAGTTATTCCATTGCGAACTTTTCCCGGATAACGGGCTTGCTTTTGGACAGCGGAATGGGTATTATCGAGACCTTGCGCATTGTCGCGGAAGCCATGGGAAATACAGCCTATCGCGCAAGGATCGTTATGCTGGCCGAAGGCGCGGCCCGCGGGGAAAAACTGTCGGATATGATGGCAACTGACCCCGTTTTGTTTCCGGTGATCGTCAGGCAGCTGATCGCGGTAGGGGAAACGGCCGGCAGTTTAAGCTCAAGCTTGTTGTATCTTGCCGAAATGTACGAAGAAGAGATGAATAATCTTGCCAGAAATCTCACAACGTGCCTTGAACCGGCTCTAATGGCTTTGATGGGCCTGATGGTTGGTTTTATCGCTTTATCGATAATAACGCCTATCTATGGTATCACCCAAATTTTTCGGCCGTAGTTTAAATCAAAAATTCGCTGGTTTGACCAATCAGGCCGTTTTTTTACAGGCCGGGTTTACGTTAATAGAGACGCTGATAACGGTTGCTCTAACGCTGGTTATCGCCGGCATGGGGCTGGCGGCCAGTTTGGATGGATACCGCGGCTACGCTTTTTCAAACGAACGGGATTTGGTTGTTAACGCGCTGCAGAAAGCCCGCGCCCAAGCCATTAACAACGTCTGCCGCGGCGATGGCTGTACTGACGGAAAACCTCACGGGGTGCGGGTGGAAAACGGCCGGTATGTGATTTTTCAGGGCTCCGCCTATGAAGACCGGGATAGTCTTTATGATGAGGTTGTCTTAGCAAACTATCAGGATCTTCAATTAGCGGCCAGTTCCGTTGATGTGGTTTTTTCCCAGCTTTCCGGAAACGTAAACCTGGCTTTTCCGGAGATAAGGATTGCTCTGTATGACGACTCCGGAAATACCTCGATTATCAAAGTAAGCGCCGAAGGCCGGATCAGTTGGGATTGATCCGATCGAATTCAAACGGATATATCAACAAGCAAAATGAAACCGAAACAAAAATTAAAGCAAGCCGGTTTTTCCACCTTGGAAATGATGATTGCCATGGCGCTGATGATTTTGGTATTGTCGGGAGCAAGCTCTGTAATTTTTAAAAATCAGTCCGGTGCCGGCGCGGCAATTATTAAAAGCCAATCGGTTTCAAACGACAGCCAAACGGGTTTGGAGGCTTTGCTCATCGCTCGGAAAAAACTTGATGAAGTTTATGAAACCGCCAGGCGCGATTACGAATCGGCGACGGATGTTTCCGAAACCTTGGTTAGCGGCATCAGTTACGAAACCGAAATTAAAAGCCATAATGCCACCCAATGCGGCAAACAAATATCAAGCGCCGTTTTCTGGACCCGGGAGGGCGGCCGCCGGGCGGAAGTGAAGCTTGAGACCTACGTTTCCAATTTATCCTTGATGTTCGATCTGGGGGGAAATTGCCAAACGGCCGTACCGAAGAAAGATTGGCGCAAACCGTTGGTATTGACTGCCGTGGAACGCGGACAGCTCGACGGGTCCAGAACCGTCGGTCTAAACATGATCGGGAATCAGATTTATGCTATCGGGAGCGCGAGCGAGGAAAATAAGCCCGATCTGTTGACCTTTGGATCAGCCGGTTTGGATATCGGGAATCCCGGAGGTTTAAGCATTAGCGGAAAAACCGATTGCCAAACCAAAGCGTATAACGCCATCGTTGTGGCCAATCATTCCGGCAGCGGCAGGACTTACGCTTATGTTGCCAATAATGCCGCCCAAAACCAGCTTCAAGTGATCGACGTTTCCGACCCAAGCCATCCGGTTGCGATAACCTTGGCCAACCGGACTTTGCCCGGGGTTGGAAATTCCTATCCCCAGGGCTGGAGCATTTATTTCTATAAAGACCGGATTTATATCGCTACGCGCGAAACGGCCGGGCCGGAATTCCATGTTTATGACGTAAGCGATCCGGCCAATCCCGTTCATCTCGGATCCAAAGAGATCAACCATAACGTGAATGCAATTGTTGTCCGCGATCAAGTTGTTGCCGGGGAGAAAAAAACCTTGGCGTACCTCGCGCTTTCCGCCACCAATCCGGCTGCGCCGGAGATGGAGGTGCTGGATGTGGCCAATCCAGCTGCGATACCTGCTCCGGTCGGAAAATTCTTTGCCGCCGGAACGCAGGAGGCAAAAAGCCTTTATTTGTTGGAAAAAAAAATATATCTTGGCCGCGCCAAGGGGAATAACGGCGCGCCAAACTTTTACGTGATAGACGTGGGCGATCCCGCCGCGCCTTCGAGCTGTCTTACTTGCAATTCGTCGAACGTAACGCATTACGCCAACAACGAAGACATCCGGGGAATGGTTGTGAGCGGAAAATACGCTTTTTTAGCGACGAGTTTCGGATTGCGGATTTTAAATGTAAGCGATCAGGCAAATATTGAGGTTCCCGCGGCGGCTCCGCACGGAGCGTTCCAAACCAGCAAAGGCTTGTCGGCGGTCGCGTTCGATAACGACCTGATCTACGCGGCTACTCCGGATGTACCGGGCGCCGGAGATTCGGCATTTTACGTATTCTATCCAAGCGAAGACTAAAATTATGAGCAGGGGATTTACTTTAATTGAAACTTTGATCTATCTGGCGCTGCTTTCCTTGATTTTTTTCGGTTTGTTTGTTTCTTTTTTCGCGATTGTCGAGGGCGCCGGCCGGGCAGCGGTTCAAAACAGGCTTCAGGACGAGGGCGGTTTCTTGCTGGCTAAGATCGGCTGGGCCATGAACGGAGCCGAAAGCGTTGTTGCCGACGGTTCGGGGCTGCAGGTATTAAGCGCCGGGAATACGCTGAAAATCTATTCCTGCGGAATCAACAATAAAGATCTTTGCTGGCAAAGCGATAACGCGAAATTGAACGATTCCCGGATTGAATTGGCAAACCCGGTTTTTAACGTATACAGCGACGGGAATGGCGTTGAATCCATGAAGGCCAGTTTTACTTTAAGGACCCGAACGGCAACGGGCCAGATCGTTGCCCGTGATTTTGAAACAACGGAATACTTAATGAAATGAACACTGGATATCCAAACGACAAAAAAGGCTTTATCGCGCTGATATCGGCGATCATGGTATCGGCTGTTTTAATGGTTGTCGTTGCCGCCGTCAGCGCCGCGAGCTTTAACACTCGCTTAAATGTTTTTGACCAGCAGAATAAGAAGGCGGGAGAGGCTTTGGCGAAAGCATGCGTGCAAAGAATTCTGGCGGAAGCCGTTAAAAGTTCGCGTTATGAAACGGTTTACGAGAAAACCGGATCGGAAACTGCGGGAGAAGGCGGAACGTGCCGGTTTTGCGCGCGAAAAGGGCCAAACAGCCTTGAATTTTTGATCGGTATCCGGGCGGAATACGCGGGAACCTATACGAATTTGAACATAACCGCAATTATGGATAAGGCTGAAAAAAATTTTAGCATTATTTCCTGGAAGGAGGATCAAACATATTCCGGATCCTGCGTTGTTCCCTGATTCGGCCAACAGTTGAAATAAAATAAAAAATGTTGTAGGACATTTTTAATAATTGATAGCCGGAATAAAAGATAAAATCCGGCAAAACGGATTATTCGAACCGTTAACCAAGACAGACAAAAACATGGACAAAACACTTAAAGCAGGAAAATTCGATCGTTTTGGTTTTTTTCCGAAGAAGCGAAGCCGTTCAGGTTTTACTTTAATCGAGATTCTGGTAGTGGTAGGCATGATATCTTTTCTGGCGGCTATAGTGCTGGTTGCCATCAATCCGGCTCGCCAGTTCGCCCAGGGACGGAATGCCCAGCGATCGGCCAACGTTAACGCCATTCTCAACGCGATCGGCCAAAATATAGCCGACAATAGGGGCGTGTTTTCCTGCGCAACCGGCGGCGCCGTTATTGACGGAACCGTTCGGACAATCGGCAATGCCGCCGCCCTGGTTGATAAGACCGATTTGCGAGGTTGTCTGGTGCCAGCCTATATTTCCGAGATACCGATGGATCCGGCGGACGGGGAGAACGATTGCAGCGATTTAACTTGTTCTGGCGGGAGCTATGATACCGGATACACCGCGGTCAGGAACGATATTACCGGAAGAATAAAAATATGCGCTCCGGGAGCGGTAAATGAATCAACGCTGGATCCTGACGGTTCGGGATCGGAAACCGTACCCGAGATCTGCGTCGAGCGTTAATTGTTTTTTATTTAACTGGCAGAATATTCCGGGGGCTCTGCCCCGGGGTAGTTTATTGCGGCGGGGCATCGGGCTCAAGCTCCGGTCTTTAGGTTATGGCTTGCGGTATTTTAAAAGGTTGGGAGCTTTGCCCTTTACAGGAACGCTTCGTTGCTATATTAAATATACAGCCAAGTTTGGGAGGTGAGAATTTGAACATTGCGTTGGGGCCAAACCAGCTATATGTGGAATCGCCCGATTTGCCGGACGACAGCGCCATTTTTATGTTTTATCCCGTGGTACTGGAGGGCGAAGGCGTCAAGATTTTAACCGCCAGGTCGGTCGAAGACATCGCCTGCGGCAACATATTTTGCCGGGTCAAGCCGCAATTTAAAAGGATGTTTTGGGAGCTCTTGAAAGTTTCTTCAAGAAAAACCGGTTTTCCGGCAATCCGGGAAATAACCATCTTCAACGGTATGCTCGCGGCCCAATTGCACGATAACGCCATGTGGGGCGGCGTTTGTTGTGAAATGATCGCGGCGCTTAAGCGGGGACTTTATCCGGGAAAAATTGTCGAGGTCATGGGCCTCGATTTCTAGCTAAAGCCTTTTTCAAGGCTTTTCTTTTTGACCGGCCTAGCCGATGCCAACTTAAAGAAGATTCCGTACAAGTTTATTCATTTATTCGCACATTCGCGCGAATGTGCGAATGGTGGTTAAGCTGGGTTGTCGAGGTCAAACTTTAACAGGATGAGAAGGCAACTCTTCGTAAAATTTTATTGACAAGGCCGATGAAATAATCAACAATATCTTTAGCTTCATTTAAAAGGGAGAGAATATGGTCGAGAATAGGCAAGGTAATTTCTTTGGAAAAAACAAAGACATCGAAAGATTTATCGAGGTATTCCGGGCGATGCTTCCGATCGTGGTTTTTCAATTTTGTTTCGGGTTTTTTATTTTTCTGTCCTGTGCCACACTGGGCGATTGGCGAGCCAGCGCGCTTCCGTTGAGCATCCTTGCAGCGGTCGCAATTTTCTTGAATATTTTATATATCGTCGTAAACTGGCGCAATCCGATGATATAGCTCCGCCACCAAACCCATTTTAAATGGGTTTTAATTTTGGCCGCGATTAAAACCGGGGCAAATGTATTTGACACCAGACTGTTTTTGTCTACAATCAGTTCAGTGCGCAAGAAGGTTTAAAAATGCCTGTAGATACAATACTGAAAAAGCCAAATAATGTGCGGTGGACAGATGAGGAGATTAAACTATTGGTTGACATGGGCGTGTGTGTTTTTCATTGCGGCAACCGCCCGGAAATTTTAACGCTACCGGGCCTGGCGCCCTGGTTAAAATCCGAGATAGCGGCGGCGCTGGGGCACAACGATTTCATCTACGAAACAAAAGATGCTTGATTTAACATGTTCGATTTTTTTTAAAAAACCCATTTAGCTGGGTTTTTCTTTTAAAACGAACTGTTGAGGTCAAACCTCAACAGTTCGTTGTCGGTTCAGCGAAAGCTTGCTCTCGGTCTTTCATTCGCACATTCGCGCGAATGTGCGAATGATTGGTGGCCTGGAGTCAGGTTGTGAGACGGGGCGCGCAATGCGGGTTCGGAATTTACGTTTTGGCTTATTTTTTCTTTACAAAATCGCAAATATCGCTATATTAAAGAACAGCAAATTGAAAAGGAGGCGATTGGTTATGAAAAGAGAACCAGAAGGGTTTTTGACGTTTCTCGCGGCCCTCGAGCACAGCGCCGAGGTGTTTTTTTTGCCTGTCGTTCTCACCGGAAAGTCCTGGGAGGCGCCATATCTGCGAACGGTTGCGGATATTGCCGAACAGGCTGGCAGCGACAACATTAAACCGCAGTTTAAAAGAATGTTTTGGCGCCTGCTTAAATTAAACATCGACGGCCGCCAAGCAATCGAACAGATCTTGGTGTTCGACAACTCCCTGCACATTTGGCTTGATGACGGCATACGCTGGGCCGACATCAGGGATAATGTAGCGCTCATTTTGCACCAGGGCCTTTATCCCGGCAAAACAATAAGTGTGAACGGACTTATAAACCGCATAAAGCCATAGCCTGGCTTTTTATTTTTACTACGTTTTCTAACCAGCACCTTGGAATCACTTTTGAAGTATTTCTTCCGGAGTTTTGAGATCGATTCCCATGTGTAATC
>JAKLGH010000016.1 GCA_022710775.1 Patescibacteria group bacterium
GCCAGATGCGGATTCTTTGAGTATGCCATATACTTGGATTCTACCAGAGGGTGATTCCAAGGTCCTGAACCATTACGGGGTTGTTGACAAAAAATAAAATATGTATTATTATCATGCCAGGTGAACCGTGTATGGAAGAGTATAGAGAAGAAGATATTGAGCGCGGAAAGCGCCGGCTGGCGGATATAAAGAGGTATATTGGATGGATTCCGAATTTGTCCAATACGTCCAATGTTCTTGGGAGGATAGAAAATTTGGTGAACTTTTTGGCGGATAAAAAAATGACGCCCGAGATCATTGGGACCACCCAAGCGGAGCTCGATGACCTGCCGCACCAGGTTTATATCGGGGCCACCCAGCGCTGGCTTAATTCTTCAAGGGAAAGAGGTTTGAAAGATTGCCTTGGATTGCTGGCGGATAATTTTCTGCTTTCCGGAGAAAGTCTAGAATATTATGGCATCACGGAAGCCGAAATAATTAACGAAATAGAATACCGCCGGAGCCATCCGCCGATAATCCTTAAGCCTCAACTTCAGTGACCGGAAAACGGCCACTTTTTTTTGGAACGGTAAGATGCAAGGTCTAAGCTCTGCGGGTACAATTAAAAAAACAAAACCCATCCGTTTCATTTGTTGGATGGGTATAACGCTGCCGTTTTAAAGCAGTTCTCTTTCTTGGAACGAGCGATTCAGGGTTGGAGCCGGGATGACTACACATAGCCGTCAACCCGGTTTTCGGCGTTAACAAACTCCCGTAAGGAGCTCATTAGCTGCCGGGCCTTGAATTGGTCGATGCGGGCGGTATAGGATTCTCCGAATCCATCGATGACGACGTCTATCCGGAAAACCGTTACTTGCTTGCCATCGGGCAGAACGCAATCTTCTTTGCCCCAGCTTATACCGTCGGCGGGGGAATTTAAATAACCGGCTAGCTTTTTCATTCTTTCCACCATTCCGGCTTGTCCCGCCAATTCTTCGTCTTCGATCATATCCATTGCTTCCATATTGTTTCGCCTCTTAAAGTGTTTCCGCGTACTTCCTTAACGCGCGAATCAGGCATTGGGCCTTGATCCGGTTGATCCCGATTGTGGCCGTCTTGCCGGGCAAGAGCAAGTCGAGGAAAAAAACTTTTTCCTTTTTGCCGTTGCCGTTTATGGCAACTTCCGCTTCCAGCCATTTTACGCCTTCGGCAACGACAAGCTGCCGCGCCGGAAATGCCTGAATATCCATGCCCATTTCCCTGAATTCCAGGGCCTTTTGCTGTAAAAACAGCTCTCCAAGGTCGATTATTTCTTCTTCCATTTCTTATAGCGCCTCCTTGGCGCGCGGTTTTTGGCGCGCTTTTGGGTATTATTCCGCTCGCTTTATTGTTAAAGAGCGTCTGCCGGCGGCTGAAAGGGCAGAAATCCAAACCGGCTTGAGATCGGGATTTCTGGTCTTTAGCGCAGGGAATGCCTGCTTGGGCGGCCGCTAAAAAACCGGCGGTTTAGGCCGGGCTTGGAATTGAATCTGCAAATTATTCTAATGCTATGTTTTTTGAATATATTCCAAACCCGGCCATTCGCGTTTAGCGGTGTGCCCAAGCATCAAAACGATAACCGGGTTGTTTATATTATTCGAAAACATATAATAATTATTTATCACTTTATTTTACTTTGTCAAGGGCAACCATTCTGGCGGCGCCGGTTTTGCGGCGATATATGGAAAAAATTTATTCCGATAAGGCAGTTTTTGGCAATTATGATAAAATTTAATCAATCAAGTCCGTTAAAAAAATGAAAAAAATATTAGATTATTTCAAGCAAAACTTAAAATTGTCGAACAGACGCTCTTTTTTATTCGTTATTTTTCCTCTTTTTATAACTTTTGTTTCTTATTTGATTTATTACTTGGCTAAGAATTTTAACGCGCCAATCATTACCCTTGATCTGCCCTTGCCTTGGTTTAGCCGCACGCAAGATGGTTTCCTGTTCGATATATTATTGGCACTTTCGGTAATAATTTGGGACGTTGCTGTTTGGAAAGAAACAAATTGGCGCCGGCAATTTTACGTGAGTTTTGTCTCGTTATTTTTTGCATTTGTTTTTCACAGCTTATTGTTTTTTTTGGTGGGGTCATACGAGTTAGTAACGGGCTCGGCCAAAAAGGGAAAGTGGAAGAAAAAAGAAAAAATTAGATAAATCCATTTTCTGGAATGCCGCGCTGTTTTGGCGGCGTGGCAGGTTTTTGATTGACTTTAGGTTAGAAATATGTTATAATTATTTTGATACCCGATAGGGGGAGTACTTCATATTTATTAGTGAAAAAGCCTTTGTAAGCGGAAATTCTTCCGTTATTGGCAAGGGCTTGGCTTTGCTTTTTGCTTTTCTTTGTTGCGCCGGTTGTTGCGCGGCAGACGGTATCGCCGAGTTTGAAAATAACAGCAGCGATAAGGAGGAATGTGTTATTCGGGAAGAGAAGATAGGGGTGAGCGCGATGGTAGGCATTCCTGCCTATCGGAATCGCTATCTGCTGTCATTGGGTTTTAATGTTCCCTGGGCGGCTGTTGCCAACCTGGATTATACCCAAAAGATAGCGGAGGAGAACAAGCTTAAATGGGCGGAGCTGTCCTTTCCCTGGCCTTTCGGAAAGGTAGCCGATTTTGACCAGTCAGTAGGGCAAAAGGTGGATGTTATAGTGGCGGAATTAAACGTCACGGTCCATCTGCCCATGGCCCCAATTTACATCGACGAAGGGTTTGCCGAAATCATGGCCGCGCTTGAATACGCCAGGATCCACGGCGCCAATCAGGTCGTGGTTCATTGCGCGGACCATGAGCGCGGTTGGATGGGAAGGAGGGTGGTTTCAAACTTGACCGAGGCGGAAATCCAGGAAAAAGCTTTGGCCAACTTAGAAAAGATAATTCTTGATCCGCGATACGCCAACATAACGATCGGGATTGAGAATATGGCCGGGGACGGCGTGCCGGAATTCGCCAAAACTCCGGAAGGATTCGCCTGCCTTTTTAAAAAAGACGCGAACCGGACGGTCGGCTGGTGTCTGGATATCGCCCACGCGACCAACGCCGGCATCGATGTCATGGCACTGCTCGAAAAATACGGCGAGTACCTGGTGGAGGTTCATTTGGCCGACACCAAAGTCGTCAATGGACCGGACAAGCACTGCGCCCTCGGCAAAGGAAAAGCGAATCTGATAGCCATCCTTTCGGAGGTGAAGAGGTTCGATGTTCCCATTATCATCGAAGTGGACAAAAATGATTTTGTCCCCAGCCATAAATGGCTGATGGAGAACATCGATAATATTTGAAGGCCTCGGGTGAAACCGCGGGCCTTTTTCTAAAAAAAGAGCTTGTTTTTCAAGCTCTAAAAAATTTCAGTATTTTAATGACGGTAAGTGGCGTCATCATTAGAGTTCCCAAAAAGAAAAACACATATGCCATTGAGTGTTGCCGCTTCGAATATGCTTGACGTTTTAGCGGTAATGTTTAATATTCAGGTAGAACATTCAAGGAGGAATAAATATACAAGTAATATTCAATAAAATAGAAGAGGAGAAACCGGAATTGGTTAGACCGCCGTGGTTGGTGTAGAGGGAAGAATTTCGGAAAAAATGGGAGTTTGTAAGGGTGACCAACGAGTACTCGATGGAGCTGATTTCCGTGCAATAGCAGGTCCACACCGGCAAGCGGGTGGATATGACGATTCCGGGCGAAGTGATCGACTTGGCCAAGGGTATTGCCTGCTGGAATACGCCGGTAAAGATTTTCATTCTTGGCGGCGGAAAATGCCGCGTGACGGTAAACCGCGACTTGGACTGGAAGATCAAAAAGATGCTTTATCTTTACCACAACCAGGCCGGGTACAGCGGTCCAAAGTGGGAAAGACGCCCGGTTTATCTGGGTTATGACGGGATTTGTTTAAAAGGCGGCCCCGACTATATAGCCGATATGAAGGAAGCCCAGCGGTTTGGCTACTATTTTTGGTATCTTCCCTGCGATTTCAGATGGAAATATGTTTTTGGCGCGGAGGAATAAACTCCGCTTTTGTTTTTAAAATAATCGGATATTATTAAAGAAACTATGGCTGACAGCGAAAAACAATTCGATGTGGCGGTTATCGGGGCCGGGCCGGCCGGAATGATGGCCGCGATCGCGGCCGCGGAAGCGGGAAGCCGCGTCGCGGTGTTAGAAAAAAACAGCCGGCCGGGCATCAAGCTTTTGCTGACCGGGAACGGCCGGTGCAATTTTACCAATGCCCAACCAGATCTTAAAAAGCTTGTAGCCGCGTACGGTGTTAGCGGGCCGTTCCTGTTTAACGCTTTTTCGCGTTTCGATTTCAAAAACGCGATCGATTTCTTTGAAAAAATGGGCATCAAAACTAAAGCCGAGGACAAGCAAAGAATGTTTCCCAGAAGCGATGAAGCCAAGGATATTCTCGACGCGTTGGTTGCCAAAATGGATGGCTTGGGCATTGTTGTCAAATATGGCGCTACGGTAAAGTCGCTGGTACGCGACGGCAGGCTTGTTAAAGAAATAATTTTAGAGATCGGAAAAATTTTTGCTAAAAACGTCATAATCGCTACCGGCGGAAAATCATATGGAGTCACCGGCTCGACCGGGGACGGCTATTTTTTAGCGGAAATGCTTGGCCATAGAATTGCGAAACCGGTTCCCTCGCTTGTTCCCATAAAGATCGCCGAATCTTGGGTGAAAGATTTGCAGGGCGTAAGCGTGGAGCGCGCGGGTGTGAGCATTGTTAAGAATGGCAAAAAGGGGAACATGAAAACCGGAGCGGTTTTGTTTACGCATTTTGGTTTAAGCGGGCCGCTGATCCTTGATTTGAGCGGGTTGGTCGGAAAAGAGCTGGCAGGAGGTAAAATCAGCCTTTCCATCAATTTTTTACCCGATCTGAATTTTGAAGAACTTGAAAGAAAATTAATCAAAGATTTCCAAAATAACGGGAGCAAAGGTTTGAAAAATTGCCTTGCCGGATCCCTGCCCAGAAAAATCTGGTTTCAGATTCTGGCCCTTGCCGAGGTTGATCCGGAAAAACACGCGAACGGCATAACTCGAGAAGAGCGGCGCAGGATCATTGCCAGGATAGCCGACTTCCCGGCCGCGGTTTTTGGTTTGCTTGGCTTTGAGGAAGCGATCATTACGGCCGGGGGAGTCAATCCAAAAGAGATTGACGGAAAGACAATGAGATCAAAGATCATCGACAATCTTTTCTTTGCCGGGGAGATCATTGATGTCCACGGCCCGACCGGCGGCTATAATCTCCAGCAATGTTGGAGCACCGGCTATGTAGCCGGGAAATCGGCCGCGGAAAATAGCTGATAAGCAAGAAAGCAAATGGCCTTTATTAGCCGTCTAATATTATTTCCTGAGTATGCGCTTGGTGCCGATAACAATATTGCTGTAAACCGGCCATTTGCTTACTGTTGCCAAATTGCGCCTTGATTATGTGTAACTCCGTTTAGCGAAACATCTTGAAAAATTTAAACTTGATTTTTTACTTTAAAGGAATAAAATTAAGGGAAATCTTTTTATGATCATAGATCAAGAGCATACCGGAAAAAAATTTTTATCCGATGACGCAATAATTGATAAAATGGATAAGGCTGATTTTATGATGCCGGTTTACGACCCTGGGCGTTATTACAAAGATATAGCCTCAAAGGACTATTTCTTCGCGTTGCTTACTTTGAGGCACCATATTAAACGAGCTAGCGACGATTATTTTTCTTCGGTTGTTGGCGCAAAAAATATTGACCTTTTCATGTTGACGCCCAGCATTTCTTCCCCGAGCGGTTCTGGTTCCGATTCAACCGCGATTAAGATCAAATTCGGCAGATTGGATACGTATTTGGTTGACTCTTCGCAATTTGGTTTTGAGCCTTTGCTCCTTAACCGTTTCACCAAGGTTTATTGTTATCTTCCGTCGATGCGTGGAGAAGATGCCGACGCGCGCCACTTAAACCAGTTTTTCCATTGCGAAATGGAAATGAGGGGGTCTCTTGATGATTTGATTCCGGTGGCGGAAGGATATGTTAAAACGCTTTGCGATACTGTTTTGTCGATGGATGCCGTCATTGAGCGGATCAGCGGCGACCCCGAGCGGACCAGGCATATGCTTGGGAAAACCGCGCGGATGGCTTCGTTTCCAGCGATATCCTTTGACAAGGCGGTAGAAATCTTAATCGATGGCGGGAATAAGGATTGCGTCAGTTGTGCCGATAGCGGCCGGGATATCACCGGTCGCGGCGAGATCGAACTTATGAAAATATTGGAAGCGCAAGGACCGGTTTGGTTGAAAAGCTTCGATCGCGACCGGGTACCATTTTACCAAAAGCCCGACCCGGCCGATGCGCGAAAGACGGTCAATGCCGATTTGATCTTTCCGCCTATTTCAGCGGGGGCGTTCGGGGGAGAGATTGTGGGAAGCGGCCAGCGGCAGGACGACGAAAAACAGATGTACGAATCTTTGGAGCGGCAGGGGATATCCAGCGAACCGTACGAATGGTATATCGACTTGCGGAGAATGCCGGACTATCGGACGACATCGGGTTTTGGCCTGGGAATAGAACGGTTTTTGGCGTGGGCGCTGGCCCGGCAAAAGATAAGCGACGTAATCCCTTATCCGCGCCTAAAAAACATTGAAACCAAACCTTAAGCCAGTTGGGCGAAACAAACATGAATAAAAAAGAATTTAAAGATTTTTTTGAACCTTATTCCAAGAATGTCGATAATGCCAATAAACAGGCTTTCTGGAAATTATCGGATGCGTTAATTTTCGAGATCATTAAACGAAATATTCCAGTTGGAACCTCGAAAGGCGCCGTAATTTTTGACGCTGGAGGCGGTACCGGCAGGTGGATATGCGATCTGGCCAAGACGTATGAAAGTGATTTTATTTTATATGACCTTTCCGAAGACATGCTGGCCGTTGCCAAAACAAACATAGAGAAAGCGGGAATAGCGTCGCGCGTAAAAATAATCCAGGGCGATTTGGCCGCGATTGGCGCTGTGCCGGATTCGTCGGTTGACAACATCGTCAGCGTTTACAGTCCGATTAGTTTCGTGGGCAACATTGAAACCGCCGCGTCCGAACTTTTCCGGATACTGAAAAAAGACGGTACAATAATGATAATGGGGCACGGATATCATAACGCGCTGGCTTCAAAGATTAATAACTACATTGCTAGTGCCGGGGAGTTGCGCCAGATAGCTTTTGAATCGATGGTTAAATGGGGCGATGCCGTACCCAAACTTAATTTGTTTTCGCAGGAATCGATGGAAGCGTTGCTTGCAGGAGCCGGTTTTACCCCGACTAAAACTTATGGCGTGCCGGTATTCGTCCAGCCTGGACCCGAAGATTTTGACGCGACTAATTCCAAAAAAAGCCGTATTTCGGCGGCGTTGGAAAACCCGGATTTTTTTGCCCAGATATTCAAAATGGAAATGGAATTCAATTCCAAGAAAACTATTGCCAACCGCGGGATGAACATTTTCGCGGCGGCTAAAAAATAATGGCTAATTTGATCATTCCAGACAGATTAAAGAAAGGGGACACGATAGCTTTCATAAGTCCGTCCGCCGGTTTGGCTCCTTTTGCCATGCATCGAATTGAGAGAGCGGCTTCTTTTTTTGAGGCCGAGGGGTTCATAGTAAAATCCGCCAAAAACGCTTTGAAAAACGCTGGATATGTTTCCTCGTCAGCCAGAGAAAGAGCGGCGGATATCAACGAAGCGTTTGCCGATCAAAAAGTAAAATGTGTCATGGCGACGATCGGCGGAAATCATTCCAACCAGGTGTTGCCGTTTATTGACTGGGATATCATAAAGAATAATCCGAAAATATTCATCGGATATTCCGATATCACGGTATTGCATCAAGCCATCCTTTCCCAAACAGGCATGCAGACCTATTACGGGCCGTGCGTTATGACCCAGTTTGGGGAAAATCCCAGAGTTTTTGATTATACGTGGGATTATTTTAAACGGGTTTTATCGGCTGAGTCGGCTGAAGAGGAAATTAGCGTAAGACCGTCTGATTTCTTTTGCGAGGAGACGTCACTTGATTGGTTTAAAAAAGAAGATCTATCACGGCCCCGGAAGACCGACAAGAATAATGGTTGGATTTGGTGGCGATCGGGCAAAGCGGCAGGCAGAATTGCTGGAGGTTGCGTTCCGTCGATTAACCATTTGCTTGGCACAAAATACTGGAATGATCCTAAAGGTTCCATATTTTTCATCGATATTCCGGAAGGCGCGTCATTGGATAAGGGACTGGCGGTAAGCGAGGCCGATTCTTATTTGGCCGATCTGGCCAATGCCGGCGTTTTTAATAGTATTGCCGGCTTGATCGTTGGACGGCCTTACCGTTATTCGTTAAAAGAAACCGAAAAACTTAAAGAAATCATTCTTGGCTACACTCAAGGCGGCGATTATCCGGTTTTAGCCAACGCGAACATCGGCCATGTCGATCCCATTATTACTCTGCCTTACGGCGCGAACGCGCTTCTTGATTCGGCGGCCGGCCAGTTAAATTTTAAATGCCAGTCCTAAAAAAAAGAAAACCCCGGATTTTTCGGGGTTTAAAAATTGCTGGCGTAAAGTTGGGTGCCAAAACCGCTTACAAGTAATCTTTCTTTTTTGTCGCAAAGCAATTGTTCCATCCAGTCGCAGGATCCTCCGTCAGCAAGAGGATAAATGGTTCCGGCGCGGTTTTCAGCGGTTATCTTGAAGCAGAAGCCGCGATAATACCCGATGCCGGCGCAACGAGCCAAATCGTAGCAAAACCGCACTTCTGGCCAAGCAAAGCGCAGCTTTTTGATTTCTTTTTCTTCGAGCAGCTTGAGCCGTTTCAGCTCGTATTCGATGCCGGGTTTTTGATTTGCCGGAATTTCCAAACTTTCGGAAATTTCCGGCAAGTCAATGCCGTATTGTTCGAAAGGATGGAAGTTTCTATCCTGTGTTCGCCGCATTACTTCAAATTTATCGACCAAACCTTCGGCAGCCAAATGTTCCATGATATTGATATTGGAGATCGCTACGGTGATTTCTGTTGGCCGGTAATAAAATCTTTGTGATTCCAGTAAAAAACGGAGCCATATTTCAAGGTGTTTGGTTATCGATTCTCCGGCAAAATTACCGCGCCCTTTGTTTTTTCCCGAGCTAGCCAGGCAGAACGACCGGAAATGAGGCTTAAAGCCTGATTCATCGCTGAATAATTGCAAGCGCAGCGATCGGTGGCTGGTAGCCAAATGCACATCTCCGATGTCCGGGTCCTGCTTTTTTAACCGGGCGCATTCGATTGCCAGCGCCGTTGTCGGATCGGCATTGACTTCGACGCTTCGGATCGTTTCCAAAACCACTTTTGGGCTGATTTTGGTTAAAGCGCAATTTGATCCGACCGCGCTTACCGGGGACAACTCGACGTCTTCGAAGCGATCAGGCAGCAGCGAATATATCAAAGAATCTATTTCCAGAAGGTTTCTTTGAGGAACGGGATTGGGCAGGCATAAACGGTTGTCTGTGTAGTTTTTAATTATGTCCAGCGGGGTAAGTTTTCCGGCTTTCATTTCCATGATGTGGAGAAGCAAGGCGCTCAAGTCCCGCCAGGACATTTCTTCCGTGATTTCCGCTAATTCGCGGCCGCCTAACATTTTCGATATCCTTTCCATAATCCTTCCTTCGACCATCATTACCACTTCCTTTTTTAAAGTACTTTTATTGGTAATGATGATAAGCTAAACAAATGTTAAGTCAAGGAAATTTTTCCGCTTGCTAAGGCGAAAAGAGCAGCGAGCTGTCGGCTGCGTTGCGAGGGTGGAAAAAACGCAAAATGGATTCGCGCATTACGATGGCAATGAAAGAACTTAATTATTATTATATTATCAAGAAATAAGGAGGAATTTCATGGTACTCAGGGAATTCGTCGAAAAGGTAATTGATATGCCCAATGCCGGGCGGAAAGGAGTGAACTTGGATGATCAAAAGCACCGCGAGCTCGATGCGGCCGGATACCATTATCTGGCTAACGATCTTCTGGGCAGGAGACTAGAGGATATTTCGGAACTTGAAGATCGCGGACTGCGTAGTTATCACGAACTGTTGGAAGAGCTGAAAGATATCGAATATCAAACAGCGCCTGCTTATGATATTGAAAACCGGCGAATCAAAGATAATGTAGGTATCGCTAGTTTCTGGGTCAGGCGCAAGGGCGGCAAATGAAAGCCGTCTTTTTTCCGTTGTTTTGTATACGGACATTTTGCACTCACTGGCCGAGGGCTTGGTTAGGAGTTAACCCCTTCAACCCGCAATGGCG
>JAKLGH010000017.1 GCA_022710775.1 Patescibacteria group bacterium
ATTTGGAGCATTGCGCTCTTAACGGACTCACTCCCAATGAGGCGTTGAGAGTGCAAAATGTGTTTGCCTAAAACAAAGGCGGGGTTCCGCCTTATGATTCAACGTTAGCGAGTTTTAGCAATTTCGCCTCTCTTTCATTATTGCAGCAACGTCGCAAAAAGATGCTCCTGCGATTTGTAATTCTTCGATTTGGCGATAAAAATCTTCGATATCATCGTAAATTCCGTTAAACAACCGATCCAAGGCTAATGGAGAACGGCTGAGCCGCCAAAGAATGCAGTCGTCGCAATAACCGGATTCAGAAAAAGATTTGATCATGCCCAGATCAACCGAAAGCATAGCGGCATCCTTTTCCTGTATTGAATAATCTTGCAACCAAAACATTGCGTCTTCGTCATCCCCTAGCTTTATCCGGACATTGTAAATTAAAAGCCGGATAAAAACTTCCTCGCCCTCATCTCTAATCGCCTTAGCGTATTTTAATGTGCTGGCCATATCGTTTCTCCTGCCTAAACTAGCAATATAGATAACATAAAAATCTATATTGTCCAATCCTTGCGCAAACAAACCGTACAGAGACCGGGACTCTGATGGATTCAGCCAACAAAAAAAGAGGTTTTTCCTCTTTTGGCTGAAATGCTTCAACCGCTAAAACCATACTTGTTTATAGGTGGCGGTGGAACCCCAACCTGATACGCGTCTTGACTGAGTCCAGGCCGCTAACGCAAACAACAATAACAATATAAGCACAACTACAATTATTTCAATCGCCGTTGTAACTAAAACCCTCTTTATTTCCCTAACCGCCATGCCGTTTTCAATCTGCTGCGAATAAACAGTATAATCGTTTCGCAGTGGGACGGCCTGGTTATAGCGGTAAGACACTCCGGCTATCTTGGTCATGTATACTATTTGTCTTTCCTCGAGCGCGACAAAACTTTTATCATGGCTTGCCAGCCGTAAAAAATCGGCCTCGCCCACTATAACTTCCCCATCCAGAATTTTCTGGACTTGGGTATGGTTTCCGGGCAGCAACGCCACTTTTTCGGTGTGAGCGCCGGCGTAAGGAAAGTAAATAGCCGTGGCCAAAATAATCGCAGCAAACAAACCGGCGCATAAACAGAACGCGATTAACCGACACGCGGCGTCATCTTTCGATATTTCCAGCCTTTCCTGAAATTTCTGAACCAGATTCATGCAGAGCCTCCTGTTTCTAACGAGCTTCCTGCATTATAATTTAAAAATTGTCATTGTCAACAATCCGCGCAAAACTGATTTAATTGCTTCCCTCGGCGCACTCGTCCAAGGTTTTGGGCGGCGTAGCGCGCTTGAAGTTACCGGCGTGGGAGGCGGTGTAGTATGGCGGCTTGAAGGTTTCTAGTCTGGCGTAATAGCAGAATTTTTGGGGATCGACGGTGTTGTCCAAAGCACAATAGGCGCCTTGCGGAGCAGCCTGGTCACACGCGATAACTTCCGAAAAACCGCCCGGGTCTTTGGGCACCGGATTCAAATAAGTGCCAATGGCGTCAGACATATCAGCCGATTCCAGATATTTGCCGTTTTCGCCGTAATACTTTTTTTGAGCTAAAACCATCTCGTTAAAAGCGGCCATCCGGTGACGGTCGCGAGCCCTTATGCGAGACTCCGGCATCAAAGGGCCACTATTTATCACATAATAAATTGGATAGATTGAAGCCGCAATCGCCAGCAAAATAGCAATTGTCCTCCGTCTGGCGCAGACCGGCGTTTTATTGTTTTGAAAAACATAAAAAACCGCCTCGTTAAAAATAAGATACAGGATGGCCGGAATGTAAAACAATAGAAAAAGACCATAACCAGGCAGCCAGAATAATCCAAACAAAACGGCATAAGGTATGGCATTAACCTTTAAGCTTATCATTAAAAATTCTTTGGCCTTTTTTTTGTAAAAAAAACCAAAAACCACCGCTTCTATTAAAATAGTTCCTAAAAAAAGATAAAAAACCAGAATATAAAGACGAAAATAATACGCAATATAAGGAAAAACAAACAAGATTCCCAACCCGATCAAAGTGGTTAAAAAATTTGCCGTAAAAGACGCCAGCAACGCTTTTCTCGGATCGCTTTCCGCCACCATCTTCCTGATTACCCTTGCCTCTATTAAAACTACCAGCAAAAACAGAACCGGCAATACAACCCATGGATTGCTATAAAAAACTATCGCAATAAATGGTAAACCCATATCCGCCCGGCAAATGAGCGGCGTAAAAAGCGATACGAAAAGAAAAAGTAGCATAAGCAACAAATTGTTCTTTTTTAGCATATGTTTGCTAATTACTCTCCCTCGGCGCACTCGTCCAAGGTCTTGGGCGGCGTAGCGCGCTTGAAGTTGCCGGCGTGCCGAGCTTGAAAACAATGGTTATTAATAACTTTTTATACATTTTACCACAAATAACGCCAAAAAACTCCCTTCGAAGGATTAAACTGTTTACAAATTGCTGGGCGATGAAGGAATAAGCCTACGCTAGAATACGGACCCTAAGTCCTGAGCGAAGCCGAAGGATTCGGCCTCCGTCTTATGATTCCCCGAATACGGGGCCCCTGGAAAATTCAATTGGTGGGCGCGGAAGGAATCGGACCTTCGGCCTCCGTCTTATCAGGACGGCGTTATACCACTTAACTACGCGCCCACGAGCCCACCAATTGAATTTTTCATTACGGCGTTATACCACTTAACTACGCGCCCGCCAAAAACACAAACACAATTACAATTTGCAAGTTTTTAATCAGGACGGCGCCCGCCCTGAGCCTGTCGAAGGGTTATACCACTTAACTCGCTAAAAAACTTTACATTCAGATTTTACACTATTCGGCTGATTTTGCAACCTTTTGCACCTTCCCCGCTATTCCTTATCTAAGACGAACATCCGCTTCTCAACAGGGTTAATCCGGGCCGAAACCCGCTTCCCAAAAATCAGCTTAAAGCCTAGCATTCTAAATATCTCCTCCCATTGTTTTTGATTTTTAAAGTTGATCTGCTCTTTCCCGCCGTGATGTTCGAATATAAAGCCATATGTCAAACCATGGACCTTGCAAATTATTTTGGCCAGAATACCCTTATAAAGGTCCTCAAAAACAATTACGCGGCCGCCGGATTTTACTACCCGCTTGGCTTCTTTCAGCAAGCGGACCGGTTCGTCGGCGTGGTGCAAGACATAACTGATCAATACGGCGTCGAAGGAGCTATCCTTGAAAGGCAGGGTTTTTCCGTCAATCAGTTTCAATTCCATATCAACGACGCGGTTATCCACGATATCAACACCAATCAGGTCAAGATTGAATTTTTTTTTGAATTCCAAAGACACGATACCCGAGCCTGAACCAAAATCAAGGAACTTCGATCCGTTCCCGATAAAACCGGTACAATCATTAGCCATCTTCTTCGCGGCCCTCCGGTAAAACGGCTGAACAAGCTTATAGTAGATCATTTTTTCTTCCGGTGTTTGGCCGGTTTTTTGGCCAATTTTACAATCGCTTTTTTCTTAATAACTTTCTTGACTGTTTTCACTGCTTTCTTTTTTGGCTTTAGTTTCTTTTCTTTAGCTTTGGAAAAAATGCCGGTAATTAGTTGCGGGGAAATTTTTTTAAAAACCGCGGGCGTCAGACGCAGGGACCATTCGTATCTGCCGGCCGAAAATACGATCTTTGGCTGGGACAACAACTTTTTGTCCGCCAGGACTTTCACACCCCAAATTTCGGCGAACGGCGGAATCGCTCCCGGATCGATGCCTTTGAACTTTTCCTTGATCGCTGGTTCGGGTAAAAAATCAACTTTTTTGGCCTTAAGTATTCTTTTGATTTTTTCCATGTCCAGGTTTCTATCGCCCGCGACCAAAGCGATAACCGGCTCCCCTTCCGATTTCATCACCAAAACCTTGCCCACGGCCGCCGGTTTGATCTTTAAAGTGGCGGCTTTATCGTTTGCCGTGTAAACCGTTTTATGCTCGATCAATTCGAATTTAACGCCGGATTTTTTTAAAAAATCATCAACCTTTTTTGGAATGGGACAAGAATTTTTATTCATGCGTTTCTACTGTTTAACTTATTGTATCAAATCAAAACTGCGGCCGCAAAAAAACAAAAGCGCCTGATAAGCCGGCGCCGGGAGCAGAAAACAAAGAATGAGCTGTGAATAAAAAAATAATGATGGAGATGGGCCAAGAACAATTACGGATAACTTGAGCAACCGGGTTTGAAGTTGCACGTTCTTGGCGGATATCCCTGACTAAGCGGAGCGAAAGCCCCGGCTGCGCGAGCTTCTTGCCCGGGCTACGCTTGACACTGGCCATTTCTGACCGGCGTCAATCTCCATCACGCGCTGTGGAAGCGGCTGACGAGTTCCATCCCGCCATGCTAGGATATTACCCTCGATCATAGGCAAAGCCTCGGTCATCGGCACGTATCAGCACGCTTCTGACAAAAGTATAAAAAGAAACGTCCCGTGTGTCAAGCGAATTCGTCAGGCCGGCATGGCGCAAAGAAAAAGAACAGGCTAGCCTGTTCGCTGTTTACATTCTAAAAGAAATTCGCTTTTACTCTTCTTCCACCAGCCGGAATGTCCGGCCGCCGCTTTTTGTCGTTATGGGTATTGGCTCAATCGCCCTCTTCCCCGCGGCAAAATGCCCAATGATCGCCTGAACGCCATAGGCAATGGACATGTTGGCATTCATCGCTCTAACGTCGCCATCGCTTTTTTGGGCCTTATCGTAATATAATTTGCTAATACCAGCCAAAAACTTGGCTTCCGAGGAACCTGATTCGTAAACCCCAAACGACATCAAAAGCATCTGGACGCCATGAATCCCCGATTCCCTGGCATATAAAGCGACTGCTTCCGGATGCTGCTTTTTTTGTTCCACTTCCTTGGCGCGCAATAACTCTTCCCGCGAAGTTACGCGGAAAAATTCTTCATCCTGATCTTTCCACATTTTGATTGCTCCTATCATCCATATAAACTAATTTTATAAATTTGTCAAGTTAAGAAGGTAATGTATACATACTTTTTGCACTCTTCTGGTAATCTGGGGGCGTATGAAAACCATGCCCAATTCCACTCAGGAA
>JAKLGH010000018.1 GCA_022710775.1 Patescibacteria group bacterium
CCAGATGCGGATTCTTTGAGTATGCCATATACTTGGATTCTACCAGAGGGTGATTCCAAGGTCCTGAACCATTACGTTACTATTGACAAAATAATTAGTTTATGTTAGCTTGTATAAAGCCGAATGGCTGCAAATTCAGGAAGGATGTTAAATGAATCCGGCAAGGATTAAAATCGATACCGTTGATGCGGGCGAGAGAATAAAGGGCGGATTATCCAACGACAATGAGATCAGGTATTATACCTGGTTAAATTTGGCGAGAGAAAATGGATACTTGGTCGAGTCAGAAGAAGGTATCATAGGAGAAAAATCGTCAGTCAACAAGGAATTTCAGAGCTTCATCGTCGGGATTTTCAGAATCTCGGGTGTGCGCAGGCTTTGGGTGTATCCCAACGCGATTCATGTCCAAAAGATTGTGGCCTCCGACTGGCATACTGACAAGTTTGACGGTGTACACGACCAGGTTTGCGCGGCATTTAAGGAAGAATTACGTATCAGGTACCCTAAGAATCATTTCGAGGTAGTGCCAACAGAAAATACACCAAAGTTAAGTTAGCGCAATAAGCCGTATTAACCCATTTTTAAATGGGCTTTTTTTTACCCGATTCGCGCATTTGACAATATGAAAAAATAGCTTATAGTAAAAAAGGAAAAAAGGAGGTTGGGAAGTTGTGCAAGACCGAAAGTGATAAGTTGTTTTTCACGGATATTGAGCTCGCGCTGGCTTATTGCCAGCTCCTCGTTAAAAAAATTGCAAAGCCGCGCCGGCGCAGGATATTGGAAATTGTCCATGGCAATCCATTGTGTCTAGCTAGCGAGATAGCAAAGATTTATCTTAAACAATACAAAGAACCGATTAGCCCGTCGACGTTGGACGGTCACCTTAAAGAATTGGTTTACTATGGCCTGTGCGAGGCCAGGTTTGCTGGAAAAAGAAAAACTTATGTTACTACGGGATTGGTTTCCCAGCTTTGCCATCTGGCAGAGATCTTTAAAAGTTCGCAGCGGGCCGCGATGTTTATCGAGCTTTCAAAACAAATGAAACGCTGAAGGCTGGCTGCATAATGAGAGAATGCATGTTTTAATCACAGAATTGAAACGCTCGTTGGAGGAAAAAGAATGAAGAGTTATAAGGCTGCCGAAATTGCCGGCAACGAGTTATTGTTCGCGGCCGGCTACTGGAAATTAATGGTAGTCCGGATCATCAATAATCCCCGCCGGCTCGAAGTGCTGGGTTTGATTTTCGCCAATCCCGGCAGCGATGACGATAAGATAGGATTATTGTATCGCAATAAATATGGCCGGGATATCGCGCGTTCAACCCTAAATAGCGATCTAAGGAGTCTGGCCAAATACGGTTTGTGCGAAACCGAGCGGTCGGGCCGCAAAAAACTTTACCGGCTTAGCGGATTTTTCCAGGAATACTTGGAAACGATCAAGAAACTTGGAAGGGGTCAAAGGCTTGATTTATCAAAAAAAATTGCTTGCGTTCTGAAAGGCTGAAACCCGGCCTTTTTCTTTTTTCAAACCTTGACATTAAGCTTCATTGATGTAGCTTGTTGATAGAGAAAATATTTATTAAGAGGTGATGGCAATGGTTGATCGGCAGACGGTATTATCGCTTTTTCGCTGGCCGCCCTTTCAATCGATTTTGGTGATAGCAGCCATAACGGGCGCGCTATATGTTTTTGGCGATGACGCCAGCCAAAACATGCGCGAAGGACACATGGCGGAAATCGCTCTGATCCTTGAAAAAGAAAAAAATTTGGCCGCTCCGCTTTTGATCGAAAACGAAACATACAAGAGAACGTATGAGTTAATTGACAATGAAACCGGGTGCGCCGTGCGCATCATGACCGAGGCTAAATGGGGCTGGTGTTTCACCGGTCTGGAAGCGGCGAGACTGCCAAATTCGCCGCCAATTTTTGCCGGCGATGGAATAAAACGGCAAATTAGCAAGACTTATCTAGAGACCGGGGAATATACCGTGGGAATATGGAGGACTATCTACCAAAACGGAGTCGTAAAATATGAAGCGGCAGATGAATCAATTCTAATCGGCGCTTAAAACAGCGCTTTTTCTTTTTTTAAGAAAGGGGGCGTTATTAGCCGGTTCTATTTTCCATTGACACATCGCTATTTTTTGATACATTGGCCAAAAGCTCGTTTAAAAGGTGATAAAATGTTGTTTGATTGGAGCAGGTGGTTAACCAAAAGGGAAGTAAGCAATTACGCGGAATATTCTTTTTTGCCCCCCATAAAAAAATGGCCGGGGGAAATAACCGATACCGTATTTAAGATATACGATCCCCGCTATGTTTGGCCCAATGATTTAAGAGCGCACCGGGCGCGATGCGACGCGCCAAAAAACTTTATTGCCGGCCCGATAGGCAACGCGCCGCTGTTTGATTCCCGCCAGGAAGTTTACTTTAGCGGCGATGTTTATCATGACGCGATCAAGGGAGCATTGTATGAACTGGATTTAAGTTTTTGTTTGTTTGGCGATTACCGGCTTTACGCCTTGGTGCTTTCGGAAGCCAAAGACATGTGGCGCGACGGCTACATCAACCATGTGAGGGTTGTTTACGCGCGCTGGCTGGCCGGGCAATTCGATATTCCAAAAGAGAACTTTGAAAAATTTCCCGAACAGCACCAGCTTAATTCCCTGTTTTTCGATTTCATTGAGGGACAGCAAAGCATTGAGGTGCATGACCAATGGCGGAAAGAAAGCAAGCGTCCGGCAAACGGCTTCCAAAATTCGGTCTTAAAGGTGCCCTGGCCCGATAATGTCGATGAATGCCATCAAGAACATTGGGAGCCAGGCTTTGCTTTCGGCCTTTATCACAACGGTCCGTTCATCGATATGTTCTCGCGTCCGGTATTGCGGCTAAAAAAACAATAAAGAGCGCCAACGCTCTTTTTTCTTTGCCAATTTTTGTTTTGTATACGGACATTTTGCACTCACTGGCCGAGGGCTTGGTTAGGAGTTAATCCCTTCAACCCGCAATGGCGG
>JAKLGH010000019.1 GCA_022710775.1 Patescibacteria group bacterium
GGTAATGTGCAAGGACATTTTGCGCCTTTTTGCTAAGCTGGGAGGAGCATGAAAACTATGGCTGAAAGCAAAGCAGCGGAGCGGCTGAGATGGATCAAACCGATCTTGGACAAAGAGCTCACCATCGCCAAAATGGCGATGGTGGCGCCCTTCTCCGAGCGGACCATCAAGTATTGGCTGGCAGCGTACAGGAAGCACGGGACAGCAGGACTGGAACCAAGATCCACCCGCCCCAAAAGCAGTCCCTGGGAAACGCCGATCAGGGCCAAAGAACGCCTTATCGCCTTAAGGAAGAAAACGGGGCTGGCGGCGATCAAGCTTTCTTGGCGGCTAGCCAAGCAAGGCGTCTCCATTCCGGCCCGGACGGCGGGAAAGATCCTCAAGGCCGAGGGATTAGTCCGGAAGTACCGGACCAAGAAAATCACTTACCGCTACGTTAAGACCGGGCTTAAGCCCGGGGAACTGGTGGAGATCGATATCAAATACGTGCCAGACAAGATCGAGGGGCTGAAGTACTACCAGTTCACCGCCATCGATTGCGCCACCCGCTGGCGGTATTTGGCGATCCATGGCGACATGGGCAACTCTTCGGCCCTGGCTTTCTTTGACCGGTTGCTGCGCGTCGCTCCCTTCCGGATCCGGGCAATCAAGACGGACAACGGGACAAGTTTCACCAACCGATACTCCGGTTATCGCAAGAGCAATGATCCGCTGTTCCCGCGGCTTCATCCGCTCGACCTAAAATGCCAAGAGCTTGGCATTATCCATTACTTGATCGATCCGGGAAAACCCGCTCAAAACGGACGGGTCGAGCGGTCCCACCGCTCAGACCAAGAGCGGCTGTATGACCGGATAGATCTGAAGACCATCACCGTGAGCGAATTGAGATCCAGGGTGAAAACTTGGAACGCATGCTACAATAATTTGGAGCATTGCGCTCTTAACGGACTCACTCCCAATGAGGCGTTGAGAGTGCAAAATGTGTTTGCCTAAAACAA
>JAKLGH010000002.1 GCA_022710775.1 Patescibacteria group bacterium
CGGGGGAACGGCCGATCGGACCGGTAATACCCGGTGTAGCGGTTGGTGAAGCAAGGGCCGTTATCGGTCTTGATGGCTTCGATCTTGAAATCGCAAACCTTGACCAATTCATGGACAAAACTTACCGCAGACAGGTTCGATTCGTCTCCGAACGCCTGCAGATACCGCCAGCGGCTGGCGCAGTCGATGGCGGTGAATTGGTAGTATCTTTGCCCTTCGATCCGGCCCGGAACGTATTTGATGTCGATCTCCACCATCTGGCCCTTCTTGAGCGGCTCTCGGACGTATCCGGGCTTTTGTTTCCTAGAGCGGTATTTCCGGGTTAATCCTTCGACCTTAATGATTTTTTGGACCGTCTGATGATGGACAAAGATTCCTTCGTCTTCCAGTTTCCATTTGATCTTTAAAGAACACTGTTTCTTTTTCTTCCTTAGCTCAATGATCCTTTCTTTGACCCTGATGGGGGTTTCATCCGGATGGGTTTTAGGGCGGGTTGACCGGTTCTTCAGGCCGCTCATGCCGCGCTTTCGGTAGGCTGCCAGCCAGTATTTCAAGGCTCTTACCGAGAATGGGCAGACCTTGGCCATATCCTTGATCGATATCTCTTTGGCCAAGATCGGCTTGATCCAGCGGTATTTCTCTTCCTGAGTGGAATTGGGCATGGTTTTCATACGCCCCCAGATTACCAGAAGAGTGCAAAAAGTATGTATACATTACCCGCTTTACTGTTTTTACGTCAATACCTTGTAGCCACTAGCGGTTAGAAAATCACGCGGATTTCGCATTTTCAGCGCCATGTGCGGCCGTTCGAAGTTGTAGAAACGCAAGTACTCGGTGAGAGCCCGCCGGTAGCTAGCTAGCGTATCGGGTACCCGAGACAGGCACTCTTCTTGGATGGTACGGTTGAACCGTTCCAGATGGCTGTTGTCAGTCGGGGTGCGTATCCGAGAATGGCGGTGGGCAATTCCTTCGAATGTGCAACGCTTGGTGAAGTATTTCGAGAACTCTGATCCATGGTCCGTTTGCAGTGTGCCAATGGGAAACGGAAATATTTCCCGAACCTTCAACAATGCCTTAATGCTGTTATGGGTATTCGCATGCAATGCTACTGAAGCATGCGCATACCGGGAACAGACATCAAGCGAGGTATACAGGTACAAACTTCTATCAGCGCATTGCACCGTATCCATTTGAACCAGGATCCCAGGTTTAGTCGGTAATGGTTTGGGTGGGTACGAATGCCATTTTTTCCATTTGGAATGCCGGACCAATTCGTATCTTCGCAACACGCGTTCAACCGATGACTTGCTTATTCGGTAGCCGTCCCGAATCAACAAATGATGCAGTACCGGCGCGCAGCGTTGGTATTTTTTCCGGTACGCCAGAATGGCGTACAGGGTTTCTTGTGGCATTTGCTTGGGATGTGAGTGGGGGCGAGACGATCTCGTCGGTATTCTATGCGCGTTGGACGGCATATTGCGGGCACGGGCAACCCAGCGACGCACCGCTTCATGGGTATATCCCAAATGTCGGGCGACCGCCCGAATGCCCATGCCGGAAGCCACCATCCGGACGGCTTGCATCCTTACTCTGGGCAGATTTGGGTTTTTATCGTACATGCCCATATCCTATCAGGTGGCTACAAGCTATTGAAGCATTACATTTACTTGACAAACAAATAAAAATATGCTAAAATTTGGGATTAATCCAATGGATTCTGCCTATGAATCATCCCATGAACGCAAAAGAGTACTACTACTCCCGATTTGGAACCGATTTCCAAAGTTTTTGGAATAAGGCTTTGCGCGGACCGGGTTATATTAAATTCACCAGTTTTCTAAGAGGCGAAAACTATGATGCTCTGGCTGATGTTGAAAGGGATAATTTGGTTTATTTCCTTTCGGCTCTCGGATATATGATTATCCTTGATAAAGCGATGTTCAAGTATTTTCCCGCCGCTTATTTCCAGTTCCGAAAAATGACCGGATATCCCCGGATCGATATCGGCTGGAGCCGGGAAAATCCCTGGATAATGTTTGGCCAAACCGTAAGAACGGGCCGGTGGATCACTTTATCGGAAACGCAGGATAAATTCGCCGAATTTTCCGAATTTTACCTAAATGACCTTGAACAATACTTTAAAAAGCGGTTTAAGCTTGTCGCTTGGGAAGACGTAAAAAAGGTTTTACTAAAAGAGGTAAGCGAGAGTCAGGGAGAATACGGCCGGATAGTCTTACGGCAATTAACCAGCGTGGCTTAGTGTAAAATTACTTGAAACAAAATAACAGGGCGATGGCAGCGCGCTGTTTTTTTGTTTGAGAGGCGCTTATGGCTGTTTAAAAATCAGCCGCAGAAATAGCCGTAAAGACCGGGGAAAACTACATTAAAGACCATTCCGCCGTCTTCAAAGAACGGATCTTCGTTAAACTCAATCAACAAAGCAACGCGGTTTATGAAAAGCCTTCAAACGATTATTTACAAAAAATAGGAATTTTGGTGCCTGGCTTGCATTTTCTCTGATTAAGGTGTATGATAAGTTTGTAAGCACAGACAGAGTTTGGATTACAAGTGAATATGTTTGCGGGGAGGGAACTTTCATTTGCGACTCGTTTATATAGGGTTGCTTTTTTTTAATCTTTTTGCGCCAATTCGCTCCTGCGGCGGATGTCGTGAAAATGAATTCAACCAATATGGCTACAAAAGAAGAATTTTTATCCGAGCACAACCGATTATCTCCGGCCAGCCTGGCAGCTACCGAAGAGATGGTTTCCCGATTCAGGGCGGAGAAGGCGATGCTTATCAAGGACAACGATTGGTCGATTGAAAAACTGCGCCGTCCGTTCATTATCTGGCTGACCTCGTTGTCGCCCCGGGAAAAGGAACAAATCAAGAATTCCGCTTCAAAGCCTGCAAGCCAGGAAAAAGCGGGTACGGTTATTGAAGCTTTTAATTCTTATCCACGAAAGCGCGGAATATCGGCATGTGAGGGGCAAGGATTACAAAAGAGCAAGGCTGTTCCAGCCGAACGTCGATTCTAGAAATTTTACTTATTTTAAAGAAAGCCCGGGAATTTTTCCGGGTTTTCTGTTTTTGCGGTGCGTCAAGCTTTAAAAAAGAAGCCAAGCTTTTTAAATTGGCTGATATCCCGATAATCGCGGATGAGCCCGATTAAGCAATCGAACAACCGGCCTTTATCGGCGCCGTTTTCGGCGCGGTCGAAAAACTTCCAATAATGATGCCAAAGAAGCGGGTTAGTTTTAAAAAAAAGAGCCGTATGGCTCTTCATATTTCCAGCGTTTTGCCGGTGATGATCAATAGCGCTTGGGCGTAGTTTCTTTGGGTTTCCCTGATAAGGGGGATACCGATATTGATCGGGCCTCGCTTTTCGTATCCCAGCCGAAGCAGGGCGTCGCGGAAAGGCTGTTTGGTGTGATCCGGGGTCCAGCGGGAATTGTCGGGCGTGAACAGTTCATCGATCAAAATAAGAGTACCGTCGGGCAGAAGGCCGAATTCGAACTTGGTATCTTGGAGAGTGAGGCCTTTTTTTAACGCGACCTGTTCTGCGTATTCGAACAGGGCCAGGGATTGTTTCTTGACCTCGCGCGCGAGCTTTACGCCAATCAGCCGTTGGAGTTCTTTATAGGTAATGTTGACGTCGTGTTCGCCGAAGCTGGCTTTCGTGGACGGCGTAAAAATCAGCCGGTCGAGCCGGTCGCCTTTTTTAAGGCCTTTTTTCAGCCTTATTCCGCAAACCATGCCCGTTTCTTTGTAGCTTTCCCAAGCCGATCCCAACAGGTAGCGCCGGACAATGAATTCGGCGGGCAGAGGCTTGGCTTTCCTGACCAGCATCATCCTTCCCTTAAGAACGTCCCGATAGGGTGCGAGAAGTTCTGCCAATGGGAGCGGTACGTTGTGATCAAGTATGTCGGTCAGGAAATGGTTTTGGCAGATATGGCTGGTTGCATTAAACCACCAGGCCGAGATTTCGCTAAGCACAATGCCTTTGCCCGGAATATCGTTGAGCATCACAAAGTCAAAGGCGGAAATCGCGTCGGTTGTAATGATCAGAAGCGTATTCGGCCGGTACTGGCTCACGTCATAAACGATCCTGATCTTGTTTTTTCCGCCAAGCCGCGGAAAAATCCGGTCCAATTCTTCAATAACCTGCGTTAAATCCATTTTTTATTACCTCCTGTTTGTTAAGGTTCGGGTTATCATCAAAATTACAATTTATCCGGTTTGCCGTCAATGGTTGACTTTGAGTTTGATTTGGCTAGAATTACGGAAAGTTCGTTGAAAATTTTTTTGGGAGGATGCCATGGATACGGGCGCGATACTTACCGGAACGGAGCTATATCAATTCTTTACCGATTACGGCGGCGCGGACTTGCAAGATTCAATCGAGGCGGGCGAAAAAATGACAGAGGCCGGATTAAGCGGAGATAAGATGAAATTGGCTCTGGATTTCGCTCGCTGCGCCGCCGGACTATACCAATACGTTTATAAATATCTGCCGTTTGATAATGGCGGCAAAGAGGTTGAGATATTCTTTCTGCTTACGAGCAAGACAAAAAGGACAGTAGCCGTATGTCTGGCCGGTCCGGTTGACGGGTATGTCATTTACGCCGGGAATCTGGCGGAAACCGTAAATAAACAGATTATGGAGCAGCTTGATCACGGCCGGATGATTTCCCAAGAAGCTTATCTGGTCACGCAGGCGCTTTGCTTGGCGCGGCGGCAGTTGTTAAAAGACGGAATAATCAAGCCGATCAAAAGAAAGGACCACTATAAAACGCTTGAGCCGCGATTGAAAAAAACCATAAAACTGTTTGATGAGAATTTCAGTCCCATGGAAAAAATATCGGGCGAGGGATCGATAAACCTGGAGCTGGAATTCGATATCATGGTTATTGAAGATCTGGCTATTTCAAAGATCGAATGGGGGATGAGCCTAGATGAATTAAGGGCTTTGGTAAAATTTGAGGTCAGCCGATCAACGGATCGGTAAGTAAAATCCTGCCGTGGGCGGGATTTTTTATAATACTTCCATATTTTGACAAGTATAGGCTAAATCTTTATTATTTTATAGACCGGGGGTAAAACCTAAGAACACAAAAGGAAGCCTTTGGCTTCCCGTCCTTTTAATATTATTGATATAATAGACACAATAAAGAAGATGGAGATTAAAAATATTTTAGAAAAAGCTTATTGTCTGAAAAACGGTGGAAACAACGAAGACTCGCTTAAATTGTACAGCGAGGCTTTTGACATTCTTGTGGCCGAAGCGGCGGAGTATGCAAAAGGGCTGGAGGAGGTTTTTGAAGATAGCGAAAAGAAAACCGTTTCAAAAAAATATTTGGAAAAATTCAACGAATACTTGAAAAAAGACAAGCGGGCTTGCGTTATTTCGAACAACATGGGCGTTCTTTTTGCCAAAACCGGGGAGAAGGCGTCCGCCAAATCTTTTTTCGAACAGGCAATCGATCTGACGCCCGAAGGCGAAAAGTACGATGATCCATATATCGGGCTGGAGGTTCTTAATAGCCAATAACGGCGCCGGGAACGGATATTATGGAAGGCATTATAATAAGCGATCAGGATAAGCTCGCAAAGATCAAGAAAGAAATTGCCGACGAGGGGCCGGAGAACCTTTATGTTCTGGCAGATTTTGACCGCACGCTTACGCCGGCTCATAGTGGAAAATCGTCAGTATCTTCGCTGATATCGGTATTGAGATCAGGCGGTTATCTTTCATCCGATTACGCGCCAAAAGCCCAGGCGCTGTTTGACCATTACCATAAGATCGAGATCGACGGCGAGATTTCAGACGTAGAGAAAAAGAAGGCGATGAAAGAATGGTGGATTGCGCATTTTGAATTGTTGATCGCGTCGGGATTGAAATACGGAGATTTGGAAAAGATCGCGGATTCGGGAACGATCAAGCTCCGGCCCGGATGCGAAGAATTTTTGGCTATTTTGAATAACAAAAAAATTCCACTTATCATCTTGTCATAGAGCGGAGCCGGGCGCGAAGGCATATCGATATTTTTAAAGAAGGCCGGCAAGCTGCATGATAACATCGCTATCGTTTCCAACGAATTTGAATGGGCGCCCGACGGGCGCGCGCTTGGCGTTAAACAGCCGGTTATTTACGCGATGAACAAGAATGCCGTAATGATCAAAGATTTTCCGGAAGCGCATTCTAAAGTAAAAAACCGGAAAAATGTCATTCTTTTGGGCGACAGCCTGGCCGATGCCGAGATGATCAAAGGTTTTGATTACGGGAATATTTTTAAAATCGGTTTTCTTAATGAAAGAATCAGAGAAAGCCTTGATGACTACAAGGAACGCTATGATGTTGTTATTTTAAACGACGGACCGATGAAATACGTGAACGATTTTTTAAAGATTGTCCGATAGCCGCATATAAAACCGAAACTGGTGATTTATGCGGCACAGGCCGTTTTTTTTGGGATTGACAATTTTTTTAAAACAAATAATCTAGAACCAAAATCGTTCGTTAAAAAAGGGGTTATAAGAATGCGACAAGTTCCGATATACTTTGGCATTGAATACGCAAAAAATTGTAATCCGTGGTGGGCCGAGAATCCGAAACTTTACGCCATTATTACAGGGCTTAATGCTTGGGGCATAGATGCGAAATGGCGGGGATGCGGTTCCGAAGGGAATAGCTTCTGCTTTGGGATTCCGTTCAGATATGGCGCCGCGCTTCAAATGGCCGTTGCCGCTTGGAATAGGAGCATCGAGGAGCCAGGGTTAGAAGAGCGGGATCCGCTGACCGTTATTTCCGGAACTCGCCACTATGTTTATCCCGTTTCTTTTTTTGGCGGGGATATGAAAAAAAGCGCCATGACCATGGTCGAGTTCGGGAATTTCCTTCTTTCGCTTGGTAAAGATTTCAATTGGCTGCCTGAAGAATTGTTTAGGGATGAGATGATAGATGACTTAATTTAGGTTAAAGAAGACCAATAAACGGGACGCGCACGCTGATCCATTTTGATCATGGGTCTGGATAAGCACGAGACTCCGATTTATCCGGCGGTTATTTTTTTTGGAAAATTTCCCTCGGTATTTTGATTGGAATAATCCTTTTAGTCCCCGCTGGCGGCGGGGTCTTTCTTTGCCAGGAGAGGCAAGACTGAAGAAGTTGACAAAAATCAGGAATATTATATCCTTTTATAAGTCATCTTAAGCTCATTTAAATAAGGTAAAAATTATGTCATTGGAGGTTTGCCATGAGATGTCAAAAAAAAGGCGGAGTAAAAACTTTATTGTTTGTTCCGGATGTCATAGATCCGGAGATATCGGATCTCGTTTATGGTTACGCCGAATGGGGAATCGTACCCCGGGTGATCCAGATTGCTGGCTGGCCTTGGGCGACGGTACCCATCGAATGCGCGCCCGACATCGCCAGGCTCTTGTCGCTATGGAATGATTCCCGAAAGAATTCAAAGGAAAAATGGCTGATTATCCCTTCCGGAGACAGGCAGATCATCCCTCATCCCATATTCTGGGATGCCCAAGGCGAGTTGCTGGCCCAAGGCCGGGAATTCGGTAAATTCATAAGAAGCCTTCCGCCTGATTCTTTAACCGAGCTCGGTTTCGAAAGGGAAACTAAGAGGATAAAATTGCCTGTGTCGTTTCCGTCGTCCGCCAAGAAAACACTTTCCAGGATTCTTGAACCTTTGCGCTCATCATAGCGCCAGCTGCATATCGATGCAGCCTTTTTTTGATCTATTCGCAGCAGCTTACAAACAAAAACTATCTTTGATATACTAAAAAAAAGCAAAAAATGAAGAAAGACGAAGAAGCTAACAGCCAAATGCCGCTTGATCTTAAGAAAAAAATACCGGATAAAATCCAAAAAAACGACCATAATGATAATGAAGGGCGTAATAGCAATACGAAACCGGTAGCGGCTGGAAATTCTAGTTATTATTTTAAGAAAAGCGCTTACGATCCGAAATCGCCGGCGCCTTATTCGTTGAGCCGGTCGAAAATAGATATGTTTATGAAGTGTCCGCGGTGTTTCTATCTTGACCAGCGGCTCGGGGTAAAAATGCCAAGCATGCCCAGTTTTTCCCTTAATACCGCGGTTGACCATCTGTTAAAAAAAGAATTCGATATTAATCGCGCGAAAGCGTTAGCCCATCCGCTAATGGAAGCTTACGGGGTTGAGGCTGTTCCGGCATCCCATTCCCAGCTGGATGTTTGGCGTAACAATTTTAAAGGTATACGTTTTCTGCACAAAACAACGAATTTCGAGCTGTTCGGAGCCATTGACGATCTTTGGATAAACGGCGCAAAGGAGTATCATATCGTGGATTACAAAGCGACCAGCACCACCCACGAGATATCGCTTGATGACCAATGGAAGCAATGGTACAAAAAGCAGGCAGAGTTCTATCAATGGCTCTTTCGTAAAAACGGCTTTAAAGTAAGCGATATGGCGTATTTTGTTTTTTGCAATGCGGCTAAAGACCGTGAAGCCTTCGACGGAAAACTGGAATTCAGAGTATCGATCGTTGACTACCGGGGAGATGATTCCTGGGTTGAACCGACCGTGCTTTCCGCCAAGAAATGCCTGGAATCAAATATCTGTCCCCAATCTAATCCCGATTGCGAGTATTGTTCCTACGTCGCGAAAGCAAAAAGAGTGGAATAGGCTAATTGCTTGGATGCTTCCGTAACGAAAGTTCCAGATTTGAGCAATGCGGTAATCCGCAAGTCCCGAGTATTTCCGAGGGGCAAACCGAATGAAGAGCGAGAAGGCATAATTAAGCTAAGCATGTCGGCGAGCGAAGAATTCGGCACAGCCGGTTTCTCCGGGCACCGCTATTGCGGGGATAATATGAAAATTGCAGTAAGAAATATTTAAGTAACAGGCCTAATAAACCGAGAAGAAGTATGGATTATTACGAAGAAGAAAAAGAACCGAAAAACCATGAATGGGCCGCAACCTCTTCGCTTTCGATCGGCTTAGTTGAGATCGGCGGGATATTGACGGCTTACCTGATCAAATATTTCGGCCATTATTTATACGGTATCAATATACCGCTTGAAAATGGATGGGCCGATAATGTTATTATTGACGGCATGATAAACGGATTGATACAGGGAATGAACAGCATGATGCACGCCGCGGGACCGGTAATTGAGGAATTTTTTCTATCGTTTTTCACCGAAACGTTTGCTTGGGTTTTTATTTCTCTTTCGATTTTTGGTTTCATTTTTTCCCTGATCGGGCTGCGGTCGGCCAAGGCCAGGCTGGCAATGATAGGCATGTTCCTTTCGCTTGCAGTCATCGCTTATAACTGGTGGTTCATTTCCCAAATAGCGAAGTAGGGCATGGGCGCCTCAATATCGGCATATGAATGGGCAAAAAACAAAATTAACGCTAGTTGAAGAATTTCTTACGATATATAATGAATTGGACAGTTTTATGCGCAAGCAGTTGCGCTGCCGCGACGCTTCCCATATTTTTCTGCTTGACCGCATGGCGGAAAAAAACTATATTTTCCGGAATTTTCGGGAAGAATTAAAGGAGTATGCCCGCTTGCGCAACGCGATTGTCCACAATCCGTTCATGCGGATTGCGGAACCGATAGCCGAGCCGCATTTTGAGATAGTCAGGAGATACCAGACATTGAAAGACAAAATACTGAATCCGCCGCGGGCCATGTCGATTGCCGTCGGGGTAGGGGATATTTACGCTACCGCGCTGGACGCGAACGCTCTCGAAACGATGAAGGTTATGAATGAGAAGATTTACAGTTTTGTCCCGGTTTTAAACATTCGTAAAAGGATTGTCGGCGTTTTTAGCGAAAATGTCATTTTTTCCTACCTGACCGAGAATGAAGCGTGTATTATCGATAAAAGCACGAAAATCAGCGAGTTTTGGAAGTATGTTCCCATCGAAAAGCATTCCAGCGAATATTTCGAGTTCGTGCCGAAAAATACTTTGGTTGCCGGAATAAAAGAAAAATTCGAAATCGGCCTTACCCAGAGAAAAAGGCTCGGAGTCGTTTACATCACCGATAATGGAAGGTCTGACGGTTTGCTTCTGGGCATGATCACAGCCTGGGATATGGCTGGGAACGAGTAGAAAACAAACAATAATATGGAAAAGGGAAATCGAAAACAAAAAGCCAACCTGGTGATGACCGCCGCCAGTATTGCCGCTTTCGCTCACAACGACCAGAAGAGGAAGGTGGATAACACGCCTTATATCTTCCATCCGATGGCAGTGGCGCAAAAACTCGCCTGCGCCGGAATTTCCGACGAAGCAATTATTGCGGCGGCTTTAGTGCACGACGTTTTGGAAGATACTGACTATTCCGAAGATAAGCTGCGCGAAGAGCTTGGAGATGACGCTATTGATATCGTCAAAACGCTGACGGCGGATAATACCCTTCCTTGGCCGGAAAAAAAGAAAAAATACGCTCAAAACGTAAAGAACGGCTCAGCTGCGGTAAAAATGGTGGCATTGGCCGACAAAATAACGAACCTCGAAAACCTGCTGGAAGCGCATAAAAAACAGGGAAAAGCGGTTTGGGACCGGTTCAATGCTCCGCGCGAGCAGAAGATTCGGTTCGAAGAGGAAATGCTTGCCATTTTCAAGGAAGCATTGAATGACCCATTGGTTGCCGATTATGAAATTCTGATCGCGAAGGTGAAGGCTTTGGAATAAGGAGGATATTCCAGTCCGGAAAAATTATCAATACGAAATTGAACATAAAAAAGCGGGTTTGCCCGCTTTCGACATTTACTTAAAATGGTCCGTTAGCGCCCATTCGCAGAAAACGGTTGATAGAAAATCCGGAATGTTTTGGGTCTCGATCCGGAGTCCGAGGAACGGCGCGAACCAAATTTTTAAGACTTGGTTGTTTTCCGGCGCGGGGTCGCTGCCCGGGCGTATCGCGTAAACAACGGCATCGGAAAAAATATCCCAAAAAAACCATTCTTCCAGATCGGAGCCGAGGAAAAATCGGATAAGGTTGGTTGCGAATTTTTCCAGCTGCGGACCGCTGGTTTCGTCAAAATAATTCACCAGATAGGAATTTTTTTCTTCCAGCGGGGCTACTGTAAAGGGGCTTCTATTCATTTCCAAAGGATCAATGTCCATTTTACTTCCTCGGAGAAAAAATAGCATAACGGTTCCGTCCGTCAAGCCGGTTTTGAGAAAACGGCGCGAATAGGTATCATAAAAAAATGGAAGGAAAAAAGAAACCAATCTTATTGGCAGCGCTTGTTGCCGCGGCAGCGGCTGGCTTTTTGGTTTACGAGCTTGGCGGGTCGAAACGGCCGGCGCAGGACGTTTTTGTCGTTTTGCGGGGGGAAAATGTTTTGGAAATCGCTTCCAATCTCAAGGCGGAGGGATACGTAAAAAGCAAAGGAATCTTCCTTTTTGAAACCGCGGTTTCAGGGAATTTTAAAAAATTAAAAGCCGGAACTTACGATCTTAAAAACCAAAACGACTTTGGAATAATCAAGAAATTATCGCGCGGCCAAACAGTTCCGGTGGCATTTACCGTAATCCCGGGCTGGTCGGTGAACGATATTGCCAAAAACCTTGAGGCGAGAAAAATAATTCCTAAAAAAGATTTTATGGACGCCGTTCTTAGAGAGATACCGATTGCCGTAAGAGAAGAATTCGGTTTTTTGGATGACGCTCCCGCCGCCGCCGGATTTGAAGGTTATCTTTTCCCAGACACGTACTATATTGCGGCTCATCCCTTGCCCGAAGACATTATCCGGCAAATGCTGGAGAATTTTTCGAAAAAACTGACGCCGGAGGTCCAAACTAAGATCGAAAAGCAGGATAAGAAAATTTTTGACATCATGGTAATGGCTTCATTGCTCGAGAAAGAGGTGAGGACTAAAGAAGATAAAAAAATTGTTTCAGGAATCCTTTGGAAACGGGTGGACAAGGGCTGGCCTTTACAGGTGGACAGCACGTTATTGTATTTTTTGACAAGCGACCGTCCGAGCACGGAAAATAAAAATATCGATTCTCCGTACAATACTTACCGATACAACGGCCTTCCCAAGGGGCCGATCTGCAATCCCGGAATCGAAAGTATTGAAGCGGCGGCCGATCCGGTAGCATCCGACTATTTTTTCTATTTAAGCGCCAGGGACGGGAGAACCGTTTTTTCCAAAACGTACGCCGAGCATTTGGTCAATGTCGCGAAATACCTGAATAATTAAACCCGGTATTATTTTAAAATACCTTTTTGATTTGACTCGGTAAAATTTTAATTGTATATTTTTTGATTCGCACGTTAACAATTTTGTGCGCAAAAAAAATCAAGGAAGAGGTGGGTAAATGATACCAAGATATTCGAAGAAAGAGATAACAGCTATCTTTGATCCGGTAGCCAGGTTGTTGCGTTTTGACCGGGTTGAAGTAGCAGCGGTTTTGGCTGAAGAACAACAGGGAAAAATATTATCCGGACTGGCCGAACAAATGGCAGCCGAACTGAAGGCGTCGCCGCCCGACGAGGAAAAGAGAAAGCAGATCGAAAAAGAAACCGATCACGACTTTATGGCTTACATAAAGGAACGGCAGGCGATAATGGGAGAGTTGGTACGAAAATATTTCCACAAAGGGAAAACAACGTTTAATATCCAGGATCCGGCCGACCAGCTTGCGTTGTTGGAGGCGCTTGATGTTATCGAGAAAAGACTGGATGCGCTGATGAAAGCGGTTCAAAAACAAGGGTTGGAATACTGGTATGTTCCTCTTCTGTCGAGGACCCATGGCCAAGGCGCGCACGATATTATGTTCGGCAAAAGGTTTGCGTCTTATTTTGCCGATTTGGAGGCTGTGCTGCATTATCTCCGTTTTGCCAGGGAATACGTCCGGTTTGGAAGCATGGCGGATATGGTCGGAGATTACCAAAATACGTCGCCGGAATCCGAGCTGCTGGCGCTTGAAGCTATCGGCCTGAAACCTTATTACGGTGCAACCCAGATTTTACCCCGCCTGATTCACGCTATTCTGGCTTCCTCGCTGACGGTGCTTAGCGGCGTGCTTGCTAAGATTGCCGAAGATATTCAACTCATGGCGCGCAGCCCGAATCCGCTGGTCCAGGAAGCATTCGGTAAAAAACAGGTAGGATCAACGGCTAATCCGGCGAAAAAGAATACCATAAAGTCTGAGAATATAGTCGGTATGTTCCGCCTTGGTATAGGCAACTTGGTGGCTCTATTGCAAAATTTGATTACCAAGGAGGAACGGGATATTTCCCAATCGTCAGTTGAGCGCGTTGCATTGATCGATCAATTCCATATCTTGGTTCAACAGCTGGACACAATGATCAGGCTGATAGACGGAATAGTAGTCTATCCGGATCGGATGTATCAGCAGATCATCGATATGCGCGGCACCGAATTTGGCGAATCGGCAAAGGATGCGCTGGCGGAGTTTGGCCAAGATTTCGGGATAACGCCGGGCGATGCTTACAACATTATCAAGCTGGCTTCGCACATCGTAATATATCCCGATGAATTGGAAGGCGAGATGCGGACCAATATTCCGCAAAATGCCGCCGAATCTGTGCTTGCTTTGAACCGGTGGGCAAACCGCGAATTGAAGCGGCCGCCGCATATCAAATCTCTTATTGAGGATGGAGGCTTGCATTCGTTGCCGACCTTGGATATCAAGCCGGAAGAAATCCAGCGCTGGAAGATAGCGGTGGCATCCATGCTGGAAGTACCCGAAATTAAGAAAGCCTGGGATGGGGCTTTCGACATCGAGAGAATGCTTGCCGGCCAGGAAATACTGCGCCAAAAGCTGATGCAAGGCCACATGAACTATTAGCTTTAAAGCGGTTTCTTTTAAAGGATCTCAAAAGAGGTTCTTTTTTTTGACAAAAAGACGGAAATCCGATAAGTTCTTTTTAACGGTTCATTAAAAATCATTATTTATATAGGGGTAGGAGGTGAAAGCATCAGAAAAAACCAGCTTCTTGTTTGGATGTTCGGAGGCCTTTGGATGGAGCGCAGGATGCGGGAGCTTGTTATTGGGACAGCTTTTTAGCTTCCCGCGGCCGGCTAAGCGCCAACCTATGTTGTTGCGCTACCCAGCCTGGAATGTCCTCGCAGCCAACACTTATACGGGGTGTCTGATGAGATCTGCAATCGTCAAGCAAAAACTTGGCGGGCTATGGATGGCTTTCTAGAGCCTAAGCCTAAGCCTAAGCCTAAGAAAGGTTGTGAGCTATATCCAGCCGTATCCCTTAAGGAGGTGATCTGATCAAGGGAGCCTACGCCTTTCTGCGCCGCGCCGTTATGACGGGGATAGCGACAAAGCAATGCGTTATAACGAGCGGTTTGACCGGTAGTCCGCGTTCTTCAGCCAATGCGAGAAAGACGAGGATAAGCTCGGTTCTGCGGCCAAGGCTGTTATATGCCGGAACCGGTCCGCCCGGTTTTGAAAATTTTTGCTTTTTGGCCTAAGCGGCCGCCGGCCGCCCACGGCTTGTCCAGAAGATGGAATAATATCCGAGAGCGAAAAGGAGGTGAAAAACTATGCTCGCAGTGCTGACATTAGCACTGGTCGCTTTCGCAATCCTGCTGGCAACGGCCATGAACACTAATGACGCTGGCGATGTGCCCGGCCGATCGTTCACGGAGCTGTATAGAATCTTTGCTTCGCCATTGCTGGTAATGCTTGCGATCGCGGCAGTGTGCTTGGCGCTTGGTCCCGGACCGCCCGCATCCATAGCTGGCTCCTCGGGAGTTTCTTGCACCAGCGTTTCTAGCGACAACGGCGCTTCTTCGAACTATGCCAGAGACCACTAACAGGCTGAAACTGTTCGCGCCAACGCCAATTGATCCAAAAGATTCTGAAGCAACCGAAAATCCAGCTGATACCAGTATTTTAGGACGGAAAACCGTCCTTTTTTTTGACAAGCGGCGGTTTTTTAGTAGAATAGTTTTAGCAACTTAAAAAGGAGGTGAATACCGAACGCTATTATGGCTATAGCTATGGTCGTTGGCGCTTGAACTATTCCGCGAGTTTACCCCTCGTCCCGAACAGGGCTTGATCAAGCGGTTCCTTTATGGAACGGTAACTGCCAAGACTCCGCAAGGCTAGATGCTTTGCGTAAGCAGAGAGATAATACTTGGTTTTCATAGGAGGTGAAACAGAAGTAATGAAACATATTGCTTCCAGCAGCCGCACCATTACCGACGAGACGCCTTGAGCAGATTCCATTGTCTCTAAGAGGCAGGATGACATGGTGTTAACCTGGCTGTCCGAAAGGACGAAGCTCGATTGGGAATACCCATCTATTCCAGTTAGCGTTCTGGTTTTAAAAACGAAACACTGGAGGATATTCGGTTAATGAAGAAACTAGCCAGTTTCCCCGGCGGAGCCATCTTATAGGCCAAAGTTGAGATGGCGATAATCCGTGGCACAGCTTAAAGAGATTTCGCCCTGCGCAGTTTTATTCCTGCCTTTCTGCCCAGGCATAAAAAGGCGGGAAGGGTCAAAGGAGGTCCCCCTGGTCATGAGAAAAATGATAGCCGTACTGGTCATCATCGCGATGGCCGTAGTCGGGATGGCCGGCGCATAAATTGCTCACTCGCTTTATGAGGCTGTCTTTCACCGACACAAATTAAACGCTGGTTAACAAGAACCAGCTTTTTTCTTGGAATTTTTTCCTTATTTTTTTAATCGATTCTAGCCATTAATCAATAAAGAGGTAATATAAGATATATCTATGGAGAACAAGAAACAACTGGGCCAGTTTTTTACCACAAATTCCGACCAGATACTGGTTGGCCTAAATAAATACGTAAGAGGGAAGAAAGTGGCTGATCCGTTTGCCGGAAATAGTGATTTGTTAAAATGGGCAAAAAAAGAAGGCGCGAAGAGTGTCGAAGGTTTTGATATTGATAAAAAATTCGTCAACAATAAGGATGTTTTTTTTAACGACAGCCTTCTTTTCCCCAAAAAATATGAATTTGTGTTAACCAATCCTCCATATTTAAATATAAATAAGGCTGATAAAACCACTAAAGAAAAATATTTTGCTAACGGCTTCGAAGATCTATATCAACTGGCTTTGATTTCAATTATGGATAGCGATGAGGGGATTGTAATCGTTCCAATAAATTTTTTATCTGCTGAAAATTCAAAAAAAACCAGAAATGCCTTTTTTTCAAAGTTTGAAATAGTGGAAATGAATTACTATAAAAACCAAGTATTTTCAGATACAACATACAATGTAATCGTTTTTTATTATAAAAAGAAAAAAGACGCATTTGATTGTTGCTTTAACATTAAAGCACATTTATATCCTGACAAAAAAAACATAAATATTAAATTGGAAAAAAAATACGGGTGGATGATTGGTGGTAGCTTTATTAATTGCATTAAAAATCAAAAAAACGAATTAAAAATTTATCGTCTCCAAGAAAAAGACTTAATAAAAGGAAATCAAGAAATCAAAATGGCTTATAACCATATAAAAGAACAAAAAATTTATTCAGTAACCGATAAAAACATGGAGCTTGTTAGGGCAAACATAATTTTACTTAAAGCGATTGATAGTGGAAGCGAAAAAGGGAAAATTGCCCTCGAGGACATTAGGGACTATAAATTAGATGGTTTAGTGAGTAAGCCAACTTCCAGACACATGGTGCAATTGATTTTTGAAAAGCAGATAACCATAAATGAGCAAAGAGAGATTATTAAAGTGTTCAACGATGAATTGGAAAATCTAAGAAAGAAATACAACTCTTTATTTTTAACAAATTATCGAGATAATGATCGAAAAAGAATTTCTTTTAACTTTACGTACAAATTAATCAATTATTTGTACGTGAACAAGCTTCACAATATATCGCAAGAAACGCAGGATGAGAAATTATTAGCTTAATAGAATATATTATGGATAATATTAAATTATTAGATTATTCAATATTAAACAAAGAGCAGGCTTTAGATCCCGCTTATATGTTTATTGAAAAGGATAGAGATTTGCCTAAATACGTTGAAAAAACTAAAAAAATTAAAAATATTTTAATTGCTATTAAGGAGGTTTCCAATAAGAAAAGCTCGACCGAGGTTATAGCTACTCTATTTGCAGATTTAAAAGAAAATTTGAAGGACTTTTCCCAATTCTCTGAGTTTAGTTGTTTCATTAACGCCTGCGATTCGAGCTTAAACTATGCAACAATGAACGAGGAGCTATTAAAGAAAATTACCGCTTACTATTTGCAAAAAAGAGATTTAAATGAATTTGTACCTTCCGAATGGATACAAGCATTGATAGACAAGACATCGTCTCGAAAAAAAGGGCAAGTTGGTGAAGTTAAGTTAATAAATATTCTAAAAAAAAGCGGATATTGTTATACGGAGAATTATTTAGAATTTATTAAAGCTAAAAAATCTGTTGCTTGTTTTCGAAATGATTTTACTCTTAAGAATATAAAAAAGAATCTAAAAATTTCCATCGGTAAGGATACTCAAAGCAAAAAATTGGATTTATGCATAAAGAAGGGTAAAGAGATTTATTTCTTAGAAGCGAAACATGTAAACAATGAGGGCGGGGAACAAAACAAACAAGTATTGGAACTGATTAAGATAATTCAAGAAAAAAATGCCAATAATCACTATCATTACGTAAGTTTTCTCGACGGATTATATTTCGATTTACTTTTTAAAAGTATTATTTCAGTGCCAAAGAAAAAAAGTGGTGAAAATAAGTTACTAAAACAACAAAAAGACATTCGCAAAGCTTTAAAAAACAACAGGAACAACTATTTTGTTAATACTGCGGGTTTTAAAAAGCTTTTTGGCTGAAGTCGTTAAAACGTTTCAAGTATTTTTCACAATTTGCTTAAAAGCCAGCCTCTTTCTTGCGTTCGGCATGCTTGACGGAGGAATGGATTAAGGTATGATATAGCCGTTTTCGGAAATCAAGGCACGTTAAAAAATGTTGGAGGAAATATGGAAAACTGGATAACCATCGCGACCCCGGGTTATTTGGGGGCGGAAAGGGATGTTAGATATAAAGAATGGGACGAAATATACGGAGAAGGGAACTGGCGCCTGGTTTGGGTGGTGAACAAAACCTTAGTGGATTTTCTGGGCGCTTGCGCTCTTTACGAGGACGCATATTATCATTTCCTGAAAAAGAACTCCGCAATCGTAAAGAAACTGGTTTACGATGCGCGCGATATCTACGACGATGCTCCATCCAACGTCGAATCGAGGTTCGACTACAATCACCAGGAAACGGGGCGAACCCATATCCAGGACATTGCGATCCGACGGTGCATGGTTAGGATGGGGTTGTGGTTCATGGGCAACGATCTCATCCAGATCCGTTCAAGCGGGAAAGACGAACAAGTTTTAGGCAATATTCTTTCCCCCGGCAATGTGCCTTTCCATATGCCGTATCTTATCAGCGAATTTGAGCTAAGTGGCTGGTGGAAGCCAAAGAGCGTCGAAAGTTTTTACCAGTCGAACCGGTTGTTCCAGATCCGTTAACCAAACGGATTTTTTTGTCCTTTTCCTTCAAACTTGAATAAATTCCTGTTTTATTGTATTAATTACTAGTTATCCGATAAAGGTTGATCAGAGTTAAAACAATAATTATCTAATGAAAAAAATGCCAGCAAGCCTCAAAAAACACATTCGGAACGAAAAAGCCCGGATTCGCCGGGATATATCGGATCTGGACCAGCAGAAGAAACTGATAGCCGACCTTACGAAAAAATATTCAGACAAAAATGAAGGTAACGGAACTGTACAACCTGGCGATAAATAAGGGCATTGATGCCGATCTGCGCGGACGGCCAGCGGTGGAAAAAATGCTGGCGCGCCGGCGCCGTAATTACGAAAACTTGACCAACCAGGAAAAGGCGGATTTTGACGCGTCTGATTTAACCAATCCGTACGCGGACAGCCAGATCCTTTATATCAAAAACGATATTGAGGTTAAAAAGGTCCTGGTTGGAATCGACATAGAACCGGCCGAGATTCTGATGGCGAAATTCCTCGGCGATATCGATCTTATTATTTCCCATCATCCGATCGGCAAGGGGTTGGCCAATTTGTCGGATGTTATGGAGCTTCAGGCGGAAGTCTTGAGCCTGTACGGGGTGCCGATTAATGTGGCTGAAGGATTGATGCGGGAGAAGATCTCCGAAGTGGCCCGCGGATTGAACGCAAAAAACCACCAGCGGACGGTTGACGCGGCCAGGCTGATGGGATTCAACCTGATCTGCTGCCACACGCCGTGCGATAATTTGGCTGCTAAATTCCTGAAGGAAAAAATAGAAGAAGCTGATCCCGAAAGGTTAGGCGATTTGCTTGATGTGTTTAACCGGATTCCGGAGTATAGGGAAGCGGCCAAGATCGGGGCTGGGCCGAAAATTTTTGTTGGCAATCCGGAGAGCCGTTGCGGAAAGATAATGCTTTCGGAGATCACTGGCGGTACCGAGGGCTCTTCCAAGCTTTATGCCAAGATGGCGATGGCCGGGATCGGGACTACGGTCGGGATGCATGTGTCCGAAGAACATAGAAAGGAAGCCGAAGCCGCGAATATCAACGTGCTGATCGCGGGGCATATGAGTTCCGATTCCCTGGGCGTTAATCTGTTTCTCGACGAATTGCAGAGACAAGGCGTTGAGATTATCGCATGTTCCGGCCTTACCAGAGTTAGCCGGGTTTAGCGTTCCAGAGCCGAAGTTGAAATCGGTTTCTGACCTTGTTCCGTTTGATGCTGTTTGTTCTTGTGAAACGGGGCGGCAGGGATATGGTGTAAAAACAGTCAATGTTGGGAGCGGGACGGCTGGCCGAAAGGCCGTTTTTTGGTTAGAATGGATTTGACCAAATCCGCCTGCCGTTCAGATTATAGAGAAGCTGCGCATGGTTTACAAAACATGAAAAAAAGATTGTTTTTATTGTTTATATTGTTTATATTGTTGTCAACGCAATCCTTTCTTCTATATATATCGGGGTTTTTAGGCTATGACCGCACAATGGCTTTAGACTATGTTTCGCAGCCAGCTTTGATTCAAGAAGGCCAAACGCGTCTCAGAGATTATATTGATTTGCGGGAAGGTTTTTTATCCGAAAAGAGAGATTTTTTGGAAATCGATTCCACAGAGATGAAAGTTAGAATTTATTCTAAAGGAAAAACGGAAAATACTTTTTCAATCCTGTATAAAAAAGAAGGATTGCCTTCCGGTCTTTTTTCGGTCCAGTCAAAGAGAAAAACAGCTTTTTCGATGGATGGCGGAGTTTATCTGCCCTATACATTGAATTATTACGGTTCTTGCCAGATTCATGGGGAACCATATTCCGGATTGGGGCAAAAAACCGGCAGCGATAAGGATATGGAATGCCTGACTTTGAGCGACCGGGACGCCAAGATTCTTTTTAACATGGCGGAGATCGGGATGCCCGTATTGGTGATAAATAAGAATGCCAGGCGTACCGAAGCGGTTAAATTAACGGTTGCGGATTTTCCAGACATTTCGGCAAAAAGTTTTTTAGTTGCCGATATTGATTCCGGCCAGATATTGGCAGAGAAAAATTCCGAAGTTCCGTTGCCGATCGCGTCGCTTACGAAATTAATGACGGCCGCGGTTGTGAAAGAGCAGGCAGATTTAAAAAGCGCGGTTTTGGTCAAAAACTGGATGTTGAGGCCTTACGGCGAAACAAGAGGCCTCGCGGCCGGTTTCAGCTACCCGCTGGAACAGCTTTATTACCTCCTTTTGCAGGAATCATCCAATGACGCGGCCGAGGTATTGAGCAGCGCCGTGCCGGGTGGAAACGCGATTTACGCCATGAATCAAAGAGCCGGATCGATTCTGATGGAAAAGACTAGGTTTGTCGATGCGCATGGAATTGATGTTGGAAACCAGGCGACCGCCCGGGACTTGTTTTATCTGGCGAGATACGTCCAAGATTCCCATCCGGAAATATTCGAGATTACCAAAGGGATAAAGCCCGCCGGTTTTTCAACTTCGATTTTTCCTTACGCAAAAAATAGGAATTTATTTTTTAACAGCCAAAATTTTATCGGAGGGAAAACCGGATATATCATAGAATCAAAATATAATGGTTTGTTCCTGTTTGATTTTCCGATAGCCGAAGGGGAGAGCAGGAGAGTGGCGATTATCATTTTAGGAGCGCCGCATTGGCAGACAATGCAGGGAAATTTAAAAGGCGAAACGGAGAAAATCCTGGCTTGGCTTAGCAACAATTATTCCGTTAAAAATTCAGAAAGATAAAATTTAAAAAACGTTTAAAAGATGCCGGGTTTTATTTGGGCCGGTTGTTTTATGCGCTTCGGTTTTAATTCATGAATTTTTGGCTTGACTGTTTTGGCCAAGGCGGCCGCGATTTATGGCGTAAAACGGATTATAACTGAAGGAAAAAGCCATGGATGTCATTGAAAAGGAGCTAAGGCGTGGTTAAAATAACACAAAGGGAGTATTCGGAAGCGCTAAGAATGGTTAAGATCACAACCCAATCTACCCGCTTTTTTGCGGGAAGAAAGCCTACGGATTCATTTTTTTCCATGACTTGCCCGTGGTTTACAACATAAAGGTTACAACATAATAAAAAAAATGAGAAAATCTTACATTACGTCTGAATCAGTTACCGAGGGTCATCCGGACAAGATCGCTGACCAGATTGCCGATGCCATTCTTGATGAAGTTATCCGCCAGGATAAGTACGGGCGCGTTGCCTGTGAGGTGATGGTTGGCAACAGCTATGCGATTATCGGCGGCGAGATATCGAGTTCAGCGTGGATCGATTTTAACAACTTGACGAGAAAAGTTATCCGCGATATTGGATACGACCAGGAAACCCACGGTTTTTGCTGCAAGAATGTGGCGATTATGAACGCGGTAAGCCGGCAGTCGCCCGATATAGCCAGGGGGATCAGGAAGGCCGGGTCGAGAAAACAAGGGGCGGGCGACCAGGGATTTTCGACCGGATACGCCGTTACCGAAACTCCGGAATTGATGCCATTGACGATATTAATGGCTCATAAATTGGCTTTCCGCCTTGCCGAAGCCAGAAAAAAGAAGATCATTCCTTATTTGCGGCCGGACGGTAAAAGCCAGCTGACCTTGGAATACCACGACGGAATACCCGCAAGGCTGGAAAACGTAGTAATTGCGGCTCAACACGATCCAAATACACCGGTCCAAAAAATAAAAAAAGACATAATCGAAAAAGTAATCAAACCGGTTTGCGGAAAATATTTGGATCATAATACCCGATTTTTCGTGAACAATACGGGCCGGTTTGTGATTGGCGGCCCCGCCTCCGATACCGGCGCGACCGGACGGAAGATCATTGTTGATTCTTACGGAGGAACTGTGCCGGTCGGGGGCGGCAGTTTTTCGGGAAAAGATCCGACGAAAGTTGACAGGTCGGGAGCCTATATGGCTCGTTATATAGCAAAAAATATTGTAGCGTCGGGTTTGGCCGACGAGTGTTTTGTGCGCCTTGCCTATGTTATCGGCGGAACGAAGCCGACCGAATTAAGCATTGAAACTTTTGGAACGGCGAAGATCGACGAGGAAAGGATCGAAAGAATAATTCCGAAGGTTTTCGATCTGTCGCCGGGGGGAATTATCAAACAATTGAATCTTTTGAGGCCGATTTACCGGAAAACCAGCTGTTATGGCCATTTTGGCCACGAAGAGGCGGAATTTACCTGGGAAAGAAAAGACAAAGCCAAAGAGATCTTGAAAGCCGTTGAGCAAAAAACTGCCAAGGGAAAAACGGCAAAAATGTGAAAAATTATTCTTCCAAAAAAGCGTCGAAAGGCAAATTGGCTTATAGAACGCCAAGCCGTTTTATATATCAAAAATATCTTAAAGCCAGCGGGATGGCTAAAAAAAGAAAAAGAACAAAGATATGAGCGAAGCTATAAAAACGGAGCAGGCCAGGGCGGAAGGAAAACCATTGCTGATTTTAGCTATAAGCGCCGCTTTTTTTGCGATTTTGATGGCTGCCGGGATAATTTCGGTTAGCCATTTGGCCGGTACGGCCAGCGTTAAAGGCCTTGGAACGGCGAAAGTAAATGTGCAAAACTTCGTAGCCATTTTTATTTTGGCTACTTTAGGGCTTCTCCTTTTAATCTATTTTTTGAAAGTAAAAAAAATAAAAAGAGCGATATTTAAGATAATGTTTTTTTTGGCCGTTTTTGCCGGAACAGCGGTTTTTTTTAATGTTTGGGTAAGCCGGGCCATTGCTTTTCTGGCCGGGGTTTTCACGGCGGCAGTTTGGTGGGCGTATCCAAAAATAGTGAGCCAAAACGCATGTCTTGCTTTTACGATGCTGGGGGCAGGAATTTTTCTTGGATATGTTTTCTTCCCCGGTTCCGCCGCGTTTCTTCTCCTGCTTTTTTCTTTTTACGACCTTATTGCCGTTTATGTTACCAAGCATATGGTCGCAATGGCTAAAGAAATGGTAGCTAACGGGGCTTTGCCCGCGGTTTTTATACCGATGAATTTATCGGGTTTGAGAGAGGATATCAACCGTATAGCGGCCGGAGGGGAAAAATTTCTGATTCTTGGCGGCGGAGACATTGTTTTTCCGCTATTTTTTTGCGTATCGGTGGCCAGGAATTATGGGACTTCTGCCGCCGCGCTTACGGCAGTTTTTTCCACTATTGGGTTTTGCGCCAGTTTCTACCAATTTCTCAATCAAGGGACGCGCCGTCCGATACCGGCTTTGCCTCCGATAGCTTTATTTACATTAATAGGATACTCATTGGTTGTTTTTTTAAAATAGACAATAGATTATTTGCCCAAAGCGCTCTTCGATGACGCTTCCTCTGGCCGTCCGCTTTGTTACGCTTTGCGCCGGGAGAAACAGCATTCGGAAAATAAATTGATAATTTAATAATTTCCGGTCGTTATCAGCGAAGAAACATATGAGAAAAATTAAACCGTGGTTATTTTTAGCTGTCTGCCTATTAATTGGAGTGTTTTTTGCCTTGCCGGCGATAGCTTCAGGCTTGGTTCCCTGCGGCGGCTCCCAGCAGGAAGACTGTACGGTCTGCCATTTTTTCAAGATGACCAAAGAGATTCTTTATTATTCCTTGTCTCTGACCTTTTTAATTTCTTCGTTGATTTTCATTCTTTGCGGCCTTTATTTGATGGCGAACCGCGGCAATGTCCGGGTTGTTGCCAAAGTAAGGCAAGTTATGGGGGTAACGGTTGTTGGGTTGGTCATTGTTTTTTCCGGTTGGGTTGCCGTAAATACCTATTTTGTTTCAGCTGGAGCCGCGGAATGGGATGGATACAGCTTAAACAAAGATTGGTGGAAGATCAACGCAAAGTGCGAGAAGAACGACAGCGATCTTATTTTTTGCGGCGATGGCGATGTCCAACCGGAAAACAATGAAGATTGCGATCCTAATGAAACAATTACCGATTGCCAGAAAAGGACTGGCAACACTGTGGACGAATGCGATCAGCTGATTTCCAATTGCGATACGGAGAAGTGTATTGCCGTACCCTAAAATGGCGGCAACGTAAAAAACGGTTACAAATCTTTAGAAACCTTTAATGTATTATTTTTCCGATCCCTTCAAGCTAATTAATCGGGAGAAATGAATAAAACAAGCCGGATGGAAAAACTTAATAGGGAAATCGGCCTATGCGTAAAATGCCGCTTATCGATTACAAGAATTAAACCTGTTCCGGGCGAGGGACCGCTTGATGCTGATTATTTTATAATCGGCCAGGGGCCGGGCGCCAATGAGGATGAAACCGGCCGGCCGTTCATCGGGCGGTCCGGAAAACTGCTCACCGAATTGTTGGCGCTGGCTGGTATCGACCGCTCCAAAGAAACCTTTATCACGTCAATCGTAAAATGCCTGCCGACGCCGCCTCTTAACCGGAAGCCCAGACCCGATGAGATCGCGGCTTGCTGCGATTATTTGGCGCGCCAAATAGAGCTGGTCGGCTCTAAGAAAATTATTCTACTGGGAGATGTGGCGTTCAGAAGGTTCTTCCCTAAAGATAAATTTTCCGACTGGCGCGGAAAATGGCGAGACAGCGGGGGAAGGAAGTATTTTATCAGCTACCACCCGGCCGCCGGAATCCGTTTTCAGAAGTTTAAAAAGATATTGGAAGCCGATTATAAGGCAATCAATAAACTTGATTAAAGATTGGGCAAATGTTTTAATTCGACTAGCGGCGGTTTTGAATGAAATTAGATTATATTGTTGTAGGGCGCTAAGCTAACGATCTTAGCCTCTTTTTTAATGAATTTAAAATGGAAATAGAAAAATTTGAAAAACTTGTAGCCGAGGCGATCAACAGCTTGCCCGAACATATCTTAAAAGCCGTTAACAACACCGCGATCGTCATCGAGGAAAAATCGCCCCGGCGGTCATTGCTCGGTTTATATGAAGGAATTCCGGAAAACGAGTGGGGCAAGGGGATGGGAATGAACTTGCCCGACAAGATCACTATTTTCAAAAACACGATCGAAAGATTGGCGTCATCTCCGGCGGAGTTGAAAGAAGCGGTTAAAATCGTGGTTTGGCACGAGATTGCCCACCACTTTGGTTTTGACGAAGAGGAGGTGGATAAGCTGGAGAAGAAATGGCGCAAAAAACTAAAAAACCAAAAACCGAATAACGCAAAAAAAGCGCGGCCTTTTTAAGATATGGTTTGATATTTTTTTAAAAAATATTATTATTTTGTAGACCACGGGTAAGCCCTGGGAACAAAATGAAACTTACGGTTTCCTTCCCGCAAAAAAGCGGGAAGAAAGGAGGAGGACTTAGGTACTCCGCCCCGCATCCTGCGGGGGAGGAAGCATCCTCTGGTTGACAGGCGTGGTTTTATACCACGCCGGGCGAAACTCAAAAGGAAGAATACATAATTGATATTGAGAGCGACATCTTAATTTTGGAGAGTTAAGCGATGGATAAAGCAGAGGTAATTGAGGTAAAGAAAGTCGTTTTGGAGCCCGGCGAGTACGAAGTTATAAAGATCCTTGTTAAGGAATTCGCGTCCGGAGGCGAAGATTCCGGCCTTTTGCGAGAAGAAATAAAAGAACAGCTGAAAGATCTGATCCCGCTGGTTGCTCTCGCCGATTTAGCCTTAATTGAGAAGGAAATCGGTTTGCCTCCCGGCACGCTCGCGATAATCAGCGCAATGGCGGTCCAAAAGGCTTTAGAAGAAGCTAGCGGAAGCATTACCGTTTTTACGGTAAATAAAGAATAACGGGGAAAAACCTCGTTTTTTAATGGTTTTTCAATCAGAGCTTTTTTATCATATACGTTTCTTTTAAGGCATAGCCGGATTTTCGCCAGTAGGCGCGGGCGCCGACGCCCGAAATGGCCGCGATATTTTTGAAACCAAATTCTTTTTTTACGATCTTTTCCGCTTCAAGAATCAATTTTTTCCCCAAACCTTGATGCTGGACCGCCACCAGGCGAGTCTCGCCATTATGGCGGACTGCCGACGCTTTTTCGGCCACGGCAAGCTGGAAGCCGTAAGTGTGGATTTCTCTTATCAGCGCGGCGTTTTTTAGCGCCGGAATTACCAATTCCGGATTTTGGCTCACGCGCAGGCGCAGCAGGCTGAAGATTTTGGTTTGATCTTTGTTTTCAAAGCTTAAAAAAATTTCCTGGCCGCCTGACGCGGAATACGTTCGGCGAACCGGAAAAACTTTTTCATTTGGATCGTAACCGCCTTTTACCTCCCGGCAGCGGATGCACTGGCATTGCCAATTTTCCTTTGCCATATCCGCGGCGATGATCTGGCGCAGGTTGGAAACGGTCTTGGCGCCCTCGGTAATCCGGGGGGAGGGAATGTCGCGGATGATCCGTTCGATCCTGACATAAGGAGGAATAATTTTTTTTATTTCCTTGATAACCTCCGTGAGCTTTTTGTCCGAATATGGTTTGAATGATCCTTGTTTGTAAATTTTATAAAGCGGTGCTTCAGGCAAGACGGCGCAAGGATAAATCTTGAGCGTGTCGGGCTGGAACCGTTCGTCGTTAAAAAGCGTTTTGACCATATTTAGGTCTTTCTGGGGCGAGGAGCCGTAAAGGTTAAGCATTATCTGGTAGGCGATTTTGAATCCGGCATTTTTCAAAAGATGGGTCGCTTTGACCGTAGAATCAACTTTATGGCCTCTTTGGTTTAAATCAAGTACATCGTTGTAAATGCTTTGAATGCCGAGCTCCACTTTGGTTATGCCCAAGTTTCTTAAGCTGATTATTTCTTTTGCGTCAATAAAGTCCGGCCGGGTTTCGACCGACAGCCCGATGATCCGGCATTTGGCCGATTCGTTTATTTTTTGCTCCTGTTTTAGCGAACCGATTCTTTTTGGATTTTTAGATCCGTAATTATTACAGGCAAAAAAACATTTTTTAACGAACGATTCCCGGTACGCTTTTTTATAGAAACTCCAGGTGCCGCCGATGATCCGCATTTCTATCTTGTCCACCGGATGGCCTTCTTCGGCCAGCATGCCGAGTCGTCCGGCGACCTGCTTTACCGGATCAAAATTCAAACGCTTGGCCCGTTCCGCCGCCGGTTCGCCCGAAAGATAGCTTTTTGGAAAACCGGTTTCCTGGGGGCAATAAAGGCATGATCCGGGGCAGGGATAGGGCTTGGTAAGCACGGAAACATTGATGATGCCCGAAAGCGACCTAACGGGCCTTACCCGTAATAAATTTCGGAGTTCTTGGCGGGAAGATTTTATTTTTCCGCCATCGAAGTCGTTTAATGCCGAAAGCAGATCGATGTTGCTTGGGTAGGGAATTTTAAATTCCGCGCAAATTTTTCGCTTAAACGCGTCCAGTTCCGCTTTTGTTCTCGGATCGGCCTGGACGAGTTTTTTGGCGATTGTTTCTTGGTCTTTCATCATACTCTGAAATTATACGATTCCTGGATAAAGTCAAAAATGGTTGATTTGCCAATATCAATTTTTCTGATAATATGATGCCGGAGGTGTGAAGCGGGTCTATGCGTAAAGTTTTTACTTCTATGCTCGTTTGATCCTAGCAGCCTAGAGAAAATAAGGCCGCCGGCGCCGAACAAGAGTAGGACGGGATATCTCTTGTGAGCATCCATGCCGGAAATTTTATATCTGACCACTTTTGTGGCCAGTCTTTTTTTAAAGCGGGTTTTCTGGCTTTCGAGGGCGTTGAATTTATGATAAGTTTGGCTATAATGGCAGTATTAAACTACAATTTTCAATTTCTAATTTTCAATTTACAATAAATGTTTCAAATTCCAATGCTTCAAGCAGGATACTCTTATGTGTTTTGTTTGATTCATTGGTTAATCGAGAATTCATTGAAAATTGGAAATTTTTTATTGAAAATTATTTATTATGTTTGAACAATTAAAACAATTAAAAAAGCTGCAGGAGATCCAAAACACTTTAAAAAACGAAAAACTTGATTATGAAAAGCAAGGCATTAAAATTACCCTTAACGGAAAACTGGAAGTTGAAGATATCAAACTTAATCCTACGCTGGCGACCGATCAGCAAGAAAAGATTTTGAAAGAAGCCTTGAATGAAGCAATGAAGAAGATCCAGATGACCGTGGCCCAGAAGATGCAGCAAATGGGCGGCCTAGGATTTTAGAGGAAATTTTATGGAAATAATTCGGATACCGGTTGGCGCGCTCCAAGCTAATTGCTATTTGTTTGTTTGCGGCAAAGAGCTGGCCGTTATCGATCCGGGCGGCGAAGAGGAAAAGATCTTTCGGGAGATTAAAAATTCGGGCGCGACGCCAAGATACATTATTAACACCCATTATCACGACGACCATGTCTCGGGGAACGGCGGATTGAAAAAAAAGACCGGCGCTCCGGTGATGATCCATGAGAACGAAAAGGATTTCATCGATTTCATCCCCGACCGTTTTTTAAAGGACGGCGAAGAAATCAAGATAGGTGAGTGTTCTTTAAAGGTTGTGTTGACGCCGGGCCATTCCGCCGGAAGCATCTGCTTGTTCGGACCGGGTATTGTTTTTTCTGGCGATACGGTCTTTGAGGCCGGCGGCGTTGGCCGGTGGGACTTGCCGGGAGGTTCGCTTGCCGGCCTGGAAGCGTCGCTTGAAAAACTCAACAGTTCGATCAGCGCCGGAACAACGGTCTATCCGGGCCATGGCGGAAAATTTGGATTCGAGAAAAGGCAATGGACATAAATTTACTCAAAGAAGCGCTAAAAGGCGAACCGGCTTACCGTTTCAAACAGGCCAAGGATCTGGTTTTCAAGCAGTTGATCGAGGATTGGTCCGTTGCCCAAGGCTTGCCGGCGGGTTTGCGCGAAAAACTGAAAAAAGAGATCCCTTTGGCGATCGCAGCCGAAGCAGTTTCATCGGAATCAAAAGACGCGGATAAAGCCGTAATTGTTTTGGCGGACGGTGTCAGGATCGAAACGGTTTTAATGCGCCACAAAGACGGCCGGAACACAGTTTGCGTTTCATCGCAAGCCGGCTGTCCGATGGGATGCGTTTTTTGCGCTACCGGGAAGAGCGGATTTAAAAGGAATTTGACGGTTTCCGAGATTGTTCTACAGCTGCTGTTTTTTGCGCGCCGTTTGAAAATTACTAATGAAAGGATAGACAATGTCGTTTTTATGGGAATGGGGGAGCCGTTTTTAAATTATGATGCGGTGATGGAAGCGGTTAGGCTGATCAACTCAAAGAGCGGTTTCAATATCGGCGCCCGGCATATTTCTATTTCGACCGTCGGAGTAGTTGAAGGTATAGAAAAACTGGCCAAAGAGCCGATTCAGGTCAATCTGGCAATTTCTTTGCACGCGTCCAACGATGCGCTGCGATCCCGTATCGTCTCGGCTAACAACAAGTATCCTATAGGCGATATTCTTTGGGCGGTTTACGCTTATGCCAAAAAAACCAACCGCCGCGTGATGTTCGAATATATCATGATCGATGGCGTGAACGATTCCGACGATGACGCGCGAGCTTTGGCGGCGTTGATAAAAAAAAGGTTTTCCTTGAAGCTGGCTTTTATCAATCTGATAACCTACAATCCGACCGGAGAGTTTAAGCCTTCGAGCCGAGAGAGGGTCAGGAAATTCAAAGAAATAATCGACCGAGAAAACGTTGAGACGACTGAGCGCCACCGGTTTGGCCGCGAGATCAAAGCGGCTTGCGGGCAACTCGCTTATGGTTCGAGCAATAATAAAAAAATGAAAAATAATTAAAAAAAGCAATAATAAAAAAAGTAATAAAAAAAAGATAATAAACAAAAACTAATAAAAAAAAATCCAAAGACCATAACTAAAATCTACAAGACACCAGTTGCGGACCGCGGATTTTTAAATATTTTTATGCTAGTTAAAGTAAAAGTGTATCCTTGTTCAAAGGAAGAGGGGGTTACAAAATTGGCAGAGGACAAATATGAGGTGAAAGTGGCAGAAAAACCGGAAATGAACTTGGCCAACGACCGCGCCCGGCAGCTTTTGGCGGTTTATTTTGGTTTGCTGGAAAGTAAAGTGAAGCTTGTCCACGGAGCCCACTCGCAAAATAAGATTTTTGACATCGCTGATCTGAACTAATCCTATGGAAGATATTATTTTAGTCGATGATAACGATATCCAGACCGGAACAGGAGAGAAAATGGATGTTCACCGCTCCGGTTTGCTCCACCGGGCTTTTTCCGTTTGCATTTATAATTCCAAAGGCGAACAATTGCTGCAAAGAAGGGCGCTGGCGAAATACCATTGTCCTGGTTTGTGGAGCAATGCGTGTTGTTCCCACCCGCGACCGGCCGAAAATTTATTTGATGCGGCGAAGCGCCGCTTAAAGGAAGAAATGAGTATTGATTATAATTGGAGCGGGAGGGAAGGCGGAGTACCGCAAATGGAATTTATTTATAAAGTCAAGGTTGGAAATTTAACCGAATATGAATATGACCATGTTTTGTTCGCTGCGTTCGATGGAGAGCCAAAGATCAATAAAGAAGAGGCGGACGGCTGGAGATGGATTGATCGCGACGAGCTTGTGGCCGACATCAGAAAAAATCCAGCGGAATACACCCCTTGGTTCCGGTTGATGATGCGCGTGGCTTGGATCGGAAACGATCCGAAAAGCCTGGTTCCGGAACTGGATCTGTATGAAGAAAGAACCAAAATCGCAAAAAAATGAAAGAAACGGAAGCAAAAATGCTGCTGGAAAAAACAAAGCGAGACTATGATCTGATAGCGGATGGGTTTTCCGCGACCAGGGAACGCCCGCTGGAGCAATTCGGTTTTTTATTCGACCGGTATCTGAAAAAAGGGGATAAGATTTTGGATCTTGGCTGCGGTAACGGCAGGTATGTTTCCGTTTTTTTGGAAAAATCAGCAGAATACATCGGCCAGGATTTTTCGAAAGAACTCATCGGGATAGCGAAAGCCAAATTTCCTAAAGAGCAATTCATTGTAGGAGAGGCAACCGTGCTGCCGTATCCGGATCGGGATTTCGACAAGGTTTTTTGCTTGGCGGTTTTGCACCATATACCGTCGCGCCGGATGAGAAAAAAAGTTTTTTGCGAAGCCGCCCGGGTTTTAAAGAAAGAAGGTATTTTTGTGGCGACGGTTTGGGATTTGCGTCCGTTAAAAATAATATCTTCAAGAAACTGGAAAAGAATGGCCGGATATTTTAAAAGCCAGGTATCGGTGGCGGCTGGAAGATCAAAGTTAGATTTTGGAGATTTTTTTATTCCTTGGCGCGGGTCTTTGATGCGTTATTTGCATGCTTTTTCCCTGGGCGAGTTGAAAGATCTGGCGCTTGCCGCTGGACTGGAAATAATAGAGGCCGGAATTACCGGTCAAGGATCAAGGGAAGGCAACCTTTACATTGTTGCGAAAAAAACGCAAAATTAGGAAAATACCCTAAGTTCCGGGAATCAAACCAACATGATGATAAAAATCGGAGTTACCGGCGCCTTCGCGGCCGGAAAAGATACGCTGGCCGAATACCTTGTTTTGAAAGGTTTCGAACACATTTCTTTGTCCGACCTCATAAGGGAAGAGCTTAAAAAAAATAGCCAGGAAATAACCAGGGAAAATTTGGTGAAAGCTGGAAACGAGATGAGGGAAAAAGAAGGCAACGGAGTATTGGCCAAAAGGGCAATCGAGCGGATGAATGAGGAAAAGAACTACGTTATTACCAGTATCAGGAATCCGCTGGAAGTTAAAACGCTGGCCGGTTTTGGAAAGTTTGTTTTAGTGTCGGTTGACGCGCCGGCGGATTTAAGATTTGAAAGGATCATCGCAAGAGGACGGAAAGAAAAAGACGCCAAGACCTTCGAAGAATTCAAAGAAATGGAAGCGAGGGAAATGAAGTCGGACAATAAATCCAGCCAGCAGATAAAGGCCTGCATGAATATGGCCAAATTCACGATCGTAAACGATGCCGGCAAAGAGGATTATTTCAAAAAAATCGATAATCTGATGCCGCACCTCGAAAAAGAAGCGCAGCATATCCGGCCCGATTGGGACCGCTATTTCATAGACTTGGTCCGGTTGGTCGGGGAAAGGGGGACGTGTAACCGTGGAAGGGCGGGATGCCTGATCGTTAAAGATAAAAGAATAATCGCGACCGGTTACGTCGGGGCGCCTCCAAAATTGGCGCATTGCGACGATGTAGGCCACTGGTTCAAAAAAACCATCCATGAGGACGGAAGCGTCACCCAGCATTGCATTAGAACTGTACACGCCGAGGCAAACGCTATTGCGCAGGCCGCGAAGTACGGAATTGCCATTGACGGGGCAACGCTTTACTGTAAAATTGAACCTTGCTTGGACTGTACCAAGCTTTTAATAAGCGCTGGCATAAAAAGGGTGGTTTGCGAGAATCGCTACCATGCCGCTAAAGAGGCCAGGGAAATGCTGGAAGAGGCGGGAGTGAAAGTGGATTCTTTGAATGAGGAAGAGGAGTCTTACGGAACAAAATAACAAACAACAACGCGCCCGTAGTTTAACGGATAAAATGCCGGCCTCCGGAGCTGGTGACTACTGGTTCGATTCCAGTCGGGCGCACATTGCAGCGGTTATATTGTTTAAAGCCCCATTTTCATGGGGCTTTAAACACAGTATATTCTGTCGATTGTTGAAAAAACGGCTTGTTTTGGATGGATCAGCCATTGTTAATTGGCAGTTTTAAGATATAATTTACTAAAGATATAACAACAGCCGGTGTTTTGGGAAACAGGCTGGCACTACATTTCCGATGTTCTCAAAAAAAAGATCATTTGCCCTATTATTTTTGACAGCAACCCTTTTTTTATCAGGTTTTGCTGTTGTCGCGGCTGCCGGCGATCCGCTTGTTCCCTGCGGCGGTCCCGGCCAGCATGCTTGCACCATCTGCGATTTTTTTGAAATGACCCGGCGGGTCTCTAATTATATTATTTTTTGGATTATACCGGTTTTGACCGCTTTTTTTCTGTTGATCGGAGGCGGTTACCTTATCTGGTCCAAAGGCGATCCCGCCGCGCTTGTAAGCTCTAAAAACGTCATTAAAGTAACGATAATCGGTTTCATAGTTATTTTTATAGGCTGGGTTTTCGTCAATACGATGTTTATGGTTCTGGGCATTGCCGAATGGGACGGTTTTAAACTTAACGAAAGCTGGTGGAAGGTGAGCGCCAAATGTTCTCATCATGAGGAATCAATCGAAGAGTGCGGCGACGGAATATGGCAGATCGGCGAAGGATGCGATCCGAACATGACTGTTCTGACCTGCCAGGGCCATGGCGGTTATTCGGTGGAAACTTGCAATGAAATAATCGATAATTGCGATCCCGATACTTGCAAGTCCGAATATTGCGGAAACGGAGAAGTGGAGAGCGGCGAGGAATGCGATTATAACGAACCGCTCTGGCGATGCAAAAAAAGAAAGCCGTCTTGGACGGATAAAAAATGCCAGGACACGATTAACAATTGCAACGATGATTGCAAAATAATTGCCGAGGCGATCTGCGAAGCCGAAGATAAATCAAAAATCGGAAAGGGTTGCTGGCTGACAAACGATCCTTCCGACCGGGAAAAATACTGCCAAAGAGGAAAATACGTCTGCGAAGACGATCCAAGCTCTTCGAATTTCAATAAAGTCGTTTGCAAGGGGATCAGCCCGAAAATCTACGACGAATGCTGTTTAAACGGCGGAGATAACCTTGATGATAAATCTTTTGACATAGTGAGGATCCGCGACTATGTAAAATTAGGGGTAGGCGGGGGATTGTTCGATATGAATCAGATGGTACCCTGCGAGAGCGCCTCGATCGACTGCGACACTATCTGTAAAGATAAAGGGAAAGTGTGCGTCGGCGTTGGACTGGCGAACTGGCAGAAGAATAAGTGCATTTACGTGATCCATCACGATTTCAACAATTGCAACTTGAGCCAGAATCTTGCCTCAAACGACTGCCGTTCAAAATATTGCATTACCAGTTACATTTGCTGCGAAGGCGGCGATAACTGCGATAGCAAGCTTGAGCCTTGCTGCAAAGGCACGATGACCGACCCGGCTTACGGGCCTTTTACCGGCAAAGGCGCGATGTTTAGCGTTGGAGAAACAGCTTGTTATTGCGAGTAAGCTTTTTTAGGATTCGCTGTGCTATCAAAAAATATGGAAGAAGAAAATTTTATCGAAGAGCTGGATAAAAAGAGGAGGATTTTCTATTACGGCGGAATCGCGGCGGTGGTTTTTTCCTTTTTGATCTTGTATATTTTTGTTATTGCCGATATGCTCGGCGGCAGATCTGGCTTGGATGAAGAGAAGCCCGGAAACGGCCAAGTTTCAGAGGTGGGCGAGGGGCAGGAGGACGGAATATATCACGTGGAAGTAAAAACAAAAGATGATTGCCTGGATATGGATGATAAAAATGAGAGCCGAAAATGTCTTGATAATATTGCTCTGGACAGCGCTATAGACGATAACCTTTTTTCAAAGTGTAACGATATCGGAAATGAAAGCCTTCGAAACGACTGTATGCACCAGGTTGCCCATAACCAGGAAAGCATAGCCCTCTGCTTAAAAATTTCCGATGAAGCGATCAAAAAGACATGCGTTAGCGATGTGGCGATATCGTTGAAGGATCCGAGCGTTTGCAGCGCCGCTTTCCGTGAATCTTTCGAATTGAAAGAATGCCGCGATGTCGCGACAGCCTTTACGATAGCTTACAGCGGAAAAAAAGACGATATCGGAGAATGTGCCGCAATCGAGACCAAAGAATATTCCAATTTGTGTTTTTTGAATTCTTACGTTTCCAAATATGGCGGCGATTGCGAAAAGATTCCCTCGGCTTATCGGCAGTATTGTATTGATTATAAGGCGATGGAAGCGGCCGAAAATCCGGAAGATTGCGATGTTGTTAAAGATTCCAACTATAAGGAATATTGTTTGAAGGTGGCGGAGGTGGGAGCTATCGAGGCGCGTTACTTTGATACCGACGGCGACGGAATTACGGATGGTAACGAGCTGTTTATGAAAACCGATCCCAAGAAAGTTGATACCGACGGCGACGGGATTAATGACGGCGCCGAATGGATTATTCTTGGAATCGATCCCGGTAATCCGGATACCGACGGCGACGGTTTAAACGATTCCCAGGAAATGCAGGATTACCGTACAAATCCCAAGAATCCGGATACCGACGGCGACGGAAGAAACGACGGTTTAGAGGTAAAAATGAAGAGGAACCCATTGACCAAAGACTGAATAAATTGCGTAAAAAATTTAGCTTGACATAAAAACGGTTACGGCTAGAATGTATGTGAGGGGATGAGGGTTTTTACCCAATAGGCAGAATGTTCTTCAGTGAAGGAGGTTAAGCAGGCCTAACAGCCTCTGCCAGGCTGTAGTTAAAACCTTAACTGATTTCATGTTGGACGCTTTCCCCTCACTAAAACCCACCGGAACGCCGGCGGTTTTTAGTTTTCTAAAGCCTTTTGCTTTTTGTGCCCGTTTTGATAAAATAGCCTTAAAGAAAGGATCAAAAGGTTAAAAATTAACTAAGATACGCTGGTTTGACTGGCTTTGCGCTCGGATAATATCTATAATTCCGTAAGATGCCGGATCAGTTAACCATCAGAAATTTTATGCAGTATGAAATTGCCGTATCGGGGGCAGCGGAGATTTCCCATTGTTGCGATAAGATAATATTGGTTTCAAGGATAATCGGCCGGGAGATTGCCCGCCATGGATGCAATCTGGTGACGGGCGCTACGACGGGAGTGCCTTATTTTTCCGCCGAAGGCTGCAGAGAGGCCGGAGGGTTTAATGTGGGTTTTTCGCCCGCTTCTTCGGAATCGGCTCATGTTAAAACCTATCGCCTGCCGGTTGAACCTTTTGACGTAATGATCTACACCGGTTCCGATTACGTGGGCAGGGATATTATTATGACCAAATCGGCCGACGCAGTGATCATTATTTGCGGCCGGATCGGAACTTTGCATGAATTTGCGACAGCTTTCGAATGCCGGAAAATCATCGGTATTCTGGAGGGTTCGGGCGGCACCGCGGATAAAATTCGGTCAATCGCCAACGGTCCGTATCGCGTATCAAAAAAAATCATTTACGATAAAGATCCTGTACGGCTGGTAGAAAGGGTCGTAGCGGCGATCAAAAAGGAGAAGAAGAAAACCGATATCTAGCGATAGCCGATGCTTTGCAAAACTAGATCAAAAGATATCGGCCGGAACTTTGCGGTATTTTTCGATATTCAATAGGAAAAAATATTTTTTGCTTTTTTCAAAGAAAGGTCGGTTCATATATCTTTTTTAAAAAAAACAAAAAAATGCCATCTGAACAAGGAGAACTGATCGGTTCAATCACGCATTATTTTTCCAAAATCGGAGTCGGAGTTGTTGAATTGTCGAAATCTTTAAAAACAGGCGATACGATTAAAATTTTCGGAAAGGATATCGATTTCGATCAAAAAGTTGATTCTATGGAAATGGACGGGCAGAAAATCCAGGAAGCGAAGCCCGGGGTTGCCGTGGGCCTTAAATTGGAACGAAGAGCGAAGGAAGGCTGCCAGGTTTTTAAGTTTTAAGCTGTCCGAAATTTTCTTTGGCCAAAGTTATCGGTTTTATTATTTTTTAACCTAAGAATTTTTCGAAAACATAAGAAAACCCGAATTTTTTCCGGAATGCGTAAAGGCGGTAAGCGGGCATCCTGCTTTCATTTTCTGGGCAAAGAAGCATCCTCGACAGTGTTAAGGCATTGTTCCCGGCTAAGAGTGATTGCGCGTTTTATGCCGCGCCGGGCGGTTTTCCGGGTCAAAGGTAAAAACATTTAGAAGATAAGAAATTGATGCAAAATTCATGGACGCTGAAATTAAAATAATTCTCCAGCTTTTCTTAACCGTTCTTTTGTGCGGCTTGATCGGATTTGAACGGGAAATCAAAAAAAGGGGAGCGGGTCTTCAAACTTACAGTTTGGTTGGTTTGGGTAGCGCTCTTTTTGCTATTCTTACGTTTGGCATGCTGGGCCAGTTCGTTTCCGATTCTATCGATCCCACCCGATTGATCCAGGCGGTTGCGACCGGTATCGGTTTTATCGGCGCCGGAGTTGTTTTTCGGGGGGAAAAGCATATCGAAGGCTTGACTACGGCTGCCGGTTTGTGGGTGGTTTCCGCTATCGGAATTGCCGTCGCTATGGAGCTTTATATTGAAGCCGTGGCAAGCACGATGCTTACTCTTTTCGTTCTTATCGTGTTCGGTTTTTTGGAAAGAAAGGTTCTCGATAAAGGCTAGCAGCGTTTAAAAAAAGGAGGATGATTCTAATATATGAAATTCGCGGCCGATCTTCATCTGCATTCAAGATTTTCCAGGGCAACATCGGCCAATATGAATATCCGGATGCTTGACGCATGGGCGCGCATTAAAGGCATTAGAATTCTTGGCACGGGTGATTTTACCCATCCGGAATGGCTTCTGGAGCTGAAAAACGATTTAGAGCCGGCTGAACCCGGACTTTTTAAATTAAAAGGAAAGAACAGTCCGACCCGTTTTCTGTTTACAGCCGAGATTTGTTGTATTTATTCCAAGAACGGGAAAGTTAGGAAGGTGCACATTGTTATTTTTGCTCCATCATTGGAAGTCGCGGAAAAGATCAATGCCAGGCTATCTTCTGCCGGCAATCTGGCTGCTGATGGCCGCCCCATACTTGGGCTTGATTCCTTGGAACTGGCTAAGATAGTTTTTGACGCTTCCGATCAATGCATGGTCATTCCAGCTCACGCAATGACGCCTTGGTTCGGGATATTCGGGTCGAAATCAGGATTCGACTCGCTTGAGGAATGTTTCGGGGAATATGCAAAATATATTTATGCTATCGAAACCGGTTTGTCGGCCGATCCGGGAATGCTTTGGCGGATTCCGGACGGCCGGAGGGCGGCCCTTATTTCCAATTCAGATGCCCATTCCCCCCAAAAACTTGCCCGCGAAGCCAATATTTTTGAAACGGAGATCGATTATTTTGAGATAACAAACGCGATAAAAGAAAAAGATCCCCAAAAATTTTTATATACGGTAGAATTTTTTCCAGCGGAGGGAAAGTATCATTTCGACGGCCATAGGGCTTGTAATGTATGTTTTTCTCCGCAGGAATCAAAGAAATATAACGGTAATTGTCCGGCTTGCGGGCGGCCTTTGACAATCGGAGTGGTGAGCAGAATTGAAGAATTGGCCGACCAGCCCGAAGGCTATCGTCCGGACGGAACGATACCTTACCGGCATTTTATCCCTTTGCAAGAGATCATTGCCGATGCTCTGAAGGTGATGGCTGCTTCAAAGCAGGTACAGATGGAATATGATAATCTTATCAAGGGTTTCGGTTCGGAATTCTCCGTGCTGCTCGGCCCGGATTACGGGGAACTGGCGCGGATTACCTTGCCAGAAATCGCTGAAGGCGTTATAAGAGTAAGAGAAGGAAAAGTGAGGGTTATTCCGGGTTACGACGGAGTTTTCGGAAAAATTAAAATTTTCGATGATGAGATTGTGGAGAAGATCACCAATACGCAAAAAAGGCTTTTTTAGATAAGTTAACCAACCAAAATGACAACAATTGGAATTCCAAGATCGCTGATTTACTGGAAAAACCCCCTGTTTTGGGAGGCTTTCTTTGAAGGGATGGGTTGCAAGGTCGTGCTTTCCCCCAAAAGCAATAAGGAAATCGTAGATATGGGTGTGCGGGTCGCTGATCCGGAAACTTGTTTTTCGAGCAAGATTTTTTGGGGGCATCTTTTATGGCTGGAAGGGAAGTGCGACAAGATTTTTATTCCGCGGATGAAGACAGATCTTAGAGGGCTGGAATATTGTCCCAAGTTTTTCGGTTTGCCCGACATTGCCAAGATCATCGTTAAAACGCCGATCCTGACCGAAACTTTCGATCAAAGAAAAGAGCCTTTTGATAAAACAATCCAGCATCTTGGCCGGAAGATCGAATCCGATATTTATTTAATAGAACGGGCAATGAATAAAGGACTGGTAAAAGAGCAAGACTTGCTGAAGGAGCGGGAAGAAAAATTTGCCCAAAAAATAGCATCTCCGAGAAAAAAGATTTTCCTGGTTTCCCATCCCTATAATCTGTACGATGAATATTCAAATTTGAGAATCGAAGAAAAGCTTCATCAATTGGGGGCAGAACCTATTTTTTTAGACGAAGTTCCTCTTAAAGGCTTGACGATCGGAAACAAGCTTGGTTTTGAAATTCCGAAATTCCATTGGGAGTTCGGCGAAGAAATGCTGGAAAAAATCGGCTTGGCGATTGAATACGGATTGGCTGGCGCAATCGAGATATCTTCTTTTCAGTGCGGCTGCGACGCCGTAATCAAGGAATTTGTGGAAAAGGCGTTCCGAACAAAAAAAGTGCCGTTTCTATATCTTATCATCGATGAACAAACCGGCGAGGCCGGCTACCAGACTCGGCTTGAAGCATTTATTGACACGCTTAAATAGCCTTGAAAACCGGTATCGAAAACACCGATTTCCAAATTAGCGTGCTTGAAAAATCCGGGTTGATACGGGTTAGTATCGGCCATAAGGACGAAATTATTTACCAAACTAATAATGTGCCGACAGGGACGCTGAGTTAATGGTTGCTGTTTCGTAAGAGCAAATGCCAAAAAAAAGGCAAAAAATCCTTACGTCTTAAGGCTAAAAGCGTAAAACAGGATAAACAGGAGTTGTCCTGTTTTTTTTGACGAAACTAAAAAAATAATTATAATATAATCGTACTTTAAAAAAAGGAGACGTTCGAGTAATGAAAGAGATTATTCAAGCAACAACGGAGAAGGGATTTGCGGTTTTGACTGCAGAAAACCTTGATGATCTTGGCCGGTTATGCAACCGGTTACACAAAATTCTTAAAAACGAAGGCCGGAAGAATATTCTTTTGGCTCTTAAAGACGGCGGTCCGATGACAAGGTTAGAATTGAGCAGTGTGGCCGGCAATCAAACATCCGTCCATTTGGACTGGTTATTATCCGCTTGCTTTGTTTGCCGGGAAAAACAACGCCCGTTTCGTTATTCGATAAACGATTTTTTGTTGGAGCTGCTTGGATTGAAGCTGATGCACGACGAACAGCGCCGGCAAAAAAATTCGGGTGTTTAAATATTTTGCGCGGCTAGATAACGGGATTCATCCCGTTTTTTCTTGACATGGCGGCAGGATTGGTTAAAGTTTAGATCAGCAAATTAAAAAGGAGGAGAAACTATGAGTCGGGAAAAAGCGGAAACGGGGGGAAGTCGGAATTTTCAAGAATTTTGCAGAGATATCGGCATTGATCTTGGCAAAGGCATGAGCCCGGAGGCGTTTTACACCGAAGTAAGCCGCATATTTCCGGAAATTTGCGAAGAAATAGGGATCTATCCCGTAAGTATTTCGCAAATCGGTGAATTTTCCGATTTTAAGCAAGTTGAAACGAGGCAATTTTTCGGCCGACAAATAGGCTTGATTCCGCTCGAAGGCTTGTTGTCGGCTAAGACAAAGGACATGGAACAATACTGCCAATATCCTTGTTTGTGCTGTTTTGACACATTAAAGCTGGAGCTTCTGGTAGCTATGGGACGGGTTTGGCAGTCAAAGGATCCGAATGTCCTGCTTGTCCATGAAGGTTACGGGTCGGTTTCGGGCGCGAGGGATTTTATCAATACTCCAGATTTTCCAAGAGAGCCTTTGCCGGTTAGCGATCCCAAAAAGATTTGTTTCCATAGCGGTACTAAGGAAAGGACGGGAACGGTTCTCTTTGCCGGAAAAATCATTCTGGTGTTGCTTGGAGATAACCCCGGAGAAAAAATTCTGGAATCGATTGGCCGGATCAAGTGTGTTCGGGAAGATTGACGGAATAAAAAATTTGCGCTAAAAGAAAGCATCAAACCATCAGTACGGCGGTAGTGTAGGCTGCAACACTGTTGCGGCAATGTCATCATGCGCGGTTGACAACCAAACGCGCGACCCCGGGGCGGATCCGGGCCGCCGCATTTCACGGCGAGCCTCGTCTTTGACGGGCCGCATATTCATCATACAGGGAAATAGATCCCTGTTTTTGTTTATGTTATCGTTGACGGGTTGGCCGGTTTTTGCTACGGTTATGGCTCAAAACAGTGGAAATTGGAGGACGATAAATGCCAAAGGATAAGGGTTTAAGCAAAGAAGAGCTGGTTAAAGGATTGGATCTATTGCTTGAATTATCCAGGAAAATTCTAAGCGATCCGGATTATATCAGGGTGTTGAAAGCAATGGCAAAATATCCCGCCGAATGGAAAGACGGGAACGCCATCGCGGAAAATTCCGGTGTCGATGGCATCGAGAATAACCTGCCGGTCATGCTGGACAGGCTGCACAACGCCAAGTTACTGCTGGTAAAAGGCAAGATTGGACCAAGGCCCTTATGGCTTTTGAATCCGGAATTTACAGTATTGGTAGGCGCCGTTTTAGATTTTTGGGATGAGGCCGAAGAAGACAGCCAAACCAAGCTTAAGACAGAGGATTAGCCTCTGCTTTTTTTATCAGCCGCTGTTTTTTCGTTTTGCCTTGTAAACAGCGGTTTTTCTGTTAGAATGGAGGTAATTTTATGGCGATATCGGAAAACGTTTTGAAAGGGAAAATAGCGGAAAACCTGGTTGAGGAGCTTTTGAAAAGGTCCGGCAACCGGGTTTACCGTTTGGGTTCCGACGCCCAGCTTGAGAATATTGTCCAGTTGGAACAGGATTTTGGCAAAGATAGCCATATCGGGAAAAAAATCTCATCGATTCCGGATTTCGCGATTATTGGAGCACTCGGATTGCCCCAGCTTTTAGAGGTGAAATTCCGGACCGATCCGGAGTCTCTGGAAGAAGAGCTGTTGATGGATAAGGACCCGCTGGAAAAATTCTGGGAGGCAAAGATCGTGGTTGTTACCCCTAAGGAAAAACCTTTTTTTCGGATTTTGATACCGCCTTATTTTACCAAAGAAAAGCGAGACGGCTGGCCGATACCGGTTTTCAGATGGATGGCTTTGGAAAAAGACCGTGATATTCTGGTTGAAACCGAGATCCTGCATGAGTTTGACAGCTTAGTCGGAAAATATTATTCAAAAAGGGGTTAAAGATATGCCAAAAAAAATAAAAAAAACTAAAACCGGCGGAATCGCCAATAAGCCGGGCTACAACCATAAATCCATTGAAAAAAAATGGCAAAAAGCTTGGGAAGAGCAGGGGATTTTTTCCGCTGATGACGCAAGCGCAAAAACCAAGTTTTACAGCCTGGATATGTTCCCTTATCCGTCGGCTTACGGTTTGCACGTCGGACATTTCAAAGGCTATACGCTGTCGGATGTGATTGCGAAGCGGAAAATGATGGATGGCTGCGAAGTGTTAAGGCCGATCGGTTTTGACGCGTTCGGTTTGCCGGCCGAAAATTTTGCGATAAAAACCGGGATCCATCCGACGGTGGTCACAAAAAAATCCATCAAAAATATTCGTCGCCAATTCAAAGCCGCTGGCTTGGGATACGATTGGAGCCGCGAGGTTATTGCCTCCAGCCCGGATTATTACCGCTGGACCCAGTGGATGTTTTTGCAGCTATATAAGAACGGCCTGGCTTTCAGGAAAAAAGCGCCGGTGAATTTTTGCCCTTCATGCAAAACCGTACTGGCCAACGAGCAGGTTGTGGACGGCAGGTGCGAGCGTTGCGGGAGTACGGTTGCAAAAAAATTGCTTGAGCAGTGGTTTTTTAAAATTACCGATTACGCGGAGCGATTGCTTGAAGGCCTGGATAACATTGACTGGCCGGAAAAGATCAAGACTATCCAGCGCAATTGGATAGGAAAGTCTTATGGCACAGATATCCAATTTTCCTTTTTTACCGGAACAAAAGAAGGGGATAGCAGGAAGCTGGAGGTATTCACTACGCGCGCCGATACGCTTTTCGGCTGTACTTACGTTGTGATTGCTCCGGAACATCCGATACTGGAAAAATTGAAACCGCTAATTTCCAACTGGGACGAGGCGGCGGCTTATATGTCGGCGGCTTTGGCGAAAACAGAAATTGAGCGTTCGGCGGAAGACCGGGAAAAAACCGGGGTGGAGCTTAAAGGCGTAAGGGTTGTCAATCCGGTCAATAATACCGATCTGCCGGTATTTATTGCCGATTATGTCTTAATGGACTACGGTACCGGGGCGGTAATGGCGGTTCCGGCCCATGACCAGCGGGATTTCCTTTTTGCCAAAAAACATAAGCTTCCCATCGTCGAAGTGATTAAGCCGAAAACCGGCGAAACAACGTTGCCTGAACGCGCTTATGAAGATTATGGCGTTCTGCAAAACTCCGAAGTGTTTTCAGGCCTTGATTCGGAATCGGGCGCTAAAGACATTGCCAAGTATCTCGAAAAAAGAGGCCAGGGAAGATCCATGGTCCATTACAAATTGCGGGATTGGCTTATATCGCGCCAGCGCTACTGGGGCGCGCCGATTCCGATGGTCATATGTGAAAAATGCGGATGGCAGCCGGTTTCCGAATCGGAGCTGCCGGTTCTCTTGCCGCGCATCAAGGATTTTAAACCAACCAGCGACGGAAAATCGCCGCTGGCCCGCAACAAGGCTTTTGTTAAAGCTGTTTGTCCAAAATGCGGCGGCAAGGCGGAGCGGGAGACCGAGACAATGGATACGTTTGTTTGTTCTTCCTGGTATTTTTTCCGATATACCGATCCTAAGAACAAAGCGGTGTTCGCGGCGCCCGAAAAAATCGCGAAATGGCTACCAGTCGATCTTTATATCGGAGGAGTGGAACATGCCGTATTGCATCTCCTTTATTCCCGGTTTTTCACCAAAGCCTTGAAGGATTTCGGTTATTTGGATTTTGAAGAGCCGTTTTTAAAGCTTTTCAGCCAGGGAACGATTTATTATCAAGGGGCCAAAATGTCTAAATCAAAAGGCAATGTTATCAGCCCCGATAAGATTATTGCCGAGTACGGAGCCGATACTTTGCGCCTTTACGAATTGTTTATGGGTCCAATGGACCAGTCGTCTGAATGGTCGGATAACGGTTTGGCCGGCATTTACCGGTTTTTGCACAAAGTCTGGCACCTTCAATATAAAGTATCCGATGGCGCCAAAGATAATCAGGATATTTTAAAGCTTCTTCATAAGACAATCAAGAAAGTGGGAAACGATCTTGATAGCTTCCGAACCAATACGGCCATATCGGCTTTAATGATCCTGGCCAACGAATTGGATAAACAGCCGGCCGTTTCAAAAGATAGTTATCTTAAATTTATAACCATGCTGGCCCCGATGGCGCCCCATTTAAGCGAAGAACTTTGGCAGATATTTGGCCAAGAGCAAAGTATTTTTAAAAACAAATGGCCTGCCTACGATGAAAACCTGATACAGGAAAAAACGATTTTTTTGATTGTCCAAGTCAACGGCAAAACTCGCGGCAAGATTGAAATTGGCACCGGGGTTGCGGAAAAAGAAGCAAAAATCCTTGCTAAAGATTCGGAAATAGTGCATAAATGGGTTGCGGGAAAGGAAATCGTAAAAACGGTTTATGTTCCCGGGAAACTTATAAATTTCGTAATAAAACCGTAATCGCAATACGGAAAAAACATATGTGTGGAATCATCGGCTATATAGGCGTCAAACCTGCTTTCCCGATCTTGCTGTCGGGGTTAAAAAGAATGGAATATCGAGGATACGACAGTTTCGGTTTTCGCGTCCTGGATTCCGATAACGAACCTTTCTTTTATAAGAAGACCGGGAAGATCTCTTTGGCGGAGCCGGAGCTTCTAACCATGAAGGTAAAAGGACGCGTCGGCCATGCCCATACTCGCTGGGCTACTCATGGCCAAGTGACCGATTGCAACGCCCATCCCCATCTTGATTGCAAGGGCGACATATCGGTGGTTCATAACGGAATCATCGAAAATTACAAAGAGTTGAGAGAGGAATTGCAGCGCGAAGGCCATAAATTCGTTTCCCAGACCGATACGGAAGTGATTGCCCATCTGGTTGAGAAGTTTTTTGACGGCAATCTTGAGTGCGCCGTTAAAAAAGCCGTTGGTTTCTTAAGAGGAACATACGGCATTGTGGTGATTTCAAAGAACGATCCTGATAAGCTTGTGGCAGCCCGGTCGGGCAGCCCGCTTTTGATTGGCGTCGGGGAAAATGAGTTTTTAGTGGCGTCGGATCCGGCAGCCGTTGTTTCCAGCACAAAGAAGGTTTTATATCTGAACGAAGGGGAAGTTGCTACGATAACGCCGGAAAATTATTTTATTTTTACCGAACGTCAGCCTCATGAAATCGAATGGAGCGCCGAAGACGTAGAAAAAGGGACATATCCCCATTTTATGCTTAAGGAAATTATGGAACAGCCGTCCAGTTTGAAAAATTCTTTGCGAGGCCGGCTGATCGTTGAGGAGGGTAGGGCGCAGCTTGGAGGATTGAAGTCGGTCGAAGAAAGGCTGCGCGATATCGATAAGATGTACATCGTTGCTTGCGGAACAGCCAGGTATGCCGGTTTGGTAGCTGAATATATGTTCGAAGAATACGCCGGCATTACGACAAAAGTGGACGCGGCTTCGGAATTTCGTTACCGCAAATCGACTATGGATCGGAAAAGCGCCATTCTGGTCGTTTCTCAATCTGGAGAGACCGCAGATACTCTGGCCGCCCTTCGCGACGCCAAATCGAGAGGAATACTGACCTTGGGAATTACCAATGTCGTTGATTCGACTCAGGCGCGGGAAACCGATGCCGGGGTTTATAACCATGCCGGTCCGGAGATCGGCGTCGCCTCGACCAAGGCTTTTACGTCGCAATTGGAAGTATTGGCCCTTATGGCTTTATGCTTGGGCCGCCAGAGACAGCTTTCGAACGTGATGGGCCAGCGAATAGCCGCGGAACTGGAACGGATGCCGGATTTGGTGGAACTGGCTTTAAAGTGCGCTCCGCACGTCAAGGAGTTGGCCGAAAAGTATAAAGACAGTGAAAACATGATTTATTTGGGCCGCAAATACAACAATCCGATTGCGATGGAAGGAGCGTTAAAAATGAAAGAACTTTCGTATATCCATGCTGAAGGAGTTGCTGCCGGGGAGCTGAAGCACGGAATGATCGCCCTTATCGAAAATGGATTTCCCGCTATCGCCATTTGTCCCTCTGATTCGGTATACGAAAAGATGATATCCAATATTATGGAATTGAAAGCGCGAGGGGCCAGAGTTTTGGCCGTTGCGACCGAAGGAAATGAAGAGATCGTCCAAATCGTAGACGATGTTATCTATATTCCGAAAACCTTGGAAATGTTGACTCCGATATTATCCGTCATACCTATGCAATTGTTTGCTTATTATGTCGCGGCTGCGCGCGGTTGCGACGTGGATAAGCCCCGGAATCTTGCCAAGTCCGTTACCGTCGAATAACCGCTTTAATGCCGGTGTTTCCCAGCCTTACGGTCCGGTTGGGCGAAACCTTTTTGCTTTGCGGAGCGGAACGTTTTAGTTTTCAAAAAAATGGTTCGATGCTAAGATAAAATAGCGTTGCTTTGGCTTTAAAATTACGGCTATGGCAATTAATTTAGCCGCCCGACGAAGAGCGGATAAAAGCAATCTAAAAAAACATGAAAGAACTTTTATTGAACAAGAAAGGCGAAAAGGTAATGTATCTGGGAAATGAAGCTATTATCAGAGGCGCTCTTGAATCGGGTGTCCAATTCGTTTCTACGTATCCGGGAACCCCTGCATCCGAGATCGGTAACAATTTTTACGCGCTGTCGAAAGAGCTAAGAGCGGATCCGAAATTTTATTTCGAATTTTCCACCAACGAAAAAACCGCGACTGAAGCGGCGATCGGCGCTGATTTCTCCGGGCTGAAAACTTTGGTTGCTTACAAGAATTTTGGTTTAAACGTCGCTCTCGACGCTCTGATGCCGCTGGCCTATACGGGATCCCTCGCGCCTATGGTTGTTGTCGTGGCTGATGATCCTTCCTGCCACAGCTCCGCCCAGAGCGAGGAAAATACCCGTCCGTTTTCGGCGTTGAGCCATATTCCGATGTTAGAGCCTTCTGACGCGCAGGAATGCAAAGATTATGTGATCGAGGCGTTTAAAATATCGGAAAAATTCGGAACGCCCGTAATGGTAAGGGTTACAACCCGCGTGGCCCATCAGCGCGCGCCGGTGGTTTTAGGCGAATTGGACCCGAACCGAAAAGTCGGATTGAAAGGGGAGTTCATCAAGAATAAGAATAAGTTTGTAACCATGATGCCGCGATTGCACGGGATGAAAAAAGAGATGCTGGAGCGCGAAGAGAAATTGCGGGCGTATTTCGAAAAAAGCGCCTTAAACTATGTTTACCTTGGATCGAAAGACCAAAAAAAGCCTTCGCCGGCCGCCATCGCTGCGGCGGTTAAAAAAGCAAAGATCGGCATCATTACTTCCGGCATTTCTTATCTGCACGCGCTGGAAGCTCTGGAAGCGCTTAAGTTGAATATTCCGGTTTTGAAATTAGGCACTTTCTATCCATTGCCGGAACTTAAGGTTAAGGAATTTATCAAGCCTTTAAAAAAAGTTCTGGTGCTTGAGGAGCTTGAGCCATATTTGGAGAAAAGCGTTCAGATGCTGGCCAAAGATGCGAACTGCAAATTAAAAATCCACGGCGCGGACCTTCGTTCCCAGATAGGAGAGATGAAACCGGAAACCGCGGCTTACGCCATTGCCAATTTTGCCGGAAGGAAATATCCGCTTCCGGTTTTTAAACCCGGTTTCGAAATTCCCAGCCGCCTGCCCCAGCTCTGTCCCGGTTGTCCCTATTGGCTGGCTTTCTCGGCGGTCAAAAAGGCGGTTGACGAGAAAGAAGTGATTTTCGGCGGGGATATCGGCTGCTATATGCTTGGTGCTTTGCCGCCGCACAGCCTGTACGATTACATGTTTTGCATGGGGTCTTCGATCGGCATCGCCCACGGGATAAAAAAAGCGACCAACCAGAAAGTGATTGCTTTCATCGGGGACGGAACTTTTTTCCACGCCGGAATAGAGGGCTTGCTGAACGCCGTTTATAACGGATCCAATCCTCTTATTATCATTCTTAATAACCAAATAACGGCGATGACCGGCCACCAGCCGCATCCTGATTCCGCCGGCGTCGAGCATCCGGTTCCGATCGAGAAAGTGGTGGAAGCTTGCGGGGTCAAACACTTAAAGATCGTTGACCAGGGAAACCAGGAAGAATTTATTGCCGCGGTGAAAGAGATGGTTGGCTTGCCCGAGGTAGCCGTCATTATTGCCCGCCGGCCCTGCAAGTTCGTGAAAAAAGATTAACCCGGATTCCGGACGGAAAAATAAAAAAGAGCCGCTTTTGACACCATATAAAAACTATGGTAAAAAAATAGCGGCTCTTTTAATCCAAAGAGCAATGGAGAGATCTTTTTGGTAAAGAAAAAAACACAGCCAAATAAAGAGGAATTGCGTTTGAACAAGCGTAAAAAATCTACCGTTTGCAAAAAGTGCGGGTTTAAATTTCCTTGCGGAGGCATATTTAAATGCTTTTGCGGAATAACGCACCAATGCACTTTAACTGACGGGGTTGTTATGGCGATTCCTTTGGCTATCGAGGAGGGATTGGATAAAAACTGATTATTTTGTGACCACGGGTAAGCCCTGGGAACAAAATAAGGAGGAGTCCAGAGGAAGCATCCTCTGGCCGCCTGCGTGGCTTCATACCACGCCGGGCGAATCTCCAATGGAAGAATACTTAATTGATTTCAAACCATTGCCTAAGCACAATTTTTTAACACCATTTTTTGGTGTTTTCTCTTGTTTGCTCCAAGGCGTGGTTGAAAGTTAAGCGAATATTTAATACGATAATACTATTGAAAGAAGTTTTTTATCCGCGGCCATTTGCGGAAACGCCGTTTAAAGCGATAAGCGTATAACCATATGAAAAAAACAGTAAAAAAAACAAAACCAGTGAAAAAACCGGCAGCCAAACCGGCAGAAAGAAAAAATTTCAATATCGTCATCGTCGGTACGGGAGGGCAAGGCTTGATAACTTTGCTTGATATTTTGGCTCGCGCGTCGCAGAACCAGGGCTTTGATACCAAAACATCGGAATTGCACGGCCTTTCCCAGCGCGGCGGTTCGGTTGAGGTGCATATTCGGTTCGGTTCCAGCGTGCGATCGCCTTTGGTTGCAAAATCGTCAGCCGATTTGATCCTGGGCCTAGAAATGCAAGAATGTTTGAAAGCGGCTTATTTTGCCGGTCCGGACACCGCATATCTTATTAACCAGAATATTACTCCTATTCCGGGCAAAGAACCTTTGGCCCAAGAAGCGATCGTTAAGAATCTTAAAAAGTATACTAAAAAAATCGAAGTGGTGGCAGCCAACGAGCTATGCCAGAAAGAACTGGGCACGCCCGTAGTGTCAGGGATATTCCTGTTAAGCCTGGCGGTATTCAAGAAAATGATTCCGCTGGAGCCCCAAACTATGCTTGAGGCGATTAAGCAGACTGTTGCGCCCAAATACCTGGAACTTAACGTAAAAACATTTGAATTGGCTCAAAAATACGCTGAAAACAAATAGTTTTATTCTTAAAAAGAAAAAATCCGGCTTAAGCCGGATTTTTTTGCAGTTTTGTTTTTTCCTAGATACGCTCGATCTTGGCGCCCATTTTTTGGAGTTTTTCGTCGATCTTTTCGTAGCCGCGGTCGATGTGCATCACATTCTCCACGGTTGTTTCTCCTTTGGCGGTCAGGCCGGCCAAAATCAGGGCCGCGCCGGAACGGATGTCGGAAGCATCAACCCTGTTGCCTATCAGTTCAGTTTTCCCGAAAATCAGCGCCCGGTGGGGGTCGGTGATTTCGATATCGGCTCCCATTTTCCGCAGTTCCTGAAGATGCTGGAAGCGATTTTCGTAAAGCGGTTCATGGATCAGGCTTTTTCCCTGGGCTTGGGTGAGTAGTACCGCGGTTTGGGGTTGCAGGTCGGTCGGGAAGCCGGGGTAGGGCAAAGCCTGGATTTTTTGGGCGATGAATCCCACGGAAGGTTTTACGTAGATCTCATGCTCTCCGGCTTCGAAATTCACGCCGATGTCTTTCATTTTTTCCAAAAAAAACGTCAGAGGGTCGGGATCAACGTTTTTAATAGCGCCTTCGCCGCCCGTTAAAGCGATAGCGATTAAAAACGTGCCGGCTTCCAGCAGGTCGGGGCAGATTTTATGCGTGGTTCCCGTTAATTTTTCCGATCCTTCGATCTTAACCGTGTGGGTGCCCAGACCCGAAACTTTCGCGCCCATGTTCTTAAGCATAAAGCCTAGGTCTTGGACTTGCGGTTCGGCGGCCGCAATCTCGATGGTGGTTTTAACGGGAATAGATGCGGCCAGCATCATGATGTTTTCCGTGGCCGTGACCGAGAATTCCTTCAAAATTATCCGGTTGTTTTCGAAATTGGCGGGAGCTTCAAAGTTATAGAAACCTTTTTCTTCCTCAATGATTACCCCCATTTTTTTCAGGGCTTCCAAATGGATCTTGATCGGACGGAGGCCGATCTTGTCGCCGCCCGGATGGGGGACTTTGAATTTCTTAAAGCGAGCCAAAAACGGCCCGATCAAAAGAACCGAGACCCGCATTTTTTCAAAGAGATTGTAGGGGATCTTATCCGGGGACATGTTCCGCGGATCGATCTTTATAATTTTTGGTTCCAGCCATTCGATCTTTGCCCCCATCTGCTTCATGATTTCGATTTGGTCGAGGGCGTCTGAAACCAGGGGGATGTTTTCGATTACCGAAGGTTCGTCCGATAAAATAGCCGCCGACAGGATCGCTCCGGCCGAGTTTTTATAACCCGATATCTCCACTTCGCCCCTTAACGGGATGCCGCCGCGGATCAAGAATTTTTTTGCCATAGGTGTTTGTATTGCCGTCAATTCGTAATTTAACTCAATGATACGAAAAAATACCAAGGCTGTCAAAAGAAAGAACGCGGCCAAAAATTATAAAAGCAGAGGCTCGTCCTCTGCTTGCTGCTCGCGGTTATGCCGCGAAGTCGGTGGTGGCGTTAATACCTGCCAGTCCGATTCCGATCCGGGTATAAACCGGATTGAGCATATTTGTGTTATGACCGAGGCTGTTTTTCCATCCCCCAAAGAAATCTTGGGGGGAACCATCAACCGTGATTGTGATTGTGGTTGTGCATTGGCTGCCCCAGCATCTCGTCTCGGTGGCCGTACTAATTGTGGCCTGCCCGATGTTCTCTGCGGCTGTTCCACCCCACGCAGCCGCCCTTACATCAAATATTGTTTCCCCCGGGCAGTTATGGGCAAACTGTCCGGTTCGGTTCATCCACTCGCTATGTTCCTGTGCCGCCTGGCTCATTATCGGGTCTATAGTGAGAGGCCCTATGCCATTTGTGGCGCGATGCTGGTTGATTAATTCCAGCAGACTGTTTGCGAACTGCTCATCCGCAGCGGTAACGTACGGTACCGCCAGCATCAGGGCCATTAGGCCCAGTAGCCAAATCTTCATCAAGATTCCTCTTTTCTGACTTAATTATAGCATAAAATACATATTTTGTCAACAAAAAACAGGGGGAGTTTGCCGGGTTTTTCCCTGGATTTTTTAGCCAATTAAGGTATATAATTAAGAAACTAACAATAAATTAACCATGGCGGCAAAGCGAAAAAGCCAAGCGAATAAGCAAGAAACCGTTGTTTGTTTTGGCGGCGGCAACGGCATAACCAAATATTTGATTGGGCCTCTGAAAAAGGATTACCGGATTGTGGCGGCTACCTCGATGGTGGACAGCGGCATGTCCGCGGGCCAGCTTCGGCAGGATCTGGGGGTTTTGCCTCCAGGCGATTTGGTGAAGCAATTGGCCGCGGTGTCGGACGCCCGCGAATGGAAGGTGAAATTATGGAAAAAGCGGTTCGGCCGGGAGCAGTTTTTGGCGGGCCACGTCGGCCATACCTTCGGTAATCTTTATCTGGCCGGGATTGAGCACATTACCGGAAGTTTCGCCAAAGCATTGAGCGAAGCCGAGATTTTTCTGGAGCTTGGCCGCCATCGAGCCTATCCGGCTACGACCGACAATGTCCAGCTGTGCGCCGAACTGGAAAACGGGGAGGTGATCGTTGGGGAAGACGAGATCGACGAGCCGGCAAAGCATGACCCGGGTTTAAAGATAAAGCGGGTTTTTCTTGAGCCGGAAGCAAAAGCTTTCAAACCGCTGTTAAAAGAGATAGCCGCGGCCAAAGCGGTAATTTTTGGGCCAAGCGATTTTTATTCCAGTTTGGTTCCGTGCCTCTTGCCGGCCGGGATATCTAAGGCGCTGGCCAAAACATCAGCCAAAAAGATTTTCATTGCCAACACCGTGACCGAAAGCGGGGAGACTGGCGGGTTTTCGATTGAGGATTTTGTTTCGGTCCTGGAAAAATACATGGGTTGTCCGCTCGACCATATTATCATGCAGTATCCGCCGGTTTCCGAAGAATCAGTTTTGCGATGGAAAAAGAATTACCCGAGCATTATGGAAACCGTGGCCGGCCGGGTCGGTCTGGACGGAAGAAAATTCATTAAAACCGATATTATGATGCCGGACGGAGAATTCGGATACGACCCAAAAAAGATTAAAAAAGCTATTATAAGATTAATTAATAATAGAAAGAAAAAAAAGCAAAAATTCTAGAACTATGGACAATTTTCCAAAACAAGCCGTGATTTTAGCCGCGGGTGAATCGTCAAGGTGCTGGCCGTTGAACTCGGTTCACAAAAGTTTGTTTAAAATAATGGGCAAACCGCTGATCTGGTATACTATTAATGCTTTAAGCGAAGCCGGTATTAAAGAAATTATTCTGATCCAGGGGCCGAAACGGGATATCGAAGAAGAGCTGAAAAAATACGATTTGTCTGCCAAAAATATTCAATACGTGGTTCAGCCGGCGCCCTCCGGAATTGGCGACGCGCTATTGCGCGCCAAAGATATCTTGCGCGGCCAGTTTTTCGTGCTATGGGCCCATCAGATCGATTGCCAGGAGAATGTCAGGAACATGATCGCGAAAAGCTTGGAAACCAAGGCGAAAACCGTGCTGGTCGGCCAAATGACCAAAACCGCCTGGTTATACGGGATTGCCCGCATGGTCGGAGAATCGGTGAAGGAGATCGTGGAAAAGCCGCAAGCCGGGCAGGAGCCGTCCAATATCCGCATCGTCGGCACTTATTTGCTGGACGAAAAACTTATTGATTATTTTAAAAAAACCGCCACCGACGCCTACGATTTTGAGAAAACCCTCTCGCTGTACATGGCTGATAACGACGCGCGGATTGTGATGATTAATGAGGATTACAAAGCCGCTTCCCTTAAATATCCCTGGCATTTTTTTAATCTCAATAAATACTTGCTCGATAAATATTTAACCAAAAAGAATATTGCCAAAAACGCCAAGGTTGCCAAAAACGCGGTAATTGACGGGAATGTAATTATTTGCGATAACGCCAGGATATTGGAAGGGGCTGTAATCAAAGGCCCGTGCTACATCGGACCCGGTTCGGTTGTCGGCAACAATTCTATTGTCCGCGATTATTGCAACTTGGAGAACAACGCGGTTATCGGCGCGCTATGCGAAACATCAAGGACGATCTTCCAACCCGATGTCCACGTCCATTCCGGTTATTTTGGCGATTCGATCTTTGCTTCCGGTTGCCGTGTTGGGGCCGGAACAGTAACAGCCAACGTGCGGCTTGACCGGGAAGGAGTAAAAGTAAAAACGAAAAAGGAAAGCAACGGCGTTAAGAAGATCGTTGAACTTGAAACCGGATTGAAATCGCTCGGCTTGATCGCCGGGAACAACGTTAAGATCGGAGTGCAGTCAACTTTCATGCCCGGCGTTTTGTTGGGAAAAGACAGTTTTATCGGCCCCAAAGCCCTGGTAAAAGAAAATTTGGAAAACGGGCAAAAATTTTTCTAAAATAGCTATCAATCGGTTTAAAAGAAAGACGATCCACCAGGATCGTTTTTTTTGTTGACAAAATTTCCAAAAACATTATTATCCCTTACAAGGGAGGAAGTTTATTGCCCCAAAGTGAGCTTGAATTACCTGAAGACTGGCCGTATTGCTTTATTAGCGGCAGTTCGCTATTTGCGGTTGATCCGTTATTGGCCTGTCTGAAGACCACTCATCCGGAGTGGAAAGTGAGGGATATCAAAACCGGAAAAGCCGTTACCGAAGCCTGGATAGATGAATTTATCCAAAAAAAAGACGGCTGGAAGGCAAAAAAGGAAAAACTATTAACGAAGCAAAGAGTGGTTGTGCTGCTTCAAAAGAAAGGCATAATAGAACCTTTAAAGAGCATACGTAAAAAGTGACGCGACGCGTCACTCTTTTCTTGTTCGCGTCCATGATAAAATAAAAAAAGAGTAATCGCTAACAATTAAAGAGAAATGATAAAAAACAGCAAATTTGTTATCGGAGTTGATGCCGGGGCGACTAAAACCCTGGCGGTTCTGGCCGATGAAAACGGAAAGATATTGAAAGAAGGAAAAGGCGCGGCGGCAAGCCTGAGGGATAATGGGATCGATGGGGCGTGCGAGAGCGTCGCAACGGCGATCGCTAAGTTGCTGGTTAGGAAACTGCCGGGCGAAATCGTTTCAACTTATATTGGGTTTCCGGCCATGGCCGAAGAATTCAAAAAAAGAAAAAAAGAAATTATTGGACAGCTGGCAAAAAATAAAAGGATAAATATTATATTCAAAGGGAAGGTTAATATCGATTCCGACCAGCTTGTCGCTTATCGGGCGGGTACGGATTCCAAAGACGGGATAGTTGCGATTGCGGGGACGGGATGCGTTGTCCGCGGATGGCACGGGGAAAAAGAAGTGAAGGTAAGCGGCTGGGGCTGGCTTTCCAACGAGGGGTCGGCTTTCTGGATCGGGAAAAAAGTATTTTTGGCGATCCTTAAAAGTTATGACGGCAGGGAGCAAAAAACTCTTTTGACCGATATGGTTTTTAAGGAGTTCCGCTTGAAAAACATTGATAATCTAATGACTTTCGTTTACAAAAAACCAGCCGCTAATTTGCCGCTATTCGCAAAGGTTTGCGATGATGCGTCCCAGGCAAATGACGGGATAGCGAGCCAGATCCTGCACGAAACCGGCCAGGAGATCGCCAGTTCGGTACTGGCGGCGGCAAAACAGCTTAATTTTCCCAAAGATGAAGAAATTACCCTGGTTGCGGCAGGAGGAGTATTCAAGGCTCATCTTGCTTATTATTCTTTCGAGGTTAATTTAAAAAAAGAAGAACAGTTCGATTTTGCCATCTCAAGACCGGATTTACCCGTTACCGGGGCCGTTAAGCTTGCCTTGGAATCTGTCAAATGAACAAAAAGATCCATATTCTCGCGATCGAAACGTCCTGCGACGATACGTCGGTCAGCATAGTTTTGGCCAAAGAAAAAGGCAATTTGCTTAAAGGTTTTAAGGTGGTTTCAAATAAAATGTCTTCGCAAGTTGAGCTTCATGCCGGCTATGGCGGTGTATATCCGGCTTTGGCGAAGCGCGAGCACAAGAAGAATCTTCCGCAGGTATTTAAAGCCGCGACCAGGGGTTTTGACGTGAATAAGATCGACCTTTTTGCGATCACGGTCGGACCGGGCTTGGACCCTTGTTTATGGACCGGGATAAACTTTATCCAGGAGGTGCTTCCAAATTCAAAGAAACTGTCTGTTCCGGTCAATCATGTCGAAGCCCATATCCTGGCTAATTTTTTATCCAAAGAGATCGGTGAAGAGGAGTTCTCAAAAAAATATCTTCCTGCGGCAGCTCTCGCGGTTTCCGGCGGCCATACAATACTGTTTAGGATGGAGAAAATCGGAAAATACGAATTGCTTGGCCAGACGCGCGACGACGCGGCGGGGGAGTGTTTCGACAAGACTGCGCGGATTTTGGGGCTGGGTTATCCGGGCGGGCCTCAAATTTCGGAATTAGCCAAGCGGTATGCCAAACGGAAAAAACCGGCTGTTAAGATCAGCTTCCCCCGGCCGATGCTTAATCAAAAAAATTATGATTTCAGCTTTTCCGGTTTAAAGACTGCGGCTCTTTACTATCACAAAAAACAAAAACCCGAAGTCGCGGGTTCTAAAGAATATCTGGAGGCGATGAGCTATGAGATCGAACAGGCGATTACGGATGTTTTGGTTGCCAAAACCCTGAAGGCTGCGCTGAACGTGAAAGCCAGATCGATCATTGCCGGCGGCGGCGTATCTGCGAACGAATTATTGAGAAAAAGGCTGGGGGAGGAAGCTAAAAAATTTAATTTGAAATTATTATTGCCTAAAGCTGTTTATTGCGCCGACAATGCGGCTATGATTGGGGTCGCCGCCTATTTCGGGTATCAAAGAGGGGAAGCGGTATCGGATCCCAACGATTTGAGATCGAACCCGAATTTGCTGATCTGAAAAAGAGGAATACAGGACTCCGGAATTGCAAAAGAAAAGAACCCTGTTTGAGGGTTCATTTTGGCGGCGTCGGTAGCTCTGTTTTATCTTCGTCGTCCTTTTCTTCCTTTATCTCATTCTCCGGCCTTGCCGGCTTTTTGATTAGCGTTTCCGGTTCTTTATCCGGAAAAAGCCGGTAAATTACCACGACCGCTATAATGATCGAGATAGTGGCGACAAAGGCTACGCAAGCTATCACGCTGATCAGAGTTCCAAATTGCATCGTTATCAGCAGGGCGGAAATAATGAGGATGAATAACCCTGCTGCCATAAAGCTGACGGAAATAAATATCCCCAAAATTTTTGTCGTGCCCGAAGATCGATGCGTTCCGGCGGCGAAAATCATACTGATAAGCGCCGCACTTCCGCCTGCCAACGCCATATAGGCGATGATATCCGGATTCATGGAATTCACCAAGCTCTTTGTAAACGATAATTTAAAATTTGTCAACAATCTGTAATTCTTCAATAGCTTGTAGCCACCTGCTAAAAGAGGAAATTCATGATTTTTTTAGACAAAACAAAGGATTACGAATAGAGTCCCGCTTCGGGCGGGGTCGACGTAACCCCGCGGAATGCGGGGTTAAGCGAAGCGGCGGGGGATGTCTGTGCCCTGTAGAAGAATTTAGATTTAACCCTTCTTGGCCCGTAAATAGTCCTTTAGTCGCAGCTTTAACAATCTTTTACCTTGCGGCGTTTTTAGATATTGCTCTCGTTTGATCGCGTCAGTTTCGGTAATGCAGGCTTCGTAGTAAATTATTTGCCATGGGCGATACGGCTTAGTCGAAGGGTTAAAGCCATTATTATGTTCTTTTAATCTTTTTTGTAGGTCATTAGTATAGCCAATATATAGATTGTCATTTTTTAAGCTTTGCAAAACGTAGTTGTAGAACATAATAACGATCTAATTTCTCTACAGGGTTCACCCCGTAGAGAATTTTAAGCGCTTTTCCATGAAAAGCGTAACAAAAAACTTGTATCTCAACAAGCTTTTTGCTTAAAATTCTTCTACGGGGTGCCGAAGGTGGGATGGTTCTCAGGTTCACCATTCCCATCGGCGAAGCGCTGATTTTTTTACCAAAACGTATTTGTATTGAGCGAGTGGTGCGAATCTAAGTGCCGAAGGTGGGAGTTGAACCCACACGAGGTTGCCCTCATAGCATTTTGAGTGCTACGTGTATGCCAGTTTCACCACTTCGGCGTATCTTGAACGGAAAAATGATTTAGGTCTCATAGTGCCCGTCGAACCACCACTTTGGCATGTCTTTCGCGGACGGTAAACAGTATCTATTATCTATTTTTTTGGCGGTTTGTCAATCAAAATTATTTCTTCCAAGGCCGTTTTTCGCCGCAAATCCGGTGGGTCGTAATAAAAAAACTATCAAATTTTTGATAGCTAGGTCAGGCGGTTTTTGATTTAACGTAGGTCGGATAAAATATATTCGAGCCGTCGGACGCTCGCACCGATTGCCCGGTAGGTATTACTTCGCCGGATTCAATGAGCGGGGCTATCCCATTTAACATGACGGAATATTCGTCTTCTTGGAGCTGGCGAGCCAATTCGGGAATGGTGAATGGCATCTCGGGAAGCCCCTCCCTAACGCGTCTTAGGACGCGTTCCTGCTCGGCTCTTAACCGTTCTTCTACGTTTCTCAAATACTCGCGGCTTGAATATTGGGCCGACAAAGTTTCTTCCTCGGCCTTGAATCCAACAACGGCTATTTCGCCGCAGTTTAATAAGTAAGCGACGGCAATCGATGTTTCAAACAGATCTAGATGGTACAACTTCGCTAATTCGGAAACCGTGATTTTTTCCTGTTCGGTGATCTTGCTGGTTATCCATTGTTTTATAAGCCATGCCATTCGGCAATGGGTCAAAAAACCAAAGAGATTCATGCGTATCACTCCTATGCTTTAAAAGTTCTAAAAAAAGGCTAGCGCATTGAAGGCGAAAAGTAAAGCAACCAAGCGGTTATTTTGCCTTTTCAATAAACTATTTTAAGGTTTCACTTCGGGCCATTCCGTTCTGCTTGGGGCTAGCTTTCTTTCCCGTAGCAGAGCCGGCGGAATTAACAAAAAAACTATCAAAATGATAGTTATGCGATTTTAGAGGCTGCCAATTCAATTGTAGCTCTTTTTGTGTTTGGAACAAAAAATATTTTCCGGTCAGCTATAAGTTCTTCCAATGCTTCGTTAAAAAGACGTTTGCTTTCGTCGTCTGAAAGATCGAAGGGAAAGTTTTTCTTTAGTTTCTTGATCGAAACGGGTGAAGCTTTTTCCAGCCGATTTATTATGGCTGACTTCATGCCGAATTTTTTGCAAGCGTCGCGCAAGCTTGGAAGTGTGTAGCTTACTTCAAACGGGAGTGGACAGCCTCCTTTGTGGCGGCCACGGTAATGCTTTTGATAGGGAGCCATGATCATCCCAAGATCAACCATTGTTCGCAATACCTTGTATCCGTCGAAATCTATCAGTACTTCCATTCTTTCAATAAGGGCGCACATTTCTCCAATAGTTATTCCTTCAGGATGGGTTTCGAACTCTTTTCTTACCAGATCTCTAAGCTTCGGGTTAGAGGGAGTTTTAAACAAAGGCCTTGTTTTTTTAGCGGAGGAGTTATTTTTTATTGGTTTCGCATTCTTTGTTGGAGCATTCTTCCGCCGCCGCGGAGCGGTTTGACCTTCAATATGCCTTGCTTAAAATAATAGCACCCAATGCGGGTGCTAAGCGAAGCGTTTTTGCGCCAAAATGCTTGTAAATTCTTTATCTCCGTATGCTTTAAACATTGCGATTGCTTTTTCGTAATCTTTCGGTTCTTTGCAAAGGCTCAAGATCCTCATTTTTAACTTGGCAGAAAGAAAATGCTCTCTATTGTTTCCTTTTGCCGTAAAGTACCTGTATATCTGCATTGCAAGACTGGGGGTAAAAATAGGGTCCCATTCTGGTAATTGGAATTCGTAACCATTGATTGATCTATCCAGTACCAGCGTGAGGCATTCGTCAAGATCGGCCGATTCGATGAACTTGGACAGTTTTTCGATAATTATCCGCTTCGAACTCGATTTTTCCCACAGGTTCGATTTTTCCCTCGCAAAAGCATTTGCAAGATCCACGCATTCAACGGCTGTTTTTCTTTTGAAAAATCCGGCATTGAACAGCGAATCCATTGATAGCATTGCCAAACCCATTCCTTCGTTTTTCGCAATTCTGGCAAATTCACTTTCCATATCTTCTATATCCTATTGAGAAGTCATTTGGACAACCTCGTTTACCAAATCATTTAATAACAAAAAAATAAAAAATTGTCAAATTTTTATCTCACTTTATCAAAGCCATTACTTTAATAAACAATAAATTAAATCTTTTTTTGGTAATCAAGTTGAGAGCATTCCTTGTTTGAGCATTTTTCTCCGCCGCGGAGCGGTTTGACCATCAAAGAACCGCAAGTCGGACACTTGACGCCGGTGGGTTCGTCCCATAAGGCGAAATCGCAATTCGGGTAATTGGAACAGCCGTAGAAAGTTTTTCCTTTCTTTGTCCGTTTGGTTACAATATTCCCGGTCTGGCATTTTGGGCATTTGACCTCTATTTTCGGTTCGCCGTTCGCCTGCGCGATGGTTTCGGTGTATTTGCATTCAGGAAAAGCGGAGCAGGCGTAAAACTTTCCAAAGCGGCCCATGCGCGTAATAACCAACGCGCCGCATTTGGGGCACACTTTTCCGGTCACTTCCTGGACGAGCCCTTTTTTCTCCACGTTCTGGTATTTATCGGCGAGGTTTTTCGCGAACGGATCGTAGAATTCGCGCAGGACGCCGATCCAGTCTTTTTTCCCTTCGGCGATATCGTCGAAATCTTCCTCCATTTTGGCGGTGAAGCCGGCATCGACAATCTGGGAGAAATGCTCGACCAAAATGTCATTCACCATGAAACCCATTTCCGTAGGCTTGAACGATTTTTTTTCGTCCTTTTCGATGTAGCGCCGCGTTTGGATCGTCGAAATGATGGGCGCGTAGGTCGAAGGGCGGCCGATCCCGTGCTCTTCCAACACCTTAATGAGAGTTGCTTCGGTGTATCTTGCCGGCGGCTTGGTTTGGTGCTTGGTCGAGTCCAGTTTTAAAAATTCCAAAAGCTCGTTTAGTCCCACTACGGGAAGATCGACCTGTTCGAATTTAACGTCGTAAATTTTCAAAAAGCCGTCGAATTTCAACGTTTGGCCGGTGGCACGGAAACCGTATTTTGAGGCGCTTTGGCCGGCGGTTTTGGCGGCAATGTCGATGCTGGCCGAATCGAAGACCGCCGGACTCATCTGGCAGGCGATGAAACGCTTCCAGATCAGTTCGTAAAGTTTTGATTGAGATCCGTTCAGGTTCTTTTGGTCTTTCACGGCCTCGGGCGTACTGGCCGGATCCGTTGGGCGGATCGCTTCGTGCGCTTCCTGGGCAAGCTTCGCTTTGGTTTTATAGCGCGTGTATTGGCCGGGCCAGTAATTCGCGCCGCAATTTTTTTCTATGTAATCCTTGGCCGAGGCTACCGCTTGGTCGGACAGGTTCAAGGAGTCGGTGCGGTGGTAGGTGATCAAGCCGACCTCGTAAAGCTGTTGGGCCAGTTGCATCGTAAATTTGGCTTGGAAATGGAATTTTTTCCAAGCTTCCTGCTGCAAAGTTGAAGTGGTAAACGGGGGAAGGGGATTGCGCTTGGTTTCCTTTTTTTCCAGATTTGCCACACGGTATTCGGCTCCGGCAAGTTCGTTGACGATGGCATCGGCTTGTTGCTGTGTTTTGATTTCGAGTTTTTCGCAGGCTGTTCCGTCGATCTTATTGAGGCGGGCGGCGAATTCTTTAAAAGGTTTAAGCCGGGTGTTTTTCAGAAGTACTGTGATTTCCCAATAATCCTGGGGCACGAATTTTTCGATCTCACGTTCGCGTTCCACGACCAGGCGCACGGCTACGGACTGGACGCGTCCGGCGGACAGCCCTTTAGCCACTTTTCTCCAAAGGAACGGGGAGAGCTTGTAGCCGACGATGCGGTCCAGTATCCGGCGGGCCTGTTGGGCGTTGACCAGGCTTTCGTTGATTTTGCGGGGATGTTTGATGGCCTCTTCAATCGCGGTTTTCGTGATTTCGTGAAATTCGACGCGCTGGTAGGGTCTGGCCGCCTTTGGCGAGCCTCGCCCTTGGCGGGCTGTTTTGCTTGTCGAATCGTTTTTTAATTTTAAAGCTTGCACCAAGTGCCAGGCGATCGCTTCTCCTTCGCGGTCCGGATCGGTCGAGATCAAAACCGAATCGGCTTTTTCCAGCTCTTTCTTGATGTCGGAGATCCGTTTTTTGGCCTTGACGGGAATGGCGTATTTTGGTTCGAAGTCGTGTTCCAGATCCACGCCAAAAGCGTGCTGGGGCAAATCCCTCACGTGTCCGTAGGACGAAATGATTTTGTAATCGGAGCCCAAAAATCCTTGCAAGGTCCTTGCTTTAGTCGGGCTTTCAACGATAACTAAGCGCATAGATGTTTTCTCCCAAATCCCGTACCTTTCCTTTGATTTCGAGGACGGGAAGAAGGCTTAAGACTTTTACTGCCGGCAAGCCGGTGGCTAAAATTATTTTGTCGACTTCCAGCGCGCCTTCGCGCAATGATTTTAATATCATGACTTCTTCTTTGCTGCCTTCGGGTTCTGTTATGCCGTCCAGAGCAAGCTGGGAGCCGACGCCGATCTCATCTAAAATGTCTTTGGCGTTCCGGGCCAGGATCGCTCCCTGCCTGATCAGCTCATTACAGCCTCGGGAGTTAGTCGAATAGACGGAGCCGGGAACCGCGAAAATCTTTTTCTTTTGTTTTCGCGCCCACCCGGCGGTTATCAGCGATCCCGATTTTTCCTTGGCTTCGATTATAACTACGGCAAGCGATAATCCCGAGATTATCCGGTTGCGCTTGGCAAAAGTAAATCTTGCTCCATGCGTGCCCGGCGGACATTCGCTGACCAACAGGCCGCCGCAGTCCAGGATATTTTCGGATAGCGCCACGTTAGTCTGGGGATAAATGCTCTTTTTGTCAAGGCCGGTGCCAAGGACGGCGATCGTCCGCGCTTTGTTTTCAACCGCCGTTTTATGGGCAATGGTGTCGATACCGGGAGTCAGTCCGGAAACAATGACGATTCCGGCTTCCACCAGCCCTTGGGCGATGTTTGAAGCAGCCAGCTTTCCGTAATCCGAGCACATTCTTGTTCCGACGATTGCCACTCTGGTTTCTTTGGCTGTCATCCGCCCGGCGCAATAAATGGTTTTTGGAGGCTGGGGGATCGACCGCAGTTCCGGGGGATATAATGTATCCGTTAAATTGATAGTTTCTATTATGTTGGGCATTGCCGGCGCGGCATTTCCTCCGGACCCGCGAATTTCTGAATAAGAATTTTTTTTGTTGAACAGGACTTGCGAATAACCAATGCGAATTTTAAACTATAACATTGTTAGGCTATCCGCGCAAAAAAAACGTATCAAACCGCAGACAACAAATTGACAAAAAACCGTTTTTCCGTTAAAAAATTCAAGTAGTTCGTTAAAAAGGAGGCGTATAACAATGGGCGTAAAGACAAATTGGGAAATAGCGAGTGATTTAAAAGAAAAACTGCGGGGATTCATTGCATCGCCTTTTTGGATCGACATTGAACACGGAACTTCGGTTATGAGCATTGCCGTTGGGCGGTCGCGGAAAGCAGGCGCTAATTCAGATATGGAGCCCGAAAATTGGTATCGGGAGTTTGCCAAGGCTGTTGCCTCAAAATACGGCGCTTCTTTTAAAACAGCCATCGAAAACGAAGGAGCTCTGGTTTATGACGGTTTTTACTGGGATATTGAAAAATTAGCACCGGATAAAGTAATTGAAATTTGCGTAGCGGCCATCAAAGATTTTATGGCCGGAGTGTCGGCAGTTAAACGGATAGATGTTGACGAAGCAGTCGCCGCTTTGAAATTGAACGCGGCATTGGCAGCGGCAGTTATCCCAAACCTTGGTGCCAAAAGGCGGGACAGAGGCGACAACTTGTGATTTTATCGTGGGACGGGTCATTTGCTTTAAGGGTTGTTGCAAAAAGGAGTTGGGGAGCATGACAGCTATAAGCGTTATAGTGGAAAAAAGCGCGGCGGGAGAAATCGAAAAACCAATCCTGACATTAAGCTTGGGGTTGGAGTATGCGTGTCCAAAATGCCATATCGTTATCGTTGGCAGATTGGTTACGGATGAATTCGGCCGGCCCGTTGCCCTTTTTAAATGTCCCGATCCTGAATGTGGATATGTTTGGGGAAGGGTTGATTAACAAAAAACCGGGGATAACCCTGGTTTTTTCTTGCCCCAAAAGAGCATTAACTGTTGAATTCGGTCATGGCTTTTTCCAGATTTTGGTTTAAAGCCATAATGATTGCTTTAGCTGTTCTTTCGAGAGTTTTTTCCAGCAGGGCATTATCGTTTTGGGAAAACTTTTTCAGCACGAATTTATCCGCCGCTATTTTTTTCTCGGCCAGCTCCGGTTTTTGGACGCCAAGCCGGAACCGGACGAAATTTTTCGACTTTAACCGGTCAATGATGGATTGGACGCCTTTATGGCCGGCCGAACCGCGGTTTTTGGCGATTCTGATTTTTCCGAAAGGCAGGTCGACATCATCGTTTATGACCCAAAGGCCGGGATAGCTTTTTTTGTCTCCAAGCTTCTTCTTCGCCAGGATTTTGGCGATTTCGCGGCCCGAGTTGTTCATAAAGGACTGGGGTTTTACCAGGATGACCAGGATTTTGCCGATCTTAGCTTCGGTTGTAAGCGATCCGTCGATTTTCATTTCAAAGGGCGGGAACTCCAGCGTGGCGGCTAATTTGTCTAATGCCAAAAAACCAAAATTATGGGGAGTTTGGCAATAATTTTCCCCGGGATTTCCCAATCCCGCGATAATAACGGTTTTTTCCATAAAAGCTCTTTTTAGCAGTTTACAACGATAGGCCGGCCCAGTAAAGACAAGCGGACAAAGTTGATGGCCCAAAAAAGGTTTCGGCGGACAAACGCGGCCAATAGTCGATTTTTACGTAAAAAAGGCTTGATTTGGCGATATTTTTTTGTTATAATTAATAAACTAAGCCAAATAACTGGTAAATAACCCCTTAAGCCGCTTTACGCGCGCGGACTGCGGTTTTTATAAAAATGAACAATACCGTAACGAGTACCCTGGTTTTTTTTATCGAAGTCGCTAAAATAGTGATCTTGGCTTTTGCGATAGTAGTACCGATCAGGTATTATTTGTTCCAGCCTTTCGTTATTCAGGGTTCTTCGATGGAGCCGAATTTTCATCAGGCCGATTATTTAATTGTCGATGAATTCAGTTACCGTCTGCGGGCTCCGGAGCGCGGCGAGGTTATTGTTTTCAAGTATCCCTTGGATCCCAGCAAAAGGTTCATCAAGCGGATAATCGGCTTGCCCGGGGAAACCGTGGAAACGGAAGGTGGAAAGGTAATCGTTTATTCAAACGAGCGAAAATTTGTGCTGGACGAATCGGCTTATCTGTCCGCTGACCTGAAAGTTCCGGATATGAGTCCGATCACTTTAAAAGACGGCCAATATTTTGTTCTTGGCGATAACCGATCTTATTCTTATGATTCTCAGGATTGGGGGGAGCTCGCCGCGAGCGATATCATTGGAAAAGTGGCATTTCGGCTTTGGCCGATCAATACCGTTCAGAAAATATCGTCTCCGACTTATTGAGCGCGCTCGGGGCTTTGCCCCGGAAATCTTAAATCGCGGCAGTAATGCGATCAACCAACGTATGAAAACAAAATTCCAAACGCCGACCGGTATGCACGACATATTGCCGATCGATTATAAATATTACGAGAAAGTCCTTGAGACCGGCAAAGAAGTTGCCGAATTTTACAATTTCCAAAGAATCGAAACTCCTATTCTGGAAATGAGCGAATTATTTGAAAAGGGAACAGGGGAGACCACTGATATCGTCCAGAAACAGATGTACAGCCTGAAAACCCGGGGCGGCGACGCGCTTACCTTGCGGCCGGAGGGCACTCCGCCGGCGGTGAGGCTTTATCTGGAGCATGGAATGTTCAATTATCCTCAACCGGTGAAGCTATGGTATTACGGACCGTTTTTCCGCTACGAAAAGCCCCAAGCGGGACGTTACAGGCAGTTTTGGCAGATGGGGTTGGAGGTGATCGGGGAAAAGAATTCAATTATCGATGCCCAAACCATTCAAATTTATTACAACATCTTAAAAGAGCTTAAGCTCAATAATTTGATTGTTGAGGTGAATTGCATCGGCGACCAGCTGTGCCGCCCCCATTACCGGAAAACGCTCGCGAGCTATTTGCGCAGCAAGGATTCCAATTTATGCGCGGATTGCAAGCGGAGGATCAAAGAGAATCCTTTGAGGATCTTGGATTGCAAGGATGAAAAATGCCAGGCAGTGAAAGCGCACGCTCCGCAGATGATCGACCATTTATGCGAGGAATGCAAACATCATTTTAAGGAGGTCTTGGAATATTTGGACGAGATAGGCTTACCGTACCGTTTAAACCCTTATTTGGTCCGCGGTTTGGATTACTATACCAGAACTGTGTTTGAAATATTCCAGGAAGGCAAAGAGGGGCAGGCCCAGACGGCTCTTGGCGGCGGCGGCAGGTATGATTATCTGATTAAGCTTCTGGGCGGCAAGGAAACGCCGGCTATGGGCGGAAGTTTGGGTGTTGACCGGGTGGTGCAGGCGATGAAGGAAGCCCAAATTACGATGGATAACGAAAAAAAAGTAAAAGTTTTTTTGGCTCAGCTTGGCTATTTGGGCAAAAAAAAGAGTCTCAAGCTTTTTGAGGATCTGCGGCGTGCCAATATCCAGGTTGGAGAATCATTTGACCGGGATTCGCTGAAATCGCAGTTAAAGATCGCTGACAAATACGGAGCCCAGCTCACGCTGTTTTTGGGGCAGAAAGAGGCGCTGGAAGGCACGGTTTTAATTCGGAACATGGAAACAGGAAGGCAGGAAACCGTAAAGCTGGAAAACGCGGTAGTTGAGATAAAGAAGCGCCTTAAGAAGTAGGCGCTTCTTTCGCAAGCGAAAAAAAACGTCTTAAGAAGTAAACACTTCTTTCGCAAAAGCAGCGTCGGGAGCAGGGCGGCAAGTTGACTTTTGGCGAATTTAGAGTAAACTCATAAATTGCGCGTAAAAATTAATTGCAAAGATAATATGGCGTTAGAAATAAGAAAAAAACAAAAAGAAAACATCCAGGGGATGGTCAGGCGTTTTCAGAAAGCGGTCCAGCAGGCCGGGATTTTGCTTCAGGTCAGAAAAAAGCAATTCGTAAAAAAGCAGAAATCCGAGAATATGAAGAAAAAATCCGCTTTAAGGCGCGTTGAGACCAAGAAAAAATACGAAGCTTTGCGAAAACTGAAGAAGATCTAACCAAGATGCCGGCGCTAAAAGAAAAAATCCAACAGGATCTAAAAGCGGCAATGATAGGAAAACAAGATACAGTGGTATCTGTTTTGCGTTTGCTTACCGCCGCCATCTTGAACAAAGAAAAAGACAAACAATATAAATTAAGCAAAGAAACGGGCGAGGCGAAAAAACCGGAATTGGGCGACGAAGAGATATTGGACGTTATAGCAGGCGAATTAAAGAAAATGAGGGATGCGCTCGCGCTTTTTGAAAAAGGCGGCCGGAAGGATTTAGCTGCGCAATTCGAAGCCGAGATGGCGATTTTAAAGAATTACCTGCCCGATCAATTATCCGAGGAGGCGGTTAAAAGCTTGGTTGCCGAGGCGGTTGAAAAGACGGGTGCCCAAAGTATTAAGGATATGGGCAAGGTGATGGCCGAATTGATGCCAAAAGTGCGAGGAAAGGCGGATAGCGGATTAGTGAGCTCCTTGGTCAAAGAAATATTGGCCAAATAGGGCGTTCTACAAATCGATGATTTTTTTACGGACGGGGAAACCCGTTTTTTTAGTCGGGAAATTCAGTTGCCGGAATGATCCGAGGCTTTTTGGCGGGGCATATGTTATAATATACCAATGCGGTTTAGTGGCCGGGTAGTGATACGGGAATGCGCGGAAGGCTGAACGGCAAGGAAATAATATTTTTTGAAATTATATGAACGGTCAGAGCCTAAAAACAAAAACCTGCCCTTGTCGGTTTATGCTGGCTATTTTTTTAGCTTTGACCGTTTTTGCGGCACTTATCGTATTTTTTAAACGCTGATTAAATTATCGGCCTTTGGACCCTTTTTGGGAATTAATTAACAAGGGCTCGCAAGAGAACATTTTTCGGTTTCCGCCGAAGCCGAACCTCTGAAGGCGGGATCACGAAATTAAAGAAATATAATTTTGACCCGAACCAAGAATTCCAATGGCATTTTTTGCGTTAAAAACATTTGTAAGTAAATTGGCCGGCAGACGGACGCGGATGATTTTTTGGATGATTTTTTTTGCTATGGTCGCGGCCGGGGGTTATTTTTCTTGGAATTTCATCGAAGCCGAGCCGATAGAAGCCGAAGATGAGATTAAAAAATGGAAGGTTTTATCCGAGGATCGTTTCGGTTTAAATATGGATTATCCGTCAAATTGGGATATCCGGCAGGATTATGACAAATACGCGGCAGGATTGATGAATGTTGACCTTAACAATAAAAAAAACGGCTCCGGAGCCGAATGCGGATCCCGATACGTCGATCTTAGGATTTTTATCGGAAACAAGCCCGAGAGCGGTGCAGAAAATTCCGGAAGCGATCTTTTAAGCCAGCTTTATCGGGAAATCGAAATGATCAAGAATTCCGGGAATGATGATTTGGTGGAAAGCATGAAGATAGAAGGGAAAAGCGCTTTCAAGATCAAATCGGATGCCCCAACGCTTTCGTTGAACGGGCGTTGTCCCGGCCCGCTTTATCTTGTGGATACAAAGAACTCATTCATTTATATATTTGCCGGAACGGGAAGCGAGGCCAGAGAAACCGGAGAGAAGGCGGTTGAGAAGATTATTGCCTCGATCAATATTGATTAGGCGATTCAGAGCCGAAATTGCGCCGGTTCTATGGCCTATGCTCGATTGAAACAGTTTATCTTTACGGAATGGATCAATGCGGGGAAGATCGTTAAAATCATGCTCCTAACAGCTAGGCAATTCCGATGGCGGACGGCAGCTTTCAAGTTGCCGGCATTTCAATTAAAATATAACAATAGAGAAAAAATCAATAATCAAATCCCGAATATTTTATTGGGGAAAATTAAAAAAAATAAAAAAAATGAAAAATCAAAGCGGAATTTCGACGTTGGCAGTAGTTATTATCATAGTATTGATCATTTTAACTGCGGTTGTGGCACTTTTTGTTTTCGGCAATTTAAACAAGGCCGATGATAAAACAGGCGGCGAATTGCGGATAAAAGATGCCAAAAATTCCGCGACCGAATGGAATGTTTACCGGAACGACCAATTCGGTTTTGAGTTCAAGTTTCCCGGAAACGCGACGGTTAACGATGCTTACCTCGACAACAAGTATGCTTTCGCGGTTGGAGTCACTTCGAAAAATTGGAATGACGGCGTTGTGGCTGTAATTAACCACGGGAATGTCGGAACCATGACGTTTTCAGAATTTGTGGCTAAAGACCTCCAGGACCAGGGAGATTCCGGCGCGTCGGTAAAAGAAGTTAAATTCAACGGTTATGATAGCGTTTTCGTGAGTGGAAAGAATAAATCAGGCTATTATTTGTTGCGCAAACTCGATGTTTACGAAGTGTCTAAAACTTCCCCGGTTACGGCCGACGAGGCTGACAAGATATTTGCCTCGTTTAAATTCATCGAACAGTAAAGATTGAATGCCTCGCGCAAGCGGGGCATTTTAATTAAACATTAATATGAATTTCAAATTAAATAATCAGGAAGGCTTGTCGCCAGCTTTTGTTTTAATTACGGCAGCGGCTATGATTTCTTTGACCGGTTTCACGATCAAATACGTAAATGACAGCCAGAAAGAAATAGACGATGAAATATCTTATCAGGAAGACCTGATCGCAAAAAGCAATGTGGATATCATCAAGGAAAGCGCGGCCAAAGAAAAGAGTGGCGAGACGGATAAAACCGCGGATTGGCAAACGTACCGGAACGAGGAGTACGGGTTTGAGCTTAAGTATCCGAAAGAGTGGGCAATAGCTAAAAACAGCGAGGAAATTGTGTCGATTGGCGATCAAGCTTCGAATTCCGGATTTCACATCGAGGCTTTACCGAACAAGGGAAAATTACCGTTTGACCAATGGTATAAGCAAGAAGTGTCTAGCGGAAATAACACCGGATACGAATCTAAAAAAGTAATTATCAATGGGAGCGAAGCAGAAGTATTTGATACGGTTTTTCACGCGATTAACACGCATAGCGTTGAAGGCCTGGAAGCATATTTAGCCGGCCAGGATGATATAATCCACATAGTTGCCGGCGGCCATGGAACAAAAACCATCTTCGACCAAATGCTTTCCACATTCAAGTTGATCGAACAATAAGATTAGCAAACCCTCGCTTAAGGTGGGGGTTTTATCAATAATATGTTCCAACTAACTAACCAAAAGGGAGTTTCGCCGGTTTTTGCCCTGTTGACGATCGTGGCCGCGCTTTCGGTGACCGGTTTTACGATCAAATACGTAGATGACGGCCAGAGGGAGGTAGATGAAGAAATAGCCCGCCAGGAAGACCTGACCGCAAAAAGCAATGTGGACATCATCAGGAAGGACGCGGCTAGGGAGAAGCAGGGAGGAGAAGGAGAAATCGCTGATTGGCTGACCTATCGCAACGAGGAATATGGATTTGAGATAAAGTATCCCGTTGGATTTATCTTCGAAGAAGCAAAATATCCGGCCCAATTTAATCAAACAATAACAAGAAAAGAAATCAGTTTTTATTCCCCGGGAGAATTGAAAGGGGAGGAAAGGTCTGCGTTGGCTCTGATAATTGATAAAGAACCGACAACATATGCGTTTCATGGGACGTGGGCTGTTCTTCCGTATTCAAAAGCGGACAGTATAAAAATGCTTCGATCGCAAGAAATCAATATAAACAATGCTCTTTTCAGCAAAGATTATTGGACGGAGGCAATTTCCGCTCATACGAAAAAAGACCAATATTATTACTCGCTTGTTTTAGGAATCGATAGCCAAGATAACAGGAATCAGAAAACAGAAATTTTTGGCCAGATTCTTTCCACCTTTAAATTTATTGATCCGAGCGTTCAGGCAACAAGCTGGACGGATTGTTATTTTGATCCGGTTTCTAATTTTCCTGGTGATAAGCGCAGTTTATTATGCGCTAACGGCCAGGATAAGAAGACGGTTATTATCGATGTAAATGATTGGTTGGGTTGGGACACAGAAAAATTTTTCCCTTTGAAGGTTGTATTTTATCCGAAAACCCAGGAAATTTTTTTCGTTAAATATTATATAGACAGTGATGTATCGCTTGGTTTTTTTGCCCTGAATACTGGTACTTTAGAAATTAGAGAGTTGCCTAACGCGGGGCGCATATACCAGAATTACAATAATTACTTTAGTATCATCTCTCCCGATCGTGGCAGAATCGCATCGATTGGCAATGCTGATATTTATCTATTGGATCTCGCGTCGGATGGAACACAAGTGATTATTACCGCAAAGCAGGGCGAAATATTCAATCCTGCTGGCGGACAGAAAAATTCCAAATGGTTTGACGATAAAACATTGCAATACGAGGTTTATCGGGAAGGAGGCATGGAAAACCCTCCACAAATCAGAAAGATTACGGTCAATTACTAGACTATGGCGCGCGGTCTTTCCAATGATATGATTTTCATTTGCTTTAAAGTCGGCGGTTTGATAAAATTATACATTTAGGGAAGACTTTTTCGAGTTTCAACACTTAGTAGTTTTTTTATTGGAAGTATGATTTAAATTTGTTCGGGTAAACGATTCCCGCATTGCGGGTTTTCTGAAATGAACATTGTAACTGAAATTGCCAATAAGACCGCCGCAAGGATCGATAAAAATTTTATTAAAAAAATTGTAGCCGCGGTTTTATCGGAAGAATTAGCCGGATTTGCGGCCAAAGAGATCGAAGTATCAATAGCTTTTGTCGGTTCTGCAAAGATGAAGAGTTTGAACAAGGCTTTTCGAAAGATCGATGCGGCGACCGATATCCTGTCTTTTTGCGAAGAAGAATTCCTGGGCAGATTAAAAAAAGGAATTTTAAACGAAAGCGAATTCTTGGGAGAGCTGGTAATCGACATCGGCCAGGTTAAAAAGGACGCATTGGCCGCGAATATCGCGGCTCAAGAAGAGCTGTCCTGGGTGGTCATCCACGGAGCTCTGCATTTATTAGGCTATGACCACGAGAACGGCGAATCAGCAGCCGCTAAAATGCGGCAAAAAGAGGGGTACTATCTAAAAACTTGTAACCCGTTTAAATCCAAATAGTCAATCCTATGGCAAAATCCCCGCTTATTACCGGTTTGGACATTGGCACCAGCACAATCAAGATTCTGGTTGCCGTAAAAAAACCGCAGTCAAGCGATTTGGAAGTATTGTATGCCGGCCAAAAACCCTCGTTCGGAGTGAGGCGCGGCGTGATCGTCGATGCCGAAGAAGTCGCCCGATGCGTCAAGAGCGCGGTCAAGGACGCTGAGTTGGGAGTAGGGCAGGAGATAGATTCATTTTACGTTAATATCGGAGGCAGCCATATTTTTTGCGCGATGTCCCATGGGTTGGTATCGGTATCGCGGGCCGACCAAAAAATTTCCGAAGAGGATATCAACCGTGTTTTACTTGCCGCTCAGACGATATCGCTGTCTTCAAACAAGGAAATCGTCGATGTTTATCCCCGGGAATTCATTGTTGACGGCGAGGGCGGGGTGAAAGACGCCACCGGGATGCAGGGAGTGAGGCTTGAGGTGGAAGTTTTGCTGGTCGCCGGATTCTCTCCTTATTTGAGGAACCTCGACCAGGCGGTTCTGAAATCCGATTATAGAATTATGCACCGCTTGCCATCGGTCATCGCGGATGCCAAATCGGTTTTATCGGCCCAGCAGAAAGAATTGGGCGTGGCAATTTTGGATATCGGTGCCGGAACGTCAAGCCTCGCGGTTTACGAAGAAGGAGATCTTATCCATTTGGCGGTTTTGCCCATCGGTTCATCCAATATTACCAATGACATTGCCATCGGGTTGAAGACCGATGTCGAGGTCGCGGAGAAGATCAAGATCGAAAAAGGAACATGTTCTTCCAAGTCCGGTACGAAAAAATTGAAAGCGGTCGCGGAAAAAGAGGATGGCCCGGTTTTTTCCCAGAAGATACTCTCCAAGATCGTCCAGGACCGGGTATTGGAAATTTTTGACCTGGTGAACAAGGAGCTGAAAAAGATTGGACGCGACAAAAAACTGCCGTCCGGGATTGTTCTCTGCGGGGGCGGTGCCAAGTTGCCGAAGATCGAAGAGCTGGCCAAGAAAGAATTCAAACTGACCTCAAAGATCGGAGTACCCAGAGGTTTTGCCAATATCGAAGGCGATCCGGCGTTCGCGACGGTTTGCGGGCTGGCGCTTGAAGGCGCGGATCTGGAGGAGTACGGACAAAAAGGGGAGGAATCCGGTTCGTTGGTGAAGGGAGCGGGAGGAGCAATAGTAAAATTCATAAAAAATCTTATTCCATGAACAGTCCGGTAAAAATAAAAGTCATCGGCGTAGGCGGTTCGGGTTGCAACGCGATTTCCAGAATGGAGAAATACAAGATCAAAGGCGTTGAGCTGATTGCCGCCAATTCCGATTTCCAGGATTTAAAAAGAGCCAAGGCCAATGTTAAGATCCAGATCGGCCGGCAGATCACCCAGGGGCTGGGAACGGGAATGAACCCGGAAATCGGAAAAAAAGCGGCCGAAGAACAGCGCCAGGAGATCGAAGCGGCTTTAAAGGACGCAGGCATGATCTTTATCGCTTGCGGTCTGGGCGGTGGAACGGGTTCGGGGGCTTCGCCGGTAGTGGCCGAGATAGCCAAAAGCTTGGGTGCCATAACGGTAGCTGTTGTAACACGCCCTTTTACTTTTGAGGGATCATGGCGGCAAAAGATCGCGCAGGAGTCGATGAACGACCTGAAAGACAAGGTTGATTCTTTGATCTCGGTTTCCAACGATAAATTGTTGACGACGCTTAATCCGAACACAACATTGCTTAACGCTTTTTGGATTTGCGACGAGATTTTAAGGCAGGCAGTCCAGAGCATTTCCGACCTTGTGCTTTTTCCCGGCATCATTAACGTGGATTTTGCGGATGTAAAATCGGTCTTGAAAAATTCAGGAAGGGCGATTTTTGGCATCGGGCGGGCGAAAGGCGAGAAGCGGGCCGAGAAAGCGGCGTTAGCCGCGATCGAGTCGCCGCTATTTGATGCGCCGGCCCGGGGCGCCAAAGGGGTGCTTTTCAATATTTCGGGCGGGTTGGATATTTCACTTTCGGAAATTGAAGAAGCGGCCAGGATCATTACCCAAGAGATCAATCCGCAGGCCAAGGTGATCTTTGGCGCGGTTCAGGACCAGACTTTGCCCAAAGAGGAGATCAAGATCACGGTGATCGCGACCGGATTTTAAAAGGGATCGATAATTAAGATCGTGTTTTAAGCGGAGGGAGGCCGCTTTTTTTGTTTTTTTAGCAAAAAAAAAGAATCAGCTTTGCTGATTCCTGTCGCTGTCTTTTGATAATTCAAGCCATTTTTCCCTGATTTCCGCGAACGCTCCTTTTGCTTCCGGGGAGGTGGAGATGAACAAGGATCTGGCGTCGATGCTGTCTAAGTCCCATTGGGCTTGAAACGCCTCCACCCCGCCGACTATGGCCCAGGCGATGTTTTCATTGTACGCGCAGTCGCCTAAACCGTACTTGGTCCTGATATGGTGGTGTATATCGATGTTGCCGCGGATGACGCAAGCATCGGCAAACGTTTCTTTGAACCGGGCTTTGATCTGGTGGCCTATGTCGCGTTCAATGATCCTTTGTTTTTGGTCTGGCTTGGGTCTTGCCTTAATATCGGCAGTGTAGACCAAAGAGGCGATCATCGCGAAAATCTTTTCGGCTATTGCCAGCATATTTTTGTCGCCGGCCGCAAAAAGGTCTAGGTTTTGAATGTCGAAATCGGAAAGATCGACATCGTTATGCGATCTGAATTTTTGAAGTCCCATTGGATCAGCTCCGCGAAGATATCATAATAAATAAGGTTAATTTGTCAATTTAAGGCGGGTTCGGTTGGTTTTTCAATATTTAAAGCCGTTATTTTTTTGAGGATCGGGGCTGTGGATAACTTGTTGATTTTGCGGGGATTTAAGGGGGAGAGGCTGATGATTTGACCCCGTTTTTTGGTTAAGTTAAAATTAAGATACTCACCTTAATATTTTACTCAAAAACGTCTTTTATTTAAGCAATAAAGCCGATTTAACATCTGCAATTGCTGTGTCCGCCAGGAGAATGCGGCAATACCATGAGAGGTATTAAAGTTTAAAGCTGCCGGTAAAAGATCGTGCGAATAATCCAAAAAAGAAATGGAAAATAAGGTCATCAAAGTTAAAAAAAGAGACGGACGGATTGTAGATTTTAACAAAGAGCGCATTACCAGCGCGATTTTTAAGGCTATAACGGCGACGGGCCAGGGCGACGGTATCCGGTCAAAACACCTCACGGAAAAATTTTTAAAGATTTTTCACCGCCGGTTCAAAACCGGGGAAATGCCGACGGTTGAGCAGATCCAGGATATCGTAGAGGAGCTTTTGATCATGGAAGGGCTGGTTGAGACGGCCAAGGCTTATATCCTTTACCGCGAGCAGAGGAGAAGGGTGCGCGAATCGATCACCGTATCGGAAGAGGCGGTGGAGCGGGTGGACCAGTACCTGGACAAGCTTGATTGGGAAGTCCAGGAGAATGCCAACATGGCCTTTTCTTTGCAGGGTTTGAATCATTACGGCGTGTCCTATATCGTAAAGAAGTACTGGCTTAACAAGATTTACCCCAAAGAGATCCGTGAAGCCAACGAGTCCGGGGATTTCCATCTTCATAATCTTGATACGCTGGCGCCTTATTGTTCCGGATGGGACTTATACGATTTTCTGCTGAAGGGTTTTGGCGGAACGCCCGGAAAACTGGAATCCAAACCGCCAAAGCATTTGCGGACAGTGCTGGGACAGATAGTGAATTTCATTTACACCGTTGCCGGGGAGGTGGCGGGAGCGGTATCTTTTTCGAATTTCGATACGCTGGTGGCGCCGTTTATTTACTATGACAATCTGAACTACCACCAGGTAAAGCAGGCCATGCAGGAATTTCTGTTCAATATGGCTACGCCGACGCGGGTCGGTTTCCAGTGCCCGTTTTCCAACGTAACGCTTGATCTTACGCCTTCGCCTTCTTTCGCCAAACAGCCGGTGATCATCGGCGGCAAGCCCCAGGATAAAACCTACGGCGAGTTTCAGGAAGAGATGAACATGTTTAACAAGGCGTTTTACGAAGTGATGCTGGACGGCGACAAAAACCAGCGGGTGTTCACTTTTCCGATCCCGACGGTGAGCATTACGAAAAATTTCGACTGGAACAATCCGGCCTTGGAACCGATGTGGGAAGCGACGGCGAAATACGGCATTAACTACTTTACCAATTACATTAATTCGGATATGAATCCCGAGGATGTCCGCAGCATGTGCTGCCGATTGCGCCTGGAACTAAGCGAGCTGCATAACCGCGGCGGTGGGTTGTTCGGCGCCGGGGCGTTGACCGGAAGCATCGGAGTGGTGACGATCAATATGCCGCGGCTCGGCCATACTTCCAAAACCAAGAAAGAATTTTTGGAGAAACTAGGCCGCTTGATGGATTTAGCCAAGGAAAGCTTGGAGCTGAAGAGGAAGGTGATCGAAAATTATATTGATAAAGGGCTATATCCCTATTCCCGGCATTATTTATCCAACATCAAAAAGGCGCGCGGCACGTATTACGGGAACCATTTTTCCACGATCGGCCTGGTAGGGATGAACGAGATGCTGGTAAATTTTTTGGGAGAAAATATCGCTTCCAAAAAGGGAAGGGCATTCGCTTTAGAGATCATGGATTTTATGCGCGCTCGGATGGTTGAATACCAAAAAGAGACCGGCAATATCTATAACTTGGAAGCGACGCCCGGAGAATCGACTTCTTACCGATTATGCCTGAAAGACAAAGCAAAGTTTTCGGAGATTGCGACAGCCGGAACAAAAAAGAATCCTTACTATACCAATTCCAGCCAGCTGCCCGTGAATTTTACCGATGATCTGTTTGAGGTTTTGAAGCTGCAGGATGAGATCCAGTGCCGGTATAACGGCGGAACCGTTCAGCATTTGTTTTTAGGCGAACGCTTGTCGGACGTGGCCAGCGTCAAAGCCTTGGTAAAAAAGATCTTTGAGAAATTCCAGCTTCCGTACATTACCTTGACGCCGACCTTCTCGATCTGTCCCACTCACGGGTATATCGAGGGGGAGCATTTCAAATGTCCTAAGTGCACTATTGAGCAGCCCTGCGAGGTTTATACGCGCGTGGTAGGGTACTTGCGCCCGGTGAGCCAATTTAATCTTGGCAAACAGCAGGAATTCAAGGAGCGCAAGGAGTTCAAAGTTAAAGAGTCGTCGCTAATATAAATTTAAACAATCATGGAAAACAACATTTGCCACGACTGTAAAAAGCAAATCGAGATTAACCAAGACCAGGAGATTTTAAACGGCCAATTGTTGAAATACGTTTTGCCCGACGGCAAGGATAAATTCATTTTCAAATGCGCCGAGTGTTTTGCCTTGGATAAAAGCCTGCGCAATTACCAGGATGCCGAGGTTTATTCCCGCGTGGTGGGTTATATCCGCCCGGTGGCCCAGTTTAACCAGGGAAAACAACAGGAATACAAAGAGCGCAAGGAGTACAAAGTCAGGGGAATGGAGGCGTAAAATAAAAAAATTACTCGCGACGCTCCGGCCAAAACCGGAGCTTTTGTGTCTGTTACCGGGCGGCTCAAATAGCGAGCGCAATGGTAAATCTTGGCTAAGGATGTTATCCAACGCATTCGTGCCAATCACCGCAAATTCAAGAATTATTATTCATGATATACTTGATTTACAAGCTAAGGTTGGGATTAGCTTGGCTTCCCAAAGCAAGGCTCAACCGGGCAGTAAGCTCCGATAAGGACGACTGTCCGAGACCAAAAAACCCGCTCCCGATTCAACAGTTTGAATTCGGCGAAGCCGGATATGTTTATGGATCTTCTAACCAAGAAGCTCTTCGTAAACGATATCACAGCCTCTCGCCGGTTTATGACAATTGTTGATAGGCATGAGGGTTTTTTTATTTTTGGCGGATATTATTGAATATCTAAAAAAGCTTGAATAACTAACAGGAAAATTGATCCTTACAAAGGGTCATTCTTTTTATCCAAAAAGCTTGTTGAGGTTTGACCTCAACCGGTATTTGAAAGTTTTCTTAAAGGCGGGTAGACTAAGGATACCGATAAAAAAATATGAAGATTTTAGCGATCCAAAAAACAACCTTGATCGATTATCCCGGGCATGTCGCGGCCACGGTCTTTTTGGCCGGATGCAATTTCCGCTGTCCGTGGTGTTATTCCAAAGAACTGGTTTTGCCCGAACTTATCGCGTCAGCGGCACAGATCCCGGAACAGGAAATTGCCGAATTTTTACAAGGAAAAAAAGGATATCTGGAAGGGATCGTTTTGTGCGGCGGGGAGCCGACAGTCAATCCGGAATTGCCGGAATTCATCAAAAAGATCAAAGAGGCCGGTTTTTTGGTAAAGCTGGATACCAACGGAAGCAATCCGGAAATGCTGGGTAGTTTGATCGATAAATCGCTTATCGATTACGTTGCCATGGATATTAAACTGCCCAAGGAGCGGTATGACCAAGTGTTTTTCGCGAAGATTCCGGTGGAAAATATCCAAAAAAGCATTGATATTTTAAAAACTTCGGGCGTTGATTACGAATTCCGGACCACGGTGGTTCCCGGAGTCCATACCGAAGAAGACTTGGTTGAAATGGCGGATTGGGTCGGAGGAGGGGAAAATCCGCCCAAGTATTTTTTGCAGAGTTTCCGCCCCGGCCGGAACATCGATCCGTCATTCGGAGAGATCAAGCCTTATGGCGATGAATTTTTTGCGCGGGTCTGCGAAAAGATCGCCGGCCGTTTTTCCGTCTGCGGATTGCGCTAGTAATTTAAATCCGCTAGGGCTAGTTCTGGGCGGATCGTGCTTGCCAAACAGGGGGCGATATGGTTAAAAAGAGATAATTTTCGGGAGGGGAAAATTATGCCGGCCGCGAAAATTTTTCTTTATTCTTGTTTGGCTGTTTGTTTTGGAGTGTTGCTCGCTTCGTTTTTTCAGGTAACCGCTTTGGCCGCTTTGCTCTATTGTATGGCGGTTTTTTTGCTGTTTTTCAGCTCATTGGCGGCAAAAAAGCCGGGTTTGGCCGTTTGGGCGGTTTTTCTGGTTTTTTTTGGTTTGGGCTTTTGGCGGTTCGAGCAGGCCTGGTGGGCAATGGAGCATAACGAATTGTCAACGCTTAACGGTTCGAGCCGGGAATTTGTTGCGCTGGTCGACAGCGAGCCGCAAGTTGGGGACAGCCAAAAGGTTGTGGTGCGCCCCGAAGGTTATGAAGGGCGCATCCTGGTTATTGCTTACCGCTATCCGGAGTACCAATACGGCGACAAGCTGAAAATTTCCGGAACATTGCAGGAGCCGCCGGTTTTCGACGGTTTTGATTACCGGCTTTACTTGTTAAAAAGCGGTATTTTTTCGGTGATGAACGGCCCGGCGGTTGAGAAATTGGAATCAAACAAAGGCAGCAGTTTTTATGCCGGCCTGCTGGCCGCCAAAGCCGGATTGCGCCAAAGTTTGAATCAGGCATTGCCATATCCCCACAACGCCCTTTTGGCGGGGATTCTGTTCGGAGACCAGAATGGATTGCCCCAATGTTCGCAAAAAGAAAAAGAAGCGGCGGAAGAAGAAGGAAATTCCTGCCTTAAGCTGAAAGAAGAATTCAATATTTCCGGTTTGAGGCATCTGACCGCGGTTTCGGGCATGCATATCGCGATCATGCTGCCGATCCTGATCGGTTTGGGTTTGGGTTTGGGTTTGTGGCGGTCCCAGGCAGCGGCGTTCGCTGTCGCCGTTATTTGGGTGTTTATTTTGATGATCGGTTTGCCCGCTTCGGCGGTGCGCGCCGGAATAATGGGAACATTGATGATGGCGGCTCAAGCGTTCGGCCGGCCGGCTAGCCAATCGAGGTTGGTGGTCTTGGCGGCGGTTTTTATGGTTATGCTTGATCCTTTGCTTTTGCGTTTCGATATCGGGTTCCAGCTTTCTTTTTTGGCGGTAATGGGAATGATCTATTTGGCGCCCGAAATTTCCGAAGTTTTGGCATCCTTGATCAGCTGGCCGGATTTGAGAAATGTATTAGCCCAAACCCTGGCAGCCCAGGTTTTTACTTTGCCGGTTTTAATTTTTAATTTCGGCTATATATCCCTTTACGCGCCGCTGGCCAATATTCTGGCCGTGCCGGTTATCACCATTCTTACCATCATAGGGTTTGTTTTGTCCGCGGCCGGCTTGGTTTCAAGCGGCGCGGCTTGGATTATTTCCCTGCCGGTCTGGCTGCTTTGCGAATATCTGATCAGGATAGCCGGTTTTGCCGCCGGTTTGCCTTATGCCGCGCTTAATCTCAATATCCATTGGCTGTTTCTGGCATTTTTTTACGCGATACTTTGGGTAATAACCGCGCGGCTCCATGATAAGCGGATATCCCGCTTTCTTGGTTTTTAGGCCAAGGTTTTTCCAAAAATTTTCAAGGCCGATTTTTTGAAAAAGAAAATTTTAGTGTGTTATAATATTTTAATGGATAAACTTTGGCTGGTATCGGTTAATATGGGTTACGGGCATCAAAGGAGCGCATACCCCTTGAAAACTTTGGCATACAAGAACGATGTGATTAATGCCAATGATTACTTAGGCATTCCCGAAAGCGATAAAAAGATCTGGAGGCAAAGCCAGGCTTTCTACGAAGCGATTTCTCGCTTCAAAATGGCCCCGCTCGTCGGGGATTTTGCGTTTTCAATGTATGACAAGCTGCAAAGGATAGCCAATTTGTATCCCAAGCACGATATGTCCCGCCCCAATATCGCCGTGCGCGAAATGTATATGCTTCTGAAGCGCGGGTGGGGCAAGGATTTGATTAACAAGCTGTCCAGAAAGAAGATGCCGATCCTTACGACTTTTTACGCCCCGGCGTTCATGGCCGAATTCTATGATTATCCCGAAGAAATTTACACGGTTATTTGCGATACCGATATTTCCCGGGCCTGGGTTCCGTTGAACCCGATTACAAGCCGCATCAAATATTTCGCCCCCAACGAGCGGGTTTACGAAAGGCTGAAATTGTACGGAGTGAGGAAAAAGAACATTTATCTTTCCGGTTTCCCGCTGCCGCCGGATAATCTTACCGCCGAAGAGGGCGTTAAAGCGTGGAAGCTGGATATTCTGGCCCACGATCTGCGCCACCGCCTGGCCAATCTTGATCCAAACCGGAAATATTTCGAGCGCTACAAGGTGCTGGTCGAAAAAAAGCTCGGTTCGATCCCGGAAACCGGCAACCATCCGCTGACGATCCTTTTTTCGGTTGGCGGAGCGGGAGCCCAGAAAGAATTGGGCGTGCGCGCCATGGCGTCGCTGGCGCAAAAGATCAGGAACGGAGAGGTGAAAATCATCTTATCCGCCGGAGTAAAAGGAAACCTCAAAGATTATTTTGACGAAAAAGTGAAAAGCATGGACCTTGGCTCAAACGGCGGAGTAGAAGTGCTTTACGAAAAAGATCTTGATGCCTATTTCGATAAATTCAACGCGACATTGAGAAAAACCGATATTCTTTGGACCAAGCCCAGCGAACTGTCTTTTTACGCGGGTTTGGGTTTGCCGATACTGATTGCTCCGCCCATCGGTTCGCACGAAGATTTCAACCAGCGGTGGCTGGTTAAATCGGGTTTCGGCTTGAACCAGGAAAATCCCGATTATATGGACCAATGGCTGTTTGACTGGCTGAACGAAGGGTACCTGGCCGAAGCGGCCATGGAAGGTTTTGTCGAGGGGGAAAAACTTGGAGTTCTTAATATCAAACGGGTGGTTTTTGCTGACAAGGAAAACCAGGATTAACCCATGATCAATTGGCTTATTGCCGCTATTGCGGCTTATTTTTTGCTGGCAGTTGTGTCGCTGGCCGATAAATTCCTTTTGGGCGGGCCGCTTTCCAATCCCAAAGTTTACGCTTTTTACGTGGGCGCGCTAGGGTCGCTGGCATTTTTGCTGATTCCGCTGGGCTTTTTTTTAATGCCGGGCGATTTTTTTATACTCGCGGCCGCGCTGCTTTCCGGGTCTTGCCAGATATTGGGGACATATTTCTATTTAGATTCGCTGAAAAAATTCGAAACCTCGCGGATCATTCCGGCCATCGGCGGTTTGCAGCCGATCTTCGCTTTTGTTCTGGCCTGGTTTTTCGGCGGCGGAAAAGACGTGCTTACGGCCGGGCAGGCGGCCGCTTTTTTCCTTATGGTTGCCGGAAGCGTGGCGATCGTTTACGATCCGAAAGCCCTTAACTTAAAAAGCTTGAGACTGGGAGCTCTGGCCGCTTTTCTATATGCTTTGGCGGTGATCTTTGCCAAAACAGTCTATACCCAATTGGCGTTTTTTTCCGGCTTTATCCTGATATCGGCCGGTTCGGTGGCCACGGCTCTGTTTTTTCTGATCTCCAAAGAGGTTAGGAAAGAAGCGTTTCAAATCAAAGGGCCGAAACGCTCGGCTGGCACGACCGCGCTTTTTTTCTCAAACCAAGCGCTGGGGGCTTCGGCTTTTGTTTTGCAAAGCTACGCCATATCGCTGGCGCCTTTCGCCTTGGTGGCTATGGTCAACGCCCTGGCCGGAGTCCAATATGTTTTCCTTTTTTTATTCTCAACTTTAGCCTCGGCCTATTTTCCAAAACTGATCAAAGAAAACATTTCCCGCAAAGCTATCCTTCAAAAATGCTTTGCCATCATCCTGATCGCCTCGGGTTTATTGATACTGGCTTTTAAATGATCTTTAACGGCACGCTTTTTAAGAAGCTAAAAGAAGCAAAAAAGAAACCGCTGGCTGGTATCAGCGTTTTTTTTGTATTTTACGCGGTATTTTTTTTACAAAAAAAAGAAAACCACTTTTAAAAAGTGGTTATGCCAAAGCCGATCTTAAAGCTTCGGCCGAGGGGTTAGAGACGGGTTTTCCGTTTATCTTAACGCTTAAGCTGCTGCCTTTTCGGGCTAGTTCGACCTTTTGTTCCGGCATTACCATGCTTGCGAGAGGCTCAAGCCTATTTTCGATTTTCAAAGAGGCGACGTAAAAATTCGCGTTGGTCAAAAAAATCGTTAAAGCTTGCCAGAAGTTTTGGCCTTCTCCGTTGATCATTGAGCCTCCGCTCTTCATTTTGACTTTGTACAGCAAGTCTATTCCGGATACCTCGAACTCCACCGTATGGCCCCAGTCAAGGAGCTTTTTCAAATATAATGTATTTGACAAGATAAAACCTCCTATTTGGAAAACATAACACAGCTTTTGCGTTCGGCAAAATCGGCCGCCCCAGTGCTGGAATTGCAGCCTGCTTTTTAGCCTGGCCTCGCTCTAAACTTTTTTCCATTGCGGAGCGGGGCGGTAGAAAAAGCAACAAAATGGCCATGCTGCCAAAGGCAAGGCAACTTCGGCAGCGGGGAGGAATGATGTTATAATAATTAAATGGCAAAGAAATCAATGTGGCTGGCAATCATTATCGGGATTTTCGCGCTGATACTGGCCTTTTTTTATTTATACAAACCGCCGCGGCCGGCAACCGTTGATTATGGCGCTGTTTTTTCCCAAAAACACGCGGCAAATCTTGGCCTGGATTGGAAAGAAACTTACTTGGCGCTGTTAAGCGACTTGCAGGTTAAAAACATGAAGATCGCCGCGCATTGGGATCTGCTTGAGCCCGGCGACGGCCAGTACGACTTTACCGATCTTGACTGGCAGCTGGACCGGGCCAAAGAACACGGGGCCAATGTAATGCTGGTGATCGGCATGAAAACGCCGCGCTGGCCGGAATGCCATATTCCCGGCTGGGCCGCCGGTTTGGAAAAAAACCAGCAGCAGGAAAAGATCCTTGATCTTTTGGAAACCATTGTTTTGCGCTATCGGGATCGAAGCGAAATCTCGGTTTGGCAGGTGGAGAACGAACCGTTTTTTTCTTTCGGCGATTGTCCCTGGCGCGACCCGGAGTTTTTGGAAAAAGAAGCGGCGTTGGTACGGTCTATTGACGGTAAATTCCGGCCGGTGCTAATATCTGATAGTGGAGAAGGATCGTTGTGGACCAAAGCCGCGGGTATTGGCGATATAGTCGGGGTTACAATGTACCGGAAAGTCTGGTTTCACGAGGCAAAAACCTATATGAGCTATCCCATACCGCCGGCTTGGTATTGGGCGAAAGCGGAATTCATCAAAGCAGCTTACCATAAAAAAACCATTTGCGTCGAGCTTCAGGCCGAGCCCTGGTGTCCGTCGCTTTTATACAACTGCAGTTTGTCGGAACAGGAAAAAACCATGGATCTCAAACAATTTAAAGGAAACCTTGCTTTTGCCAGGGATTCCGGTTTTGATACATTTTACTTATGGGGATCGGAATGGTGGTATTGGCAAAAAACCAAGAACAACAACCCGGCGTTTTGGGAGGAGGCTAAAAAGAATTTTAGAGGCAGCCGGCTGACCAAAGAATAAATTAATTATGTTGAGCATCATCATACCGACTTTAAACGAGGAAAAATTTCTTCCCTTGTTGCTGGAACAGATCAAAAAACAGGATTTTTCGGATTACGAGGTTATTGTGGCGGATGCCGGGTCCAGCGACCGGACGGTCCAGATAGCCAGGGAATACAAGCACCGCGTGATAAAAGGCGGCAGCGTAGCCTATGGCCGGAACCAGGGAGCCAAAACGGCGCGCGGCGAATTGCTTTTGTTCATTGATGCTGATAATATTTACCTTCCCGATGATTTTTTAAGCGAGCTGGTCGGGCAATTTACGGAAAAAAACTGCGATATAGCGTCTTTTCCCCTGTATATCGACGGAAACCGGATGGACAAAGTTGCGTATAAGGTTTATAATTGGTGGGCGAAGAAATTGCAGAACATCAAAGCGTACGCGACAAACAGCATGATCGTAAAGAAGAAAGTTTTCGACCAGGTGGGAGGGTTTGACGAATCGATCACGATAGCCGAAGACCATGATTTTGCGCGGCGGGCTTCCAAGATCGGCAAGTTCCGTTATATCGAAATCGACCCGATCTTTGTTTCAGCGAGGCGGATGGAGAAAGAAGGCAGGATAAGGATTTATTCCAAATATATCCTGGCCGAGATCTATATGGAAGCGTTCGGGCCGATCAAAAAAGATATTTTCCGCTATTGGAAAAAAGAGACTGAAAGGAAAACCGAAAAAATCGGAACGCGCAGAAGGGGCGCATGATAAGAATAAACGAATAAACGAACAAACGAAGAAATAAAGAAATAAAATCGCCAGTCCGGTTTTTGCGCGGTTTCCGCGGCAATTCCTCCTGTCAAAAACCATAAACGGACGGCATTTATTTAAAAAAATATGTCAATGTACGATCTGAACAAGTCGGAGACTTCCGTAAATCCGATCCCCTTGGTCAGAAAAAAGAGCAGGGGTTTCGTTTGGTTTTTTCTTGCTTTAGTGATCATGGCGCTGGCGGCGGGGTTCATCGCCGGAGGCGCGTATTACCGTTCCGCGCTGGACTATCTTAAGAAAGCTAATATTTTGCCTCAAAACAGTCCAATGGAAGAAACGGGAACGGCCTTAAGCGAGGAACAGCCCCAATACGTTCCGCAAACGACGCAAGAAGAGACCATCGTCGGAGTTGTGAGGGATTATTCGCCGGCCGTTGTCTCCATTATCATCTCCAAGGATGTGCCGGTGATCGAAAAATATTACATTTCTCCTTTTGAAGGATTTGAGGGATTCCCCCGAATGGAAATTCCCCAATACCGCCAGAAAGGAACCGAGCTTCAGCAGGTGGGGGGAGGCTCCGGTTTCATTGTTGCAAGCGACGGGATGATCGTTACCAACCGGCATGTTGTGTCGGATGACGAGGCCGAATACACGGTTTACACGCAAGATGGGAAAAAATATCCGGCCCGGGTGCTGGCGAAGGATTCGATCCAGGATATAGCGGTGTTAAAGATCGAAGGAACCGAGCCTTTCAGCACGGTTAAGCTTGGCGATTCGAATAATATCCAGATCGGCCAGACGGTGATAGCTATCGGCAATGCTCTTGGCGAGTTCAATAATACGGTTTCGGTTGGCGTTATTTCGGGATTGAGCCGGACGATCACGGCCGGCGGAGGGGGAACGACCGAAACATTGGAAAACATCATTCAAACTGATGCCGCCATCAATTCGGGGAATTCCGGCGGCCCGCTTTTCAATTTGAAAGGGGAGGTGATCGGAGTGAATACCGCGATGGCCGGTAACGCCCAGAATATCGGTTTTGCCATTCCGGTTAACGTTGCGGTTAGGGATATCAACCAGGTGAAGAGCAACGGCAAGATCACTTATCCGTTCCTCGGCGTGAATTATACGATTATCGACGATACCATCCAGAAAGAAAACAACCTGCCGGTCAATTATGGCGCCTGGATCATAAGTTCCGATAAATCATCGGCAGTCGTAGCCGGATCGGCGGCTGAAATCGCCGGTTTAAAGAACAAGGATATTATTCTTGAGTTTGCCGGAGAAAAAATCGGGAAAAACAACACGCTTTCATCGGCTATCATGAAACGGAGTCCCCAAGACAAAGTAATTTTAAAAATAATGCGGGATGGGCAAACATTGGAATTGGAGGCTATTTTAGGGGAAAGGGAGTAGAACGAGAAAGCGAAAAGAGCAAGAAAAACAAAAAAGCAGAAATTATCACAAAAAGGAGGATCGACCTTTTTTAAAAAAATAATTGCGGCGCAGCCGGCCGGCAAACCAATGCTTGGCTGGTTAAAACCGTCAATCTGAAATAATGAACGGAATAAATTTTACGCACAAAGCTCAAGAAGCGATTTTGTTCGCGCAGGATTTTGCCCGGGAAAAAGGGCAGCAACAGATCGACGCGCTGCATCTTTTATATTCGCTTTTGGCGCAGGAGAAGAGCGTAGTTTTGAATTTGCTGGAAAGGATCGGCATCGATGCCGAAAACCTGAAAAAGAAAGCGGATCTCAATATCGATAAGCTTCCGGCCACTATGGCCCAGCAGGCTTTCGGCCAGTATTATTTAACGCAAGATATGGCTAAGGTGCTGGATAAAGCCAGGCAGGAAGCCCAGAAAATGGGCGATGAGTTCATTTCGGTAGAGCATCTTTTCCTGGCTTTGCTGAATACCGCTTCAAAAGCGAAAGAGATCCTGGATAAGGCCGGATTTATCCAGCCCGGCGGCGGATCTTCAACGCTGGAATTCGGAAAACTGGATTACGAAACGATTTTGAAGGAATTGGTTAAGATCCGCGGCGGCCAAAGGATAACCGATCCGGAGCCGGAATCAAAATACCAAGTGATCGAGAAATACACCCGAAACCTTACGACCTTGGCCCGTTTGGGAAAGCTTGATCCGGTCATCGGACGCGAAAACGAGATCAGGCGGCTGATGCAGGTCCTTTCGCGGCGAACCAAAAACAATCCGGTTTTAATCGGCGAAGCCGGCGTTGGAAAGACTGCCATTGTCGAGGGTCTTGTGCAAAAGATCATGTCGGGCCAGGCGCCGGAAAGCCTGAAAGACAAGGAGATCATCGCGCTGGATCTGGGTTCGCTTATCGCGGGCACGAAATACCGCGGCGAATTCGAAGACAGGATCAAGGCGCTTTTGCGCGAGATCGACCGGGCCGCGGGCCGCTATGTGTTTTTTATCGATGAACTCCATACGCTGGTGGGAGCTGGGGCGGCTGAAGGCGCTATCGATGCTTCAAATCTGTTGAAGCCGGCTTTGGCAAGGGGAGAGTTGAAAGCGATCGGCGCCACGACGTTGAAAGAATATCAAAAATACATCGAACGGGATCCGGCCTTGGAACGCCGGTTTCAGCCGGTGTTTGTGTCCGAACCAGCGATCGACGATGCCAAATCGATTCTGCGAGGGTTGAAGGAAAAGTACGAATTGCACCACGGCGTGAAGATCGATGAGGCCGGATTGAACGCCTGCGTCGAGCTTTCGTCCCGTTATATTACCGACCGGTTTCTGCCCGACAAGGCTGTGGACCTGATGGACGAGGCTATGAGCTCCCTCCGTTTGGAGATAGAAAGCGAGCCTTTGGAATTTGAGACGGTGCGAAAGCAGATTAGGAAGCTGGAAGTGGAAAATGAAGCCCTAAAACAAGAAGAAAAACAAGGACAAAGGATCCGGGCGATAGCCAGGGAGCTGGCTGACTTAAAAGAGAAAGCCAACGGAATAGAAGCGAAATGGAAATCCGAAAAAGAAACGATCGGAAAGATAAAATCTCTGAAAAAACAGCTTGAAGAATGCCGTTTCGAGATCGATCAGGAGGAGAATCACGGCAATCTCCAGCGCGTGGCGGAGCTAAAGTATGCTAAAATTCCGCAGTTGATGAAGGAGTTAAGTTCCGCCGAAAAGAAACTGGCGCGCTTGCAAAAAGGCAGGCCGATGCTGAAAGAAACGGTTACCGAAGAAGATGTGGCGAAAGTAGTGTCGGTTTGGACCGGTATTCCGGTAATGCGGCTGCTGGAAGAAGAGGCTCGCAAGCTGGAAAAAATGGAGGATATCATTAAAAAAAGGATTGTCGGCCAGGAAGAGGCGATTGTGGCGATTTCCAATGCCATCAGGCGGTCGCGGGCGGGAATAGCCGAAGAAAACCGGCCGCTGGGCTCTTTTATGTTTTTGGGTCCGACCGGAGTTGGGAAGACCGAGACCGCCAAAGCGTTAGCGTCGTTTTTGTTCAACGACGAAAATGCCTTGGTTCGTTTGGATATGTCCGAGTATATGGAAAAACATACGGTTTCCAAGATCATCGGATCGCCCCCGGGCTATGTCGGCTACGAGGAAGGAGGCCAGCTTACGGAAAAAATCAGAAGAAGGCCCTACGCGGTTGTTTTGCTGGATGAGGTTGAGAAAGCGCATCCGGAAGTTTTTAATATTCTCTTGCAAATTTTGGAAGACGGCCGCCTTACCGACGCAAAAGGAAGGATCGCTTCGTTCAAAAACGCCATTCTGATAATGACGTCGAATATCGGATCCGACCTGATCGCCAAGGAAGCCGCTCTCGGTTTTTCGGTAGATTCCGTCGGACAAAAAGAAAAAGAATCGCTGCGCGACAAAGTGATGGGCGTGCTGAAAGAATCGTTCCGTCCGGAATTTTTGAACCGGATCGATGAAATCGTAATCTTTAACTATCTGAATAAAATCGAGATCAAGCGCATTGTTGATCTTGAGCTGGATAAGGTAAGCAGGAGGCTTTTGGACAAAAAGATAAGGATTGAAGTTACGGAAGCAGCTAAGGACTTTTTAGCCGAACGCGGGTTTGATATTAACCTGGGCGCCCGGCCGTTAAAGCGCGTGATCCAGAAAATGGTTTTGGATAACCTGGCTTTAAAGATCGTTTCCCGCGAAATCGGCGAAGGAGGCCGCGTGATCGCGGATCTGAAGAATGGGGCGATTGCGCTGGAAAGCCAGGCTAAACCCGCGAAGGCGGATTTAAAAAAACCGATTAAAGCGCTGGCGGGGAGAGGAAGCGAATAAGCTTACTAAGTTAATCAAGCCTGCTAAGCTAGTAAGCAAAAAAAGTTAGCAGATTAGAAAACAATATGAAGACAGGCGGGATCAAAACGATTTTAACTTTAACGGCGGCCGGAATATTCGCAGTTTTTTGCGACCAGGTTTTGTGGCCGTATTTTGTCGAAGCGCCGCTGTTTTACAAATATAAGCTGGATCAAAACCAGATTTATGTTACGGAAAAACAGCTTACGACCATTCAGGAGAATAAAGCTTTAAAGATCGCGGTGGATAAGATTGCCAAAACGGTCGTCGGAGTTTCTTCAACTACCGCGAAGGGAACGGTTATTGAAGAAAGCGGGTTGATCCTTTCCAGCGACGGCCTGGTGGCAACCTTGTCCAGCCTGATGCCTGCCAACAGCGCGACCGAGATCTCGATCGAAGGAAAAAAAACAGCCTATGAAGTGCTTAAAAGGGATAAAGCCGCGGATCTTGCTTTGATTAAAGTGGAGCAGACCAATCTTCCTACCAGCAGTTTTTATCCGATGGAAAATCTGGTTCTGGGAGAAAGGATTTTTTTGTACGGCAACCTGCCTTCCAAGAAGATCGTTAACGAGGGCGTGGTCAGGAGCATTGGCGGCGGCATGGTTGAAACAACGATTATCGATAACGCCGAAGCCGCGGGCAGTCCGGTGTTTGACATAGAAGGGAACATTCTGGGCTTGTCGGTTGTCGCTAAAGACGGAAGGGTTTCCATTCTTTCGGTTGCCAAGATCAAGGAGCTAAGCGGTTTCTAAAAAAATCTGCCAAGCCCGCCAAGGCCCTTCCTTGGCGGGCTTTGGCTTAAAGCAGGGAAGGGGGGAATGCGTCATTCGCGATAAAATATTGCCAAAACAGAAGTTTTTTCTTAATATTGGGACAATATCGGGAATTTCATATTGGGACAATATCGGGAATTTCATATTGGGAGGGCCTATCTATGGAAAAAAGATTAATTATTACGGTTTGTTTGGGATTTTTTTTGTCGCTTGGGATTTTATTGCTGGCGGCGCGCTTGATCTTTGGCTTTTCGTTTGCCAACATCGGCGCCGCTTTTCAAAAGGCGCCGATGTTAATTGTGCCTCGGACAGCGGCCGGCGAAAGCTCGCCGGACGGCCAAAAAAAATCAAAAACAGCCTTGCCCAAAGCTGCCTTGGCAAAAGCGGCGGCGGTTAAGAAAGAAAAGCCGGCGTTATGCGCTAAAAACGCCGCGGTTCCGAGCCGCGATTCGGTGATCATCAACGAAGTGGCCTGGATGGGGTCCTCTACCGGTTATGCCGACGAATGGATCGAATTGAAAAATATATCCTCTGATCCGGTTGATCTGGCTGGCTGGCAATTGCAGAATGCCAAGCTCAAAATTAAAATATTTTTCGACGCGGCCGTGATTGCCCCCGGCGGCTTGTATTTGCTGGAACGGACCGATGACGATTCGGTTCCGGAAGCCGATGCGGATTTGTTTTATTCCGGCAGCCTGGCCAATACCAACGAGGGTTTGTTTCTTTTCGACGGCCAGTGCGTTTTACGCGACGAGGTTGCGGTTGCGATAAAATGGCCCGCCGGCGACAACGTTTCCAAAGCTACCATGGAGAGAACGGTAAATTTTCTCTGGATGCCGTCAAAAAAGCCGGGCGGAACGCCAAAGAAAGAAAATAGCGTGCCGTTGAACGGAAATGGCTAATTTGGGAATTCAATGCTTTTTAAGCATTTTCTAAGAGGCAAAATAAACTAAAACAGCCATTTTACTTTTCATGGTTTTAAGTGTAGATATAAAAATAGGATAGCCGTGTCATACCAATGTCCGTTGCAGCTGTCCGACCTTAAGGCGGGAATTAAAGTTCCGCCTTCGGACAATGGCATCTAATTTTAAAATCAAACCTATGACCAATGAAAACCTGGTTTTGCTTACCATCAGGCTATATAATCTTACACTTCTTTTCCCTAAAAAAGAGCCGTTGAGATGCCGGGCCCGCGAGGCAGCCGACGATATTTTAGCCATGTTTATCGGACGCAAGTCCGAGAATAATGGTTTTTCATTAAAAGAAAGTTTAGACATCATGGACGGTTATCTTGACGTAGCCATTAGCCAGAACTGGGTTTTGGCGGCCAGCATCTTGGAAATAAAGCAGGAATATGCTAATATTAAGCGGGATTTAGATAGTGCAGAACAGATTTCGCGAGCCGAACATGCTGGCGATATTGAAGTTAAGGAAAAGATCCGGCAAGTGTTCGCCATGGAACCGGAATCGGATAAAAAAGAGGCGGTGGATAAAGAGCAGGAACAGCCAACGGCTTCAATTCAGATTGTTAGGCCGGCTCCTTTAATGGCTCCGCCGGCTGAACCCGTCCGGGCATTTGTTGAAACTAAAGAAAGCGCGGAAAGCGAAGATGACGAAGACGACGATAGCGATGCTTTAACGGAAAGCCAGATCAAGCGCCAGCGCAGGATCATCGAGTTCCTTAAACAAAAAGGGCAGGCCCAGGTTTGGGAAATCCAGAAAATATTCCCCGATATTAGCAAGCGGACGATCCGGCGCGACTTCCGATCGTTGTTGAAGCAGGGATCGATAGAAAGGGTGGGCGAGCGCAACAAGACTTATTACAAAATGAAAGTTAATCTTTCCTGAAATTGTAATAGGGGTAGGAATATCATGGCGGGACATGATGTCCCGTTTTTTTGTATAGATACTGCAAATGGAAGAAACGAATAAAAAATTCAGCCAGATCTATGACCGGTATGTTGAAAAGATCTACCGGTATGTTTTTTTGCGCGTGAATTCCCGCGAAGCGGCCGAAGATCTGACGTCTGAAACTTTCCTGCGCGGCTACGAAGCGTTTAAAAAAACGGGAAAGAAAATCGAGAATCCGCAGGCATTTTTATACAAAACCGCCCGCAACCTGGTCGTTGACCATTATCGGGGCAAGGGAAAGGCCCAGCTGGTTTCGATCGAGGATTCCAATCTGCAGTTCGCGGACAATAAGATTAACCTGGAAAAGGATGCGATGGTTGCATCGGATTTGGATCAAGTTCGCAAGGCTATGGCCGGCTTAAACGAGGATTATCAAAATGCCATTATTTGGCGTTATTTGGAAGATTTGCCGGTCAAGGAAGTCGCTCATCTGCTGGACCGGTCAGAAGAGGCGACCCGGGTATTGCTCCATAGGGCCATGAATGAATTAAAAACCAAACTAGCTTAGGCGTGGTGTCTGTTGCAGGGTAGGACATAGGACACAACTTTAAGTTCTTTCCACTTTATTAGGTAAAAGATAGGACAAAATGTCCTATCTTTTGCTATTACTCCCGTATCAGGCTTTCTCGCTGTTTTAGCTTTCTCGCTTACTAGCTTATTTCCCCCTACTGTAACATTTTCCCCGAATTTACGTCATACTTTTATACGCTCAAAAAGCGTCCGGAATATGGAAGAAAAAAAGATCATCGCCCAACTCAAAGCTTTAAAGCAAATTAAGCCCGATCAAAAGTGGGTTTGTTTGGCTAAAAGCCGGATTTTGGGAGAAGAGGCGCTGGCCGAGAAACAGTCATTGGCGGCGCTGTTTAACAATCTTTTGTTCCAATACCGGATGGCATTGGCTTCGTTGGTGGTAATCGGTTTGGCGGGCGGTACGGTTGTTTTTAGCCAAGCGGCTTTGCCCGGAGATGCGTTATATTCCGTTAAACTCGCGGCCGAAAAGGGAATGGCTATGCTGGCTAATCAAGACCGTAAGCCCGCGGCGAATTTACAGTTGGCGGAAAAAAGGCTTGAAGAGCTGAACGCGGTATCCCGGCAGAAGAGAGTGGCAAATTTACCGGAAGCCATTAAAGGATTTAAAGAGGCTAAAGCGAACGCTAAAAAAGAAATGGCCGCTTTGGTCCGGGAAAATCCTAAAAAGGCAACCGAGATCGCCAAAGAAGTGGCTGCTTCGCTAAAGAGCATCGATACTAAGGAAATGCAGGTTAACGCGGTGCTGGGATTGGAGGAAGACGAGGCGACCAGTACGGCTGAAGTGGCGGGGGGGATATCCGACGATCAAGCGATTGTCTCGGTTTTGATCGCCAGCGCGGAAGCTACAACCTTGACAGATGAACAAAAAAATGATTTGGTCAAGGTTAAAGAATTGTATGCTACCGGCCGGTACGAAAAGGCATTGGATGTTTATCTGCGCAGCTTATTAGCCGAATGAACCATTGATCTCCGACGATTCGGGAGAATTAACCATTAACAACGGAAAAGCTTTACCCATTAATTTTAAGTAGTCACGATCTCGTAACTTCAAAGCTTTGGTTGCGAGATTCTATCAGGCGGAGGGATAAAACCCAAAGCAAAGATAAGGAAAGGTCGACGTGACAGCAGTAATTAAAGGTTTTTTAGAAAAAACACACAAATAAAATATGTTCAGTAAAAAAATTGTAGCCAGCATTTTGTGCTTGGCTTTAGCGGTTGCTTTAGTTCCCGGTGCCAGCCAGGCCGAGACAAGCGCTGCTGATCTTCAGAAACAGATCGCCGATTTGACGGCGCAATTGGCTGCTTTGCAGGCTCAATTGACCGGAACAGGGACTGGAACTGCTACCACCGGAACCGCGGCTCCCGCTGCGTGCGCCGGCATCACTTTCTCCAGGAATTTAACAATGGGAGCCTCCGGCACCGATGTTAAATGTTTGCAAGCGTTGTTGAACCAGAGCGCCGATACCCAGGTTGCCGCTTCGGGCGTAGGATCGGCCGGATTTGAGACTATGACCTTTGGCGGATTGACCAAGGCCGCTGTCATCAAATTCCAGAACAAATATGCCGCCGAAGTTCTTACTCCGGTTGGTTTAACTATGGGAACGGGTTTTGTGGGCTCTTCAACAAGAGCTAAGTTGAACGCAATGTTAGCCGGAACAGGAACCGGAACAGGAACCGGAACAGGAACCGGAACCGGAACAGGCACCGGCACCGGAACAGGTACCGGCACCACCGGAACTTGCAATGGTGATGAAGGAACCATCGAAGTGAGCAGAAATTCTTCTCCCTCCAACCAAACGGTAAACGAAGGGGATGAAAAGGCTGCCATCTACGGTGTCAAGGTGAAAGCCGTTGATTCCGACATGAACGTTCAATCCATCAAGATTACGTTTGATGCGAAAGCCAGCGACTTCTTCTCCGACATTTACATCTTTGATGAAGATACCAAGTTGGCGACCAAGGAATTGGATTCCGACACCCTCACCGAGGATGACGGTCTCTATACCGTTTCTCTCACCGGCTTGAACACCGTTGTGAAGAAAGGCGCTACCAAGGTTTTCACGGTTAAGGTTGACGTTGTTGACAGCATCAAATCCACCAAGGTGGATGTTGGCGCCGCCGGTATCGATGTTTACGCCAGTGGCGTACGGGCGGTTGACGGCGTTTGCTTGAGCGATAACGTTACCGAGGACCAGGATGAAAGGACCGTTAAGGTCGAGGTTGCCGAAACTAACGAGGCCAAACTCACCTTCTCAAAGGATGAGAACACGCCCAAAGACCGCAACGTTGCGGTTGGTTCCACCGGCGATATGGACGATGTTACTTTGTATGTCTTCAAGGCGAAAGCCACCAAAGACAAGATTTCCTTCGAAGGTTTGGATGGAATTACCCTTACCGATGAAGGAGGCTTGGTGACCGACCTCGTCTTGTATGAAGGCAGCACCGAGTTGGCCAGCGGCAGCGAAGATGAAGGTGTTTGGAGCTTCGAGGATTTTGAGTCCGTGATCAGCGAGGATTCAACCAAGAGCTACACCATCAAAGCCAATCTTGAAAATGTTGAAGATGGCGCCACTTCCACAGTGAGCGTGGAATTGGACATCGACGATGCCAATGTTGACGCGGTTAACACCGAAGATGACCAAGTTGATACCAACGACACTACGTTGACCAGCAACGAGATCTATGTCTATGAGACTGCTCCGGAATTCACTTTGTCTTCCGCCAAGCTCGAAGGCACCGATGCCAATGAAACCGTTGACAGCAAACTTGAGGGAACTTTCTCCATTAAGATCGAAGCGGTTGGCGGCGATATCTACATTCCGGCAACGGATGATGATGCCTTCGACATTATCTACGTTAAGGCCGACGATACAGAGGATGATGTTACGACTGTTACTTCTTCCAAGCCCAGCGGTGTGACCGAGGTTACGGTTGATGCTGTTGACTACTATGTGGTCAGCGAAGACGATACCATTACCTTCACCGTTGACGGTATTGAAACAGGCGCTGACGGTACTTTCGACATGCGCGTGTCCGGTATCACTTGGGGATACGGAGATAACGACGACGTCACTGAAGTCACGTCCACTTATATGAGCGATGACTTCAAGACCAACACAGTTACCGTTCAACAGTAGAACTAACTGATGATTGGCAGCCAGTTTATGGCAAGCACAAACCCCCTCGCATGAGGGGGTTTTGCTTTACCGTTTTTGGCCCAGAGTATTTTATCTTGACACGATTGGAGCGGAAAGTTAGGATAATAATACTCACATGGGAAAAGAAATTAGCGAGCTAATCGAATATTTGGATCAAAAATTCGCCAAAATCGAATCAACTTTAGTTGTCAAAGCCGACAAGGCTGATATTCAGAATTTGATCGAAATGAAGGCTGACAAATCGGACATCCGGAATTTGGTAGAAACCAAAGCCGACAAGGCTGATATCCAAAATTTATTAGACGCGATTGACGGATACGCGCAAAAAGCAGATACATTTTTTCAAGAAATGGTGATGTTGTCTCATAAGGTTGACCGGCATGAAAAATGGATTCGGGAAATCGCCAAAAAACTTGGCGTTGAATTGGACTATTAGTTTGTTTCTTTTTATTATCCGGCCGCATTTTTAGCGGTCTTTTTTTTTGAAGAAATTCTGTTAAACTGAAGATATGTTTTTAATGATTTCAAAAGGTAGGGCAGAGAATCAGCTTATCTGCAGCCGGAGCTAAGGGCTCTTCCACAAATAACTTTCCCACCATACCGGCATCTTTGTTCCATCTTCCAAATTTCTTCGGTCGCAATGTTTTCGATGTAGCTATTACTACATCTCAAATATTGCTCGGTCAGAAAATTGAAATCCGGGAACAAATCTACTGGCAATATGAGTAAGTTATTTGTGGAAGAGCCCTAAGATCATAATCAAATGAACATCGGGAAAGCGGTTATTATCAATTTGTTCGCGATTTATTGTGTCGCGGCTTTAGGTTTGGCTCCGGCCGGGGTTTTGGCCGATAACCTCGGAGATGTCCATAATTTCAATATTGATAAAACATACGATAGCAAGGGAAGGATAAAAACTTCCGCCCACTTGGCTGTTGAGACCGACAGACTTTATTTTTATGTTGATGACGCTTGGTGGAATGGTTTAAACGTTACGGTACAAGGGAATTACAACAATGCGTTCGAAGAGCTGGGCAGGGAGTTTGACGATAATATTTATCTTATGCTTACCGATGTTTTCGGCAGCGAATCAAATCCGGCCGTTGATCAAGATGGAAAAATTACCATTTTGGTCCACCCGATGATCAAAGAGGCGGGCGGTTATTTCAGAGCGGCTGACGGATATTCTAAATACGAGATTCCCGTATCCAACGAGCGGGAAATGATCTATCTGAATTCCCGGCGGATGCTGTCGGCCAATATGAAGGTTTATCTTGCCCATGAATTCACTCATTTGATCGGTTTCAACCAAAAAGACATTATTCGTTCCGTTTCCGAGGATGATTGGTTAAACGAGGCCCGCGCCGATTACAGCTCGGCAATACTTGGCTACGATGAACCTTACCGCGGCAGCAATTTGGAGCAGCGGGTTAATTATTTTATCGCGGATCCGCAGGATTCGGTTACCGAATGGCTGAACGAGGAAACCGATTACGCATCGGCCAGCCTTTTTATCCGCTACCTAGTGGAGCAGTACGGCGTTAATATTATCGCCGAGACCATGAAATCGGGAGAAACGGGCATACAATCTATCAACTCTTATTTAAAGAGAAACGGCTACTCCGAAGATTTTGACCAGGTTTTCGGCAATTGGCTGATGGCCGTTGCCGTCAACGACTGTTCTTACGGCTCCCAGTATTGCTATAAAGACCAATATTTAAGCGCGATTAAAGTAGCGCCAAAGATCAACTATCTTCCCACGTCCGCGGAGGCGACTCTTTCGGTGCTTTATAACGCCACATATTACGCTGGTAACTGGCAGAAGATTGTGGGAGGGAAGGGAAATTTGAATCTCGATGTTTTTGGTGATAAAAACGCAAAATTTTCGATCCGCTATTTTTTATGCGATATCCAGGGGGCGTGTTCAATGAAGACCCTTCCGCTTAACGCAGAGAATCGGGGCAATATTTCCCTAAATAATTTTGATAAGGAATATTCTTCTTTAACCCTGGTTCCGTTCGTTAAGGGCGGCTCGAACGGTTTTAACGGAAAACAGCCGTTAATTTCTTATTCGTTCGCGATTTCCATGACAGGAGCCGGAGCCGAAGACATTCAGCCTCAAGATCCAAACCCCGGGCTGGCCCAATTGGTCGCGCGGATAGATTTTCTAAAAAAAGAGATTGCGCGCTTGCGTTCCCTCCTCGTTGCTAAAAAGCCTCTAAGTCAGGCCAGCTGTTCAAAAATTGCCATCGATCTGTCTTACGGGTCCAGCGGGCCGGAAGTAGCATGCCTCCAGGAGCTTTTAAAAGATCAGGGTTCGTCGATCTATCCGGAAGGCATTGTTTCAGGTAATTTTTTGGCGCTTACGGAAAGCGCGGTGGTTCGTTTTCAGGAAAAATACGCTTCCGAGATACTGGCTCCCATCGGCTTGAGATCCGGCACGGGTTATGTTGGGCCAGCTACCCGGCAGACTATTAACCGCCTGCTGGCGGGATAGTTTTAGGGAATATCTTGATTAATCTTAAAAAGACACTAGTATCTAGTTATTATGCATAATCCTGGCTAAAACAGGAATAAAACCATGAATCTTTACGATCTGATCAAGAAAAAAAAGGCTAAAACCGCCATTATCGGAATGGGCTATGTTGGACTGCCTCACGCGCTGGAGATCGCCCGCGCGGGTATGCAGGTTTTTGGCATCGATATCCAGCAAAAAAGGACCAACCTGTTGAATGCGGGCAAATCGTATATCCAGGACGTCAAAGACAGCGAGCTTCAAGAGATAATCGATGCCAGGAAATTCCAGGCTTTTGCGGACTTTTCAAAACTGGCCGAGGCCGACGTTATTATTATCTGCGTACCAACTCCGCTCGATAAATACAAAATTCCCGATGTGTCTTACATCGTTAATTCGGTCAATGAAATTAAAAAATATTTTCGGCCGGGCCAGCTGGTCATTCTGGAAAGCACCACTTATCCGGGTACGACCGACGAGGTGATTTTGCCGATTTTGCAGGAATCCGGTTTGAAGTGCGGCCAAGATTTTTACCTGGCGTTCGCTCCCGAACGCATCGATCCGGGGAATACTATGCCGCTAAACGAGGTGCCAAAGGTTGTTGGCGGCATAACAAAGGAATGTACCGCTTTGGCTGTGTTGTTTTATTCCCAATTCTTAAAACACGTTCATCCGGTCTCAACCGCGCGCGCGGCGGAAATGACCAAGATCCTGGAAAACACCTATCGCCTCATCAATATTTCGGCGATCAACGAACTGGCGATGCTGGCCGGAAAAATGGACATCGATATTTGGGAAGTGATCGAAGCGGCCAAAACCAAACCCTACGGCTTCCAAGCCTTTTATCCGTCGCCAAAAGTAGGCGGCCACTGTATTCCGCTGGATCCGTTCTATCTGTCTTGGAAAGCCAAAGAATATAATTTTTGGGCCCACTTTATCGAGCTGGCGGGTGAGATCAACGATCAGATGCCGCATTATACGGTAACGTCGGTGATAACGGCTTTAAACCGCCAAGGAAAGGCTCTTAAGGGTTCCAAAATCCTGGTTTGGGGAGTAGCTTACAAAAAAGACATCGATGATCCTCGCGAAGGCGCGGCTTACGACGTCATTCCTAATTTAATGAGAAAGGGCGCCCAAGTCGATTATTTTGATTCCCTTATTCCGGAGTTCCGCATCCCGGCGGGCAATTTCATGTTGGGCAATTCGGATCCGATAATATTGAAATCCATCGAGAACGGCCTGGAAGCCGCTAAAAATTATGACGCGGTGATTATCCTTTGCGACAATTCCGGCTTTGACTATGTCGAGTTGGCCAAGAACGCCAGCCTTGTGATCGATACGCGGAACGCGATCAAATCCCGCGAATTTAAAAACGTATACCGTTTTTAGCAAGCAAGAACAGCAAGAAGAGCTGAAACAGCAAGAAAAGCGGGTAAGAGAGCACAGCAAAAAAAATACAAAAAAATTTAAGAAGATGATCAAGACGTTTAAAGATATCAGGGTATGGGAAAAGACGCATGGATTGGTATTGACGGTTTATAAAGTTACCGCTAAATTTCCCGAAGAAGAGAAATATTGCTTATCTAACCAATTGCGGAGAGCCAGTATATCGATACCTTCAAATATTGTTGAGGGTTTTAGAAGAAATACCAAAAAAGACCGAAATCATTTTTACGTCATCGCGAATGGCTCCCTGGAAGAAGTTAAATATCAATTACTATTGGCAAAAGATTTACGATATATCAACGATTTGAATTATGAAGAATTGGTCAAGCAAATGGATGAAGTCGGAAAAATGCTATCAGCCTGGATAAAATCCCAATCCTAGGTATTTTACTTTTCTCGCTATTCTAGCTAATTAGCTAACTTGCTGTTCCAGCTTTCTTGCTTACTAGCTTATCAAAATTATGAATTACGCTATTATCGGTACCGGTTTTATTTTCCGCAAACATCTCCAGGCCATTCGGGAAATCGGTGGCACGGTTGTTGACGTGTGCGATATTACCCACGGGCGGGGAGAGGAATGGAAAAAAATCGTCAAAAATCCGGAGGCGGATTGTGTTGTAATTCTCGCGCCCAATTATCTTCACTATCCGATCGCCTTGGCAGCCGCCGACGAGGGAAAATTAGTGTTGGTTGAAAAACCGCTGGCTTTAAAGTCGGAGCATGTCGAAGAACTGGCCAAAAGAAAAGATATCTTTATCGTCCAGCAGCTGCGGTATCATCCCGAGATCAAGCGGCTGGAAAAAGAGATCGCAAAAAACAAACATCACGATATAAAAATGGATATCTCGGTTTATCGCGATGATCATTATTTCAACGGCTGGAAAGGCGATATTGAAAAATCCGGCGGTCCGCTTTTCACGTTGGGCGTTCATTATTTCGAATTATTGCTGCATTTGTTCGGTCCGGTGCTGGAGGCCAAGATGGATAAATTCGACGGAAAAACGGGTGTCGGGTTCGTCAAAGGTGCCAATTACGATTGCCAATGGCGCGTATCAGTGGGAGCCGCGATAAACGATCCTTGGAAGAGGGAATTCATTATCGACGGTGAAGCGATCAACCTTTCTTCAAAGGAAAATTTGGCCGAGGAAAACCTGCACCAGTTCGTTTACCGCGATTTAGAAATTAAGCAAGGAGTTGTTCCTAGTGATGTTTTGCCGGTAATCAGGCTTATAGAAAAATTATATGGATCCCACCATTCATAAAACCGCTGAAGTTTCCTCCGAGGCCAAAATCGGCAACGGAACCAAGATCTGGCAGAACGCGCAAATTACTAAGGGCAGCGTTATTGGTGATAATTGCACCATTGGCCATAATTGCGCAATTTTTGGCGCCAAGCTTGGCAATGGGGTGAAACTTCAGGCCAATACCGATGTATGGGTTGGCGTGGTTCTGGAAGATTATGTTTTTGTTGGTCCGTCGGCGGTTTTTACCAACGACCCCAACCCGCGCGCCAAATATCCTAAGAAAGATTTTCCTCAATACGGGCAATGGCTGCCGACGCGGGTTATGGAGGGCGCGAGCATAGGCGCGAATGCCACGATTATCTGCGGCTCCGTGATCGGCAAATGGGCATTTGTTGGCGCGGGAGCGGTTGTGAAAGGCAATGTCCCTGACTACGCCGTGGTAGCAGGCGTACCGGCCAAACAGATCGGATGGATGTGCGAATGCGGAAGCAAGCTAGCATTTAAGCCAAGCAAGCCGGCTAAGCCTGTTAAGTTTATTAAGCAGGTTAAGTTAGAAATCAAAGAAACAGCAAAATGCTTGGTTTGCGGCAGGATTTACAATAAAAAAGACGGAAAAGTGGAGAAGATAAAGGAATGACAAGTATGGGAAAAATTATTTCGTTTCATGATTTATCGGTTTGGCACAAGGCACATTGTTTGGTTTTGCAGGTTTATAAAGAGACAAAAGAATATCCCAAATCAGAGATTTACGGTTTAACAAGCCAAATCAGAAGAGCAGCTGTTTCCGTTGCTTCTAATATAGTTGAGGGATTTGAAAGAAAGAGCGCCAAAGATAGCCTCCATTTTTATAACATAGCTGACGGATCGCTCGAAGAGCTTCGATACCAATTACTATTAAGCAAAGATTTGTTTTATCTTGATGAATGTAAATATGCTGAATTGGTTAAACTGTCGGAAGAAGTGAGTAAAATGCTCAACGGCTGGATCAAGTCGAATCTCAAAAGTCAGTAAATTAAGTCTATTAAGTGTTTACTTAACAAGCTTAACTAACTTAAAAGACTTAACAAACTTCTTATGTTTTTCTTCGATCTAAAACAACAATATCAAAATTTAAAAGCCGAGATTGACGCGGCCGTTCTTGGCGTTTTGGAAAAAGGTGTTTTCATTGGAGGCGAGGAAGTCGAGAATTTTGAAAGGTCTATGGCTGAATATTTAGGCGTGAAACACGCCGTCAGTCTGAATTCCGGAACTGACGCGCTTTTTCTTTCCTTAAAGGCCCTGGGTATCAAGGAAGGCGACGAAGTAATTACAACGCCCTTCACTTTTATTGCCACAGCCGATGCCATTGCGGCTTGCGGCGCCAAGCCAATATTTGTCGATATTGATCCCAAAACCTTCAACCTTGACCCCGCCGCTTTATTCATCAAACTTAACGAGCTTAAAAAACTTAATCAGCTTAATAAGCTAAAGGCTGTTATCCCTGTCCACCTCTTCGGCCAAATGGCTGACATGGCCGCGATTATGGAAGTAGCGAATAAATTCGGCTTGAAGGTTGTTGAAGACTGCGCCCAATCGCTGGGAGCGGAGCAGAGCGTAAGCGGGGAACAGCAAGAAGGTGAGAAAAGCAATAAAAAGAAAGGTTATTTAGATGCTTGTGCAGAGGCCGAAATTTCGGTAAAGAGTGGAACGGTCGGTGATTTTGGTTGTTTTTCATTTTTTCCAACCAAGAACTTGGGCGCTTGCGGCGACGGGGGAATGATTGCGACAAACGACAACGCAATATACGAAAAAATTAAATTACTGAAAGCGCACGGTTCCTCGCCGCAGGATAAATACCGCCATTTATCTTTGGGTGTGAATTCGCGCTTGGACGCAATCCAAGCCGCGATCTTGAACGTAAAAATCAAGCATTTGGACGAATGGAACAAAAAACGCGCAGAAATCGCCGGTTGTTATAATGAAGCATTAAAAGATATAGATGGTCTTATAACTCCCGCAGTAAACTTTGGCAATACTCATGTTTATCATCAATACACAATCAGGGTGGCCAAGCGCGAGCAGCTGCAGAAATTTTTGAAGGAAAAGGGTATTCCAATTATGGTCTATTATTCCATACCGTTGCACTTGCAGTCGGCTTTCGGATACCTTGGCGAAAAAGCTGGCGATTTTCCCGAAGCCGAATGTGCCGCCAAAGAAGTGATGAGCTTGCCGATATATCCGGAAATGAACAAAAAAGATCAAGATTCGGTTATTAAGGCGATCAAAGAATTTTATGGAACCAAAGCCTAAACTTAATAAGCTTAAAAGACTTAATAAACTTAAAAAGCTTGATGGTCTTAAGCCGCTGGTTCTTGTCGGTGCCCGGCCTAATTTCATTAAAATCGCGCCTTTATTTTGGGAATTGAAAAATCATCCTGGAATCAAGCCGGTTCTGGTTCACACCGGCCAGCATTATGATTTTGAGATGTCGCAGGCTTTTTTTCATGACTTGGATATTCCTAAGCCCGACTATAATTTGGGAATAGGGTCGGGTACGCATGGCGCCCAAACCGGCCTTACGATGATAGAATTTGAAAAGATCGTTGCCAAAGAAGCTCCCAATGTTGTTATCGTTGTCGGAGACGTCAATTCTACGCTGGCCGGGGCGCTGGTTGCCAAAAAAATGCATATTGCGGTGGCGCATATCGAGGCCGGTTTGCGAAGCTTTGATATGGATATGCCCGAAGAGGTGAACCGCGTTTTAACCGACCACATATCGGATTATTTGTTTTGCCCCACTAAAACAGCGGTATCGAATCTTAAAAAAGAGGGGATTGTTAAAAACGTTTTCAATGTTGGCGACATAATGTACGATATTTTGAAAATAAAAGAAAAAGAACTTAAACCGGATATTCTGGGAAAATTAAGCGTAAAATCCAAAGAATATCTGCTTTTGACCATTCATCGGGCTTCGAATGCCGATAATCCGGAAAACCTGAAAAAAATAATCGGCGCGGTTTTAAAAATCAAGGAAAAGGTGGTTTTTCCGGTCCATCCAAGAACCAGGGTTCAGATTGTTAAGCTTGTTAAGTTTTTTAAGCCTTTTAAGAAACTTAAAACACTTAATGAGCTTAATGAACTTAATCAGCTTAGTACGCTTAACGGACTAACTAATATACTTTTTACCGAGCCGGTTGGTTACATGGAAATGCTGGCGCTGGAAAAAAACGCCAAAAGAATCCTGACCGACAGCGGCGGAGTTCAAAAAGAAGCGTTTTGGCTGAAAGTGCCATGCATTACTTTGCGCGACGAAACAGAGTGGGTGGAAACTTTATCGGGGGGGTGGAATGTTCTGGCGGGAACGGATGAAAAAAAGACCATACAGGCTTTGAATCGTTCCTTTCCCCGCGGCAAACAGGGATTTTATTATGGAGACGGCCATACCGCTGGGAAAATAATTAGAGCGTTATTTAAGTGAAAAATCAATGAAAATAAAGCCTTTTTTCCGAGATTTGACTTTGACTTTTTTCACGGAAATTATAGTTTTGCTGTCGTTTTTTTTGGTTTACAGACTTATAGCCAATAATTATGGAGTTCAAGGGGTAGGTGAATATTCTTTAGTGAAGAGAATAATCAGTTTTTTGCAACCGATTTTTTTCTTAGGGTTAGGTATAGGATTGCCGCGTTATATCGCTTATGCGGCCAGCGAAGAGGAGAGACGAAGCTATGCGCAGTCGGGGTTATTAGTAACTGTAGCCGCAATTATTGTAGCCATACTATCCGCTATCATTTTAAAAAACCAATTTTCCTTATATGTTTTCGGCAGCGTTCAATATTCTGATTTAGCGATTTCTTCTTTTTTTTTATTCGCTGGGTTGGCAATGCATGGATTAGTTTACTCATATCTCAGAGGGAGAATATTAGTGGTGTTGTTTAACTATTTGCAAATAATTAATTTTTCAATAATTCCGGTTGCTGTTTTTATTTTTGCTAAAGATTATTCTTTGGACATTATAATAAAGATTATCGGAATTTCTACTTTTTTAGTGGCATTCTTTTTTTTGATTCCTTTCCGGAATGATTTCATAAAGAGCGGGGGAAATTTAAAAAAATCTTTTGTTGATTTAATCCAATATAGTTTTCCTCGAATACCTGGAGATTTCATTTTAGTGGCTTTTTTCTCCTTACCGACGATTATAGCTGTAAACTTTGTGTCAATTAAGGAAATTGGATATCTTTCCTTAAGTCAAAGTATTATCAACGCTGTAGGAACGGCAATTGCGCCCTTGGGCTTGCTCTTATTGCCGAAAGTCAGCAATTTAATGGTTCGGGGGAGGCGCCAAACGATAGAAGTAAATTTAGATTTTTTTATCTGCGCTTTAATAGATTTTTCGTTATTTCTTTTTGCACAGCTGGTTATATTTATTGACATTATAATTGTTTTTTGGCTCGGTCCGGATTTTTTTCCAGCAGTTTTCTTAATAAGAATAATGGCGGTTTCGGTGTTTTTTTACGCTTTTTACGTTTCCATTAGGAGCGTTCTTGATGCGGTTGAAAATAAGCCTTTAAACACAATTAATCTTTTTGTGTCATTAGCCGTATCATTAATTTCCGGCTCGATTTTAATTATTTTTTTCCGATTTATACCCCTTCTTGTTAGTTTTAGCATTGCTTTCGTGCTCGGAATGTTATATCTAGGAGTTGCTACATATGGGTCATTAAAGAAAATTTTTTACAGAGATTCAAAAAAAGACGCAAAGTACTTAATTTCATCAATTGCTGTAAATAGTTTTTTTGCGGTAGTTTCGTTAATAGTAAAATCGGTTATTGGTCCCAATGTTTGTTTATTAATATGGTGCTTGGCCTTAATTGGTTTATTGTATGTATTGGTCCTTTGGCGTTTGAAAAGAAAATGGATATGGCAGGCAGTGGGTATAATTATAAAAAAAAATGACTAAGTTAGGCGTTATTAAAATTATAGGTATTGCTGTCATTTTTATTGTAGGCGGTTTGATGTTATGTCAAAAAAAGCAAAATCATAAATTGCTTTCTTATGATGATGAAATATTTAAACCATATTTATGGGGATTAACGTACACTGACGATATTAAACAAAAGGAACCGTTAAAAAAAGGCGACAATCTTCATCCTCTTGATTTGGGAAGAACAGCTCTTCTTTTAATCAAGGATGGCAATGAGAATAATAATCAGGAAGAACTAGCTCTTGGAAGAGAATATCTCGATTTTTTAGCCGATTCTTATCCGTCGACTTTTGAAAATGACAAAATTAAGATATGGAAATATCAATTTCAATGGAATGAACTAAAACCGGGATGGTATTCTGGTATGGCTAATTCGGTTATTGCATTAGCATTTTGGGCGGGCTACGAAGTATTTGGCGAGGAAAAGTATAAAAGTCAAGCAGAAAAAGCGATCAACGGTGTAGTCGAACCTGTTGAATGGGGCGGTTGTGCTGTAAAAACAGACAATGGATATTGGTACGAAGAATATGTGCAAGACGGTTTAAAAAAAGAGAATGCCGGATTTGTTCTTAACGGATTTCTTTTTTCGCTGGAGGCGGTAAAGATTTTTTCCGAAATAAAAAATGATAACTATTATGAGTCAATGTTTGAATCTGGAATTGAATCTCTGAAAAAAAATAGCGGAGATTATTATTATCCGGAAAATAGATGGACTTTTTATGGTTTAAATCCAAAAATAATAGAAACACCTCATTATGCGATTTATGATATTATGTTGTTGGATTCTTTGTCAATGCTTTCAAATGATAATTTTTTTGTAGAACAGGCCATGATTCGTAGAAGGATTTTATCTGATAATTATCCTCTTGAAATATGCGATAGCGGAAATGGAAATTTCAAATATGTTTTTTCAGCAGTTGGGCCTCCACATCCTTATTTAGTGGATACTTATCCTGTCGAAATTACTTTTTTAAATAAAGAAAATCAAATTGTTGGAATAGAAAAAATACTATCTCCAAGAAATTTAGAAATTCCGGCAAAGAGTCGAGTTTTTTTATCTGGTCAATTGGCCGAAGAAGCTATTGAATATAAAATCATTGCTTTATATGGGGATATGTCCGTTCAATGGGGCCAAGGTTTAATTAATAAAAGTGTAAAAAACTGTGCGTTTGGTCCAGAAGCTGTTGATTTTTTGATGCGATGTTCATACGATGCAGAATGCGAGTCAAATAGCAAGCTTGTTAGGATTGATCCGGCGTTTCAAGCGGATCCGAGTCAGCCAGGTCATTATAGCAATAATCAAACGTCTATACAGATTACACCTAAAAAAAATATCAGCCAAAAGACCAATAAATATTTTGGGTTATTGCTATATCCTCAAAAACCAATTTCATCCTTAAAAATAAGTATTTATGACGATCAGGGCAGGGAGGCTAGCCGTTATTATGAACCATTAAAGGGTGGTGTTGATAATTTGATGCTTTTAAACTGGCTTGGTTTTAATTCCATTGAAAAATTAAATGATTCCATTGCCAAGATAGTGTTGACTATTTATACTGGCAAAGCTGGGATGGAGGAAAAAAGCTCAGTTGACGTTAATCAGCTATTGTTATTTAAAGACAACGTTGAATTATTTAATTATTTTCAGAAAAATAGTTTTTTTTACCCGGAACAGGCCCACAAAGGCAATATTTATTAAAAAATCGTTGTTGAATGAATAACTTAATTTTATCATATTTTATTGGAATATCTTTTGCTGGGTGGAAACGTATCTTTTTTTACTTCAGCGGTGCTGTTGAAAAAGTTTATTCTGCGACCTTTTATATTTTTCGGGTAGTCAAATTTTCATACTGATAGTAATATTTTTTAGCTATTATTGGGTTCATAAGATAACCGTTTATGAAATTAAAGATTGATAAAAATACGTTATGGATATTTGTTTCAACCTTTTTGTTGAAAGGAACACTTGATTTAGCCTACTATACAATTGCGGCTCGGCTCGGTGATTATATCAGGCTTGTCGAGATTAATTTTGATCCGGTGAAGTATATCGAATCATATGCCCTTTTAGCAGTAGTAATCGTCTTTCTTCCCAAAAGATACAGACGGATTTCCGATATGGCTGTTTGGCTGATATTTTTATTATCGTACGTGCCAATGCTTACTTTATATGCCTACATGGGCAAACCGCGCGCCTATATGTACGGAGTGTCTCTTTTTTGGGGTATTTTGCTTTTGGTCCGGGCAATATTTCCCCTTTTTTCAGTCCGGAATATCAATGGTACGCAGTCGCGGGTGGTCCGTATCGTATTTTTCTTTTTTCTCAGCCTCGCTGTCGCGGCGCTCATATTCATTTATGTGGGATTTTCTTTCAATATAGACCTTAATAAAGTTTATGATATTCGTGCGGAGTTTGTAAAAATAAATATACCGTTGAGCGGATATTTTATTAATTGGTTTGCCTATATTGTTAATCCTGTTTTTTTTGCAATTTTTTTGAAGAAGAAAAAATGGCTGGCCGTTTTGCTTATCTGTTTTACCGAATTCATCGTGTTTTCTGCAACTGGCAACAAAACATATCTCTTCGCTTTGCCGTTCGTACTGGGGTTAGTTTGGGTTTTAGGTAGAAAAAATCCTTTGGCATGGATGGCGGTTGGATTGGTTGGCTTTGTTCTGGCGGGTATGCTGACTTTTTCAATTTCTAATAATAGTTGGACTTATTTTTTATTTACGAGGCGACTGATGTTTGTTCCAGCCCAATTATCTTTTTTTTATTATGATTTTTTTTCTCAGCAGCAACCATTGCTATTGGCGCAGCATAGTCTTTTTAAAAATATTGTTCAGTATCCTTATGAACTTGACCCCCCCCATCTGATCGCGGATGAGTATTTTGGCAAACCGGAGACCAATGCCAATAACGGAATCTATGCCGACGCATACACGAATTTTCATAATGCGGGATTCTTGATTTGGGGTATTGCGTTGGCTGTCATTTTAAGTTTCTTCGACAGCTTTTCCGCAAAGAAGGATAAGAAAACGGCATTTGCCGCGCTTGCCATGCCGTCTATCATGTTTATTGAAACATTCTTTATGACAGCTCTTGTGACTCATGGCGTTTTGTTTTCTCTTTTATTGCTTTATCTTCTTCCAAACAAGGAGGAAGAAAAAATATGATCAAAAAGATTTGCGTAATGACTTCTGCCCATAATCCTTTCGACGTGAGGATTTACCACAAAGAGATCAAAACCTTGCTAACTTCCGGGTACGATGTTTCTTTGATTGCTCAATGTGATAAAAGATGTTGCTTTGAAGACATCCGCTTTTTTCCGATCGCACCCGCGTCGCACCGGTTTGCGAGATTTTTTTCCGTAATGCCGAAAATAATCGTGGCGGCATTCAGGCAGAAGGCCGATGCCTACCATTTTCACGATCCCGATTTAATCATAGCTGGCTTGCTGTTGAAAATTTTTACCTCTTCAAAAGTAATATATGACGTTCATGAAGATGTTCCGAAACAGATTTTGTCTAAAGCTTGGATTCCTTCCTTTGCCAGAAAATTAATATCGTTCATATTTGGTTTGCCGGAAAAGAACATCGCAAAGACTTTTGATGCCGTTATTGTTGCGACGCCTTCCATCGCCAAGGGATTTGGTGGCGATAAAACCGTCTGTGTGGCAAACTATCCGAAATTGGAATATTTTAACGATATCATTGATCAAAAAAAAGAAAGGCTTTCTCCGGAATTCAGGGTGATATATGCCGGAGGGCTGGACGGAATAAGAGGGATCAAAGAAATTGTAAAGGCGTATGATCTAATCAAAGATGTGAATAATATAAAGATGGTTCTGGTCGGGCCGTTTTCCGACGAGACGTTCAAAAAGGAACTGTCGGAAAGCGATGGCTGGAATAAAGTTGATTATTTGGGCGTTTTGCCGCTTAGGGATGCTTACAAGCAAATGGCCGCGGCGGATGCCGGGTTGGTATGTTTTTTGCCCGAACCTAACCATACTGAGGCCCTTCCGAACAAGATTTTTGAATATATGGCGGCTGGAATTCCGGTAATAGCTTCAGATTTTCCGTTATGGAAGGAAATTATCGAAGGAAATGACTGTGGAATATGTATAAATCCGAATGATCCGGAAGCGATTGCTCACGCTATTGAATCGCTGGCGAAACAGTCGGGCCGCGCAAAAAAAATGGGAAAAAATGGGAGAATGGCTGTGAAAAATAAATATAATTGGGCGGTCGAAGAAAAAAAATTATTATTTTTATATGCTAACCTTTAATTATAGGAATAGGTAAGGCGAGTAGTTACTAAAGTTATGAATAAGCCTTTTTTATCAGTAATCATACCGTGCCGGAATGAAGAAAAATTCATCGCCAAGTGTTTGGACGGGCTTTTGGCTCAGGATTATCCACAGGATCGGCTGGAGATCATTGTTGTTGACGGAATGAGCGGCGACAGAACCCGTGAAACGGTAAAAAGATATCGGGAAAAGTTTCCGTTCGTCAAGCTATTGGAAAATGAAAAGAGGGTTACTCCTTCCGCCATGAATATCGGCATAAGGGAAGCAAAAGGAGACGCAATAACAATGGTCAATGCCCATAGTATCCTTGATCGGGAATTTTTGAAATACAGCGCCGAATATTTGGAGGAGAACTCCGATGCCGATGCCGTTGGGGGCGCATTGAAAACGATCAACGACGAAAAAAATCTTATTGCCCAGGCTATTCCGCTGGCGGCAGACTCTTTATTCGGCACCGGGGGAAACCGTTACAGGACAAGGGTGAAGGAAGGTTTTATTGATGACACGCTACCGTATTGTCTTTATAGGAAGGAGGTTTTTAAAAAGATCGGCTATATAGACGAGGAGTTGATTCGAGACCAGGACGAAGAGTTCAATTATCGCTTGTTAAAAAATGGAGGAAAGATATTTTTTTCGCCGAAAATAAAGTCATTCCTCCACATCAGGCCGTCTATCCGTAAATTATGGCGCCAGCATTTCCAATACGGATACTGGAAAGTAAAGGTATGCCAAAAAGTCGGTATTGATTTTGTTCAAAAACAGATCGTTCCGGCTTTATTCGTAGCGGGATTGGGGGGTTCTTTTATTCTTTCCTTTTTTTGGAAGCCGTTTTTTTGGCTTTTTGGGGCTGTCGGGGGATCATATTTAGCGGTTAACCTTTTATTTTCCCTTTTTTTAGCGAAGAAGTGCGGGTATAAATATTTTTTCGTTCTTCCGGTAGTATTCTTCGTTCTTCATGTAAGCTATGGTTCAGGCTTTTTAAAAGGAATGGTCGATTTTATTTTACTTGATAAAAAAGGAATAAAAGACGTTTCTTTAACGAGGTGATATCATAAATATATGTCCGAAATAGAAGAAATAAAGAAAAGATACGGAAGAAGGAAAACAACGGCGGTAAAGACGGTATATTCCTATTTCAATACGGGAAATCTATTTATTGTTCAAGAAAGGCAAAGGAAGATTCTCGGTCTTTTAAAGCAGAAAGGTTTTGAGAGTCTTGGCGATAAGGCAATTCTCGATGTGGGATGTGGAAATGGCGGGTGGATGCGTGATTTTGCGCAGTGGGGCGCAAAGCCGGAATCTCTTTTCGGCGTTGATTTACTGGAAGAGAGAATTGAGGAAGCCAGGAGGTTAAGTCCGAATATGAGTTTCACTTGTGCCAGCGCCGAAAAAATGGGATTTGGAAATGCAACTTTTGACCTGGTTATTGCTTCCACTTGTTTTACGTCGATTTTTGATGGCGCGATGAAGGGCGGTATTGCCAAGGAAATATTAAGGGTGTTAAAAAAAGACGGCCTAATTCTATGGTATGATTTTCGTTATAACAATCCTTGGAATCCCGATGTGAAAGGCATTAAGAAGCCCGAGATCATTGAGTTATTCAGAGATTGCGAGTATGATTTTAAATCGGTAACGCTGGCGCCTCCGATTGTCCGGTTTCTCGCCCCGATCAGCTGTCTGGCTTGTGAACTGCTTGCGACTATCCCATTTTTAAAGACCCATTACTTGGCAGTTATCAGGAAAAAGAACAAATAAGTGAGTAAGCCTGCTAAGCCGGTAAGCAAATAATTTTGGCTTATATACTTAGTTAGCTTGATTAACTTAGTAAGCTTAATAAATTATGCGCGATACATTTTTGCCATTCCATAAGGCTTCGATCGGGGAACAAGAAATCAACGAAGTTATTGATTCTTTGAAGTCGGGGTGGATAACGACCGGGCCAAAAACCAAGAGATTTGAAGAAAAATTTTCCGCGCGCGTCGGAGCAAAATACGCGGTGGCGGTTAATTCCTGCACGGCGGCGATGCATCTGGCTTTGGCGGCCATCGGTATTCAGGAAGGCGACGAAGTAATTGTGCCCGTGATGACTTTTACCGCTACTGCGGAAGTGGTGGCGTATTTTAAAGCGGTTCCGGTTTTTGTCGATTGCAATCCCGACACCCTATTGATCGATATTGCCGATCTTGAGAAAAAAATAACTCCCAAAACCAGGGCGATAATGCCAGTGCATTACGCGGGACAGGCTTGCGATATCGATGAGATTGCTGCAATTGCAAAAAAACACGGTTTGAAAGTCATTTGGGACGCGGCCCATTCTTTTCCTACGGTTTACAAAGGAAAAAACGTTGGTTCGTTTCCCGACATCGTCTGTTTTTCCTTTTATGCGACAAAAACTCTGGCAACGGGGGAAGGCGGTATGGCTGTAACCGACAACAAAGAATTTGCCGACAAGATGCGGATTTTAAGTTTGCATGGAATGAACAGGGATGCCTGGAACCGTTATTCAAAAGAAGGTTCCTGGTATTACGAGATCGTTGCTCCGGGATATAAATATAATCTTACCGATATCGCATCTTCGCTCGGCCTGGTTCAATTGGAGCGGGCCGATGAATTGCTGGAAAAAAGGAAAAGTATCGCTCAACGTTATTCAGAAGCATTCAAAGAGTTCCGGGGAATTTCAATGCTGGCTAAAATGCCTTACGGCGAATCGTCGTGGCATCTATTTGTTATTAAGCTGGATTTAGAAATGCTTTCGATCGGCCGCGGGCAATTTATCGAGGAATTAAAAATCAGGAATATCGGTTCCAGCGTTCATTTTATTCCGCTTCATTTACATCCTTATTGGAAAGAAATATACAGCTTCAAAGAAAGCGATTTTCCTGCGGCTGCCGCGGTGTATCAACAAATCGTTTCGCTCCCCATCTTTCCCGACATGTCTGAAAACGATATAACTAACGTGATCGATGCGGTGGCGGATATTATCGGGAAAAACCAATAATTATGGAAGAATGGCTGGGAAAAAGGCAATTTGATTTTATCTGCTCGCTGTTCGGGTTGGCTGTATTAAGTCCGGTTTTTCTGATCGCGGCCTTGGCGGTTAAATTTGATTCAAAGGGACCGGTTTTTTTCCGTCAGGAGCGCGCGGGCAAAGGAGGGAAGAATTTTTTGATCTATAAGCTTCGCACCATGGTTAAGGATGCGCCGCGGCTTGGCCAGCACTTTACGACTCAAACCGGCGATTCGCGCATTACCAGAAGCGGCGCGTTTCTTCGCAAGTATAATATCGACGAATTACCCCAATTGATTAACGTTTTAAAAGGGGAAATGAGCTTGGTTGGTCCTCGGCCGGAAGTGCCTGAAATCGTCAAACTTTATACTAAAGAACAGAGGAAAGTTTTAACAGTCCGCCCCGGATTGACCGATTACGCGTCGCTTGAATTCAGGCGCGAAGGCGAGATTTTGGCTGGCAGCGCTGATCTTTACGGCGATTACGTAAATAAAGTATTGCCAAAGAAAATAGAGCTACAGCTAAAATATATAAAAAAACAATCGCTGATAACCGATCTGGAGTTGATTTTTTTAACAGTAAGCAATATTCTAGGGTTCTAATGAACATGAAAGGTTACCTGAAAAAAATTTATAACTTATTGGCTAAATACAGATTTTTAGTCTTTTTACTTGCGGATGCTTTTATTTTCGCCTCTTCGGCATATTTATCGTTTTTTATCAGGTTTGAGGGCATAATACCGGGACGTTATATTGAAAGTATTATTATGCTTTCGGTTATCAATATTTTGATCTGTTTGCCGGTATTTTATTGGCAGAAGCTTTATTGGTTTACCTGGGCTTATGTGAGCGTGCAGGAACTGGTTATGCTTTTGCGGGCGACCGCTTATTCTTTTCTTTTGGCGTTGGCCGCTTTGTTTTTTTTGCGCGAATATCCCTTATTCTCGGGGTTTCCGCGGTCAACGATCTTCATTTCTTATTTTTTCATATTTATATTTTGCGGCGGAATTCGTTTTGCCAAACGTGCCTATCTTTCTTTTTTTAGGCGAAACGGCGCTATTAAAACGGGTTCGCGGACTTTGATCGTGGGCGCGGGCGACGCGGGCGAACAGCTTCTGCGCAGCATTCTTGCCAAACAAGATGGCGCCTATCTGCCGATTGGTTTTGTCGATGATAATAGCGCTAAGTTTGGAAATTTGATCCATGGTATCAAAGTATTTGGGCCGGTCGAAAATCTGCCCGAGATCGTAAAGTCTCAAGCCGCCGATTCGATCATTATCGCCTTGCCGTCAGCGGGATCAAAAACCATTAAACGGGCGGTGGAGCTTTCCCGGAAATCAGGAATTAAAAACTTGAGAGTTTTGCCGTCGATAACCGAGTTGATCGACGGGCAGATTTCTATTGCCAATGTGCGCGAGGTGGAGGTGGAAGATCTGTTGGAGCGGGAGCCGGTTGAGCTTGATACGGCTTCAATCGAATCGTTCGTGAAGGGGAAAAAGATTTTGATCACCGGCGGCGCCGGATCCATTGGGAGCGAGCTGTGCCGCCAGGTAGCCAAATTTTCACCCGGACTTTTATTGATAATCGACCAGGATGAAACCGGGATATTCAATATTTCCAAAGAGTTGAAGAAAAATTTTCCGGATTTGAATATTGTTTCGCTGGTTGCCGATATTGCCGATAAAGCTAAGGTTAATAAAATATTTTATGAGTTTAAACCCGCGATTGTTTTTCACGCCGCGGCCTACAAGCATGTGCCGTTGATGGAGGAACAGCCCGATGAAGCGGTGAAAAACAATATTTTCGGTACCAAGATCGCGGGGGAGGCGGCGCTGGAGAATGGCGCGGAAAAATTCATTATGATCTCCACCGATAAAGCCGTAAATCCAACCTCGGTGATGGGCGCGTCAAAAAGGATTTGCGAAATGGTGTGCCAGAGCCTCAACGGAAAAAATTCCACGAAATTTATTTCATTAAGGTTTGGCAATGTGTTAAACAGCCGCGGAAGCGTGATCCCGATCTTTCGCGAACAGATCAGGCGGGGAGGGCCGGTGGAAGTAACGCACAGGGATATGCAGCGTTATTTTATGTTAACTTCGGAAGCTTGCCTTTTGGTGATGCAGGCCGGAGCCATGGGCGAAGGCGGGGAGGTGTTTGTGCTTGATATGGGTAAGCCGGTGAAGATATTGGATTTGGCCCGAGAAATGATCCGCCTATCCGGATTTGAGCCCGATAAGCAAATTCCGATCGTTTACATCGGTATGAGGCCGGGAGAAAAGATCATTGAGGAAACTTTAACCAAAGCCGAAGAAGGAACACTCGCCACCAAAAACCAAAAGATCTTTGTGGCTAAGCTCGCGCCTGCCGATGAAAAGAAAATGGCGGAGATTCTTTCCGGGTTGGAAACCGCCGCCAAAGATCGCGACTTCAAAAAAATTTCTGCCATATTTAAAACAGCCATTCCGTCATACGACCCTAATTCATTCAAATCTTAGCGCCAAAACTTGTTGAGGTTTGACCTCAACAAGTATTTACGGTAAGTTGACGTTTCCCGCGATTTAAGATATATACTTTTTTAATCTGCGCCCTTGGGGCGCATTTTGTTTTATGCAGATTAATTTTAATTTAACGCCAAAAAGGATAAAACTAATCAGGCTGATTTTTGCGGCTATCGCCGCGCTTTTGGCGCTTTTGGCCGCGGAACAGGTGAGCGCGGCTCATACTTTATACGTTCCCGGCGACTATGCCACGATCCAGCAGGCGGTTAACGCGGCGGCCAGCGGCGATACCATTATTGTTAAGAACGGCTGTTATTCGGAAAACATCAGAGTTGCCAAAAGCGACCTGACGATAAAATCGGAAAGCGGAGCGGACAAAACGATCATATCTTCCGCGGATGGAACATCCGACGTTTTTCAGTTTGACCGGAGCCGGATAACGATATCCGGTTTTACCATTAAAAACGCCCGCAGCGGATCCGGGATCAATATCAAATACTCCAGCGCCGAGAATATCATTAAAAACAATCAGTTTTTCGATAACGAGCGGGGAATTTATATCAGTATGTTTTCCTATCTCAATGAGATTACCAATAATGATTTTGGTGCGGCAAACAATTACGGGCTTTATCTCCAATCCGGCTACGATTCCGGTTCGGGCGCAACGCGCAAATCATCGGCCAACTCGATATATCTTAATGATTTTTATTCCAAGATAAACGCGGGTTCGGCCGGAAGCGCTTATTTCAATTTTTGGAAAACGCCCGATGAAAAAGATTACGTTTACAACGGCGGTTATTATAAAAGCCGGCTGGGCAATCACTACGTTTTTTACGACGGTTCTGACGATAACGGCGATGGTATCGGGGATACGAGCCAGCCTTTGGGTACGGAGAGCGGCGCTTATCCGCTAATGATGCCGTCTGCCAATTACGAAATTTTAGCCCAGGAACCGGATTGGACTTTTGCGGTTTTAACCGACCTGCATATCGGCTGGGGCATACCCGATTACGGCCAGCCGGGTTACGGCGAAGACGACAGCCTACCCGGACAGGAGTATTATTTGACCGAGCGGTTAAATGCCGCGGTAAGCAAAATCAACGAGCGCAAAGCCCAAGACAACATTAAATTCGCGGTTATCCTTGGCGACATTACCGATACCGCCGAGTATTCCGAATTCCTGAAAGCTAGAGAAATCTTGAACCGACTGGAAATTCCCTATATCCCCTTGATCGGCAACCATGATATTTGGCCTTATATATCGAATCCCAACCACCGTCCGGATAGCCGGGCTATCCCGTTTACAAAAATTAAATTGGGTATCGGAGAAACAGCGGGCTTGGGGGAAACAACCGGGGATGAATATTTTGAACAAGTTTTTTGGCGGGAAAATCCGAAAAATGCCGATAAAATAAATGCTTTGTTTACTGATTTTTCCCGCTCCAACCAAAGTGAAAAATTGGAAAATTATTCCTTTGAATATCAAGGGGTAAAATTTATTAGTCTTGATTTTGCGTCCCGCGACAAAGATACGCAATTATTCAGCATGCTCAATGCCACGGACATAACGGCCACGGTTGATTATTTGCGGCAGAAATTAGCTGGCTGCGGCGATAAGAAAATCGTTTTACTTACACATTATCCATTTAAAGACATGGCTGGTGGGTTTCAGGGTGATGAATTTTCGATTATCGATAGGCTTTTAATTGAAAGTAATTGCAATTTTTTAAATCTTTCTGGGCATTCTCATAATAACAATTTTACGATAAGAGAAGTTGATGGTAAAAAATATCCAATTTTGGAGACTGAGTCTGTTTCTCAAACTAAATTTTTATTTGAAAAAGCGGAAAATAGATTCTTGCGTATTTTAACGCCGAACAAATGGATCGATCTTTTGAATAATAATTACGATGATTTTATTGATGTTTCAAACCCCGCGATCAATCCGTATATTGTAATGCATCCCGCCAAAGCGGTTCCTTTTCAATCTTCGTTATTCATTGCCGGCAGTAACAACGAAGCGCAGGATAAAATCGCGGCTTACACCTGGCAGTTCGATAACGAGGAACCGATTACAACAAGCAACAACCGGATCGTAAAATATATCAGCCAGACCGGGAAAAGAAAGGTCAAATTGACGATGACCGACGTTGATGGAAACCAGGAAAGCCTGGCTTGGGATTATTCCGTTGTTTTGGACACTCGTCCCGGGCGGAAGGTGGAAATGGTTGGCGGTACATTGATCCCGGTCTTATATACCGGAGAAAATCTGCGGGACCAAGAATACGCCCAAAATACCGAGGAATGGGTTTTTATAACAAACAGCGACCATAAGCTGCTGGGCGCCATAGACGCGCATTTTGAATTGGCCAATACCGATATCGACCTATCCGACCTAGCCGCTGATTTGGACGCGAGTAAAAGAGCGGTTTTTATGCATATGGACAGCTGGCCGGCGGAGATCGAGAATAATAAAATATTGTACATTCCGTCCACCGGCAAAGGCCGGGTTTATATCTGCCCGCAAGCCGATTCCTTGGATAAAGTTAAGCCGACTTGCCAGGATGCCACTGTTTTAACCGTGGGTGAAACGAAAAATGGAATGACCGTAAGCGAAATCAATTATAACGGCCAACCGTATTACCAGGTTTACGGCATTACCGGTACCGGCGGCGGGGAATTGGATTTGCCGGCAGATTCCAGCCTTGAAAGCCAAATTCAAATCACCAAACTGGAATACGACGGCGAGGATATCCTTGTTCAGGCCGCGGCCGATATCGGCGACAAGCACTTGCCATTATTGTTGTCGGAATTAAAACAGGATAAAATCAATTTAACAGTTTACCTGCCGGAAGAAAAAAAGAAACTTAATCCTTGGCAGGCAAAAAAGTTAAATTACAAGTTCAAATTTTTGGAATCTATCGATAATGAATGGCAGGGAAACAAGATTAAAATTTGGTTTAATTTTGAAGCAAATCAATAAAAATAATTGCATGAACAAAAATAATACAGCTAAAATTTCTTTTGTTTTTGGAATAATTAGTTTACTATTAATGGTAATTTTTAATTACTATTTTATTACAAATTTATACGCAAATTATATTAAAACTAATTTACTTTTTGAGTTTTTAATTCCTAATTTTTATAATCTAGCTTGGCTTTTTTCTGTTCTAGGAATTATTTTTGGGGCGATAGGATTAAAATCTGAAAAAAGAAAATTAGCTGTTGCCGGCATAGTATTGTCGGGGACTGGATTGTTCGGCTATTTGATGTTTTTCTTGCTTCTTTGGATGAAGTTCAGCGGTGTTTGACTTGACTCTCTGCTTCTGGACGCTTGCGGAGATTAAATTTCCACAACTGGTATTGATTTTTGCAATTATCCATACTTTATCGTTGGCAGGGTGTTTACGTTGACTTGAAGGGAAAAATAACTAGAATGAAATTATATGGACGGACAAAATACAAATAAAATCCAGGAATACGAAGAGATCGATCTGCGCGAGGTTGTTGACTTTTTCATTAAAAACAAGCGGTTTATTTTAACCAGCGCCGTTCTGTTCGGCGTTTTGGCATTTATCGTAAGTTCGGCGCTGCCCAAGGTCTATAAGATCGACAGCGCATTGGAGATTGGTTTGGTTGGCGAAGGGGAAACAATGGCTGCGATTGAAGACCCCGTGCAGTTAAAGGATAAGATCGACAAAGATATTTATGGCCAAGCGGCAAGGGAAAAATTAAGTATCAGCGAGAAGGATTTTCCCAAATTGAAAGCCCAAAATACCGATAAGACGCGGATCCTATACATTTCCACCGAATCATCCGAAACCGAGCGCGCCAAGAAGGTTTTAGAAGAAATAAACAGTATTATCATTGACAATCATCAAAACAGGGTTGATGCGGCAATAAAAGACTACTCAAACAGCATCGATACCGGTAAAAAAAACATCGAACGCATAAAAAACAAAATAGCATCGTTGGAAGAGGAAAGAAAGATCCTTGAGGGCAAGGTTGAAGTTTTGGAAAAGATATCGGTTCAAAACCAGGATCTAAGCATCCAGTATGCCCTTTTGAACGCCAAGGAGAATTTAGAGTCAAAAAAACAAGAGATCGATAATCAATACTTGCAGGTTAATGCCTTGCAGCAGGATATCAATAAGCTTCAGATCAAGATTGACGAAAGCCGGCCGACCGTTGCGACAATGGCGCCTTCCGTTTCGGAAAAACCGGTCGCTCCTCGATCAATGCTTAATGCTTTGATTTTTTCTATCTTGGGCTTTGGCGCCGGAACGATTTTTCTGTTTTTCCGCGGATGGCTGAGAAAATAAAGCGGTACTCTCCGGTTTAAGCGATCTTTAGCTGATTATCAATGAAAAATTTTTTACTGAATTTTATCAGGGTCGGGTTATTTTTCGTTTTGTTAACCCCGTTTGTATATTACAAAAATTTCTATTTTCCCTACGTTGGTCCCAAGAGCCTGTATTTTATGGCGGCGGCCCAACTGGTTTTTTTTGCTTGGGTGATCCTTGCCAAAAAATATCCGGAATACCGTCCTAATTTTAAAGGGATAACTTTGTTCTTTTTTTTGTTTTTGGCCGTAATGTCGTTAAGCGCGATGTTTGGCGCCAATCCTTCTATGAGTTTCTGGTCAAAATTCGAACGGATGACCGGATTATTAATGTGGCTGCATTTGTTTGGCCTTTATCTGGCGGCGTCAACCGTATTGCAAAAAAATGATTGGTTGCGGATTTTTGGCGCAAGCGCGAGCCTCGGCGTTTTAATGGGTTTGCTTTCGGTTTTTAAAAAAGATCCGGGAATGAGGGGAGGGGGGACGCTCGGCAACGATTCTTTTTACGGGACCTATTTGCTTATAAACATCTTCCTGGCGGTTTATCTTTTCTTTGCGGTTGGTAAAAAAGGGGCCAAAAGCAAATGGCTGAAAATTTTTTCCGGTTCAGGCTTCTTGGCGCTGGTTTATTTTTTGTTTAAAAGCGAGGCCAATGCCGCCCAAATCTCTTTTTTGGGCGGATTAGTTTTGCTCTTTTGCTTATGGCTGGCCGTAAGCAAAAAAAAGGTTTCTCGTTTGATGGGCTTGGCGGCTCTCGGGGCGGTTGTATTGGGCGGGTCGGCAGCCATTGTCCTAGCCATGAGGACGGACAGTTATGTTTATCGCGCTTTGGCCAGCCGATTGGGCGAAAGCACTTTGAACACCCGTCTTGTTGTTTGGGGTACGGCTTACCAAGGTTTTATTGACCGCCCTTTGTTTGGATATGGACCGGAGAATTTCGAATATGCTTTTATCAGGCACTATGATTCCTGTTTTGGAACAAGCAGCGGAAAATGTTCGGGTTCGGTCTGGTTTGACCGGGCCCATAATATAATTTTTGACCGGCTTTCCACGACGGGAATATTGGGGTTGATAACTTATTTGGCCGTTTTTGTTTCGGCCATCTTTTTTCTTTGGAAAGGTTTTTTTAATAACTTGATCGGTTTTCCCGAGGCCGGGGTGTTTACCGCGCTGATCGCGGCTTATTTTGTCCAAAATCTTACGGTTTTCGATATGATTGCCAGCTTGATGCTGATAACGCTTGTTTTGGCTTTTATTGATTCAACACTGGCCAAGAAAAAGAGCGGGAAGAAAGAAGAAGCTTTGGACGGATTTTTTCTTGCCGCGCTTGCGGGTATTTTTTTCATTTGTTTTACCCAATTTATTGTTAACCCGGCCAGCGCCGGACATTCGGCGATCGTAACCCTTAAGTCGCCGTTTGGATCGGATGACCGGATAAATAATTATCAAAAGACGCTTTCCCTTTCTCCGATGGGCCGCTATCAGATCCGCCAGTTTTTTTCCCAGACTCTCTTGAACGAAGAAAAAAAAGGAAAGATGCTTAAAGAAGCGAAAGTAAAGGAACTGGGACTTTTAACCGCGGAACTTGAAAAAAGCATAAGCGAAGCGCCAGCAGATTATAAATCATATTATATGTTAAGCCAGCTTTATGCTCTTTGGTCGTCTTTTGATGATTCAAAAATTCCGATGGCGGAAAACGCCTCCGCGCAAATGATCGCGCTTTCTCCGGCGAACCAAAAAGGCTACTGGATGCTTGCCCAAGTCCGCTTATACCAGAATAGGGTAAACGATGCGTACGATCTGGCAAAAAAAGCCTATGATCTTGATCCGGGGAACTCCAGTTCGGCCGCCATTCTGAAAAAGATCGAAGCGCTAAAAACCAAAGCTGCCGCCGGATCCAAATAAAAAAAGCAGTTACAGAGACCGGGACTCTGGGGATGGCCAGCTTTGACGCTTTAATATTTTGACAGGAAAATTTTCACTTGATAAAATCCTAATGCCGGAGGGATGCACCCGTGAAATTATTTTTAGGGGTTAACTCTTCCGGCCTTTGATTAAGTTATGGAAAAAACCGTTAACGAACAAATTAAAGCAATACTGCCCGGTGTCGAAGAAAAAAAAATTCTGGCAACTTTAACAACCTATAAAATAGGCGGTCCCGCCGATTATTTTTTTGAGGCCGAAACCACAGAAAGCCTGGTTAAGGCCGCCGCCGCCGCCAAGTTTCTCGGTTTGCCGTTGTTGGTCATTGGCGGGGGTAGCAATATTTTAATAAGCGACGAGGGGTTCCGGGGCTTGGTTGTTAAAACCAAAAATCAAGAAATTAAATTCAGCCAGGACGGAGCGATAACCGCCGGAGCCGGGGTTCGCTTAAGGGATTTAGCCGATTTTTTTTACGATAATTCGCTTAAGGGGATGGAATGGGCGGCCGGTATTCCTGGAACTGTCGGAGGGGCGGTGAAAGGCAACGCCGGCTCGGCACCAGGTTCTATTTGCGATATTGTCCGCCGCGTTTATTTTTTTGATATCGATGCCCGGGACCCGGTAATAAGATCGTATTCTGCGCAAGAATGCGGTTTTTCATATCGCGAAAGCATTTTTAAGAAGAACGGAAGCCTAATTATTGTTTACTGCGAAATTACCGGAGAACCGGGTAAAGCCGAGGATATAAAAAAAGAGATGGATGAATTCTTTGCCAGGAAAAAAGAAAGCCAGCCTCTTGAGTATCCGAGCGCCGGATCGGTTTTTAAAAATCCAAAAGATATGTTCGCCGCCAAACTGATTGATGAATGCGGTTTAAAAGGAAGAACGATCGGAAAGGCAATGATATCAAAAAAACATGCCAATTTCATTATCAATACCGGCGGCGCTTCGGCATCCGATGTCAAAGCGCTGATTATGCTGGCTAAAAGTGAGGTTAAAAAAAAGTTCAACTTGGAATTGGAGGAAGAAATAAAAATTATTTAATGAAATGCCGGCCGCGTGAAAAAAAAATTCAAAAACAGCAAGCAACAAGCGTAAAAGAAAAAGCAATTTAAAAAGCTTTTTCTTTTTTTTGTCCGCAAAATTTTTAAAAATTTTTTTTCAGTTATCAACACTTGACAAACATTTCGAACATGAAAAAATATAAATAAGAATGCAAAGTAAGAAAGAAAAAAAATAATTTCTTTCAACATTTTGTACAAATAGCGGTCGACTATTTGAAAAAATATATTTTAATTTTCAAATCTACTAACATGGCCGCCAAGAAAAAAACAAAGGCAAAGGCAAAGGCAAAACCGAAGACAAAGAAGAAGAAATAGTTTTGTCTTTTGATCAAGGACGAAATAAGGACCTGCTGTATAAATATTTTCTTACCGGGATGCAAGCTAGGGAAATATTTATACAGTAGGTCTGGGGTCTAAACAACCTAATTTCGTCCCTTGTCTTCTGCTGAAGACAAGGGAGGGAGGTAGGGAGGAAATGAGTTTATGGAATTCCCGGCTTTCGGCGGTTCTGCCGCAAAAGTCGGGAGTTATGATAATGCCAGACGATGACTCGCCAAAACAATAAATAAATTTTGATGATCCTGCTTAAGCAGGTTGTTTTTTTAAAAATTCATCTTTTATCATTTTATAGCCCAATTGCGCGTTTTTGAGAAAATGATATGCTTTTAATGCCATATTTTGACTGTGGCTGGGCGCAATCGTCGGTTGCTGCCTTAATGTAAAATAACATGCGCGATGCGCGCAATAAGCGGACAAACATGAATATCATAATCAGGACAAAAAATTGCGATTTGACCCCGTCTTTTAAAGAATTCATTGAAGAGAAGATCGGGTCATTGGATAAATATTCTGTAATGTTTCAAGATGACGCTGATCATGATCCGACGAAGGAAACAGCGAAAGTGGAAGCGATAGTTGAAATAGGCAAGTCGACGCTGCATCATCGAAAGGGGGATTTTTACGAGGCTGAATGCCGGCTGTCGTTCCCCGGAAAACTGCTTACGGCCAATGCGACCAGCGAGGATCTGAAATCTTCAGTTATCGATGTCCGCGAAGGGTTGCAAAGGCAGATTACCGATTACAAGGATAAATTGATCGAACAATCAAGAAAAGCTTAAATTAGAAACGATAAACGGTTGAAAATTTGTCATAAACCAAAGAAAAGGGGCAACCCTTTTCTTTTTCTTAAACTTAGCTAGAATATCTTTATGGTTGATCCTAAGACGGATTTTAACTAGTTTTCAGAACAAAGAAAGAAAATTATGTCCATACTTACCAGAATATTCGGGGAAACTAATGCCGGATATTTTAAAAAACTGCAGCCCGACGTCGATTCGATCAATGCCCGTGAAAAAGATTACGAAGGCCTTGCGGACGAATCGTTGAAAGATAAAACCAAGGAATTTAAAGAAAGATTGGCAAAGGGAGAAACCTTAGACGATATTATGCCCCAGGCGTTCGCCCTGGTGCGCGAAACCGCTAAAAGAAATTTAAAACAGCGGCATTTTGACGTCCAATTAATGGGTGGGATTATTTTGCACAAAGGAAAGATTGCCGAAATGAAGACCGGAGAGGGAAAAACCCTTACCGCTACGCTTCCAATTTATTTGAACGCTTTGGACGGATTGGGCTGCCATTTGGTCACAGTTAACGATTATCTTGCCCGCCGCGACGCGGTTTGGATGGGACAGGTTTACCATGCCCTTGGATTGAGCACCGGATGCATTAATCACGAACAATCTTTTATTTACGACCCTGGTTACAAGAAAACCGATTCCGCGACTGACTTGATCCGCGATCGCTTGGGTTCTTTTCGGGTGATGGAGGATTATTTAAGGCCGTGTACGCGCAAAGAGGCTTATGCCGCCGATATCACTTATGGAACCAATAATGAGTTTGGTTTTGATTATTTGCGCGACAATATGGCTTATTCGCTTGAAGGGCGCGTTCAGCGCGGATATCATTTTGCGATTGTCGACGAGGTTGATTCGATCTTGATCGATGAGGCGAGGACTCCTTTGATCATTTCGGCTCCCGACCAGGAAAGTTCCAAATGGTACCAGGATTTTGCCCGTATCATGCCCCGCCTTTCCAAAGAGGCCGATTACGCGGTGGATGAAAAAATGAAAGCGGTTACTCTTACCGAGGAAGGAATTGCCAAGATCGAGAAAATCCTGGGAGTGGAGAATATATACGAAGAAAAAGGAATCAAATACCTACACCACATGGAACAGGCTTTACGCGCCCAGGTAATGTATAAGCTTGACCGCGATTATGTTGTGAGAAACAACGAAATAATCATTATAGACGAATTTACGGGCCGTTTAATGCCTGGCAGGCGCTGGTCTGGAGGCCTTCATCAGGCCGTTGAAGCCAAAGAAGGAGTGGCTGTCCAGCCCGAATCTTTGACCTTGGCATCGATCACTTTTCAGAACTATTTCAAGATGTACAAGAAGCTATCGGGCATGACGGGTACGGCAATGACTTCGGCCGAGGAATTTGACAAGGTTTACAGGCTTGATTGCGTTCCGATACCGACAAACAAAAAACTGGCGCGGGTTGACATACCCGACAAGGTTTATAAAAATGAAAAATCAAAATTCGAAGCGGTAGTCAAGGAAATCAAAGAAAGGAATAAAATCGGCCAGCCGGTGCTGGTGGGAACGCGGTCGGTCGATAAAAACGAATATTTGGGCAAGCTGCTTGAACTGGAAGGCGTCCGCCATGAAATATTAAATGCCAAGAACCACGAACGGGAAGGAGAGATCATTGCTCAAGCCGGAAAAATGGGAGCTGTGACCATCGCGACCAATATGGCTGGCCGCGGCGTGGATATTATTCTTGGCGGCTCTCCCGCCAACGAGGAAGAAGCCAAAAAAGTAAGGGATTTGGGAGGATTGTTAATTATGGGAACCGAAAGGCATGAAGCCCGCCGGATCGACAATCAGCTGCGCGGGCGCGGAGGCCGGCAGGGCGATCCGGGCACGACCCAGTTTTTCATTTCGCTTGAGGATGATCTGCTTAGGATCTTTGGGGGAGAAAAAATGAAATCAATGATGGATGCCTTGAAAATTCCCGATGACCAGCCCATTGAGCACGGTTTTCTTTCCAAAGCCATCGAAGATGCTCAAACAAAGATCGAAGGCATGAACTTCGATGTCAGGAAGCATCTTCTTGACTATGACAGCGTTTTGAACAAGCATCGCGAGGTAATTTATAAAAAAAGGCTGGACGTTCTTGAAAAAAGCGATGGCGACCTGCGCACGCTTTTAATGGAATTGTCCAAGAAATTCAACGTATCCGAAGAAGATTTCTTAAATAAAGAAAAAGAGATTGGACCGGCTGTAATGATTCAAGCCGGGCGCTACGTTTTTTTGAAGACCGTGGATCATTTTTGGCAGGAACATCTCGAAGAAATGGAACACGTTCGCGATTCGGTGCGTTTGCGCGCTTACGGCCAGCAGGATCCTTTAATCGAATATAAAAATGAAGGCCATAAACTGTTCCGCCAGCTCTTGGAGCTCGTTGAGGGAAATGTAGTCCAGAATTTGATGAAACTTTCCGCTAATACCGGGCAAAACAGACCGCAACCCGCTCCCGAAAAAAAACCGGTAATGCCCGGCGGCGCGGAACCGAATCGAAACGACCCCTGTCCGTGCGGAGCAAAGCACCCGGACGGCCGCCCGTTGAAATATAAGCATTGCCATGGCAAATAATTTTATGTTGCCGCGCGCAAAAAGTAGTCGTGCTGAAGCCTTGGTGAAGGCGGACGGCAGAATAAAAAAATGCCAAAATACTATGGTAAGTAAGTTAGAATACATCCAAATTTCCACAACTTTCGCGAATAGGAGCGATGCGGAGAGCGTTGCCAAAATTTTGGCTGGAAAAAAATTATCCGCGTGCGTTCAAATATCCGGGCCGGTTACGAGCATTTACCGATGGAAGGGAAAAATTGAAAAATCCAAAGAGTGGCTGTGCGTTATCAAAACGAGAAGATCGCTCTATAAAAGCATGGAAAAAGCGATAAAAAGCGTTCATCCCTACGAACTTCCGGAAATTATAGCTACTCCGATCATCGAAGGAAGCAAAGAATATCTTGGCTGGATTCAAAAAGAAGTTTTAGGTAAGTAAAAAATTAATGGAAAACAACGTTGTTTCAACGGCTGGCGCCCTTGTCATAAAGAATGGAACAGTTCTTTTGGTTAAGCACGGAAAAAGTGCCGGGCACTTGGACGGCAAGTATGGCTTGCCGGCTGGCAGAATTGAGAAAGGAGAAGATATAAAGGAAGCAGTTTATCGGGAGCTAAAGGAAGAAACAGGGCTGGCCGCGGATCCGGATAGTTTGATTTTGCTGCCTGGCGTTTGGTTTGCCGATATCGAAAGGAAGAGCGGTACGGAACAATTTTCCCTGAAGGTTTTTCTGGTTGATAAAGTTGAAGGATGGTTAAGCGGAAGCGCCGAAACCGTGCCCGAATGGATAAACATAGAAGATCTTAAAAAGTACGATCTATTGCCCAATGTTTCCGATATTATTACTGAAGGATTAAAAACCGCGGGCGCAAAATAATACCATGGAAATCAATGAGTTTTTGGTCAAAGCCAAGATCAATACCTATGCCGCCAGCGGCGAAGGCGGAGAAAGCGTTTTGGCTGATGGATGCAAGGAGCTGCTATATAAAGAAGCTGAATGGAACTACCGCGACCGGTATTTCGGATTCGATCCGTTCATTGGCGAGGAGATCGTTTTCAGGGACGGCCAGGCGGTTTGGGGCATGAATTATTATGGCCGGGTAATTTCGGGCATTGTTGAGCCGCGACAAATTTTTTGTTTTTTAAAAAAAGCCTTGCGGCTTGTGTCCGAGGATAGGCCGTTCCGGGGCCCGGCGATCTTTCAGGAAGGGGATTGGAGCTACGCCAACGCGAGTAAGGGCGAAGTCGATAAATTCGAGGGAACGGAAACGGTTAGCTTTAACGGAAAAGTGGTTCACGAATTGAAATACCACGGCGGGAATATTGCCGGATAACCTTCAATGACAAATAAAAAACGCGTAATTTTGGTTCATGGCTGGGAGGGGTCACCGGAACGGAATTGGTTTCCCTGGCTGAAGTCGGAACTTGAAAAAGCGGGGTGCGAGGTTCTGGCTCCCTTCATGCCGGACGCCGACCATCCGAAATTGCCGGAATGGCTGGCGTTTTTAAAAAAAAACGGTTGGCGGTGTTGACGAACATACTTATTTCGTCGGCCACAGCCTTGGCGTGATAACGATATTGAGATATCTTGAGTTTTTGGGCGACGGCAAGATTGCCGGAGGGGTGGTGTCGGTCGCGGGATTTTCGGAGTTGATCGGGTATGAGGAGCTGGCCAGCTTTTTTGCCGCGCCGCTCGATTATGAAAAGGTAAAGCGGTCGGCCAAACGGTTTAAGGCGATCGCGTCCGATAACGACCCGCATGTTCCGCAAAAATGCGGAGAGATTCTGCGAGACAAGCTTGGGGCGGAGCTGACGATTATTAAAAGCGGAAAACACTTGAACACGGAAGCCGGTTTTTTTAAATTGCCGGTTGCGCTGGAAAAACTGAACGATCTTATAAAAAGCGGGTAATGTCTTTTTGAATTCACAATGCAAGCGCGGTTTGCTTGCAAAGAAGACTAATGCCGTCTTTTTTGTTCTATGTAAAAAAATATCCGTTTTTGGCCAAAAAAGCGGTTATTTCGTTTTAGCCTTCATATCTTTACTTTTATGGTTTATTGTGGTATTGTACTTTCGATAACGGGTCTGTAGGAATGGAAGCAATTTTCTGGAAAAATATTAAAAAAAATTTTAAGCTTCTAAAAAGTTTTTGCAGGCAAAAGATCTAATTGCGAGAATACGCGAAACGGCGGCAGAGAATAAGATTGAGATTGGTTTTTACCAGCGGGTAATTTCTTTTTTTTCAAACCGCTTCTTATCCAAAAAATATGTTGAAAAAACACCTTGGTTCCCTTATTTTGATCGTTTTACTGGCTGTTGTTTCGGGTATTTACTGCGTTCCCCAGTACGTGAATGGCGGGATAAACTCGATTAACGCCAAATATAATTGGAAATTGGCCCAAATTAACGCTCCGGATTTCAAATTGGGATTGGACGTAAAAGGGGGCGTTCGCCTGGAATACCAAGCCGATCTTAGCAAAATAGAAGAGAGCAAGCGCGACGAAGTTATGGAAGGCTTAAAGGATTTGATCGAGCGGCGCATCAACGTATATGGCGTTGCCGAACCGCAGATCCAGACATCGGGCGAGAGCCGTTTGATTGTGGAATTGCCGGGAGTCGAAAGCGTCCAACAGGCAATCGAATGGATCGGCTCGACCCCTTGGCTCGAGTTTAAAGAACAGAGGCCGCAGGAAGAGACCGATAAAATAATCGCAAAGATTCAGGAAGTCCAGGGAAAGACAATGGAAGAGGCCATACAGATTCCGGATTACCATCTGGCGCTTGAAAATCCTTATTTTAAAAATACCGAGCTGACCGGGGAGTATCTATCCAAGGCGGCTTTAAGCTTTGATCAAAATACCGGATCTCCGATAGTCGATTTGCAATTTAACGACGAAGGAGCGAAAATCTTCGAGCAGATTACCGAAAGGAATGTCGGCAAGCCAATGGCGATTTATTTGGATGGCCAGTCTATTATTGATACCAACGGGGACGACAAGATCGACAATAGCGATATTTACGCGCCCAATATCCAGCAGAAAATTACCGGGGGCAAAGCGATTATCACCGGCATTACCGATGTAACTGAAGCAAAAACCATCGTCAAGCGTTTGAACGAAGGTGCGCTGCCCGTGCCGCTTGGCCAGCCCATTAGCCAGCAAAAGATCGGACCGACGCTTGGAGCGATCTCTTTGGATCAAACATTGAAAGCCGGTTTTATCGGATTTCTGATCGTGATCCTATTTATGATTGTTTATTATCGCGTGCCGGGGATTCTGGCTTCGGTAGCCTTGACCGTTTATATAGGCTTGCTTTTAGCAATGTTTAAACTGATTTCGGTAACGATGAGTTTGGCCGGGATCGGAGGGTTCATCCTGTCGGTCGGCATGGCGGTTGACGCCAATGTTCTTATCTTTTCCCGCTTAAAAGAAGAGCTGGAGAGCGGGAAAAGTTTGGCTTCCAGCATCGAAGAGGCGTTTAACCGCGCGTGGCCGGCGATTCGCGACGGAAATTTCACGACAGTTGTGGTTGGAATCATTTTATTTATTTTCGGAACGAGTTTTGTCAAAGGGTTTGCAACAACCTTAAACATCGGTATCATGGTTTCGATGTTTTCAGCCATTGTAGTAACAAAAACTTTTTTAAGGTTGTTTGTGGGAACAAAGCTGGAAAATGTAAAATGGCTTTGGAAACCGCTGGCATAGGATAATAATCCGAATCAATAACATGATTAACTTTATCAAACATAAAAACATTTTTCTGGCTTTTACCGCGATCGTCATAGCCGGTTGTCTTGGATTGCTGGCAGTTTACGGTTTGAAACCGAGCATTGAATTTACCGGCGGAAGCATAACCGAAATCGAATACAAGGATGCCCGCCCGGCCAGCGGCGCGATAATGGAAAAGATCGGGGGATTGGGGATAAAAGATATTACGATCTATTCGGTCGAGGATAAGGGCGTAAGCATCAGGACGGAGGCCATCGACAATTCCGTCCATACCAAGCTTTTGGAGGCTTTGCGCGGAACGGGTGAATATACGGAGAAAAGTTTCGATATGATCGGTCCGGTCATCGGCCGGGAGTTAACATCCAAGATGACGCTTTTGGTGGTAGTTTCTTTGCTCGCGATGCTGATTTATATCGCAGTCGCATTCCGGAACGTTCCGGGGCCGGTAAGCCCTTGGATCTACGGAGCCGCATCTTTTTTGATCTTGGTCCACGATGTACTGGTTCCGCTGGGATTTTTTGCATATCTTGGGAAGAATTACGGCATCCAGATCACTATTCCAATCATTACCGCTTTGCTTACAGTTGTGGGTTATGCCATTAATAACGTGATCGTTGTTTACGACCGTATCCGGGAAAACCTGGTTAAAGACCGCAAATCGAATTTTGACGAAATAGCCAACAGGGCCGTCAACCAGACGCTAACCCGCCAGATCAATACGTCGATTGCCACATTGATCCCGGTTTTCGCCATTTATTTTTATGGCGGTTTGAGTTTGAAATATTTTGCCCTGGCCTTGATTCTTGGTATTGCTACCGGTACTTATTCTTCAGTGTTTTTAGCCAGCCAGTCGCTGGTAATATGGCTGAATTTTAAGAAAAAGAGCGTAAAAAAAGCTTAAACCCGGAAATTCCTAAACAATTGTTTTGATCAGTCGCGCCCAGGTTTTTAGAGGCTTTATCCCCAGAATTCTTCTTATAAGTATTGTATAGGCATTGTATAAGTATTGATATATTTGACATATTTTATTATATAATATATAATATTTAAATAATCACTTTTGAGAATCCAACGCGCCGGCAGGTCAGCCGTTTTGCTGAAAGATTTCTCGAGAGAAATTATTTGATAGAGACATCAATAAACAGCAAATAGTAAAATATAATTTTTTAATTCTACTTTACCGCTTTCGAAAAAAGTCGATGAGCGGTAAAAAAAGATTAACATGTCAAACACAAATTATCAGAAAATAAGCCAGGATCTAGTATCCGAACTCGGGCAGAAACAGCGGGAGATTATTATCCGCCGGTTTGGCTTGGAGTCTGGTGAAAGGGAAACCTTGGAATCCATCGGTAAAAGCTATCGCATCTGTCGGGAGCGCGTCCGCCAGATCGAAAAGACCAGTTTGGATAAAATGAAGAAGAAAACTTCCGCCTATAAGGAAGTTTTCAAAACTTTCGCTAAATATCTTAAAAACGCCGGAGGGGTAAAAAGGGAAGACCTCTTGCTTTCCGATCTTGGCGAAGGCAAATGGCAGGCCCAGGTTTACTTTCTGATGTCTTTGTCGCAGGAATTTTTGAGAGTCAGCGAAGGAGATGATTTTTACGCTTTGTGGACGCTGGATCAGGAATCTTTCAACAAAGCTAGGGAGATTGACCGCGTTATCTGTGAAAAACTGCGGGCAAAGATGCAGCCGGTAACGCTTAAGGAATTGGCTTCTTGGACGGCCGAAAAAAAGAACGTGGTTGAGTCTTATATCGAAGTTTCGAAAAATATTCAAAAGAACCAGGAAGGGCTATACGGTCTGTCCGATTGGCCCGAGATCAATCCTAAGGGGATCAAAGACAAAATTTATCTTTTATTCAAAAAGTACCAAAAACCGTTCCACTTTACGGAAGTGGCGGGGCAGATCAAGGGAAGCCTGGTTCAGACTGTCCACAATGAGCTGATCCGCGATTCGCGCTTTGTACTGATCGGAAGGGGCATTTATGCTTTAAAGGAATGGGGTTATCAGGGAGGGGATGTCAAAGACGTTATTTTGAGCATTTTTCAGAAAGAGGATAAACCTCTTACCAAACAGGAAATCGTTGAACGAGTTTTAAAGCAAAGGATTATCAAAGAAAATACGATCTTGATGAACTTAAGCAATAAAAAGGTTTTTGCCAAAGATAATCAGGGAAAATATTCTTTGATTAAAGTGCGGGAAGCTTAAGCTGCCATTAACGGAAAGTCAAATATTTTTTGCGTTAAGCAAACCCTAACCGAAACGGAGCAATGGGGAACAGGCGGGAAGCCGCGGATTTATGATTTTTGTCCGCTAATTCTTACCTATTCCATTATCTCCGTTTTTGGTTTAGGATAAAAGATAAACTACTGTTTAAATAACCGCTAAATAACCGTTGAGGCGGTTAACTTATGGTTAAATAATCCGTCGATGAATCTGGCATATTTGGAAATCCTTAACTATATTTGGAGGATAATCGGCGCTTGGTGGTGGCTTATTCTTCCTTTTTTTCTTGAAAAGCATTTTGCTTATTTTTGGCTTTTTTGGCGGACAGAGCTTTGGTTCCAGCGCATATTCAAACCGGTAATGATCGAAGTCAGGCTGCCCAAGGAAATGCTGAAACCTCTGAAAGCGATGGAAGTGGTTATGACTTCCATCCACGGCGCTGTTTATAATCCGCCCGACTGGTGGGAAGCCTATGTCGACGGACAGCCCCAAACAGGCGTATCTTTCGATATTGTTTCGATCGGGGGCCAAATCCATTTTTATATCAGATTCCACGCTGATTACCGCGACCAAATAGAAGCGGCGATCTGGGGGCAGTATCCCGTAGCCGAGATTATCGAAGTTCCCGATTATACCAAACAGGTTCCAATCGACATACCCAATAAGGAATGGGACATGTTTGGTTGGGATTACAAGCTGGAAAAGGAGCCCCAAATACCGATCAAAACATACGAAAAATTCGAACACCCCGGGGAAAAAGACGAAGAGCGGGTTGATCCGCTGGGTACCTTGCTTGAAAGCCTAGCCAAGATAAAGCCCGGGGAACAGCTTTGGATTCAAATGAGGGCAACGCCCCAGGGAGAAGGAAGCGCCGAAAAATTTTATAAAGCCGGCGAGGACTTGCGGGATAAAATGGCCCGGCGTCCGGCGAAACCCAAGCAGAAATCAATGTTGCGCGAGATATTTGATTTTATCTTATACGGGGCTAAAGGGGCGGAAGAAGAAAAGAAGGAAGTATTTCCGCCGGAAATGAGGCTTACGCCCGGAGAAAAGGATTCTTTGATGGAAGTTGAAAAAAAGATCAGCAAGCCGATTTTTATGGTTGGAATCAGGGCCATCTACATGGGTAAGCGGGATATATGGTTTAAGCCGAATTTCCGCCTGGTTTTGAATTATTTTAACAATTTTACCAGTCCGGATATGAATTCTCTGGTACTTTGGTCCGAAACTTTGACCCGGGTAAAAAAATCCGCTTTTTTGCCGCTGAATTGGATCCAAGCGCGCCGCGCTTATCTAAAAACCAGAAAGCTTTACCGGTGCTACCGCGATCGTTTGAACTATAAAAGCCCGCTCTTTGGCGGCGACAAGGGAAGGTTTATACTAAATGTCGAAGAGATGGCGACCCTTTATCATTTCCCGGCGTTCGTAACGTCGCCTGTACCCGGTATCAACCGCGTGGAATCAAAACAAACCGTTCCTCCCGACTTGCCCATGTAGTTTCTTTTGAAAGCCGGATAAAGATAATCGTTTTCCCTTGAAATATTAATTTTTTTCGAACCAACAACGAAATGGAAGAAGATAAAATTGCCTATATCGGAGAAATAAATTACCGAAACGTCAGAAAGAAATTCGGTATCAGGGTCGATGACCGCCGCCGGCATATGTATGTCGTCGGAAAAACCGGCATGGGCAAATCATCGCTTTTGGAGAATATGGCGATCCAGGATATCCAGAACGGGCATGGTATGGCGTTTATCGATCCGCACGGAGAAGCCGCGCAGAAGCTTTTGGATTATGTGCCGCAAAGCCGGGTTAACGATGTCGTTTATTTCAATCCTTCCGACTTGGATTATCCTTTGGCGTTCAACGTGATGGAGAACGTCGCGCCGGAATACCGCCATTTAGTGGCTTCCGGCCTGATGGGCGTTTTTAAGAAAATCTGGCCCGATGTTTGGTCGGCTAGGATGGAATACATTTTGAATAATTCCATACTGGCTTTATTGGAATATCCGAATGCCACGCTTTTAGGCGTAAATAGAATGATGTCGGATACGGATTTCAGAAGCAAAGTGGTTGAGAAGATCACCGATCCGATCATTAAATCGTTTTGGGTCAATGAATTCGCCAAATATAACCAGCGTTACGAAAGCGAGGCGACCGCGGCCATCCAAAACAAGATTGGCCAGTTTATTTCGAATCCGCTGGTCCGCAACATCATCGGACAGGTTAAGACCGATGTCGATATGCGCAAGATCATGGATGAGAAAAAGATTCTGATCGTCAATATTTCCAAAGGCCTGGTAGGGGAAGATAATTCCCGGCTTTTAGGCGCTTTAGTGATTACCAAGCTTCAATTGGCGGCAATGTCGCGCGTCGACATACCCGAGGAACAGAGATGCGATTTCTATTTATATGTGGATGAGTTTCAAAACTTTGCCACCGATGCTTTTGTAAACATCCTTTCGGAAGCCCGCAAATACCGCTTGAATCTTACGCTGGCGAACCAATATCTCGGCCAGCTGGAAGAAATGACATCGGGCGGAAAATCGTCAAAAGTAAAAGACGCGGTGTTCGGAAATATCGGAACAATCATTGCTTTCCGCGTTGGGGCCGAGGACGGTGAATTTCTGGAAAAAGAGTTCTATCCGGAAATCCTGATCGAAGATTTGATCAATTTAGGGAAATATAACATTTATCTGAAGTTGATGATCGACGGTATTGCCAGCGCTCCTTTTTTGGCGCAAACTTTGCCTCCGATATTAAGACCCGATCATTCGGAAAAAGAAAAGATTATCAGAGTCACCCGCGAACGCTACGCCGTTCCCCGCAGTGTCATCGAAGAAAAGATCGCCAAATGGACAGGGGAGATAAATAACGACGCGCCGCCGGCAGCCGGACAGCCCAAGCCGCTTTACGATATCCAATGTTCAATGTGCGGAAAAACCACAAAAGTGGTGTTTAAACCCGAACCTGGAAGAAAAGTTTATTGTAAAACCTGCCTAAAAAAAGTACAATCTTCTAATGAGGGGCCTAGAAATTACCCTCCGCGGAATGGCGATAACGGTTATGCAAGGCCGCCTTTTGAAGACAGGAATGCGGCGTCCAACAACCATCTTTCAAACAGGGAAAGAATTTGCGAAAGGGCCCCGGAGCGTGAATCGGAAAAAGTACCAGAAAAAATTCCCGAGAGAATAGACGAAAAAATCCCGCCAGCGATACCGCAACAAGCTGAAAGACCGTTAAAAGGGGCCGATGACCAGCCCGTATCGCAACCGGCTGCAAAACCGGCACAGGCTTCGGCAGGGAGCCATATCTCGTTGAGCAGCCTGGCTGGCGGGAACATAGTAAGGTTTTCGGGCCGAAAGGAAGCCGGCTACCCGCAAAAACAAAGAAAAGAGGTGCAGATCGATGAATTGAAAAAAATACTGGAAGAGACGATAAAAAACAAACCCGACGGGCAGGCGTAGCTGCCTTTTAGACGGAAAGCTTGCTTAAAAAATTTTTTTTAATTTCTAGCCGCCTTTCAATTCTTCGGGATTTCCTTCGGTCACCGCCCGGAGGTCCGTATCCCGGGAGGCGGAGTACCTAGGGAAAAATATAAATTCGATAAAGCCAAAAAATGAGAACTTTAAACGATTTTGATTTTGAAAATAAAAAAACGCTTGTAAGGTGCGATTTTAACGTGGGTATGAACGATAAAGGAGGGATAACCGACGATTTTCGGATAGTTAAAAGCATTCCAACTATTAAGCATCTTCTGGAAAGAAAAGCCATTGTGATTCTGATGAGCCATTTGGAAAAAAAGGATAAATGCGTGAGCCTTAAGGCGGTTGCCGAACGGCTTGAGAATATCCTTGGCCAGAAAGTAAAATTTATTTCCAGCTGCGTTGGATCATCCGCGGCCAAGGAGACCAATAAGTTGAAATCCGGAGAAGTTGCGTTACTCGAAAACTTGCGGTTTGAAGCCGGTGAAAAAGCGAACGACGACGGTTTTGCCAGGGAATTGGCAAAGTTGGGGGAAGTTTATGTTAATGAAGCTTTTGCCTGCTCTCATCGCGCCCATGCTTCGATTGTGGGCATACCAAAATATTTGCCTTCATACGCGGGATTGTTGATGGAATCGGAAGTTTTGAATCTTGAAAAAATACTAAAAAACCCGGAACGCCCGTTCATCGTTATCATTGGAGGGACGAAAGTTGAAACTAAAATAAAAACCATTCTGAATATCTCCCAGATCGCCGATCATATCCTGTTTGGTTCAAAGATCGGGGAGATAATCCTTATCCAAAAAGAGATCATGCTGGGTCGGGAGCTTGCGGTCAAGGAAAAACTGGTTGAAAAGATCGATCTTACCAATTCCAAGATCCACCTGCCTGTGGACGGAATGATGGCTTTAAAAGACTTGAGCGAGGGATATTCCCGGAAAGCCGGTATCGGGACGATAAGGAAAGAAGAAGAAGTCTATGATATTGGTCCGGAAACCATCAAGGTTTTTAAAGAAATCATCAAAGGCGCAAAAACGATATTTTTTAACGGTCCGATGGGAATGTTTGAGAACCGAGAATTCGTTAACGGGACCAAAGAAATCCTTGACGCTATTGCCAAAAACCGCAGCGCGTTTAAGGTTGCGGGCGGAGGAGAAACGGTGGAAGCTATTAATAAATTCCACGCGGCGGAAAGCTTTAATTTCCTATCGACCGGGGGAGGGGCGATGCTGGAATTCCTGTCCGGGGATAAATTGCCCGGAGTTGAAGCTCTGAATTGACCAAAAAAATGCGGCATCAAAGCTTTGACAGGAAAGATAATCAGGCGTTAAACACGGCAATGAATGAAAAAAAAGAAATTAAAAACATGGGTGAGGCCGCGCGGCGGATCAAGGAAGCGGTTGAAAGAAAGGAAAGGATCATAGTTTACGGAGACGCGGACCTGGATGGAGTTACCTCGGTTATCATATGCAAGGAAAGTATTGAAAATCTGGGGGGCAAAGTGGCCGCCCTTTATTTTCCCGACAGGGAAATAGAGGGGTATGGTATCAACAAAACGGCGCTAAAGAACCTCGAAAAATACTCTCCGGCTTTGATTCTTGCCGTTGATCTGGGTATCGGAAATTTCGAAGAAATCAAAATCGCGAAAAAAATCGGTTTCGATGTCGTTATTGTCGATCATCATGAAATACTAGACGGCCTTCCGGAAGCGGACGTTATCGTCGATCCGAAACAGCCATCGGATCCTTATCCCTTTAAACTTCTGTGCGCGGCGGGCCTTTGTTTTCGGCTGGCCGAAAAGCTCTTGGGAAGCAAGATGGGCAAGAATTTGCGGGAAAGTTTTGCCGAATTGGCCGCCCTGGCTACTTTGGCGGATATGATGCCCCGGGAATTCGAGAATATCGACATCATCGAAGAAGGGTTAGAAACCATTAATAACTCTTTCCGGCCCGGTTTGAGGGCGTTTTTTAAGACTGATGTTCTCGATCTTGATTCCGATAATTTCAACCGCCGGATCACAAAAATTATTTCGGTTTTGAATATTCGCGATATGAAAAACGGCATTCCGGCCGCTTACAAGCTTTTATGCGCCGAATCAGTGCCCCAAGCCGAAAAACTGATCAAAGAATTCATGCTGATAAACAGGGAAAGGCGCGATAAGATCCGGTCGGTGACAGAAGAGATCGAAATGAGCATCGAAGAAAAAAACGAGCCGATAATTTTTGAAGGCAGCCGCGATTGGGAACTTAATCTGCTGGGAACGATAGCTTCAATCATCTGCCAAAAACACGGAAAACCTACGTTTATCTTCAAAACTCTGGAAAACGAAAGCCAGGGGACCGTAAGGAGCACCGACGAGATCGACAGCGTGGCTTTGATGAAAAATTGCAAAGATTTGCTGCTCACTTACGGAGGACACCCCAAAGCATCCGGCTTCCGGGTTAAAAACGAAAACCTTGGAAAATTCAAAGCGTGTCTTATTGAGAATTTATCTCGATAAAGGCAAAAACGGAAATTCCCGGATTGCCGGGAGCAAGTTTTGATTCCTTGACATAAGTGATTTTAATCTGTTAAAATATATAGGCTAAAAACCAAGCAGGTTAGGCAATCGCTCCTCATAGATTTCGGTTTATGGGGGGAGGAAAGTCCGAACACCCTCCGCCCAAGTTTTTGCACTTTTCCGCCTAACGGAGGAAAAAAGCGCGCGTCGCGCGGTGCAAAAATTTGGGCGGATAAACTTCAGCGGTTAAGAGCCGCCATTCGAGTCCTTCCGGCTGTTTGGCCGTCAGGACGAAGAAAGGGATGCGAACAGTGACGACCCGAGGCGTAAGCCGAGGGACTCCGACAGCGAGCAATCGTTATCGGATGAATTCCCGCGCAAGCGGGAAGTGCAACGGCTAAATTCCTGGAGGGCGCAAGAGCAAGTCTTTCACTTATGAAAATAGGTGGAGGATAAAAAGTAGCTCGCTTGACCCCGAGAGCAATCGAGGGGCTAGACAAATGATTGCCTCGTTCCGCTTTTTGCGGAATCAGACAGAATTCGGCTTATTATCTGCTTGGTTTTTTGTTACCGGATAACAAGACGGCTGCAAGCCGGCTTATTATCTGCTTGGTTTTTTGTTACCGGATAACAAGACGGCTGCAAGCCGGCTTATTATCTGCTTGGTTTTTTGTTGTCTAAATTGTTTTAAGAAAGAAATTTTTATAATAAAATGGGTATGTTGAATATGGTTTAGCCGTTGCCATGCTTGATTATGTTTGAAACAATATCAAATTCAAAGATTCTTAATTTTCAAACCAAAAAAGTGGCGTTTTCGGCTATGGTTTTGGCAGTATCGACCGTTGTTAGCGGATTGCTTGGTTTCTTGCGCGACTGGCTGTTAAGCGGGAAGTTCGGCGCGAGCCCCGAACTCGATGCCTATTTTGCCGCTTTTCGCATTCCTGATTTTATTTTCGGCGTATTGGTTTACGGCGGTATTTCGGTGGTTTTTCTGCCTTTTTTCGCCGAGCAGCATGCCAAAGACAAAGCCAGGGTTTGGGAGTTTGCCAACAATGTGTTGAATGTTTTTCTTTTGACGATCATTGCGGTTGCTTTTTGCTGTTTTTTGTTCGCTCCGGCTTTAGCGAAAGCGATGGCGCCGGGATTTTCGGCCGAGCAGCTGGAACAGACGGTATTTTTAACGCGCGTAATGCTGCTTAGCCCGGTTTTTTTTGGAATTTCATCGATCTTGTCCGGCATATTGCATTACTTTAACCGGTTTCTGTCTTATGGCATTGCGCCCTTATTGTACAATCTTGGGATTATTTTTGGGATAATTATCCTGACTCCGGTTTTTGGCATTGCCGGGGTAGCTTACGGAGTCGTTGTTGGAGCCGTTTTTTATTGTTTGATCCAGCTTCCGGCGGCGGTGAATGCGGGATTTAAATACAGTTTTGTTTTCCGGCCATTCGATCCTTTATTGTTAAAAGCCTTTTTATTGATGTTGCCGCGGATTTTCAGTTCGGCTGCGATCCAATTCGAATATATCGTTCTATTGTTCATTGCTTCCGGATTGAGCACCGGATCGGTAACCATCTTTAACTTTACCAACAATATCTATCTTCTGCCGGTAACCATGATCGGCGTTTCGTTCGCGACGGCAGCCTTCCCTGTTTTTTCCAAACTATTCGCGGAATCGGATTTTTCGGAACTTGGAAGGAAATTTTCCTCAACGTTCCGCCAGGTTGCTTTCCTGGTTATTCCCTTTGGGTTTCTGATGTGGCTGCTGCGTGATTTGATCATCGCTTTAATTTATCTCCATGGGCGGTTTTCTCCAGATGCGGCTCTGTTGATGTCGGCCTCGCTGGCGGTTGTATGCTTGGTTATTCTGTTCTTTGCCGAGATCCAGGTCATATACCGGATGTTTTTTGCTTTAAAAGACACCCTGACGCCTACAGCTATTACTGCTGTTTGCGTTATCGCAACCATTTATTTCAGTTTTTTGTTTGTTGATCTGGCGGGGAAGGAGCCCCTTGAAGGGATGTTAAGCGGCGCGTTTGGTTTAGGGACAATCCAAGATATCAGGATAATCGGATTATCTTTAGCTTACGTTTCGGCGATAATATTGCAATTTTTTCTGTCGATGTTTTTTTTGATAAAAAGGAATCACCGCTTTGTCAGGGTTAAAGAGATATCATTGTCGGTTTTCAAGTCGTTGTTGGCCGGCCTGGTTATGGCTGTTGCGGTTTATTGTTCCCATGCTACCATATTACATTTCAGGCAGCCTTTTTTGGGGTTGGCGTTTTACGGCTTATTCGGCGCGGCAGTTTACTTGGCGGCCGCGGCGATATTGCGCTGCCAAGAGATTGATGCGCTAAAGGATACCGTATTCGGTTTTTTAAGAAAATCATAAACCATGGATAGCCAATTCGACCGGTCAAAAATCAGGAATTTTGTTATCATCAGCCATGTCGACCATGGCAAGTCGACTTTAGCCGACCGGTTTTTGGAATTAACAGGAACTGTTTCCAAGGAAAAACTGGGCACCCAATATCTTGATATGATGGATTTGGAAAAGGAGCGCGGCATAACCATCAAGCTCTCTCCGGTGCGCATAGATTACAAAGGCTATATTTTAAATCTTATCGATACGCCCGGCCACGTTGATTTTGGATACGAGGTTTCGAGATCTCTGGCCGCGGTGGAAGGAGCCATTCTTTTGGTTGACGTTGTCCAGGGCATCCAAGCCCAAACGCTGGCGAATTTGGAGTTGGCAAGAAAACAAGGATTGGCTATTATTCCGGCTATCAATAAGATCGATCTGGATTACGCCGATCTGCCCAAGGCCAAACGGGAACTCGCCGATCTGCTGGGGGTAGCCCAGGAAGAAATATTTGAAATTTCAGCGCGCAAGGGAATAAATACCGATAAGTTGCTGGAAGCCGTGATCGAAAAAGTTCCCGCTCCGGTCGGTGATCCAAACAAACTTCTCCGGGCGCTGGTTTTTGACTCTAAGTACGATAGTTACCAGGGAGTGGTAGCGTTTGTTAGAATTATCGACGGAACGGCTAAAATGAACGACAAGCTTTATCTGATTAACAATAAGGCGGAGGGATTTGTTAAAGAAACCGGATTTTTTAAGCCGCAGATGAAAAAATCTGAACGCGTGTCCGCCGGAGAAATAGGCTATATCGCGACCGGGATCAAGGATCCGGAGAAGGTGAGGGTTGGCGAAACCATTACCTTGGCCGCCGCCTGGAACGAGAAAACCAAAGTATTGAGCGTTGAACCTTTACCGGGATATTTGGAGCCAAAGCCAATGATCTTTGCTTCGGTTTATCCGGAAAATCCCGATGATTTTGATCCGTTGAAAGTCGCTTTATCGAAACTGAAATTAAATGACGCGGCCTTTTTCTTCGAACCGGAGCTGAAAGAATTTCTCGGACGCGGTTTTCGGTGCGGATTTTTGGGCACGTTGCATGCCGAGATCGTGAGCGAGCGCCTATTTCGGGAATTTGCGCTCAATCTTATCATTTCCCAGCCGTCGGTTGTTTACAAGATTAACGATACCAGAGGCAAAGAGCGCGTGATTTACACCACCAGCGACTGGCCGAACCCCGCCGAGATCAAAGATACATTTGAGCCTTGGGTACGGTTGGAAATTGTTACACCTCTTGATTACATGGGGGCGATTTCCGACTTGATGAAGGATTATAAAGCCGAATACATCAATACTGATTATTTCGGAACCGAGAAGCTGCTTTTGATCTATAAAATACCTTTGCGGAAGGTGATCAGCGGTTTTTACAGCGACTTGAAGAACGTTAGCAGGGGGTTCGCTTCAATGAACTATGAAGTTTTGGGATATCAGCCGGCCAAGCTGGTAAAATTGGAAATATTGATCGCCGGGAAGAAAGAGGAGGCGTTTTCCAAGATTGTTCCCGAGGAGGATGCTTCGGCCGAAGGCCGTAAAATAGCCGCGAAACTTAAAGACGCTCTTCCTTCGCAAATGTTTGCTTTGGCCATCCAGGCGGTATTGGGAGGAAAAATTATCGCGCGCGAGACGCTGGGCGCCAAAAGGCGCGACGTTACGGCGCCGCTTTACGGAGGGGATGTGACGCGGAAGAACAAACTGCTGCAAAAACAAAAAGAAGGCAAGAAAAAGCTGGCCGGGCGCGCCCAAGTTCGAATACCCTCGAAAGTATTCCTTGACATGTTCAAGTCGTGATTCTTCGTTAGCCATAAACGCGAAACGCCGCCCGGAGCCGGGCGGCGAATCTTTACGGAAAGAATTTTTTATACTAATTTAAAAAAGAGGAGCGACCAGGAACATGATCATGCTTAGCGACACGAGGGCGGTAATGATCGTCCAGATTATTTTTACGGTTTTTGGCTTCATTTTAGCGGCGCCGAGGCGCGGATTATGATTCTCGGATCAACCTTTTAAGCGATTTTAAGCAATAGGTCTATTATATACGGCCAAACCAATCGCCCCGCGAGGGGTTCGATTTAATGGTAGCAATATTCAAGAAAACAAAAAAGAGGGCGTCCTGGCAGACGGTTTTAATGTCGGCGGTATTGGGTGTTTTGTCTCTTTCGCTTATAGCGTTCCTGGGAATATCCAATTGGAAGATCAGCGAGAAAAGGAAAACGCTCAAGGAAGATATCGATCGGGCCAAGGCGCAGGTGGCGATCCTTCAGGAGCGGAAAGATTCTTTGGCCGCCGGTTTGAACGAATCGGAAAAAGCGGATTTTCAGGAAGAAAGGATCAGGGAGCAGGGCTATAAAAAGCCGGGCGAAGAAGTGATCGCGGTTCTTCAAGACAAAAAGCCGGAAAAAGAAGAAATACGGCAAGTTGTAAAAAAAAGCTTCTGGCTCGACCTCTGGGAAAAGATCAAGGATTTTGGAAATCTATAGGGATGAATGTTCGAAGCACGAATATTCGAAACAATGTCCAAAATAAAAATTTTTAAATGAGCGAAACCGATCAAAAGGAATGCAAAATGGAAATGCTTGAAAACTGAATATTTAAACAATGTTTAAATAATAAAACAGAAAAATGATTGAAACGGACGGAAAACAATATGATTTGGAAAAGAGGACGTTTGAATTTGCTAAAAGAGCAAGAAAATTTGTTAAAATACTGCCGAAATCAGTTGTGAACATTGAAGATGGAAAGCAGCTTGTAAGATCTTCTGGCTCGGTAGGGGCTAATTATATTGAAGCCAATGAAAGTTTGAGCAAGAAAGATTTTTTCATGAGGATAAAAATTTGCCGCAAAGAAGCGAAAGAATCAAGATATTGGCTCGAATTGATCGAATCCGATAATCCGGAAAAAGAAGTTCTTTTAAGCGAAGCAAAAGAGTTGACGAATATTTTCGGCGCGATAGTGCGCAATGCCAAATAATGAGTTTCTTTTGAAGCTTGAATTTTGCCTTTTTTTTCGAATATTTGAGTTTCGATGTTCCCATTTCGAACATTCGAACTTCGAACATTCGAATATTTCCCCGATTCGGGGTTCGCGGGTGTCGTATAATGGCCATTATGGTTCCTTCCCAAGGAACAGACGAGGGTTCGATTCCCTTCACCCGCTCATAGAGATAAATTCGGCTTTTTTCGCCGACAACGACCACGGATTTTGAAGCGAAATCAAGGGTTTTTGACCGGTAATGCGGAAGTCCGAGCCGATCTTTTTAAGCAAGCTCCGTTTTTCCTCCAAATTTTCACTTTCCGCGATGGAATTGGCTTGAAAAGCCTGTAAGATCCACTCTTTAAAGAGTCCGAGCCGAACATTTCCCTTCCGTCCAAAATTTTCGACCTCCTCGTTGATCTCAACCCTGCGGTTGAGAAGTTTTTGCTTTTTGGCGGCGTATTCTTCGCGGTTGATAGCTTGGTCAACGTAAATATCCAAAAGACGGTTCAGTTTTGCCTCAATGATTTTCAATTCCGCTTTTAAATTTTGGGCGGAAGCATTGGCGTTAGTTGAAAAATCTTTAAAATCTTTTTCCCATCTGTTAAGAAAATAATTTTTCAACTCAACGCTTAAAGCAACTTTTTGAAAAAGTTTATTCAATTGCTGGGTTAGGTTCTGCTCGCTGATATATTTTTGCGCGCAAACTCTATTTTTCTTGGTACAACGGTAATAGGTATAGGTTTTGCCGGAAGGCTTAATTTTTGTTTCGGCAGTGATCTGGCGGCCACATTCGCCGCATTTAAACACGCCTTTAAAAGTATAAGATTTCAAACTCTTTTTCTGCGGTTTTCCCCGTTCCTGCATTACGCGCTGAACTTTTTCAAAAAGTTGTTTGGAAATGATCGGCTCGTGATTTCCTTGATAAAGTTCGCCTTTAAAGCGAAACAGGCCGTAATAAAACGGATTTTTTAGCAGGGTCTGGATTTTGGATAGGGTAATGGCTTTGCCCTTCCTCTGACCGGCCAAGCCCATTGCAAAAGACAGCTCATGCAAATCTTCAAAAGTGTATTTTCCCGAAGAGTAAAGCTGAAAAATCTTTCTGACTATCTCTGCTCTTTGCGGATCTTTGATAATGGTGTGATGGCGCAACTCGTTTAAATATCCGATAGGGGCGAAGGCCGGATAATCTCCTTTTCTTAACTTTTGGCGCAGGCCGCGCTTTACATTCTCGCTAAGGTTGTCAATGTAATACTTTGATTGGCCGAAAGCGATATTAAGCATAAACTTTCCTTGCGGCGTTGCGTCAAACCAAAAGGTAGGGAATTTTAAGCCGCCGATCTTGCCGGTGTCCACAAGGTAGATGATTTTACCGCCATCAACAGAATTGCGGGCCAGCCTGTCCGGGTGCCAGCTTAAAATTCCAAAAGGCCCGTCAGCTTCTATTCTGGCGATCATCTGGTTGAATATCGGACGGCCCGGAACTTTGGCGGTTTTAGCCTCGATAAATTCATCGGCAATCTCCAATCCTTCTTTAGAGGCAAACTCTTTTAGCTCCGTTAACTGGGCTTCAATGCTTAGGATTTGGCGATCATCTTCGTCCGTGCTTTTTCTGGCGTATATAAGATATTTCATTTCCTTTTTAAAAATAAAAATGAATTGTGAAAATTTGGAGGAAAAAATCGGCTCCCGTCTTTTTAAAAATAATTCAGTCAGACTTCCGCATTGCCGGCCAAAAACCCTTGATTTCGCTTCAAAATCCGTGGGCGCTGTCGGTGAAAAAAGCCGAATTTATCTCTATGAGCGACTTCTACGAAAAAGTTCGGACTTTCTTTCTTGACGGAAACAGCTAAAAGCTGTCTAAAATTGCTCTGTGTTTTTGTTGTATCTCTTTCAAGCCAAAGACGCAACTTTATGCCCCCGACTAGGCTTCGCTTGGCCCTCTCTGGCGTACCTCCGAGGGCCGGCGCTCGCAGACCGGCAGCCGGCTTGGGAATCGGGCTTGGCACAACGCATTTTAGCCGAAAAGATGGGGGGAAAGGGGGAAATTGGTCAATTTTTGTAAGAAAATTATATATTTAATCGAATTTTAAACAAAATATTGTTAAATATTGACATATAATACTATATTCTGGTAGTATTAAAGCATAAAAGGTAAATAACGAATATGATACATTCATTTTCATGCAAAAATTTTTATTCGTTTAAAGATTTAGCAACAGTAAATTTTGTTGTTAATGAAAATGCGCCCAAAGATAATGGGTATTTTGTGTCATCTGCAGAAGAAAGACTCTCAAAGGTGGAAGTAGTTATTGGGCCAAATGCTTCGGGGAAAACCAATTTACTCAAAGTATTACCATTTTTAAAATGGCTTATTGTTGATTCTTTCAAACTTAATCCTACGGCGCCCATAACCGTAAAACCTTTTTTGTCCAATGTGGGTAAAGACAAGCCCATTGAATTATCTGTTGAGTTTGAAATTGAGGGCAAAGTTTATGTTTATAGTTTCAAATTGAATGAAAAAATAATATTGTCTGAAGAACTGAAGCTTAAAAGTAAAACAAAAAAGAAAACTACAAGCAAAAAAATATTTTCTCGCGAATGGATAGAAGCTGATAAAAAATATAAATTCATAGATCAAAAATTTAATGCTCCCAAGGGAATAGAAGACCTTTTAAGAACTAATGCAAGCGTGATTGAAAGCGCTATCAGGTTAAACCATAAAGAGAGCCAAGATATAGCTAGATATTGGCAACAGATAGCAACGAATGTAATCGAGGCAGGATGGGTGGGGGATTTTGTAGGGATGCCGAGCCCAATGGTTCAATTAGTGGAAACATCCATCTTTTTTAGTGAAAATGAGAAATTGAAAAAAGCGGCAGAAACCCTTCTCTCTAAATTTGATTTGGGGTTAGAGGCAATAGATATAAAAAAAGAAAAAGTAGAGGATCGTCTCAATATCGAAATTAAAGGAGTCCATTCCTTTAACGGCCAAAAACAGTCTTTGCTCTTTCAATATGAATCGTCTGGAACGAGGCAGCTTTTCGTTTTGTTAAAATCAATCTTGCAAGTTCTTGATCGGGGCGGCATTGCTATTCTGGACGAATTGGATGTTAACCTTCATCCGGAAATGGTTTCTTCGCTTTTGGATTTGTTTATTAACCCAGATACAAATCCAAAAAATTCTCAGATATTATTTAGTACTCATAGTCATCAAATATTAAACAGATTAGATAAATACCAAATTGTTCTTGTCGAGAAAAACGAAAATGGTTCAAGCGATTCTTGGAGGTTAGATGAAATGGCTGGAGTTCGCGCAGACGATAACTACTTTACTAAATATATAGCGGGTGCGTACGGGGCGGTTCCGAAAATTAAATAAAAATTATTATGTCCCAACATCCGCCCGCAAAAAAGAATAGAGCTTCGAAAAGTACTTTTTTGATTGTTGGTGAGGGGTCACGTGATGTATTTTTTTTGAAATACCTCGATTCTCTGTATCTCCACAAGGATATTGTTTGGACGAAAATACTTGACGGTAAGGGCGGTACGGCTGACGGTATTGTAGATTATGCTAAGAGGCAATTAGGAGATTATCATAAAAAGATTGTAATGGTCGATAACGACAAGAAAGAGTCGGAAATGCTGAAGGCCCGTAAAAAAGCATTGGAAGGAGGCATGGATTTAATCGAGAATACTCCTTGCTTGGAGGCATTGTTGCTTTCCATATTGAATGGCGGAATTAGTTTTGAGGATAAAGGATCTCGTTGGTGCAAGAAAGAATTTGAATCTAAATATATAGACAAAAATAACCGACAAATCGTGCAGGAATTTGAAAAGAAATTCCCTAAAAAACTTTTAAGCAAATTACGGAAAAAGATTCCAAAATTAAATCGTTTGATTTCTGTTTTTGAAGGGAAATATAAATGATTAAGGTTAACAGATGAAATGCAACAAGAAGAAGGCAAAGAAAATAAAATAAATGAAATTTATAATACCGGGTTTGTCGGTAAAGAATTAGAAAATTTAGCTGATAGCGCCAGCTCTTTTGTATCGCAAATAAAAATTCCTCACTCTTTAATTGATAGCTTAAATACGGCTAACGCCATTTCTCAAAGCTTAAGCGTGGCAATGCCTGACCCAAAATTATTCGAGAGCTATAATGGGGCCTTGGCACTTCAAAAAACCGCTTTAGAAAATTTTAGCTGTATTAATAAGGAATTAGAACCAATTAATGGTGCATTTGCTAACATAATTGCGTCAGCAAGTGTTCCGATTGCGGAAATCGGTTTAGTTACTGCAAATGCAAATAGACTTTTAGACTTCGGTACTATCAGCGAAGATAATTTTCTAGCTCTAGGGAAGGTGTCAAATTTGTGCTTAGATGCAATTAAAACGCAGCAAGAATCGTTAATTTTCGGATTACAGCAGATAAATGATTTTGCCAAAGTAACAGGAGGCACAGTTAGTAGCTTAACTTTACCTTTCCAGACAGTGAACAGTGGGATAGATCAGATTATGAGATCTGTCGATGGCTTCCCTGCAAATGTCTTGCCAGATTTTCAGGTTATAAGGCGGGAGACCTCCGTATCGGAAGAAGATTATCAGAGTTTGCTAGATCAACAATTAGAGGAAATAGATCCATCGCTGGCTAAATGTCGCCATGGATGTTGGAGTACTTTTGAAGCAAAAAAAGATGATTATATTGGGCAAGCGACCAGTTCTATGAGAAGATTGGTTGATAAGTTTTTAAATATCGTTGCGCCTATTGAAGAGGTTAAAAAATCTTCTTATTATCAGGAAGCTGTAAAAAGTGGGGCTTCGGAAAAATCGACAAAGCGAAGAGCCAGAATATATTACGCGGTAAATTATGATTGCAAAAGAACAGAACATTTGCAGAGATTAACTAAAGGTTTTTTAGAAATTTACGATAATTTGAGCGCTTGGGATCATAATCCGACTAACGACGATCAATTTGTGCATGGCACATTTATGACAATAGAAGGTCTATTGCTTTCGATATTGTCTGAAATAAAAAAATGATATTATCATTTGATAAGCAATTATCGGAAAAATACCATAGCCAATCGCAAAAAATTAGAGTTTTAACCGAAGGATGGGTTGATACTCAAATATTTTGTCCTAACTGCGGCCAAATAAAAATTGATAGGTTCAATAATAATAAACCTGTTGCGGATTTTTATTGCTCTAATTGCAAGGAGGAATACGAGTTAAAAAGTAAGAAGGATTCTATCGGCTCAAAAATTGTTGATGGTGCGTATCGCACAATGATTGAGCGTTTGTCGGAAAGCAACAATCCGAATTTTTTCTTGTTGAATTATGATCTTGATAAATTTGAGGTAATTAATTTTTTAGTGGTTCCAAAGCATTTTTTTGTGCCGAGTATCATCGAAAAAAGAAAGCCACTTTCTGAAACCGCGCGGCGGGCTGGTTGGGTCGGTTGCAATATCTTGTTGCAAAATATTCCTCAATCGGGAAAGATATTTTTCATTAAGAATCGGGAGATTGAACCAAAGGAAAAAGTTATTTCTGAATGGAAAAAAACACTTTTCCTGCGGCAAGAGAAGGAAATTAATGCGAAAGGGTGGCTTTTGGACATAATGAACTGCGTTGAACGATATAGAGGTAAAGAATTTTTATTGAATGATGTTTATACTTTTGAAAACGAATTAAGCATAAAACATCCAGATAACAAACATATAAAGGATAAAATCCGTCAGCAGTTGCAAGTTCTAAGAGATAACGGTTATCTCGAATTTGTCGAGAGGGGAAAATACCGCCTTCTATAAATCTATGGAAATTACAATTATGCCTTTTTTGGCAAAGCTGTTTTTAAGAATTAATCCATCCAAGAAAGTTTTGATAATGTGCCGCGGTTATAGTGAAGATTTTGATAATTTTACAGAATTGGTTTGGGAGGATGATAAATATTTGGATTTTTTCGATAAAAATTCATACCCGCAATTCCAAGTTTGGATTTTGTAATTTTTTAAGTGCTATTATGAATATCAAAAATAAGAAAATCGCTGTTTGGGAAAAAGGCCAAGATACTACTTATGTTAATTGTGAATTTGAAGGGGGTGATATAGGACTTTTGGATGAAGGTAAAAGAACTACTGTTATTAACAGCAAGGCAAAAACCGCAAACAGGATAGAAAAATCGAAATGGCACGGAACATGGTGGGGAAAAATAGCCATTGGCATAATAATAGGTGTGATACTAATACTCATAAAATTTGCCATTCCAGAATGACGAGTTTAGAGAATGGATTTTGGCCAAAATTTGAGTATTTTAGCCTTCCCAAACTCTGCATTCCTTAGAATGCAGAGTCAATGCAGACCTAACTCAGACTTTTGAGCGTGAACTTTAGGCAGTATCCGGCCTTTACGACCGGCAGCCGCTAGCCTCGAATAAGGCAGAAATTTGGCCTTACCACCGGCAAGGCGTTGTTTTGCCAAGGTGCCACCTCTAACCTTGCCTTACCGCCAAAACAACGCCGTAGAATGAGGCTATACCTTTGACCTGTCAGCTTGGGAATCGGGCTTCTAAAAACTCTGCATTATTCCATATACTCTGCCACCTAAAAGTCTGCATTCTAGAATGCAGACATAATGCAGAGTAAATGCAGAGTTTTTAGCTGCACAACGCACACCTTCACCCCCCATCTTTTCGGCTAAAATGCGTTGTGCCAAGCCCGATTCCCAAGCCGGCTGCCGGTCTGCGAGCGCCGGCCCTCGGAGGTACGCCAGAGAGGGCCAAGCGAAGCCTAGTCGGGGGCATAAAGTTGCGTCTTTGGCTTGAAAGAGATACAACAAAAACACAGAGCAATTTTAGACAGCTTTTAGCTGTTTCCGTCAAGAAAGAAAGTCCGAACTTTTTCGTAGAAGTCGCTCCAGCTATAGGCTTAAAAATCGAAACACTGGATTAAGCGAAACGGCTTGCTTCTAAATTGAGGCAGGTTTTTTCGGTTAGCAAGAAACGCGTGTTTTAAAAGCAAACCTGCTTCTTTGCTCTTGACAAATTATTTATTGTATGCTATAATTATTTATTAGAACAATCGTTTGAACTGCGATCCGGTTGAAGTCCTTAAAAATAATTTATTGAAGGACTTCCCGGATCGCCGTTCAACCCATATTCACGGGTTACTTGACCGGCGATCTAGCGAGCCGTCTGCGCGGCTCCCTAGATTACCGTTCAATATTGATAATGTTAAAAACATAGCTGTTGAGGTTAAACCTCAACAGCTATGTTTGACTTATCATTAAAATTGACGTATAATAAAAAAGTTATTCAAAGCAAGGAGAGGTTTCATGGATAGCATGGATAAGCAAGCGACGGCGCTTGATGAACCTGGTATAGCTTCAATTAAGTTGACGGTTGAGGAAATAAGTATATTGCGCGCTTATTTTCCAAACGGCTTAGGCATATGCTGGAAGCCCGAATTAAACGAAGTGGTCAGGCAAAAACTTGCGGTCGTTGATTTAGGCCGCAATGAGCCTGTCGTAACGTTTAATTTGTCGGTCGAAGAAGAAGCTAGCGCGTATAAGCTGTTTCCCGCTTTGTTGAGGATGATAGCTCGCGGTTTGGCCGATAATCAAGTAAAGCTCGCTGACGCGATCGGGAAATTAATCGCAAAAGAACTTATTGCGGGCGTGATTTATTTTCCTTTTCGGAGTCTGGCGGCCTTGGCTTATTGTTTTGAAGGCCGGGATTGCCCCGACGGCTTCCTAACAACCATTGAGCCTCAAGCTAAACAGGCGATGCTGGAAAAAATTGAAGGCATCTTACGAATTGGAGGAAAAGATTGCTTAGCTTGGACGGATTTCGGATCGGGTACCAATGCCTTAAGGCGCATGGAAGCCTTGAACGCGGTTATGATCTATTTGATCAGCTGCCTGGGCGTTATAGCGGAAAAGTTTGATAAATGCCAAGCCATTAAAAGATAGGCCAGCCGGAAAATTTATCGGACAGTAGTTATAGCAAGGAGCGGTCAAAACGCTTCTTTTTTAATAAGAGCCCCAATATCTATTGACAAATATAAATATTGTGTGTTATAATAATAACAATAAGAAATTGATGGATGTGAAAGCGATGGAAGAGGAAATATTTCCAATTTTACGCGACGTGGGCGCAGAAAGGCCCACGGCGCGACTGCGCTCGCTTCAGAGCGCAAACAGGGAATGCGGTCCAGACCTCAATATTTGGCAGAGAAGAGCCAGTGGGGTTTTGGCCAGGTATCTAATTCGCCGCGGACTCATAGTCGCGGCGACCGAGGAGCAGGAAGAGGAAAACGCTGGGATTGTGGCGGCCCAGATTGTTAGTTGGCTGAATATTCGATTCAGCCATCGCGAAATTGGCCATGCCGCGGTCTGGCTGGCTTGCTCCTGGGAGGAAGGGTTTGACCCGGAGACGACCTGGGACCATCTTCTTAGCATCGAAGGGAAGATGGTTCACCTGGCTGAAATCGGGCTCGCGATTTTGCGGGCAATTGATCTGGTCTTCGGACTGGGAATCAGCCAATCTTTGGAAAAGACTTATGTGGGGAGAGAACAGGCGATAGCTTGATCCTCCCTAAACAAGGTCTTTTTTTCTTTAAAATTTTTGTCTAAAGACAAAATATCAGAAAAACCATTTAACAGAGACCGGGACTCTGTAAGTTGTTTTTAGATTAATATTAACCAAAATCTGATTTTTAAAAAGTGTGGGTGCTCTAGGGCTATTAGCCCTTGACAGAATAGATAAAATTATAGTATAATAATAACAATTAAAAAATACCGGGAGTTTTCCGGTCAAAGGAATTTGGTGAGAACGATGAATTCCAAGAGGCCCATGAATGACAAGAACGCCATGATTAAGGCGTACAAAGAGAGAAACGGCGAATTGAACAATCAGAATCAGGAGCTTAAGACTACTGTTCGGGAGCTCAAGGGCACTGTTGCGGCGTTGATCAAACAGCGCGATGAGGCCATAGAGCTGGCAAGGAAAAGAGGAGAAGAGCTTGAAGACCTTCGGGCCAGGGTGAAGAAACTTGAGCGGCCTAGCCGTGCCGCGGTGCCGGAAGTTTCCGCACCCGAGGGAGCGGTTGCCACGGTGAGGGCAGTTACTCGCCCCACAGCTAGGAAAGAGAAGGAGTTGCCGCTTGGACAGCGGGTTCAGGCCGCGGTTGCGCATTTCTTGAGAGATTGGGAACTTTCTCCCCGCGAACCGATGAGGGTTGCCTGGGATGCCGCCTACCACATCAACGGCATTTTAATGAACGAGGGTAATTTTTCCCTCGATGAGATTTTGGCCGCGGTGGACTGGCTCAAGTTTACCTTGGGGGAGAAGAGGCATTCAGTCGAGGGCACCAGAAAGTATTTGGCAAAGCTGGATGAGACCGAAGAAGGGGACTTACAACGCGCTGCCCAGTGCGAGCTGGCATTCCTGAACCTGGTATTTCCGCCAGAACAAGAACAACAGAAGACCAATGACGGAAGGGTTGAGGCGACAGCCTAACCCTTCTGAAACAAGGTCTTTTTCTTTTTGCCAAATTAAGGCCAGCGTTCCCAGAGTCCGGGACTCTGGGAGCTCCCAGAGCGTTCCCAGAGTCCCGGACTCTGGGAATCTTGATAAAGATTAAACAAAGCGGCGCTTGTTTGCGAACATTAAAATCATATGTTATTATCTTTTTGCGTCCCTAATTGTTTTATCTTATTTTACTTACTAGCTTATTAGCTTTTTGTGTGCCGAGGTAGCCCTTCGTTGGGCTCAGGACTGCCTTTGCCAGCTTAGCTGGCAGCCCCTCGCACATATGCTCGGGACGAGCATGGTTAACGCGTAAGTTGTAATCCATCTTAGTGAAGATTATTTCTGCCGAGGTAGCTCAGTTGGCAGAGCGGCGGTATCGTAAACCGCAGGCCGGAGGTTCGAAGCCTCTCCTCGGCTCCCTGTAGTAGAAGTTTGAAAGACCCTGTAAAGCAGGGTTTTTCGTTTCGCTTGGCTTAACGTTCAAACTTCACTACAGGGCGATGCCTTTGATTGACTTTTATATTTATTTATGTTATAATTCTTTTAAGTACCTTCGCATGTTTATGAAGAGGGGGAATAGGCTTAAAGAAAGATATTGTCTATGTGTTGCCGGACGGCAGGGAAATGCATATTGAAAACCCCGGATATCCGGCCGTGTCGGCTCCGTTTAGCCCGATATTCTGGATGGGAAACAGCACCGGCGTTGTGATCGGTTCGCCCGTTGTGATCCCGGATCCCGAGCGGTTTCCGGGAATCGTAGCGGAAACGGAGGGCGGGCTTTGCCGCCTTTTACCCGAAAGCCAATGGCCGATGCTTGGCGCTGAAACGCCGCTGGTTCACGGACTGGCGGGCCAAGTGGATTACGGTAAAGATGCCATGAAAGCCTATTTAAACCGGCTTCATGTGCTAGGAGTAGCGGTAAGGAGGGAATAATAAAATAATATATTTTTAGAGCAATAAGGGGGCAAACCCCTTTTATCTTTTTTCGCGCATTTTTGTTCCCTTTTTTTCAAAAAAGCGGGTGCTTCACTTTTGGCTTTCTTTATGGTAATTCTTATGTATAGAAGCGGTCATGATAAAAGAAAATGACTGAATTGTCCGAGCATATCAAAGAGTTTCAGAATAAGCTCCATCAGTTGATGGACTGCCTTTGACTTTGCTTCAAAAAAGCAGAAACTTAAAGAACTGGAAGCCAAGATGGCGCGCCCGGATTTTTGGGGATTGCCCGATATCGCCGCCCAAACCAGCGAGGAGTACGCCGACCTGAAGAAAGAGGTTGGCGAGCTGGATGATCTGGAAGCAGAGCTGGCAATGATCGAGGAAAGCGGCACGGAAACGGATTTGGCACAGTTTGAAAAAAAATTCAAAGAAAAGGAAATAGTTATTTTTCTTAAGGGCAAATATGATAAAGAAAATGCCATTCTGACTATCCATTCCGGGGCGGGCGGGTTCGACGCTCAGGATTGGGGCGCGATGCTTCTGCGGATGTACGAGCGTTATTGCCAAAGGAAAAATTTTAAATTTTACATCCTTCATGAATCTTTTGGGGAAGGGAATGGCCCGGAAGGAAGGTCCGGAATAAAGGAAGTAACGGTTCTGATAAAGGGACCGATGGCCTTCGGTCTGTTAAAAAAGGAAAACGGAGTGCACCGGCTGGTGCGCATGTCGCCATTTTCGGCCAAGCAATTGAGGCATACGTCGTTCGCGCTGGTTGAGGTGTTGCCGGAGTTTCCCAAACAGCATTTGAAAGAAATGGTTTTAAAACCCGAGGATTTAAAGTTTGAATTTTATGGCGCTTCGGGTCCGGGCGGCCAATACGTGAACAAGCGGGAATCGGCAGTGCGGGTGATCCATGTTCCCACGGGTGTTTCGGCGACGTGCCAGGTTGAAAGGCTGCAGGGCCAAAACAAGGAAAGGGCGATCGAACTGTTAAAAATGAAATTATTCAGTTTGATGGAAGAATCCCAGCTCAAAGAGCTGTCGAGCATTAAAGGAGACCGTGTTTCAGCCAGCTGGGGCAACCAGATACGTTCTTACGTCCTTGACCCTTACAAGCTGGCTAAGGATTTGCGGACGGATGTGGAGACAAGCAGCGTAAATGATGTGTTGGACGGCGATTTGGACCAGTTTATCGAGGCCGAGATAAAGATCAAGTAAGGATTGCTGCCCAAAAGTTTTCAGGCGTGCCAGCGGAAATTCGGGCCGGTACGCTATATTAAAAAAGCTTCCATGATCAGATTCAACAATATTACAAAAGTTTACCAAGTGAAAGCCGCGGGACATAAGCGCGTGGTTGCTTTGGACGGGATATCGTTTGGCGTCGAGAAGGGTGAGTTTGTTTCCGTTGTGGGGCGGTCCGGCGCCGGGAAAACCACTCTTTTTAAACTGCTTTTAATGGAAGAAAAACCCACCGGCGGCAGCGTTCTTTATAAAAACGAAAATATCTATAAATTTAAACCAAAGAATATCAATAACCTAAGGCGCAACGTCGGAGCGGTATTCCAGGATTATAAATTGCTGCCCAATATGACCGTTACCGAAAACATCGCCTACGTCATGAAAGTGATCGGTTCAAGCGATGCCGAAATCAGGCGGGATATTCCAAAAATCCTGGAAATCGTGGAACTTGAAGACCGGGCCCAGAACTTTCCGGCGGAGCTGTCGGGAGGGGAAGCCCAGAGAGCGGCGATCGCGCGCGCTTTGATTCATCGGCCGGAAGTGGTGCTGGCGGATGAGCCGACCGGCAATCTCGATCCTTACCATACTTTGGATATTTTGAAGCTGTTTCTTAAGATCAACGAGATGGGAACAACGGTTATTCTGGCTTCGCACAACCGCGAAATTATCAATAAACTGAAGAAGCGCGTAGTGACTCTTGATCAGGGAAAAATTGTCCGCGACGAAGCAAAAGGAAGGTTTTCGCTGTAAAGTTCAATTTAAATTAGTCATTAGTAATTAAAAAACACCGAATTCATTATGCTTACTTCACTTAAAAGAACGATCGGCCTGGGCTGGCAAAATATGGTTCGCGACGGCGGTATCGCCGTAGCCAATATTTTCATAATGATGATACCCATTCTTCTGGTTTCGTCGATATTTTTGCTGAAAGACATTAGCAGGTATATGATCGATGCCCTCCAGGCCAAGGCGGATATTTCGGTATATTTCAACGAAAACACAACCGAAGACGATATTTTAAAAGTAAAACAGGATATAACTTCGATACCGCAAGTGAACGAAGTAAAATATATTTCCAAAGACCAAGCGCTGCTGGATTTTACCGAGCGGCACAAAGACAGCGCGACTTTAATGGAATCTTTATCGCAGGTCAACGGTAATCCTTTTCTGGCTTCGCTGAATATCAAAGCTATGGGAATGAGCGATTACGACCAAGTTGCCAGTTTCTTGGGCCAGGAGCAATACAAGGCGATGGTTAATAAGGTTAATTACAGCGAAAAGAAAAGCGTTATCGAAAAAATATTTTTTTTGACTGCCGGAGTCAGTAAAACCGGCTTGATACTGGCCGCGATCCTTGGTTTTGTTTCGGTTTTGGTGACGTTTAACACGATCCGGATGGCGATCCTCAACCGCCGGGAAGAGATAGCTATCCAGCGCCTGGTTGGGGCGTCGCACTGGTTTATCCGCGGCCAGTTTTTTGTGGAAGGGCTGATCTTCGGCCTATTGGCGGCTATTTTTTGCTTTTTGATTTCCAGCGGGATAAGCTGGTATGCCAATTCGTCCCTTGAAGCCTTGATGCCCGGTTTAAACCTTTGGAATAATTATATGGCCGGTATCGGAACGATGTTTTTGCTCCAATTCGCGACCGGTACGATTTTGGGAACCATTTCCAGTATGATCGCCACGACCAGGTATTTGAAGGTTTAGCAAGCTTGAATGTTGTCTTAAAAAGTATTACTATTCGTTTGTCAGTTTTGCGGAACGTAATATCACGCTTGGGCGGGATAAACGTTCCAGCAACGTAAAATTTTTCAAAAGAAAAATTTGAACGTTGCGGGATCGTCTAATGGTAGGACACAGCGCTCTGGACGCTGGTATCTAGGTTCGAATCCTAGTCCCGCAGCTCTTCGTCGCCACCGCTCCTCAGAGCCTGCGGCCGCAAGGCCGAATAAAAAAAGCGACGAGACCCTGAACGAAGTGAAGGGCCATAGTCTTTTTCAGAGTCTTCGATGAATAATCTTGAGGAAGCGAACGATTTAATCAAATACCGTATCACACCTATATCCTATAATTGCCGATAGGCGTTTTTATGTTGGCTGTACCGATGATTTGGGACATCGGGTGAAACAACATAACGATTCAAAGGGGGGGCGCGCACTATACTAAATTCGTTAGGTCTTCGGCTTTTTTATATAAATGCGTTAATCAATTCTATTTCAACTTCTTCCAAGGCAGCTAGCAAACTATTGACAATACTATAATAATGTGATATTATTATCAATTGCGGAGGTGTAAATGATGGATTTTACATGGGTTGCAATCGCAACATTGGGCTTGGCAATACTTTCATGGGTTTTTGTGATTTGCGATAGAGCTTGGAAATTACACAAGGATCCCGGATTGTGTGTTTGGCCTCGTATTACGCATTGCAGGGTATGCAATAAGCCTGTATATGCTTGGCAAAGACATGAGAGGAGAAATTTTGCAGTTGAATTGGATAATCCAGATAAACTTGCAGTTTCTATTACGACAGCAAGCGGTATTGTTCATTCAGCATGCAAAGGAGTGCCAGTATTTAAAGCCGGTGTTCGCTTGGTTCATTAACTAGCTTTAATGCTGCACTTTTTTATAAATTAAAAAATAGCCAAAATTGTTCTAGATAGCCAGCAATTTTCGCTCGATTGGCACAAAGCTTGTCTGAATGACAAGTTTTATTTTACATAAAGGCGAAAATTGGGCAGAATTTATGTGAGGACCTACACAATTTTAATTTCACCTTCTAAATTGCCGACAATCATTAAAAACAGCCAAAATTGCCCCCCGACTGAGCTCACTTCGCCCTTCCAAACGGTAGTTTGGCCGGGCTCCGCTCGCAAAGGGGCAGCCGCCCTTTTCAAAGGCGAGCCTCGCTAAAGGCGGGCCGGGCCGGAATTGGGCAGTGCACAACGCATTTTAGCCGAAAAGATGGGGGGAAAAGGGGAGAATTTGTTTTATTTTCTGCGAAGCCAGTCGGCTTCGCTTTTTTTGATTTGACAGGTGTTTAAAATAATATAAAATATCAATATAGATTGATATATGAAACCGGATTGTTGCAAAAATAACCGCCGCAAAGAGGAGGTCGCGCAGACCGCGGCGATTTTGAAATTGCTGGCCGAAGAGAACCGGCTTAAGATCCTTTGCATTTTGCAAGGCGGGGAGCATTGCGCTTGCCAGATCATCAAGCATCTTGGCTTGCCGCAAAACTTGGTTTCGCACCATCTAAACAAATTAAAAAAAGCGGGATTGATCGAAGGCCGTAAAGAAGGCGTTTGGATTCATTATTCGTTAAGTTTGCGAGGCAAACAAATAACAAAAGAAGTATTTAAACTCATTTAATATTATGCGCAATTTACTGATCCAATGGGTACATTTAACCATTAATGGAAAAACTTGCCAGCGTTGTTCGGATACCGGCAAAAATATAATGGAAGTAATCGGCGATTTGAAAAATGACCCCCGTTTTAAGGAAGTTGGTCTGGCTTTCGGGGAATTGGAATTGCCGCCGGATGAAATAAGCAGTTCCAACGAGATCCTTTTCAACGGCGTACCGATAGAAAAATTTATCGGCGATGCGGCGATTGGAGAAAGTCCTTGCCGGTCGTGCTCCGATCTTTTGGGCAAGCTGGTAAATTGCCGGACGATTTGCCGCGGCCAAGAAATTTTGGAAACAATCCCCAAGGAGACCATTCGGGAAGCCATATTGAATTGGCTGGAGGGAGATAAGAATCAGGACATTTCGGGCTGTTGCCCCTGCGGCGGAGATTGCGGCTGTCTATAATTTTTGAAAAAGCATTATGGAAAACAAAATCAAATCTATCGAGGTTATCGGTTCGGGTTGCGCCAATTGCAAGAAATTGCATGAGCTGGCGGTTGCCGCCGTTAAAGAATTGAATCTCGGCGTTAAAGTCGGGTATTCCGACGACATTCAAAAAGCGTTGGCGATGGGGGTAATGCAACTTCCAGTTCTGGCGGTAAACGGCCAAGCGATTTTGACCGGCTCCGCGGATTTGGAGAAAATTAAAAAATCCTTAAGAGAACAAGGCGGCGAGGAGGATATTTCGGGCTGTTGCCCCTTCGGCGGCGATTGCGGCTGTCTTTAACTTGAGATAACACTATGGATATTTTTTCACCGATTCAGGCGTTTGCCGATTTGGCCGTTAATAACTGGCTTGGCATTACCAACGAATACTGGGCCAACGCCATAAATTTTTTTATTTACGACACGATCAAGATCGGCCTGCTTCTGGTTGTCATCAACTATTTAATGGCAATCGTCCGCTATTATCTGCCGGTGGAGAAGGTGCGCGATATTTTGGCCAGCCGCAAATGGTACGGATTGGATTATTTTTTGGCGGCGATGCTGGGAACAATAACTCCGTTTTGTTCCTGTTCGTCGATTCCGCTGTTCGTCGGATTTGTGGGAGCCGGGATACCTCTGGGAGTGACTTTTTCTTTCCTTATCGCCTCGCCTTTGGTAAATGAAGTCTCGCTATTCATTTTTCCTTCGATATTTGGCTTGAAAATGACTGTCTTGTATAATGGCTTGGGAATTTTGGTCAGCGTTTTGGCCGGTATGGCGATCCAAAAATTAAAATTGGAAAAGAGCGTCAATCCGGCGTTTCTGCAATATAAAACCCGGCAGGACGCGATAAAGGAAAACGGCGGGCATAAAGTGCCTTTGGCAAAAAAGATCGCCATATGGCGGCAAGACGCTTGGCATATCACCAAAGAGATCTTTCCTTATGTGCTTTTGGGAGTGGGTATCGGCGCACTTATCCACGGATTTGTACCGCGGGATTTTGTGGAGAATAACTTGTCGGCGGCGGATTGGTGGGGCGTGCCTTTGGCAACGATCTTGGGCTTGCCGCTTTACGCCAATTCGGTGAGCGTGCTTCCAATAGTGGAGGCGTTGACCGGCAAGGGCGTGCCGCTGGGCACGGCATTGGCATTTATGACCGCCACGGTTACGCTGTCGATCCCGGGTTTGCTCATACTGAAGAAAGCGATGGACTGGAAATTACTTTCGGCATTTGTTGCGACTACCAGCATCGGCATTATTATGATGGGCTATTTCTTTAATTTAGTTAAAATTTAACGGCAATAGAAATGAAAAAATTTGCCGCAATCTTAATAATTTTGGGAATTATCGTTGCTTTAGGAGCAATGTCAGCAATTCCCAAAAAATCTGCGGAAAATATTTTGGATACTGTTTCAAATCCTCAACAAAAAGATACCGGTAATATGTCGATTGCTGTTACGCCTGCCCAAAAGGTGGAGGTGTTTTTATTCCATCGCACGCAAAGATGCACCACTTGCATTGCCATTGGCAAGTTAAGCGGTCAAACAATTGAAGAACAATTTGCCCCGGAGGTTATAAACGGCAAGGTGATATTCCGGGAAGTGAATATTGACGAGCCGGAAAACAAAGCTTTGGCCGAAAAATTTCAGGCCAGCGGTTCCTCTTTATTCATCAATGCAATCCGCGGCGGAAGCGACAACATTCAAGAAGATGTTAATGTGTGGCGTTTGACCGGCGATCAAGTTGCTTTCAAGAATTATCTGGCGGGTAAAATTAACGGCCTGTTGGGAAAACAATAATGGATATTTTAAACGCATTGATCGATGGTAATGCTATTCCCGCGCTAACCGCTTTTTTGCTGGGCATTTTAACATCGATCAGCCCGTGTCCTTTGGCGACCAATGTCGCCGCCGTCGCTTATCTGTCGAAAAATTTAAAAACGGTAAAAAACACTTTGGCCAATGGCGCGTATTATGCTCTTGGCCGCGCGGCCAGCTATACCTTGCTGGCAATTTTGATCTATTACGGATTATCCGCTTTCCAAATCTCGAAATCCGTCCAAGGTTTGGGCGAAAAGCTGCTTGGTCCGCTGCTTATACTTATGGGCTTGGCAATGCTCGGCGTTATAAAAATCAAACTGCCGTCAACCGGTGGCAGATTGGAAAAAATCAAACTTTGGCTCACGGATAAAGGAGGTCTCGGCGCGTTTTTGCTGGGAGCATTGTTCGCCTTGGCGTTCTGCCCATACAGCGCCGTGCTTTTCTTCGGGGCGCTGATCCCGCTCGTGATGGAATCATCCGGCGGGTTGCTTCTGCCGCCTTTGTTCGCTTTGGGAACAGGTTTGCCGGTGATCGTTTTTTCCTTCTTAATTGCTTTCAGCGCGCAAAAGCTTTTGACGGCTTTCCAAGCGATGCAGAAAATCGAAAAAGCCATGCGCTATATAGTGGCCTTTATTTTTTTAGCGATCGGCGCTTATTGCCTTCAATTTTTGTTTTAAACGGCGAAAGGAGGTCGCCCGGCCTTGCGCTCTTTGACGATAGGAAAAGTGCGTTTTAAAAGTCCCGCCCCAAAGCGGGATTTTTAAAAGACGGGCGGCCTCCTTGAGTTGAACCCAAGCCGGAAATTTTCGGAAAGGCTTTTGCGATTTAGCAAAAGACTTTCGGGAAAAGCGGAGGAGCAAAAACCGTAGAGGCCGGAGGCGGAAAATATCAAGGTCCGTGATAACGGTACTTGATATATGGCAAAGCCGGTTTGCGCCGGAGGCATCGTTAAGCGGTTTTTGCGGGGGAGCGGTTTCCGGCGTGAGCTACCGCTTGCCTTGACCTTTAGGCAGGGAGTCGGGCATTTCGAGGGCAGCCGCGGAAAGGCTCAAAGCTTGGGATGGGCACAAACCAGAGGCGCTGTTTCCCTGTAAGCCCGGAGTGGGCGGTACGCCGCCCACGGAGGGGAAACAGCGCCGGAACAAGGTCTCAGAGCTTGGATTTGGCACTGACCCGGCTCGAATTGGGCTCTTAAAAACTCGTCATTCCAGAATGTCGACTCAATGACGAGTTTTTAACCTGCCAACGCACACCTTTTTACCCCCACCTGCGGCTAAAATGCGTTGGCCTGAGCCCAATTCGAGCCCGGCTGCCCCTTTGCGAGCGCCGCCCTGGAGAACAGCAGTTCGGAAGGGCAAGCGACGCTCAGTCGGGGGTCAATTTACCCTCAAATCCCGCTTCTTTACCCGATAGACAAGATTAGGTAAAATTAGCTCAAAGTTTGGTGTCATTTTACTAACGCAGCTCTTCGTCGCCATCGCTCCTCAGAGCCTGCGGCCGCAAGGCCGAATAAAAAAAGCGACGAAGACCCTGAACGAAGTGAAGGGCCATAATCTTTTTCAGGGTCTTCGATGAATAATCTTGAGGAAGCGAACGATTTAATCAAATACCGTATCACACCTATATCCTATAATTGCCGATAGGCGTTTTTATGTTGGCTGTACCAATCATTTGGAACATCGGGTGAAACAACATAACGATTCAAAAGGGGGACGCGCACTATAATAAATTCGTTAGGTCTTCGGCTAAATAGAAAAAACGAATAAGGTAATGAGGAATAAAATGACGAAGCGAAAATTCCTTCCTTGCTGACTTTGCTTGCTTTAGCAAGCTTTGTTAAGTCAAAGAAAATTTAGGCCGAATTTATGTGAGGACCTACACAATTTTAATTTCACCTTCTAAATTGCCGACAATCATTAAAAACAGCCAAAATTGCCCCCGACTGCGCTCAGGCCAACGCATTTTAGCCGAAAAGATTTCGCAGCGGTCTCGTCTTTGAATGCTTTGAACGTTTGCGATTCAATAAGGGTTTCAACTATATTAAGTTGCTCTTTTACCGCAAACTCCTGCAATTCCGCCTTTTGAGCCTCAATAGATAAGACCTGTCTATCCGCTTCATCCGTTGATTTTCGACAATAAAGGAAATAGTTCATATAATTGACACAATTGGCAAAGGTTTGTTAAACTTTTTATAAAGTTATATTATTAAAGTTTTATCATCATGTCAAAAGAAAGCTCAATTATAGGCGAGAATATAAAAAGACTTCGCCTTCAAAAAGATTTATCACAGGACAAGCTGGCGAGATTGGCCGATATTGCTTTCCCGACTCTTACAAAAATAGAATCCGGCGAAACACCGAACCCGACAATCGAAACAGTCAAAAAAATCGCAACAGCTTTAGGTGTTAGTATTGATGAACTAATGAAATAAGGATATGGACGAGATTATCTACATACTTACAAACGAAGCAATGCCCGGCTATGTCAAGATTGGGAAAACAAACAATAATCTCGAACAACGAGTTCGGGAATTAAGTGCGTCTACGAGTATTCCGTTACCATTTACTGTTTTTTACGCTTGTACCGTGAAAGATGCTCATTTTGTCGAACATCAGCTTCATGATGCTTTTGACGATAGCCGCGTTAATCCAAAAAGAGAATTTTTCAGTGTCGCGCCTGAGCGTGTGGTTGCGGCTTTGAAATTGGCTGAAATCAAAAACATAACTCCACAAAAAGACATTGTTGATTCAAAAGAGGATCAGGACGCGCTTAATGACGCGAGAAAAATACGAGGCAGGTTTAATTTCGAAATGGTGAAAATTCCTGTTGATGCGGAATTGTATTTTAGCCGCGATGAAAACATCAAGGCAAAAGTTATTGATACGCACGGAGCGAATTCTATTGAATTTAATGGGAAGAAAACAAGCTTATCCCAGTCCGCTCAAAAAATACTTGGCTATAAATATGGAGTAGCGGGAACCGACTACTGGATGTATGACGGAGAAACACTTGATGAGCGCCGAAGACGATTTGAAAGTGGGAAATAATTTTATGAAGACAAAATCTTTAAATAAAAATTTACATTCAGCAAGGACTGCAAAAACAGATGAGTTTTATACTCAACTTGTTGATATTGAAAAAGAGCTAAAGCATTATAAAGACCAGTTTCGCGCCAAGATTGTCTATTGCAATTGTGATGATCCGTACGAGAGCAATTTTTTTAAGTTTTTCGCTTCCAACTTCAATGCCCTTGGACTAAAGAAGCTTATCACTACAAGTTACAGCGGTTCTCCGATTGTCGGGGGGCAATTGCCGCTATTAGAGGTGGCTGGATCAAAAGGCAAACAACCTTTCAAAATTGAGATCAAAGAAGTGCCAGATTCCGACAAAAATGGAGCGATAAATCTTGATGATGTTAAGTATTTGCTCAAACACGATAAAAACACCGCTACACCGATAAAAGGCAGTGGTGATTTTCGAAGCGATGAATGCATAGAATTACTTAAGCAAGCCGATATAGTCGTAACCAACCCTCCGTTTTCTCTGTTCCGGGAATATGTTGCACAACTGATGGATCACAAAAAGAAGTTTTTAATTCTTGGTGACCAAAACGCTATAACTTACAAAGAAACTTTTGGTTATATAAAAGATGATAAACTATGGCTTGGTTATGACAATGGCGGTACAAAATGGTTTCAAGTACCGATGGATTACGATATTACCACAGAATCAAGAAAGAAAATTATGAATGGCGTGAAATACTTTAGTATGGGAAGAATTTTGTGGTTTACAAATCTTGATACCACTAAACGAAACGAAAGCCTCGTTTTGTATAAAAAATACACATCAAAAGAATTTCCCAAGTATGATAATTACGATGTAATAAATGTGGATAAGGTTTCCGATATTCCGATGGATTATAAGGGTATTATGGGTGTACCAATTACATTTGTTGATAAATATAATCCTAACCAATTTGAAATATTAGGAATAGCAAATTCTGCGAGGTGGATTGGTTATGAATGCTTTACGCTTATCCAAGGGAAAAAAATATACAATCGTATTCTAATTAGGAATAAAAAAGTTAAATAATATCTTTAATGAAAAATAAGAAATCGAAATTACACATTTCAATAAGTAGGGAGCATAAAGAAAATTTGAACGAAATTAAAGAAATTTTTAATGATTTTGAAATAGAAGCAGACGCAGGCTTGATGAGATTTTCTGCTGAAGATTTACCGATGCAAATTGTAATTAATATTGGGGGAGCTATTGCCAGCGGAATAACTTGGGATTTACTTAAGGCGGCCATCAAAAAAACTTACCAAAAATTTTCAAAATCTGGAATCACGATTAGAGATAACGATTCGATTATGTATGCAGTAAAAAGTGATCTTACGGTTGTGGTTATAGTGGTGCCCGACAGGCAAAAAGAATTTGAACATATAAGAAAATTCGACGATTTGGCCAAACATATAGAGCAAAAAAAATAATATGAAAATTGATTTACATAAAATTCCAATTCGGAAAGTAGTAGCTGATTATAAAGACAGTGCCGAGGAGGGCGTAACGGCTTATAGCGGCAAGCTGGATATTCGTCCAAAATATCAGCGTGAGTTTGTGTATAAAGAAAAGCAACGTAACGCCGTGATCGAAACTATTAAAAATAGCTTTCCGTTGAATGTGATGTATTGGATGATCAGGGAAGATGGAGGCTATGAAGTACTAGATGGCCAACAACGCACTATCAGTATCGGGCAATATGTTAATGGCGATTTTTCGCTGAACGATCGTTTCTTTCATAACCTGACTAAAGAGGAACAGGATAAAATCTTGGATTATGAGTTAATGATTTATTTCTGCGAAGGTACGGACAAAGAACGGTTAGACTGGTTTAGAATTATTAATATCGCCGGAGAAAAATTAACCGACCAAGAAATTCGCAATGCCGTTTATACCGGGCCGTGGCTTTCCGACGCTAAATTGAAATTTAGCAAAACTCACTGTGCTGCATATTTATTGGCAAATGACGGAGGCCAATTAGTCAGCGGTTCGCCAATACGGCAGGAGTATTTAGAAACTGCGCTCGCTTGGATAAATGATGGAAAAATAGAGGATTATATGGCCAAGCACCAGCATAATAAAAATGCTGATGAGTTGTGGAATTATTTTCAAGAGGTAATCGCGTGGGTTCGTAAGATATTTACGAATTATCGCAAAGAGATGAGCGATGTTCAGTGGGGCGAGTTGTATAACCAATTTAAAGACAAAAAAGTAAACACTGCCAAGCTAGAAACCGAAATAAAAGAGTTAATGCAAGACGAAGATGTTACCAAAAAATCCGGCATTTATCCGTATGTTTTGACGAGGCAAGAAAGATACCTTTCCATCCGTGCCTTTACCGATAAAATGAAGCGCGAAGCATACGAACGACAAAAAGGAATTTGCCCGTGGTGCAAAAAAGAGAAAAAAGAAAAACAAAAGTGGAATATTGAAGAAATGGAAGCCGACCACATTACACCTTGGCACGAAGGCGGAAAAACAATTGTAGATAATTGCCAAATGCTATGCAGGGAACACAATCGGACTAAATCTGGTAAGTGAGGTTTAGTTGAGCTACGGAATATTTAACTTTGCTGGCATTTAGAAACTAAATAGTTTTGTCGGGCAGAAAGATCGAATTCGTTTTCAACCAATCGTGGGATTTAATCGCAAATTCGGCCGATTTAACCGACAGCGCCACGCGAAGCGCGGCGAAATTTCCAGCTAAAGTTGACGATTATACTTGCGTGCTGGCGCTCTTAAACGAAATTAGAACTTATTACCAACAGAATCTGCCCAATTGACCCCCGACTGAGCTCACTTCGCCATTCCAAACGGTAATTTGGCAGGGCTTCGCTCGCAAAGGGGCAGCCGGGCCCGGAATTGGGCATTGCACAACGCATTTTAGCCGAAAAGATGGGGGGGGAAAAGGGGAGAATTTACGTTATTTTATGCGAAGCCAGCAGGCTTCGCTGAAATTGAAGATTGAAGTTAAAAGAGCTAAGCTACGCACAATAGGAAGTGTGGAACATATGGCAAACGGCAATTTTGCATATGAATGACACATAAACTATGAGAAATGTAGATGAACAAATTAATATCTCAAACGAAGCAATATGCAAACTGATTGATACGTTTGGGGCAGAGGAGCGAGGTTTTTTGTCACAAAATATTTTAGATAAACTTAGAACTTTCGTTGAAGCTGTTTCTGTTAAAGCGGCGGGTGAGACAGAATATAGTTATGACATTTTCCAAGATAAAGCAAAGCATTATGTTGCAGCAAGGGCTGATCTAAGATTTTTAAGCAAATTTCACAGACGCCTTCAAGAGTCGAAATCGCATTATGCTAGCAACGAAGAGGCTTCAGAAAGATTAATGTTGAAATACTATGAATATTTGCTTAAAACTAAGTCTTTTTTAAAGACGGTTCATGGTTTTGATGTTTTACATAATATTGATAAATTTCCTTTAAATACAGATCGGACACTTAATGAGTATTACGAAAAAATAACCAAAAAAATAAATGAGCTTGAGCCAACAAGGGCAGGCAAGTATGAAGGGAGATTTTATGTACAGAAAATAAAGCCCTTCTTCGTAGATCAGAAAGTATTTTATGAGGTGACTTTTAGGATTGCCGATGACAAAATTAGTAAATTTGATAGACTCATTGCTTTTACAAAGTTAGAGATTACCGTGAATTACGCGGTAGATTTTTTTATTAGTAAGGACTATATAGAGGTCTCAAATAAAAAAATGCCGATTCGAATTATCGATAATTGGAAAGTTTCGATTCGTCCATGTGAATTTAAAAATTTTGAAAAAATTTTTAATCATGGCGCCAAAGAATATAACAAGACAGTTGAATACTTTGAGATAATGTCTTTTCTGACGGAAACGGGTTTGAATCTAATTGAGATTGTTAATTTTCCTGACAGTTATTACATTAGATTTAAACAAAGGATTGCCCAAAGGGTAGAAACGCATCGCATACTTGATTTATTGGATAAAAGCCGTGAATTTCTAAAAAATAGTAATCCTGGGAGTAATATACTTAGGTATTTACTTTACAATCTCAACAATAGAATTATTAAAGGACAATATGATAGGCGTGGCAATGCTAAACTGTCAAACTTAAACCTTTCGTATAAGTGCATCCCGTTTGATGAAATGCCATTTGCCACTTTTCCCGTAAATCATACTCCCGTTATTTCTGATTTGTTGGATTGTATAGATTCTACTGGCAGAGAGCACGAATTTCTTGCTAGGCATATAACAAATAACGCGGAAATAAAAGGATGGTTATATTCACCAATAGAAGATCTTGATCATTTTGATAAAATTGACGAGCTTATAGAAAAATTCAATGGTTTACTTTATCAAAATGCGGAAACCCAGAGAGGGCGTAAGCTTGAGAAATATAAAGACTTTGTTTACATAGTTGGATACGAAAATGCTGTTGTTGAAATTGTCAGAAAATTAAAAGATTTATCGACATCGGGTATAAGAAATTATTCAAATTCTATTAATGCTTGGTTATCTTCGCCAGATTCGAGAGATATTGATTGCCCACAAAAAAAAGAGGTGCTCAGGGGAATGTTTACGACGTCGAAAGTGTCGTTAATTTATGGTGCTGCCGGGACCGGAAAAACAAAGTTGATAGAGCATATTTCTAAATTTCACAACGAAAGATCTAAACTTTATTTAGCGAATACGCATTCTGCAGTCAGTAATTTAAAAAGTAGAATTACCGCCCAAAATACTGAATTTAAAACGATAAGAAGTTTTTTGAATGGAAATATAGAAAAAACAGCGTTCGATATCTTAATTATCGATGAATGTAGTGTTGTGAGCAATCTAGACATGCGCGACATACTTAGGAAAGCATCATTTGGCGCACTAATTCTCGTCGGAGATATATTTCAGATAGAGTCAATTCGGTTTGGGAATTGGTTTTATATTGCAAAAAGTTTTATTTCAGATTTGTCGGTTATAGAATTAACTACTCCCTGGCGCGCAAAAGATAACAGAGATTTATTAAATTTGTGGAGTAAAGTTCGAAACCTTGAAGAAGATATTGTTGAGCATATTACGCAAAATAAATATTCTACCAGATTGGATAATTCAATCTTTGAACATTCAGAAAATGACGAGATTATTTTATGCTTAAATTACGATGGTTTTTACGGAATAAACAACATTAATAGATTTTTGCAGGAAAGCAATGAGGATCAGCCAGTAACTTGGGGTGTCCATACATATAAAGTTCATGATCCTATTTTATTCAATGAATCCAATAGATTCGGATCGGCAATCCATAATAATCTTAAGGGAAAAATATTAGACATTCAAACTTTCGGAGACAGAATTCAGTTCGATATTCAAATCGATAAATCAATTTCTGAGCTAGATATTCTTGGTTACCCAGATATAGAATTGCTAGACAGTATCGAAGAGGCTAAATCTGTTATTCGGTTTAGTGTTAATGAACTTAAAAATACAGATGAAGACGACGATGATTCTGCGTCGGATATTGTGCCCTTCCAAGTTGCTTATGCTGTTTCTATTCATAAGGCGCAAGGTCTCGAGTATGATTCTGTAAAAGTTGTTATTACAAATGAAATAGAAGAAAGAATTTCACACAATATATTTTATACGGCAATTACGAGAGCAAAAAAGAAATTAAAAATATATTGGTCGCCCGAAACAGAGAAAAAAATATTAGATAATCTGGAAAAGAAATTTGATAAAAGAGATGCCTGTTTATTAAAGGAAAAGTTTAATTTATAGTTAGTTGGTGATTACATAAACTCGTCGTTCTAGAACGACGACTCAACGACGACTTTTGGGCCCGAATTTTACCCAAATTTGTCCTCCAAAAAGTCTGCATTCTAGAATGCAGACTTAATGTAGAGTAAATGCAGACTTTTTGACCTTGTTTTTGGTCAGATTTTGCCAATTTTGACCCTCCAAAACTCGACATTCCAGAATGTCGACCTAATATCGACTTTTGACCCACAAATTTACCCTGTTTTTGAGATAAAACCGGCCGTTCGGATCGGGCAGCCGGGCAGCCTTCCAAAAGGGTAGGGGCTATGATTTACCACTGCAAGGCGTTATTTTGCCAAGGTATAGCCTTAAATATCCGATAATTTACTTTTTAATATTTAAAAAATAATTTATGAATCAAAACAATTTTGATCCGGAGAGTATGCTTAAGGGCCGGATGGCGGAGACATTAATTGAGGATTTGCTTAAGCAATCCGGCAATAAAGTGTATCGCTTTGGATATGAGGCAATTCTTCAGAACCTTACGCAAATCCAGCAGAATTTTTCTAGGCACACCGATGTAGGCGAAAGGATTAGAACGATCCCAGACTTTATAGTAATTGACGTAAAAGGGGACCCTGTCTTTCTTGAAGTAAAATTCCGCTGGGATGGGAAATCCCACACTAATGATAAGGAAAAACTTAGTTTAATCGGTGAGTTTTGGAAGGCTAAAATTATCATTGTCAATCGAACAGAAAAACCGTATTTCAGAGTAATCGCTCCGCCGTACTTTGATAAAAACGGGATACTCGTTGGAAATCCTTTGGTTGAAGAAAACTCGTGGAAAATAGATAAAGACGTCTATGACAAATTTGAAACTCTAGTGGAAAAATATTTAACCCCAACACTTATTCCGCAAAACAATAATGAGATAGGATTTAAAGAAAAATAAATAATAAAGAGAAATGGGCCAGCTATTATTTATGATAAAGTAGAAAGATGTTAGCTGGAAAAGAAAAGCAGTTAAAAATTTCGGGCTTGAGCAGTGCATCGCGAAAAGCGGGGAGATCGAGAAGCGGCTGGCTTCATTAGCGGCTGGAAAAATAGGGCTATTACGTTAACGACGGTTCAACGACGAATTTTTAGCTTGGCCAAGATAAGAATGCGGATGAAATTTCAGTTGATCTTAACAATGATTTGGTTAAATTCCATTGGGTTAGCTTGAACGCATTGGCGAATTTAAAACTAACCCCGCCGTCATGGGAATTGTTTCAGAAGCTGGGTTATGTAAAATAAAATTAAATAGAATTAAAGTTTAAATTGGTCGGTTTAAGTTCTATAATATAAAATATTAATTAAAAATGGATAAAAAAATATTGATACCGGCCTCGATTGCCGGAATTGCCGCGATTGTTGCCGGAGCGGCATTTCTGTTTCCCAAAAGCGCAAGCGATCAACAAAGCTTTGATTGCGCTTCGATCTGCCAAAAAGCCAGCCAAACTTGCCCTTCGCTGGTGAATGAAACGACATGCAACAACAATTGTTCCAAATTGAGCGATGAATCGAAAAAGCATTTGTCCGATTCCAATTCTTGCCAGGAAATTTCGTCAAAACCGGAATTGATCGCCGATTTGTTAATTCCTGAAACCGCAGCGCCCGAACCGGCAAAAAACGCGGATTCCGACGACTGCCAGATGGCTTGCATGAATTACGCGATCAAGTGTTTGACTTTGGTTCCCAACGCCAGCGACCAGCTGTTGGACGAGGGCCGCGAATCGTGCGGCAAAGAATGCTCCAAGTGGAACAGTGAAAAAATCGATTGCATGATCAATGCCGCTGATTGTGAATCAATGACAAATATTTGCGGATTATAAAAACGGGCTCGTAAAGACTATGAATAAAAATTTATTGATTGGCGCGGGAATCGTTGTGATCGGAGGGGCGGTTGCCGCAAGCACCCTGCTTAACGGCGGATCGGGTGAAAAAAATATTTTCAATATTCCCCAACAACAAGCTGATCCCCAAAGCGATGGAAAAAAAATAGAGGAACTTTATTTTGACGAATTGCAGAATGAAGACCGTTATGTTTTTTGTATTGGAAAAGAAACGATATCGGGGGATTATAAAAATACCATAGCGGGGATCGAGGAGGGAGAGATAAATTATGTTTCAAACGATTTAAGCGTTTTCGATAAAGACAGCAATAAGCTGTATATTCTTGGCCGAAGCATTGATTACCGCTATTCCGGGAATGCCGATCTTTCAAGCGGGGCAGGGCAGGGAATTTTGCAAATCAATGAAAGCGGCAATACCGTGGAATATTACAAAAAAAATTCCGCTCCGGTGAGGATCGATCATAACTCCAAAACGCTTTTTCCCGCCCCGGAGAGAAAAAACGGCGATTGGGTGGCAATTGTAACCAAAAGCACCGGTACCGTCATGGGGGTCACCCAAACAAGCACGGAAGAGGAAACGGGAGACGCGAAAACTCTTTGTTCATATTTCAGTTTAGCGGGCGATCCGTTGAAAAACGGCGCCGTCATAACCCCGGAATTTTTTTCTTTCAAGGGCCGGTGTCCGGACTATTCGCCGAATCCCGGAATCAGTTTTTCCGGGGATTTTGAATTTGAATGCTCAAACATCGATTCCAAGCAGGGCGTGGAATTGTTAAAAGATTATAAAGAAAGAGAAGAAATGAGGGACGCTTTTAACAACATAAATAACGATCTTGAGCCGCAAGAAGACAACGATTTAAAAGACGCGATCGATGAATCGGAGCCGGTTCAAAGCCCGGAAGACATCCAAGGAAAGCTCGACGAGCTAAAAAACGAGATGAAAGCCGACCAGCAATCCCGCTAGGATTTGGCAACAGCAACATATGCCGTACCCTAATCCTAATCCGGAAATATTACCGTTTAAAGAGAAATAATTTGCCTCGTTTTAATTTTTTTAAAAATATGAAAAATATATTTATCAAAATTTTCGCGGCGGCGGCTTATGTTGCCATGGTAGGAGTGAATTTTTTAGCCAATGGCCTGCCCATTAACAACCGCACCACCGGGGCGGTATCGGAAGCCTATCCCAATCTTTTTGCGCCGGCCGGGCTGACTTTTTCCATTTGGGGATTGATCTACCTTCTGCTTGGCGGGTATGTTGTTTATCAGTTTACGAAAGGCAGCCGGCAAAAAGAAGAATTATTAAGTAAGATCAATTTGCTTTTTATCGCTACCTCGCTGGCCAATATTTCATGGATATTTGCCTGGCATTACGATTTAATCGGTTTGTCCGTGATCATTATGGCGGCACTGCTCGCGCTTCTTATTAAGATCGCCGATATTCTCCGCCCGGAAAAATTAGCATCAAGGGAAAGGTTTGTTATTTCTACTCCCTTTGGCGTTTACTTTGGCTGGATCACGGTCGCGGCAATCGCCAATATCACGGTATTTTTGGTAAGCATTGGATGGGACGGATTTGGAATTGCCGATTTTGCCTGGACCGTCATTATATTGCTTATTGGGGCGTTGATCGGAATTTTGCGCCTGCGTAAAGATAAAAACATTGCCTATGGACTGGTACTGGTTTGGGCTTATTCCGGGATATTGTTCAAACATTTGTCCGCGGACGGTTTTGGCGGCCAATATCCGGCCGTAATCGCAGCGGTTACCGCGTGTCTGGCGCTATTTGTATTTTTTACCGTGCAGATTATTAATAAAAGCTAGACAGGTTGTTACGAATCGCTTAGGCTGACAGAAAAAATCACCTCTTGGATGATTTTTCGCAGAATATTGCAGAATACGAGGTTTTTTGTCTTAAGCGGGGGGAGCGCCGAATTAAAAATTCGGTTTTTTTAAATAGTAAATCAAGCGCCGTTTTGGCTTTTTTTAACATCGGGCTTGCGCGATCACGGGAGCGGTTTTTAAAATGAACCGCCGTTTGCTTGACAGGGAACTATTATGGGTCTATATTCATAATATAAGGCAATAAAAGGCCGGAGTTTACCATCATAAAAGAGCAGGGCAAAATATGTTATCACAAATACCGATACGCATTAAGGAAGTCAAAAAAGAGGATATCGACAAGGAAATTTTGCGGGCCGGGATAATCGCGGAACTAGACGCGATAAACCTCTATGAACAAATGGCCGCGCTTTCAGAGGATGAAAAGATCAAAAAAATGCTTTTAGATATCGCCCGGGAAGAAAAAACCCACGTGGGAGAATTCCAATCCATGCTTTTGCAAAAAGATTCCGAGCAGGAAGCCGAGATGGAGAAAGGGCGGAAAGAAATCGAAGAAATGAGTTAATTGTAAAGGTCGTATTGATAAAAAAAAGGAAAATAAAAATATGCCACAAATGGATAAAACAGGGCCGGCCGGAGCCGGACCGGGAACAGGAAGGGGAATGGGGCCTTGCGGACGCGGATTAGCCTGGGGACGAGGCTGCGGCTGGGCACGAGGCTGGGGAATGGGCGGACGGAGATTTATTTCTCCCAAGAATGAAATGGCCGCGCTGGAAAACGAGGAAAAAATACTGGAAGAAGAATTGCAGGCCGTGCGCGAAGAAAAAGCCGCGCTAAAAAACAAGAAGATATAGCAATCTCAAGCAACAACCTCTTTTTAAAAAAGAGGTTGTTGCGTTGGAAAGAAATTCCGATCAGAATGATAAAATATAAGATAAGAACATTTTATTAAGAGGGTATGGCTAATTTAATTTGGATTACCGCGGCCTGTTTTGCTATCAGCTTGTGCGTTTGGGCGGCGCTTCTGTTTTTGTATTTCAAGAAAGAAACGCTTGATAAGCTTACGATATTTTTGGTGTCGCTTTCGGCCGGAGCTTTGATGGGCGGCGCGTTTTTACACCTTTTGCCCGAAGCGTCCGAAGAATTGGATGCTAATCCGATGTATTTCATCGTATTGGCGGCGTTTGTTTTTTTCTTTTTCATGGAAAAACTGCTGTTCTGGCGCCATTGCCACAAAGAGAATTGCTCCATCCATTCTTTCGGGTACATGAATCTGTTCGGGGATTCCTTGCATAATTTTATTGACGGATTGGTAATTTCCGCCGCTTTTTTAACCGGACCGGAGCTGGGGATAGCTACAACATTCGCCATCGCCTTGCACGAAATACCGCAGGAAATCGGAGATTTCGGCGTGTTGATACACGCCGGATATCATAAGACAAAAGCGCTAGCCGTGAATTACGCGGTTGCCTTGATGGTTGTATTGGGCGGAATTGCCGGCTATTTTCTTTCTTTTGCGGTTAGAGAGATAATTCCTTATCTTTTGCCTTTTGCAGCCGGGGGTTTTATTTATATCGCTGCTTCCGATCTGATGCCGGAAATTAGAAAAGACGCTGACTTAAAGAGATCAATCGGCTCATTCGCAGTTTTTATTTCGGGTATCGCATTGATGCTTGCCATAAAACTAATTAACCATTAAAAAAATGAAGGTATTGAAATTTGGCGCCGTATGGTGCCCGGGGTGTGTTGTTATGAAGCCGCGCTGGAAAGAAATTGAAACCGAGCTTCCGTGGCTTGAAACCGAATACCGCGATTTTGACAGCGACAAAAAGGCGGTAAGCGATTACAATATTTTGTCTCTTCCGACATTCATTTTCCTGGACAAGAACGGAGCGGAATTCGAACGCTTGACCGGTGAAATCGAAAAACAAAAACTTTTGGACATTGTTAGCCAAAATAAAGATCGCTGACCATGAAAAAGGGAATAAACGCAGTTATCTCGCTGTTCTTGATTGCCGCAGGCTTTCCGGAAATAACCAATGCGGCCAATCCGCTGCCGCTATCCGCATATTTCTTTTATGGCAATGGCTGTCCGCATTGCCGGCAAGAAAGGCAATATTTGGCAGAGCTTGAAAACCGTTATCCGTCGCTTGAGATTATCGAATTTGAAATTTACGAAAGCCGGGAAAACTTGGCAATCATGAAACAAGCCGCCAAGACTCTTGGCGCCGATATTAATGGTGTTCCGTTCCTTATTATCGGCGACCACTATTTTATCGGTTATTTGGAAGGAACAACTTCCGAAGAAATTAAAAATCGGGTCGATGAATGCACCACGGAGCCATGTCTTGATTCAATCGCGGCAGTTGCCGGGCGCGGGCCGGAAGACAGGGAACAGGCTCTGGTTCCCGGGAAATCAGATGTAACTGAAGCGGAGGAAGCCGCGGGTGTCGCCGCGCCATATGGCATAAAGATAAATGTTCCTTTTTTCGGTAAATTGGACGCGGCATCGTTTTCGCTTCCCGCCATTACGGTGATAATGGGAGCGCTGGACGGTTTTAATCCGTGCGCGATGTGGGCGCTGCTGTTTTTAATCAGCCTTCTTTTGGGAATCAAAAACAGGAAGAGAATGTGGATTTTCGGCAGCGCGTTTATCATTTCTTCGGCGCTGGTTTATTTCTTCTTTATGGCTGCCTGGCTAAACCTGATTTTATTTTTCGGATTTATAGTTTGGGTAAGGCTGGCCGTCGGAGGGCTGGCGCTGGCGGGAGGCGCTTACAGTATCCGGGAATTCTTTGTGAATAAAAGCGGCGGATGCAAGATTGCCGGAGATGAAAAAAGGCGGATCGTTTTTGAAAAGCTTAAAAACTTAGTTTATCGCAAGAGTTTTTGGCTGGCGTTGGGAGGAATTATTGTATTGGCGTTTGCGGTAAACATGGTTGAGCTGATTTGCTCGGCGGGACTTCCCGCGGTTTACGCCCAGGTACTGGCAATCAACGGGGTTTCGGAAGCGCAAAGATATATTTATTTGGCGCTTTATGTTCTGGTATTCATGCTCGACGATCTTTTTGTGTTTTTTGCGGCAATGATAACCATGGAAATGACCGGGATAACCACCAAATACGCGCATTTATCGCGTTTGGCCGGCGGAATTATTTTGTTATTGATAGGCGTTTTGTTAATATTTAAACCAGAATGGTTGATGTTTGGATAATCCATAACCGGCGTTTTTTGCGAAGCGCCGAAAAAAAATCATGAAAATTGCAATCAGTTCAAACGGGCCGGATTTGGGAGATTCGATTGCCGAATTGTTCGGCAGGTGTCCGTATTTTATTTTTGTCCAAGTTGAAGCCGGCAAAATGGGTAAAATCCAAGCGCTGGAGAATAAAAATATGGATCAGGCCGCCGGAGCCGGTATTTCTGCGGCTAAATCCTTGGCGGAAATGGGCGCGCGCGCGGTTATCGCCCAAAATATCGGCCCCCGGGCGGTTGATGTTTTAAAGCAATTCAACATTGAAATTTATGATTTCTCCGGAACGGCCGGCGCCGCCGTTGAAAAATTCATTGCCGGGGAACTAAGCAAAAAAAATTAACATGAAAATAGCCATTCCCACAAACGCAAAATTAGGGTTGGATGACGAGGTTGCTGTTCATTTTGGCCGCTGCGCGACCTATACATTTATCGATGAAAACGGCAAAGTCGTTGAAATAATCGACAATACCAGCGAGCATATGGGAGGTAAAGGCCTGCCGCCGGAATTGCTGAAAACCCACGGCTCGGATGTTTTGCTTTGCGTTGATATCGGTCCCCGGGCCATTGATCTTTGTGCCAAATTTGGAATCGATGTTTATGTTATTAAAGAGCGAACCGTGAAAGGTATTTTTGAAGCCTGGAGGAGCAATAAAATAAAAAAAGCCGGGATCCAAAACGCTTGCGAGGAGCACCGGCGGTAAAATTTAAAAAATAAAAATATATTAAAATATGGAAACAACAAATCAAGAAAACCAAAAGGAAATAATTTCTTTGCCAAGGATTGGCGATCAAGCTCCGGCTTTCAGGGCCGTCACTACGCAAGGGGAAATAGATTTTCCCAAACAATACGAGGGCAGATGGGTAATCCTTTTTTCCCATCCGGCGGATTTCACGCCGGTCTGTACTTCGGAGTTTATGACTTTCTCCGCCATGGAAAAGCGGTTTAATGATGCCAATTGCAAGCTGATCGGGCTTTCGGTGGACGGCCTTTACAGCCATATCGCTTGGTTAAGGACCATTAAGGAAAAAATTGAATATAAGGGGATGAAAGGCGTGGAAGTTAAATTTCCGCTTATTGAAGATATTACAATGGAGGTGGCTAAAAAATACGGGATGATCCAGCCCGGGGAAAGCAACACCAAGGCTGTTCGCGCGGTGTTTTTTATCGATCCGAAAGGAACGATCAGGGCAATGATCTATTATCCGTTGAGCATAGGCCGTAATTTTGACGAATTATACCGCGCTTTAGTTGCGATGCAGACCGCGGATAAATTTTCAGTTGCTTTGCCAGCCGATTGGAGGCCTGGCGATGACGTGATTGTTCCTCCAGCCGGTTCCTGCGGTGCGGCCAAGGATCGTATGGAGGGAAAAGATAACCTTTATTGTTATGATTGGTTCTTTTGCACCAAAAAAATCAGCAAGGAAGATATCGAAAAAAATTAAACCATCGCGTACCCAAGGCGTTATGGCATTCTTTCTGCGCCGCTAAACGCCGCGCGGCGGGAAAAATTTTATTCGCTGCCATTTATCCCCGGGGCAGAGCCCCGAGTTATTCTGGCGGTTAAATAAACATAATTAACGTTTATGAAAATATCAATAACCGGAGGAAAAGGGGGTACGGGCAAATCGATGGTGGCCGTATCTTTGGCGGTGGAGTTTGCGCGGCGCAAAAAAACTTTGCTGGCGGACGCCGATGTCGAATGTCCCAACGATCATTTGATATTGGGCGCGGAAAGAAAAAATCCGATAAAAATTTTCCAGCCGGTTCCCAAATGGGATTTTAGCAAATGCGATAAATGCGGCAAGTGCGCGGCGATATGCAAGCAAAACGCGATCGTGTTCGTTAAAAATAAATTTCCCGCGTTTGTGAAAGAGATTTGCATTGGATGCAAAGCCTGCCTGGCAGTTTGCCCGAAGGGAGCCATATCAATCGATAAAAAAGAGATTGGCTTGATATACGTTGGCAGCAATTACAATGTTAATCTGGTTTCCGGTGAACTCAAACTTGGAGAACTGGCTTCCGGAGAAGTAGTGGCTGAAGTCAGAAGATTCGCGCAAGAAGAGGCGGAGCGGTTGGGTTCGGAAATAATTCTGATCGATTCGGCGGCCGGGGTTGGCTGCCCGGTGATCGCGTCCCTCACAGGTACCGATTATATTGTCGGAGTTACCGAGCCCACGCCATCGGCTCTGCACGATTTAAAACGGGTCCTTTATCTTGCCCGGCATTTTAAGATCAAGCACGGAATCGTTATCAATAAATTCGATTTGGAGGCTGATTTTTGCTCCCAGATCGAACGCTTCGCCCAGGAAAACGGCGCGCCGGTTATCGGCAAGATTCCTTACCGAAAAGATTTCATGGACGCGTCATTAAAAATGAAGCCGGTTGGTGAAATATATCCGGAGTATAAAAAAATATTTCGGGAAATAATCGCCAATATCGAGAAAAATTTAAAATGAAAGAAAAGATCGCGGTAATTTCAATCGCAATTAACACGGTTTTGGCCGCCGGTAAAATAGCGGCCGGCTTTTTGGCAAATTCATCGTCCGTGGTTGCCGAAGGAGTGCATTCTTTCGTCGATATTTTTTCTTCGGCTATCGGCTATCTCGGCATTAAGATCTCGCAAAAGCCGGTGGACCAAAAACACCCTTACGGCTATTATAAATTTGAAGTTTTGGCCGGAGGAACAATCACTTTGCTGCTTTTGGGCACGGGTGCCGGTATCGCTTACGAAGCTTTTCAGGGCTTGTTTTTGTCAAAGACGATTGAGCTTGGCTATCTGCCGCTCGGAATAATGATAATTTCAGCCACGGCCAATGAGATAATGGCCCGGTTGAAAATCCATTACGGAAAGCGGGAAAATTCCGTAGCCTTAATTTCGGATGGCATCCATTCCCGGGCGGATGTTTTTGCTTCGCTGGCGGTCTTGTGCGGCTTGGTTTTGGCCGTATATTGGAGCGCCGCCGATTCGGTTTTAGCTTTGCTAATCGGCTTTTACATTATTAAAGAGTCGTTTTCTCTCGGAAAGGAGGTGGTGGATTCGTTGTTGGATGTTTCCGCGGGCGAAGAGGTGGAAAATAAGATAAAATCCATTGCCAAAACCCGGGATATCGAGATTAATTCGTTAAAGACGCAAAAAAAAGGTTTTGTTGCGACTGCGGATTTGGCAATCGCGCTTCCGAAAAATTTGAAAATAGAGGAAGCGGAAAAAATTTCAGATGATTTAAGGAAGGCGCTCATGGCAGAAATTAATAATTTGCGCTATGTGTCCATCCAGATTTCCAGCCACGAAGTCGAAAGCGTTTACTATAAACCGGAATTCGGCAAAGGATTCGGCTGGCGGCAAAAAGGAAAATTTAAAAATAAAATCCAAGGCGCTGAAGGCAAAGGCCCGGGAGGGGATTGCGTTTGCCCGCAATGCGGGCATAAAATACAGCACGAACGGGGTACCCCTTGTTCAAAATTAAAATGTCCCGATTGTAAAATTACTTTAGAAAGAAAATAAACATGACAAGACCAAGACTTTGCCGGCGGATTGAATTTAATCCAAGCATATCGTATTTTAAGCCTCAAGGAGTTCCCTTGAGAGAACTTGAAGTTGTCGAAATATCCCTAGAAGAAATAGAAGCTTTAAGGTTGAAAAATATTGAAGGGATGGACCAAATAGGGGCGGCGGAAAAGATGGGCACGTCGCAGAGCACCTTTCAGAGGATCCTGGCATCGGCCCATCAGAAAGTAACAGATGCGCTGATTAACGGAAAAGCGATAAAGATCATCAAAACGGATGGAAAACGATAAAATTAAAGATTATTTGCTGGTTTTTTCCGGCAAGGGAGGCGTAGGCAAATCAACCGTTGCGGCGAATCTGGCTTGGGCGCTTGCCGATAAGGGGCTGAATATCGGACTGCTCGACGTTGATATCCACGGCCCGAATCTGGCGATGATGCTTGGCGCGCAAGACAATGAAGTCATATCGTATGGAGAGGATAAAATAATGCCGGTGGAAATCCGCAAAAACCTGTTTTTGGTTTCAATGGCCTATTTCATTCAAAGAACGGACAGTCCGATAATTTGGCGCGGACCGGCCAAAATGAAGGTTATTGAGAAATTCGTAAAAGATGTAATTTGGGGCAATTTGGATTGGCTCATAATTGATGCGCCGCCCGGTACGGGCGACGAGCCGCTTTCAATCGCCCAACTTCTGCCCGATGCCGGAGCCGTGATAGTAACCACGCCGCAAGATGTTTGTTTGCTGGATTCGACAAAAGCGATAAATTTCGCCAAGGAATTAAAACTTAAAATCCACGGCTTAATTGAAAACATGAGCGGTTTTAATTGTCCGCATTGCGGAAAAGAAATTAATTTATTCAAAAAAGGCGGCGGGAAAAAAATTGCCAAAGAATACGAAATCCCGTTTTTGGGTTCGATTCCGATCGATCAAAAAATTGTTCTTTCCAGCGATAACGGCGAACCGTTGGTTAGCGCGGGTGATTCGCCAGCCAAAAAAGCTTTTTTGTCCATTGCCGATAAGATAGCCGCGGGCAAAAGGGTTTAAAGCTAAATTTTTTTAAGCAATTCGGGGCGTTGGCTGAAATCAGCCGTTGCCGGAAGGTTTTGTTCTCTTTGACGGCAGATCAAAAACTTTACGATCCATATAGTTACCGACATCGGCGTAATCGCCCGCTTGCCCTTACAGATACTTGATGTTGTTAAAATCACAAAACCGATGGACAATCATAAACTGCCGGATTTTTATTCAAAAATGGATCTTATAATTTTTCCGTCGCTTTTTGAAACATGAGTTAATGTGGCGATTGAAACCATTGACCTTGCTTTAAGAATGCAAATTCGGCAACAAATGGATCCGCAAAGGATATATGGATTAGTTCTTGAGTATCTTAAATACAATTAAACGGCGGATGATTTTTTGGTTTATCGTGTCGGCGAAATAACGGCCAAAGTTTAAAGATTTTCCTAATTAGCGGCAAATTATTGTAAAATACCATAATGGACAAAATAACGCTTCGCAAACAATGGGTCATTGAAGCTTCGGTAGACGACGTGTTTAAGATAATGACCGACTTCGAAAAATTTCCGGAGAATTTTCCAAAAGTGGCCGAATCGGTTCGGATTAATAATCGTGATGGGAATAACTTGGAGATGGAGGCAACCGTAAGATCATTCGGTAAAAGCTTTAAGGTTAAAATGAAGACCCAAATCCTTCCGGGGAAGGGGTTTATCTCTGATAATGACAGTTATCAGTTTGGGACTTCCGGACACGAAGAGCTGTTACTTTCAAAACATATCAAAGGAACTTTGATCGATTATACCTATCAAGTTGCCATTCATAAAAAATGGCTGCGTGTGATCGCGGTACCTCTCATCCGCTGGTATTCGATGAAATACTGGGAAAAAGCAGTTATTGACCGGCTTAAAAAGATGCTTGAGAAATAACGGCTCCGGCGGCCGGATGCGTAGAATTCGTACTATATCCCTTTGCCACTCATGTTGACACGCATTATGATAAATATTATATTCTTGGTAGTTATTTTAGAGGCGGTTAAATGGAAATTCAGATATACGTGTTAGAGCTGCGCGGGCAGAAGTCCGGCACTTTCGCCGTTTTGCCCATGGAGAATATTGCTTCAGCGGACGAATACGGAAGAATGTGGAAAAGAAACTTGGATAATATTCTAAACGAGTTCAAACGGGACCGGGAAGGGGATAATCCTTCGATTTCTATCGACGAGTTTGAAACAAACTGGTGGTTGTTTAACGAAAAACAAGAGTTGTATCGTATTCTTCCCTTCGATGTAAGCAAAGTTGACAGGGTTCTTGATGCTTATTGCTGCCGCGGAACCCGGTTTGGCTTGCCCTATGATACGGTTTTTGTGGAGGTTCACCAAAACATAAAAAGCAGCATGCATAGGATTTGGGCCGAGATTTATGACATTGGCGACTGCCAGATTCCTAGCGCCGTCATTGAAGTAAAGAGCTACCGTTTGCCGATTGACCGGCATATGAAAGAAGTTCTACTTTCCTTAATGGAAGCGGAAAATTAATTGAAATGGCTTTTGACAGCCATTTTTTTACTCATTTTATTCTCGGCATTGCGAGTTTAGTTCCAGTATTGGATTTTGAGGAAAAGAAGGCTGATATATTTAAAAAATGCGCGGCTTAAACCAGCCGCTTTTGTTTTGCAAGGAAAGAAGATGGTTGATATTGACTTAACCGGGCCGCAAGCCCCGGCCTGAAGGCCGGGGAAAAGGCCCGCCCCGGAATCCCGCCGAACAGAGCGGGATGGAGGGTGCCTTTATCTTGGTTCCTTTGA